>JACVZY010000022.1:40672-78918 GCA_014654705.1 Ignavibacteria bacterium
ATAAGCCTAGCACAAAAGGTTCTTTCTCGCTTGCGCTACCCGATGTGCATTTCCTGCAAAGCACAACCAATAAGCCTAGCACAAAAGGTTCTTTCTCGCTTGCGCTACCCGATGTGCATTTCCTGCAAAGCACAACCGATAAGCCTAGCACAAAAGGCTCTTTCTCGGTGAGTACATCTTCCGTACAATTCTCACAAACCAGTGTTCTCACCTTAGCGAACAATTATACCACTGTTAGCAAATACGGTAAAAAAAGTATCTTGCTTTCCATTTTCGACAAGGGTGTGATTACTGAACAACAGTATGCTGCCCACATCGCAAGAAGAAATGCGCTGCTAATAAAACGAAGCTAATTTCTTTCAGAAATAACGGCACGTAGTTATACAAATCAGTTTTGCTATGTAACAAAGGGGGCGGAGCAGATAATTTTGCTACAAGGTATTTTTATCTTTAATACCCCGCTCCCTTTTGTCAGGCAAGATTTTGTCAGGCAAGATTTGGATAGGCTCCTAAAAAATACAAGTGCTTTACGTTTTACTTGCTGTTATTGACTCTTACGCTGTGCTCTTGCCATCCGCCGATAAACGTGGCAACGGTCTCTCTTGCTCAAGCCCATGGGGACTGCTCTCCTCTTGCTTCAGCCTATCTTGCTCTATCATTTTTACTCCGTAGTTGCGTATAATGGTGATAAGTTCAATCATTTCCCTCCCTTTGTCGGTAAGAGAATATTCAGTTTTTGGTGGTACAACAGCATACACCTTGCGGTCAATGTAGCCATCTGCTTCTAATTCTCGTAATTGCGTGGTGAGCATTTTATCGGAAATATGGGGAATATCCGACCGCAGCTCACTGTAGCGCATTATTTGATTGCGCAAACGCCACAGAATAGGTGCTTTCCATGTCCCGCCTATTTGCTCCATCACCAGTTGAACGGGGTTGTAGTACACTTTTCCATTGTAGATAAAATCCGGCATACCACGTTTCCAATCCTTACTATATTTTTGACGAGTTACTTTCCTAAAAGTATGTATCGAACTTTTAGGTGATATACATTGCGAAAATAAGCAAGGAATGTATTTTGGCAATATCGCTGGTGCAAATATCACTTCTACAAAGTTCCGGACAAACTGTATTGGTGAGATTTGGAAACAACGCGCTCGTTGAAGCCGACGGCACCAGCAGCTGTCGGATGAGAAGCGCTAAAAACTATATTGCCTACTACAACACTTTAACCACCCTACCCCAATGATAACCGAAGTATTGAACTATGTGCATCCGCACGGCGCACCCGCCAAAGGCAAAATTTTAATGGTTGCCAGTTCGCCCACGATTTCCAAACAAACCGGCTGGCACATCGGCTTTTGGGCTGCCGAACTCACTCACCCTTTGCGGATATTCCAAGAAGCCGGCTACGATATAGACATCGTCTCGACGGAAGGCGGTAAACTGCAAATGGATGGGTACTCAAATCCTACCGACCCAAGCGGATATTCCGCCCACGATATTATTTCGTTAGGATATTTACAAAAACCGGAGTTTCTTGCAATGCTTGAAAACACCAAAAAACTTACGGAAGTAAGCCACAAGGATTACGCTGCAATTTTTTTGGTTGGCGGACAAGCACCCATGTACACCTTTCGAGGCAATAAAGAGTTGGAAGAACTCTTTGTTTCGTTTTTCGAGGCAGGCAAGCCCGCAGCAGCCGTGTGTCATTCGACGACACTTTTGTTAGAGGCAAAAACCTCGAAAGGCGACCTTCTGGTACACGGCAAAACATGGACTGGATTCGCCGATGCTGAAGAAGATTTTGCCGACCAAGCAGTAGGACAAAAAATTCAGCCATACAGAATCGAAGAGGAAGCAAGAAAACTGCACGGCACAACCTTCAAGGTGGCAGCCCCGTTTTCGGCATTTGCCATTCAAGATGGCAATTTGATTACCGGACAACAACAAAATTCCGGCGCAGCAGCGGCAGAATTAGTCGTCAAAGCGTTACAGCCATGAAAACAAACATTCTTTGCATAGTGATACTGTGTCTAGCAATGCTTCTCCAATTGAGGGGCATTGCTACGGCACAAATTCCTGTGGAAATCTTTGTTGGGCACGAGCGGACGACTCTTGATATTATGTTTTTCAAATTTTTTCTGAATGATGAAAACAGTCATACGCCTTGGTTGTTTTTTAATCGTACCAGAGCAGGTTTAGATTACCGCCTAACCGACACATCATACCTACCACAATTCGGTTTTACGGAGGCTCTCAGCTACAACCATCCGAGCCTCAAAGGTTTTGCAGCCGTCGGCGTTGTACAAATTCTGAATCGAGGTATTTTTCCTAAAGTCGGTATTCAATACGCCAACATCAGCACAGACGCAACGCTGTTCTCATGGGTAGTGGTCGAAACTCAGCGGCGCCCTGCCATTGATGTTTTCCTGCTGGCACGGTTCACCCCAAAAATCACCGATGCGTGGCGTCTGTTTACACAGATTGAACTCATCAATGCGCTTCCTACCGAAGAGCAGGCTCTTTTTTCGTTCATCCAGCGCGGGCGACTGGGTGTCCAGTACCGCTCTTTTCAGTGGGGTCTGGGTGCAGATATAGCATTGACAGGCAAGAGCACTTTCGCGCACACGGCAAACATTGGGCTTTTTGTCCGACATGAATTTTAACGTCATACTCTCCCCTGAATTCACATCCAACCGATATGATACTCAAACGAATTTTCAACCCGATTAAAGTGGTACAGTATGTCCGCGTCGAGCTATTGTTCAGTAGCACGGTAACGGTACTGGTGTATGTTCTATTCCAACAGAATGCACTTCCAGTGGTGTTACCATTTTCTGTGGCTGCAATTTTGGGCAGTGCGCTGGCAATTTTTCTTGCCTTTCGGAACAACTCATCCTACACGCGGTGGTGGGAAGCACGCACGTTGTGGGGCGGTATCATCAATTCAAGCCGTGTTCTGGCACGATTGATTATTACCTTTACCGACAGCCATGCTCACCAAGCAAATTATGACAAAGATCGTAGCGAGAAATTCAAACGTGAGATGGTGTACCGTTGTATTGCCTGGGTTCATGCCTTGCGCTTGCATCTGCGAGGACAAGAATCGTGGGAAGAAATACAGGAATTTTTGCCCGACCAAGAATTTCAAGCGTTGCTTGTGGTAAATAATAAACCAAATTACCTACACTTATTGCTTGGCAGACGGGTGTACGAAGCTATGGCAAATGGCACACTAGGCGGCTTTGACAGCTTTCAGATGGAAGGTCAGCTTCTCGCATTAGCCAATTATCAAGGCAATTGCGAACGCATCAAAACCACCCCTCTGCTTCGCCAATATGATTATTTTACACGGCTTTTTTTGTATGTGTTTGTGATTGCTCTGCCGCTGGCATTACTTGGTGATTTTGCTAAAATGGGTATGTCCGCTATGATGATACCTGTTTCACTCATCATTGCCTTTGTCTTTGCGGTGATGGGGAAAGTCGGCGAAGTAAACGAAGACCCGTTTGAAAATCGTATCACCGATGTCCCTTTGACGGCATTGTGTAGGACGGTGGAACGCGACCTGAAAGAATTATTGGACGACCACACTATCCCAGAAGAAATTCAAGCACACAAGGGATATTTGCTATGATGAACGACGAACCCATAATACCAAGCAGCCGTATTGAGGCTTTTAGTGATGGTGTTATAGCCATCATTATTACTATTATGGTCTTTGACCTAAAAATTCAGGGAATCCCGGATGATAAGAATGTCTGGAGAGAGCTTGCTGGATTGTTGCCGAAGATATTATCCTACGCTGCGAGTTTTGTGATGATTGCTATAATGTGGGTGAATCATCACCAATTGTTTCATCAAATACACCGCACAGACCGAAAACTGTTGTGGTATAACCTACATTTGCTTTTCTGGATGAGTCTGATTCCTTTTGCGGCAAACTTTATCGGTGCTAATCCTTTGCTTTGGCAAGCATCTTTTGTGTATGGTATTTTGTTTGCGTTGAATGCGCTGGCTTTTTCGTATTTGCGGACATATACAGTGTTCACGGGACTTTTACACGAAGCAATCAATTTGGAGCAGCATTACAAAATTCGCAGGAAGAATAAAGTGGCGATAAGCATCTATCTTTCGGCTGCTGTGCTGAGTATGGTGTCCGTGTACATAGCATTTGTGCTATTTCTTGTGGTACCGGCAATGTATTTCATCCCCGAAAAAATTATTCATAAACAGTCGTAGTATTTGAGCACAAATCGGTCGTTCACACTTACTCATTCATTCACCATTCTACAATAAACTATGAACGCAATGAATATCGCAATTATCGGCACCGGAAATGTCGGCGGTGCCTTGGCTACGCGGTGGTCTACGCACGGACACACTATTAACATTGGTGTCCGCGACAGATCACACTTCAAAGGCTCATCGTTGCTCAATAATGCTCACACGCAAGCGTTCAGCATTCAAGAAGCTGTCGAGAGGTCTGAGGTTGTGCTGGTAGCCACACCACCGCTTGCGATTGTCGATATTTTGCCCGCAATGGGTGATGCTTCTAGCGCTACATCCGATAAAGTTTTTATTGACGCTACCAATGCTGTTCGTCATGCACCCGACCCCTACAAAACGGTGTATCATTACCTTGTTGCCAACACGTCAGCAGATGTGGTGAAATGTTTTAATACGACCGGCTTTGAAAATATGCTCAATCCCGTGTATAACGGCGTAGGTATAGATGTCTTCATGGCTGGAGACAGTGCGAAAGCCAAAAATATTGCAAAAACACTAGCGTTAGATGCGGGATTTGGGGATTGTATTGATTTTGGCAAGGGCGACAAGGTTGAATTGCTGGAGCAATTTGCTTTGGCATGGATAAATCTTGCCATTATGCAGGGACACGGACGAAACATAGCCTTTAAGCTCCTCCGACGGTAGTATTTGCAAAGGTCAATACACGTAATAAAAAATGGACACGTTGAAAAAATCTCTCGACGTGTCCTTTTTCTGTTTATGCGAAAAAAATTTTGCCTGACTTCAACATCCTGACACACTGTTGTCAGTAGCTCTTGGTATCTTGCGTTAAATCGCTTTTCAAGAACGTTCGAATTTTCAAGAACAGCTATGAATAAACAACAGTCCGTCCCCACAACCATTGACGAATACATTGTTGGCTTTCCCGATGATGTACAAAAGATTTTGGAAAAAATCCGTACAACAATTAAGCAAGCAGCACCGGAGGCAGAAGAAACAATCAAATACGCAATGCCAACCTTCGTGCTGGACGGTAACTTGGTGTACTTTGCAGCCTTCCAACATCACATCGGTTTTTATCCCGTACCGACAGGGATAAAAGCATTTCAGGAAGAACTTTCTGCGTACAAAACCGGAAAAGGCTCAATTCAATTTCCCCTCGACCGCGAGATTCCGTTTGACCTCATTACGAAAATAGTCAAATTCAGAGTGATGGAAAATGCGGAACGCAGAGCAACAAAAGCAGCAACAAAAGCAGCAGCAAAAAAGAAATCGGTCAAAAGCTGATACATTGTACCGATACACGTGTACCTACCAGCAAGTCAGTCATAGAACGTACCACGCTGATTTCACAAGTCTTCAACAAGTATTTACCCTCAAAATACAATGGCACAAAAGAAAGTCTATTCACCATCGGACGCCCGCTCCGATGCGGTCAACGAGTATATGAACGCCCTGGAGCATCCACTCAAAGCGGAATGGGCGGCAGTCAGAGAAATTATTCTAAGCGCAAATGTGAATATTTCTGAGCGCATAAAGTGGAACGCACCGAGCTTTTTCTACAAAGAAGACCTCGCCACGTTTCACACACGCAATCCAGCTGCCGTTCATATCGTGTTCCATCATCCTGCCATTGTCAGCATTCGGTCTGCGTTATTGGAAGGCGATTACAAGGATAGAAGAATGCTTTATTTACGCACTATGGACGACGTACAAACGCACAAACAAGAACTGGCAAGCATTATCAATGAACTGATACACCGCATAGATACAGCAGTTCCCGGTCAATAATCACCTACTATTTTCAACCGTATTTTTCAGTAACAATTTCAACGACTCTATGTCACCAAAAGCATTTTCTATCGTGTATTGGACAACTACTGTCCTCATTTTTCTTTTTGAAGGCTTAATGCCTGCTTTTACGTCGCATACCCCAATAGCGGTAGAAGGCACACGACACTTGGGCTATCCGGATTACTTCCGGGTGATGCTGACTGTTTTCAAGGTCATCGGAGCATTGGTGCTTATTCTTCCCGTCATCAAAGGGCGCTTCAAGGAATGGGCTTACGCAGGCTTTGGTATTACGATGATTTCAGCCACCGTCTCCCATTGGGCAGTCGATGGACTCAGCGGACAAACAATATTTCCGATGGTGTTTTTTGGAATACTCGTGCTTTCGTACATTTGCTATCACAAACTCAATTCTTCCGTAACTACCTAATCTCTCAGCACAATGCGAACACTCAAATTACAAATGCAGGTTTCACTCGACGGCTTTGTTGCCGGAGCCAATGGCGAAATGGACTGGATGGTATGGGATTGGGACGATGAATTGAAACAGTATGTCAAGAATATAACTGCTCCCGTCGATTGCATCGTATTGGGGCGGGTACTTGCAACGGGCTTTATTCCTACATGGGAGGAGCAAGCGACAAACCCGGAAACTGCCGAAGATTTTGCTCGCACGATGAACGAAACTCCCAAAGTCGTTTTTTCAAAAACGCTTCTGGAATCTGATTGGAAAAGAACAGCACTTGCAAAGGGCGATATTGTTGAGGAAATCAGCCGCCTGAAAGCACAAGCCGGAGGCGACATCATTGCGTACGGCGGAAGCAGTTTTGTCAGCGCTCTTATTCAACACGGATTGATTGACGAGTATCATCTTTTTATCAATCCTGTTGCTTTGGGCAGTGGTATACCCATTTTCACAAGCCTCAAGAGCAGGCTCAATCTCAATCTTGTGCGCACAGAGTCTTTTAGCTGCGGAATTGTTGTGCTTCAATACAACGCAAGTTCGCTCAAACCTCAATAATTTTTTGCAGGACAAGTTTTTTATCTCCATTTCATTGCACTTTTTTGACCGTTTTGTTGCAAACAGTGTGGTTATTTGAAATGTAACAGCTATTGTGTAGGTTTGGCTGTGCAGCCTCATCGTAAGGTGAGCCATCACTTCATTTTTCTATCCACACTTTCACTGTGCCACTTGTGGCATCCGGCAATGAATAACAAGCGAGCACTTCTTCTGGTCGTTGTTGTCAGTTTTTGGGCGGTATTTATACTGCTCTCGGCATCTATTTTCTACGTTTTTGATGAATCACGCTTTACAGTCGAGTCACAATTTCCCTTTGTGCAGATTATTTTGCGCCATCTACTCTGGTGGCTGGTATGGATTGGACTTACCTTCGCAGTGCTTTCCATTTGCCAGCGTTTCCCCATCACCACTTCTCCGGTTCGCAATGTATTCGTTCATATTCTCACCTTTGCGGTTCTTACGTCCTTCCATATCGGTTTTGTAGAGGTTGTTCTGCGCAATACCGTCTCGCCGGAAATGATGCTCATTCGGCAGACCAAACGTGGTATGCTGAGTCGCCTGCTGACCGATACACTCTTTAGCCCTCAAAAATATGTGGAAGGCGATACGCAATTTAGTCGCCAGGGCGATACTATTTTGGTCTCAAAAATCCCCACGCCCGATGCCGAAACACTCAAAAAACTGAATGACGCATTTCACCTAACCCGCATTCTTCGGGGCGTCATACCGATGAATTTTCTGCTCTACTGCCTCATCGTCGGGGCGTGGCACGCTTTCAATTATTACCGCCTTTTCCGCGAACGCGAATTGCACACCAAAGAACTGCAAATCCTCTCGGCGCAACTGCAAGCAGAGTTAGTGCAGGCACAACTTCAGGCACTGCGGTCTCAGTTACAGCCGCATTTTCTTTTCAATACGCTCAATTCTATTGTCGCTCTCGTTCGTGCCGAACAAAAGCAGAATGCGATTCAGATGCTCACTCAGCTTGGTTCGCTCTTGCGCTACGTGCTGGAAGAAACAAATGACGATTTTGTATCGGTCGAGCAAGAACTGAGTTTCATTCGCCGCTATATTTCTATTGAAGAAATTCGTTTCCAAAGCAAACTTATCCACAAACTTACCGTCGCACCGGAAGTATTGGAAGCGCAACTACCAAACCTCATCCTGCAACCCCTTGTTGAAAATGCCGTCAAGCACGGACTGGCAAACCATATAGGTTCAGTCGGGATTATTCACATCACGGTTTCCCGCCACTCCCGGCACGACGAATCGCCGTTTCTCTGCATTGAAATTGCGGACAATGGCGTTGGATTGCCTCCGAACTGGAATATGACTCATTCGGCTGGCATTGGTCTGAATAATGTTCTCTCGCGTTTACAGCATATTTACGGCGATGCGGCTTCGCTCGAATTAACTAATCGCCCTGACGGTGGCGTATCTGCTCGGTTGTGCTTGCCACTGGAACTTGCAGAATAACTCGCCAGAACACTCAATTTTTTGACAATGGATTCAACCACAATTCTTTCGCGTGTAGCAGAGGCTGTCGCCACACCAAACCGTTACAACGTGCTTCTGGTGGATGACGAGGATTTGGCGCGTCAAAATATTCGCCTGATGCTGCAAGATGACCGCGAAATTGCCTCAATTAGTGAATGTGTAAACGGCTTTGAGGCGGTAGAATTTCTGCACACAACCCCAACGGATATTGTTTTTTTGGATATTCAAATGCCCAAAATGAACGGCTTCGATGTGCTTCAAACACTTGAGCCGTCGCAGATTCCCGTTGTGGTATTCATCACCGCATTTGACCGTTATGCACTCAAAGCATTTGACTCCAGTGCTGTGGATTATCTTTTGAAACCCGTTGAAGAAGAGCGCTTTTTTCAGACCTTAGAACGCGCAAAGAAAATGCGCCGACAGCAGAAAATAGACAATATAACGACTCGGCTCTTAGAATTTCTCAACGAAAATCCCCTTTACACCCAGCAACCCACCGAGAGCGAGAGCGGCGACACGCACAACGCGAATGAATACTGGGAACACATCACGCTCAATTCACGCGGACGGGCGGTCGTCGTAAAAACGCAAGACATTGATTGGATAGAGGCGGATACCTATTACGCTGAAATCCATACCAAGCAAAAAACCTACCTTCTGCGGGAACGGATGCACATATTGGAAATGCGGCTTGACCCCACAATATTTCTGCGTATTCACCGCTCTATTATTGTCAACGTCAATGTCATTCAAGAGCTGCAACACTTCACGCACAGCGACGGCGTGGTCGTTCTCACAGACGGGACAAAACTCAAATTTACCCGCACGTACAAATCCCGCCTCCAAGCAGCCCTGAATCTACGGCACTAAGCAACATCGTTTAAGGGTTCTCCTCTCTCTTCCCACCCCAAAAGTCCTGACAATGCCTTTACTGGACAGCATCAAACCCAAGCATTTGCGGCATATTGCCACCACGATTCGTACAGCGCTTCGTATCTTGGAAAAGGAACATATCACGATTGTTCACCCCGACCCACGAGCGCGACACGTTTCTATTCGGTATCGCTGCGCAAATAACCCGTATTCCGCTTATCTGGCATGTGTGCGGCTATCCGAGCGAGAAAAATTTGACCGCATCAACACAGCACCTGCATCGTCAGTGATTTGTGTATCAGAGGGCGTTGCAAAAGAGCGTTTTGGGCAGAACCATATCCAATCACCGCAAGAACGCATAAGACAGGATACCATTGCTGAGGCACAGACAAAATACCGCGCCATTGACAACGATTCAAAAGAGCGGCATTCAAAATTGTCCACCTCGCCCTTGCGATATTCTAAGTTTATCTCTCCTTTTCATTGCACTTTAGTCCGCTTTGTTGCGAAACGTTTCCTCATGTCAATCCTCAGAAGTAATTTCATTCTGTGAATAGTAGCAGTTGTGTAATGTTTAATCAGAATCATCGCTGCACTCTGAGCATAACTTACTCAGCACCAGCCCTCTCACCGTGTGGCTTCGGGTCTAGAACCTCACCACAGAAAGCCACACGGGTGGGCTGAGTATTTTTTCGACTATTACCTTTTTAGCGAATCGCTTTCTTATCGTTTAACGAGCGAGCCGCTTCCACGAATGGACTGCGTAATAGAGGGTGAGCCTTTATAGTAAACATCACCACTGCCGCGTATTTGCGCATTGAGGGTTTTCTTCGCATGAACGTTTGCACTGCCGGAGCCGGAGATTTCTACAATAACATCATCTGCTTCGAGATTATCCGCCATAACACTTCCACTGCCACTAATCCGCACATCGTGCCGTGCTGTTTTACCACCTTTGAACCGAACTGAGCCGC
Organism: Ignavibacteria bacterium; assembly: GCA_014654705.1. Classification (GTDB taxonomy): domain Bacteria; phylum Bacteroidota; class Ignavibacteria; order Kapaibacteriales; family UBA4661; genus PH2015. The sequence continues at coordinate 51,083 of JACVZY010000022.1, forward strand.
TTCCGCTAATACCGCTCTGCATCTGCTTGGCATCAAAATCACTTTCCACATTAATCGAACCACTTCCGCTAATATTCACGCCCTCAAGTGTTGGGTTGACGATAGTATATTTCAAGTGAACATTATTCCATGAGCCTTTTTTCATACCAAGTGTCAGTGTGCCATCGCTACCGACTTCCGTGCGGACATTCTCAATCACGTTATCGTCTGCTTCCACGCGCACTTCGCGCTTTGCACCTTTGGTAATCACCACGTCGCCACTGCCGGTCAGATGAACTTTAGAGAATTCGGATACCTCACGGGTGTCGGATACAATTTTGCCGGAGCCTGTAGTGCCCCTGCCCCAAAACTGTGCCTGCAAGGATGTGGTAGCAAAAGCAACGAGAGCAAGAGCTGCAAACGCATGAGCGAATGCGTTTTTCAAGAAGTGTGTTGTTTTCATGGCTGTCAATAAAAAATGGTTACCAAAAAAGTTATCCCTTGCCTACGCAGAACCACGCGAAAATGTTGCACGGACTACCAGAGAAGGTTGATTTTTCGATACAAATAACCTATTTTGCAAACGTTCATCAACCCCATTCCCCCACATACCTTCGATACGATTATGCCCTCCTCTTCTCCTTCCCGACGTTCATTTCTCAAGCGCTCCGTAGCGTCATCGGCAGCATTACTCGCTTCCGGTACGGCGTTAGAGGCGCATACTACTTCTACATCGCTCCCCTTTGCTAACGTGCGCAAACGTGTTCTCCGCATCGCACACTTTACCGATGTACACGTGCAGCCGGAGCGCGGTGCAAGCGAAGGCATGGCAGCTTGCTTACGGCACATTAACGCACTTCAGGACAAGCCGGATATACTTTTCAATGGCGGCGATGCAATTTTCGACGGCTTAGAACAAAACGAACAACGCACCCAACTTCAATGGGATATATTTTTCGATACGCTGAAGCGTGAAACAAAGCTCCCCGTGCGGCATTGCATCGGCAATCACGACGTGTGGGGATGGCTTCAGGACAAGAGCGGTGCGAAAGGCAACGAAGCACGCTATGGCAAAAAATGGGCAGTAGAAGTGTATGGAATGCCAAACCGCTATTACAGTTTTGCGCAAGCCGGATGGCATTTTATCGTGCTGGATAGTACGCAATCGCGCGGGAACATTGGCTACGAAGCACGGTTGGACAGCGAACAGTACGAGTGGCTGCGCGGTGAACTGGCTTCGGTCAAACCCACAACGCCTGTACTAATAATGTCACATATCCCTATTCTCAGCATGACCTCGGCATTTTTTCTCCGCAAGCAAGAACACAACAGTGATTGGACAATTCAACGCAATCTCATGCACGCCGACGGTCTCCAAATTCAGCAGCTTTTTCGCAAATTCCCAAATGTGAAAGTCTGCCTCTCCGGACACACGCACCTCGTTGACAGACTTGATTACACGGGCGTAACGTATTTCTGCAACGGCGCTGTGAGTGGCGCGTGGTGGAAAGGGGCGTGGCAGGACTGCGAACCGGGCTATGCAGTGGTGAATCTCTACGATGACGGCTCGTTTGAACGGGAGTACATCACATACGGTTGGAAGCCGAAAGAATAGCTATGGAGGTAACTGCTAGATATACTTCTTCACTTCAAGCTCTTTGTCAAGAAGCGGCAGTTCCACAACCATCATTGCGCCTTTTCCTGCTTCACTTTCTATCCAGACCGCGCCGTTATGCATATCGACAATCTGCCGCACGATTGCCAAGCCGATACCGCTTGACGGCTCATCGCCGGTTGGCGTGGCAGAGAGCTTTTGAAAAAAGCCGAATGCCCGCACTTTGTCATCTGCCGTGAATCCCACACCTTCGTCTCTGACCGTGAATCGGGCTTTCCCGTCGTGGTGAGCAACTGCTATCCAGATTGTACCTGCAATCGGGGAGTATTTTATTGCGTTGCCAATCAAATTATCGAACACTTGGAATAATCGCTGCACGTCTCCCACCACCCATACTTCCTCGTGTGGGCTAAAAATAAGCGTCTGTCCTTTGCGCTCGGAAGAATGAATGTGGTGCGCCAGCACACCGGCAACAATATCTTTAAGTTCGGTCGGCTGCAGTTGCACGTTCATTTTGCCGGCACCACGCGCTGCTGTGTCGAGCAAATCTCGCACAAGCCCACTCATCCGCTCTCCGGACTCGTTGATGTGGCGGAGCATATCTTGCGTTCTGGGGTCGTGCGTTGAATTATCATCAAGCAGCACATTGGTCAAGCCGATAATAACGCTAATGGGATTTTTCAAATCGTGCGATACAATACCAAGCATATTCAACCGAAAGCGCTCTGCTTCTGAGAGCGCCTGATTTTTATACGAAAGTTCACGGTTCATTGCCTCTAATGCCGATTGTTGCTTGACTCGCTCTGCATTGGCACGAAGCAATTCTTCATTGATGCGCTCTAAATGCTCGTTGGTGTGATGGGTTTCTGTTTGCGAAATCTTGAGTTGTTGCGCCTGTTCGGACTGAACCTTCAACTGGCGTTGAATTTCTTCGTTCGCTGCCTGTAGTTGTGCGTTTAATGCTTCCAGTTCTTGCGTTTGCTGCGAGATACGGCGGTTACGTTCCTCCACCAGCATAAAGGCTCGATGCTCTCGCCGTGCATAACGCCAAGCAAACATTCCCGCCACAGCTACTAGCACGACCAACACCGCCAGACCAAAGGCAATGCGCCGTTGAAGCTGCTTATCGTTATCCAGTGCTTTCAAGCGGGCATCCATTTTCTGCGCATCGAAGTCCGCTTGTTGCAAAAGTATCGTATTGCGAATTTTGTCGGCATAGAGCATATCTTGGACTTCCACAAGCAACACTTGATAGGTAGAAGCCTGCTCGAACTTGCGAAGCGCTCGGTATCCTTCAGTGAGTGCCGTATAGACCTCTGGCATCATATCCTGTGTACTGATGGCTTTTGCAAGCGGAATCGCTTTCAACGCTTCGGCAATAGCTTTTTCCGGCTGCCCAAGTGCGTTGTAACTGCTGGCTGAGCGTCCATAATCAAATGCCAGCGCCCGACCAAGCCCCAGTGCCGTAGCAAAGGAAATTGCCTGCCCGTAGTATTCAAGCGCTTTTTGATGCTGCCCCTGAAGCGCATAACACTCACCCACATAGCCCAGCGATACGGTAAGGTTCGCAGTGTCGGCGTGGCGCCGGAAGAAGGCAATAGTTTTATTCAAATATTCCAGTGCTTCGGCGGGATGCTTCATCAGACGTTTATCTATGCCAATATCCAGCAAGAGCAACATTCTATTGGTGCTGTCGGCAAAGGAGGGCATGAGCGCAAGCGAGCGCAAGTGCTCGCGGTAGGAGCGTTCGGGGTCTTTGTACACACGCCGAAAAAGATTGCCTTTGTATTGTAAAATTGTACCCAGCGTAGCATTGTCGCCAGTCTGCTCGGCAAGTGCTTGCCCTTGCAAAAACGCCCGCATCGCATCAGCATATTCGGAGCGCACATAATGGCACCATCCCAAGGAAACAAGTGCGATTGCCTTACCGCGTGGGAAAGCGACACGCTCCGCAATACCGATAGCTTCTTGCGCCTCCCGTATGCCAACATCGGGACTGGTCAGCCAGCGCGAATATGCTTGGTCTGCAAGTGCCAGCACAAACGCTGTATCGTTCTTCTGCTCGCGTGCATCTTCCAGACGGCGCTTTAGAGCATCATCACCGGCAACAGCATGAGCAAGAAAACAAGACGACATCAGGGTAAGAATGACAAGCGCCATTCCCGCCCTGAACAATGCGTTTGCTGTCCATGCAGTATTTCTCACAATGTTTACCTTACTGTTTTTGGCTCTCTATGAAGCCGATACTATCACTCGCGGAAAGGAGAAGGGCTAGGCAGTTCCACAACAAACATCGCCCCATGACCCGGCTCCGACTCACACCACACGCGCCCTTCCATCGCTTCGACCATTTTTTTGACGATACTCAAGCCCAGTCCGGTAGAGTGCTCGCCGCCGGTCGGCTGTGCGGAAAGACGAGCGAATTTACCAAAAAGCCGCTTCATATCCTCGTGCGAAATACCTTCACCTTCGTCTTGAACTTCGATGCGGATAGCTGCTTGACCGCTTGAAACCTGCTTCCTCGAATCGGTGTGCAGCGCTCCTGATGTGCCATTTCTGATTCTAATAAAAACATTTTTTCCCTGCGGCGAGTATTTCACAGCGTTAGAGATAAGATTATCCACTATTTGCAATATAGCTTGCTCATCCGCAATGGCAAGTGTGTGGGGCGCTTCGGCGCTGTAATGGAAGGTAATATTTTTCACCTCTGCCGCATGGCGATACTGCCAAATAGTCGTGTCGATAAAAGGCGCAACGTCTATTTCAACACAATGATACACCTTCGCGCCAGATTCCAATCGGTTGAGGTCGAGAAGATTGCCAACAAGCCCCAGCATACGGTTTGCGGTATTGATGATGTTTTCAGCAACCATCTTTGGCTTCAGCGTCTGCTCCGCCGCAATAAGTTCTGCCATAGAACGCACCGCACCGATAGGATTCTTGAGGTCATGCGCTACAATACTCATCAATTCGTTTTTCTCGGTGTTCAGCGCGGCTAATTGCTGGTTCTGCTCGTCAAGCTGAGTATTGTGGAACGAAAGTTGGGTGTTCACTTCTTGAATTTGAGAAGCTTGCCTTTCCAAAAGGTGTTTTTGCTCCATAATCTCCTGCATTTGTCGGCGCTTGTCCTCATAGACGACCTCCATTGCTTTGAAAACATCGGCATATAAATCATCACTTGGCAATCGAGGCGGTTCCAGCGTCTCCGGCTCGCTGTCCGCTATACGAGCCAGCAGCGTATAAATCTGCTCTATACGGCGCTCGTGAAAATCTGCTTGATGACTCTCCGTCTGCTTTATTCCTTCGCTCTGCGCTCCCACCGAAGTCTCCTCGGCATCAGAGGCAATAAAATGCACAAGCATTGCGTCCAACGCCTCGCCCATCGTCCTTACGAACAATACCGATTTTTCTTCCACGCCGCCATCCGCGCTGCGGAGTGGAATCATGATACGAGATGTTTGCACTTTTTCCTGTACAACTGGCGAGGCAAGACAACATATCCGTATCAGCCTTGTGTGCCGAAATGCAAACTCGGCATCAGCGCAGAGGAGCGCTGCGTCTATCGGCACATCAGAGAAATCCAGCGTCAATGCCATTGGTATTTCTTCATTTCCGTTGTGGCGAAGAATCTGCTCTATGTGCTTCATCATTGCTTGTATTGATGCTTTGTCAAGACTTTGAGATTGCACCTTGACAACAATCATTGCGCCTTCAAGCATGGACACGACTTGCTCCCCCCCCATTCCTTGATACTGCCACTCCGCAGGCTGCACTTTACGCAATTTTACCCCTTCGTGTTCAAGATATTCCAATGAATACTTCCAACGCTCCTCAAAATAGGGATTGGTAGGAAACGAATATTCGCGCGGCTGTCCGAGAGTATTGTCCGGCACTGCGGCGCGAGAGTATTGCGAGAGAATGGAGCGAATACCGTCATGGAAACTGTCGGCAATACGAATGGAACGAAAGGCGCTTGGGGCAAAGGGCTTTGAGAGCTGGAAGGACACCCGCACGGCAGGGTTGAGAAACAAATAACAATCCCAAATACGTGCAGCTTCGCCGTAGAATTGGGCTGCAATTTTTCGCGCTTCAAAGGATGACTTACGGACATTATAGGCATCAGAAAAAAGAACTGCTCTGGTATGGCGAATGTTCATTTCGTCGGCAATTTGCCACACTAAATCAACCGCATGGCGCGTCGCAACACCGTTTGGCGAACCAATGGCAGTTTCGACCATGATAATACCTTCCAGCACAAATATCACATCCGTAAATTCCGGCGATTCAAAACGCCAGTGCGGGAGTTCTACCTTACGCAAACGCACAGCTCCGGCATCGTAATACTGAGGATTCGCCGACCACAGTGCTTCAAATATTGGGTTGATAGGAAAAGTATAGGAGAGTGGGGACGTGCTGGAATCAAGCGCAGGGATATGGACAGGTCGCGGGGCAAGTATTTTTTTTACAAGCGTAAAAGCCGAAAGCGCGAGCGAGAGTGCTACAAAACCAAGACAGAACCACATCTGCACAGCAGTCAGCACAACTATTTGAACGAGACATACCGTGAGCACGGTTATAGTGAGTACGCGGCTGAGAATGAGGCTTATCGGTAAACTTGCAGACAAATTTACCGATGTAATAACTTGCTGCGTGTCCCCGTCGTGAGTGTGGCGACTGTCTCCAAAATATTTCCACAGCAATAGTACGCCTGCTATGCAATCAAGCATATATGCGGCATACACGGCGAAAAGCAGCGACATGGAAGGAATGTGCATGATGATTGGTGAGAATGGAAGAGTGCAAAAAAAACGAACAGTCACCCTGCTTTCCCCCTTGTTCTCAAGGAAGCATTATGCTTGTTCTGCTTTCGGCAATTCCACGATAAACGATGCACCCACACCAAACTCCGACTCACACCAAACGCGCCCCTGCATCGCTTCGACCATTTTTTTGACGATGCTTAAGCCCAAACCCGTCGAATGTTCGCCGCCTGTGGGCTGTGCCGAAAGACGAACGAATTTACCAAAAAGCCGCTTCATATCCTCATCCGAAATGCCGGGACCTTCGTCTTGCACTTCAATTCTCACAAATGATTCGCTCACATCGTCATGTATTCTCACAACAACATTTTTTCCATGCGGCGAGTATTTCACGGCATTGGAGACGAGGTTTTCGAGTACTTCATGCGTTTTGGTAAAATCCGCAAAGATAAGCACTTCACGGTCCTGAGGCGATTCCACGTGAAGTGTAATGCTTTTTTCGGCAGCACGCTCTTGGTATTCTTCCAGAATATCCTTTACCAGAAAAACCGCATCAAATTCCGCCGGATAAAGCGTGAGCGCACCCGATTCCAGAGCGTTCACATCCAGCACATCAGCAATAATATCGCGCATCCGCATAGCAGTTAGCTCAATTTTGGATACCTTCTCCATCAGTTGTGCGCTGTCCAAAACTTCGTGCTGATACTGAATCATTTCAGCAAGCAGCACAATACTCGTGAGTGGATTTTTGAGGTCATGAGCGGCTATGCCCAAAAACTCGTTCTTTTCGGTGTTCAGCCGCTCCAGTTCTTGATTGCGGGCATTTAATTGCGTGTTCATCGTCGCAATTTCCCATGCCTGCTCGCTGACAGTTTGAATGTGCTGCTGAATTTCCTCATTTGCTTGCGATAGTTCGATATTACTTTCTTGCAACTGCTCGGTACGCTCTCCCACAAGCCTCTCCAATTCTCGCTTTTGATAATTCACACGCCGCCATCGCGCCCAGAACCACGCTCCGCCTGTGCCGACAAAGCCTAAAACGATGCCCGCCCGAAACCAAATCGTCATCCACCACGGCGGCAAAATTCTGATGTGCAGGCGTGCGCCACGATCGTTCCAGTGACCATCATTATTACAAGCCTTGACGCGAAAGGTATAGACTCCTGGGTCGAGATTTGTATAGGCAGCTTCACGGCTCGTTCCTGCGTCTATCCAGCGTTTGTCGAAACCTTCTAATTTGTAGAGATAGCGATTTTTTCTGGCGTTGGTGAAATTAAGAGCCGCGAACTCGATAGAAAAAAAATTGTCATCGTAAGGAATCGTAAGCTCAGGCTCGGCGGTAAGGTCTTGCCAAAGCTGCACGGGTTTGTTGAATTTTTTGAATCCCGTTATGACGACCGGCGGCGGTGTGGTATTGTCGGCGATACGAGCGGGCGTAAACACGCTCAGCCCGTTTACACCACCCACATAAAAGCGCCCGCTTTCGCCCGCATGATATGCCCCACTATTGAACTCGTTACTTTGCAAACCATCATCGGCATCGTAGGTGCGGAACGTCCGCTCATCAGGGTTAAAGCGGGCAAGACCATTATTCGTTGTGAGCCAAAGGCTTCCCGCGCTGTCTTGCAAAATCCCGTACACAGCGTCATTCGGCAGTCCGTCCTTCTCACGAAAAACCTCGCAACGCCCCGTTGTGCGGTCAAAAAGATGTAAGCCACCACCCCAGGTTCCCACCCAAAAGCGCCCTTTATTATCCTCAACCATGGAACGGATATTACCACTTTGCAAGGCGTGTGCATCGTTCATGTTGTGCGTAAACTGCGTAAAAGTGCCACTTGCGGGGTCGAACTTGTTCAATCCCTGCAACGTCCCCACCCACAACGTTCCCGAACGGTCTTTGTACAACGTCAAGACCGACTCAAAAGTGAGGCTTCGGTTATCATTGGGGTCAGAATGATACGCCGTGAAGCGCTCAGTTGATGGGTCAAAGTGATTCAGCCCGTTTTCCGTCCCCACCCAGAGCGTACCATCATCATTGAGCAAGAGCGGTCGGACAACATCACTGGAAATCGAATATGCTTTGCTCGCATTCGCTCGATAGGCTGTAAATATGCCCCGTTTAGGGTCAAAACGGTTCAGTCCACCACCGGCTGTCGCTATCCAGAGGACACCGCGTTTTTTGTCGTTTACAATGCCACGCACAATGTCATTGCTGATGCTCCGCGCGTTGCCGGACTGATGGCAGTAGGCTGTGAATTTCTTTGTGAAAGGGTCGAATTTACTTAGCCCGCCACCTTCTGTACCGACCCACACTGTACCGCATTCATCTTCGAGAATCGCCCGGACAACGTTATTATTGAGACTGAACGGGTTATTGATTTCTTGGCGGTAGGAGACAAACTTTCGCGCAAAAGGGTCAAATTTATTCAGCCCGCCGCCCATTGCGCCAAGCCAGAGTGCACCTTGCTTATCACGAAAAATACAACGGATATTGTCATTGCTCAGACTTGCGGCATTCGTTGGTTCGTGACGATAATTTTCCGTGTGCCCGGTCTTTTTGTCCAGAAGCGTTACGCCGCCTTGCTCGGCTGCAATCCAAAACGTTCCACCTCCATCTTGCCAAAAGGAACAAATCATGTTCCCGCCTAGAACATTCGGTTTTTCGGGGCTGTTTGCGAAATGAGTGCTCGTGCCTGATGCAAGATTCAAAAGGCTGACACCGCCCGCAGTACCGACCCAGATATCACCATCACTATCTTGGAAAAGCGCAGTTACAAAATCGTTGATGAGCGCATTCGACGGCGATTTGCTGTCAAAGCGTGTGATTATACCTGTCTTGGGATTGATTTGGTTTACTCCTTTGCCCCAGGTTCCCAGCCAAATCATGCCATCGCGGTCAAGCAGCAGAGCGTTCAGGTGATTGTGGCTCAGGCTACCTGTACCTGTGGGATTATTCGGGTCAGAGCACATTCGTCCCCATTTGCCGGTGCGCTTATTAAACGTGTTCAGCCCGTTGGTAGTGGCTATCCAGAGCGTTCCAGATGCATCTTCGCAAATGCCACGTAGAAAATTACTGCCTAAGCCTTCGCGCTTGATACCAGTTTTCTGAGGCACATTTCTATCATCGTTGAAATCAGATTGGTAGCGAGTAAAACTTTCTGTTTTGCGGTCATAAGCGTTCAGTCCGCCATTTTCCACACCAACCCATAGTGTGCCATCGCGATCTTCATACAAAATTTGCACAAGATTTGCCGACAGCGAGCGAGGATTTGTAGGGTCGTGGCGGTAATGCGTGAAACGATAGCCATCGTAGCGATTGAGTCCGTCTTCAGTGCCAATCCAGAGAAAACCGTGCTTGTCTTGCAATATCGCATAAACACTACTCTGAGAAAGACCTTCGGCAAGGCTGAGATGTTCAAACCACAACTCTGGGCGTGACGAGACAGAAAGGGGATGCCGTTGCGAGGCGGCTTTTGTGGTTGTATTCTGATTACGGGCAGAAGCGGGAACGGCTTGCAAAGAGCATAGAAAGAGGCACCAAAAAGCGATACCGAAAACTACGCTTCGGTAAGTGGTTGTCTTCATGCGGGGCAAGATGTAGAGAAAGTACATAGCGGGAAGACGACGGTGATGAAAGTTGAGCCGTTCTTCTCCCTGTACGAAGGAACACGAAAAAAGTTCTACGTGATTCTGTTTACTGACAAATTTTTGACCGTAATTGGTGGCATCTATGACCTTTTGGCATAGAAGATACTGACCTTCAGCTAGATGTTTGACGAGTACCGATTGTGCATTTTTGTATCAGTTACCTGAGGGGAAACACCACGGGGAAAACAGCACCATCAACAGCAACAACACAACAAGTTTTTTATCTACCATTTTTTTGGAGAACCGTTATGAGAGCATTTGTAAGCGCAACATTTCTTTGCGCAATCACCGGTCTGGCAGCACTTGGAATGGCTGGGTGCTCCAATACAGAAGAGATAACCCCCATCCAAACCTCCCTTGACGACCCCGCAGCTCCGCCTCGCCAACAACCACGCGGCGCGGATGAACGTCTTTCGGGCGGCGCCACAACCGTGTTTTTGACCGATGAAACAGCCTTCGGACAAGCAGCACCAAACGTCATGGGTGCAAGTCTGGCAAAACATGATGCGGGAGATGAGGCATTTGCAGCTGAGTTTGCACCACGTGCGTCCGCCGGGCATCCGGGCGGCTTAGGTCCGATTTTCCATAACGTATCGTGCGAGAGTTGCCATGTAGGCGACGGACGTGGAAAACCGGAAATGGCAAATGGAGAAATGAATGCTTTGCTCTTGCGCCTGAGCACTATGGGAGCAAACGAGCATGGCGAACTTAATCCAGTGGCAGGCTTTGGCGGACAGCTCCAAGACCAAGCAGTAGCAGGAGTTGCACCGGAAGGTAAATTTACGATTGCGTATAGCGAAGTCCCCGGCTCCTTTACTGATGGAACCGCTTATTCGCTTCGCGCACCGCGCTACAATATCCACAACACCTATCTCCCGCTTCCGGGCGGTGTGCAGGTTTCACCGCGCATGGCTTCGCCTGTCTTTGGATTGGGTCTTCTGGAAGCCATTGACGAGCAAACGATTCTTGCCGCCGCCGATCCGAACGACCGCAACAACGACGGCATTTCCGGCAAAGCAAACTACGTCTGGGACGTGAAGTCGCAAAAAATTGCTCTTGGGCGCTTTGGTTGGAAAGCAAACCAGCCTTCGCTTGCTCAACAAAATGCGGCTGCCTTCAATGGTGACATGGGCGTAACCTCATCACTCTTCCCGAACGAAAGTTCTGCCGGACAGGTGCAGGCGATTCCGGCACACGCACCGGAAGTAAACGACGAGACGCTGAATGCTGTTTTGCACTACACTCGCACACTTGGGGTTCCTGCTCGCCGAAATATCACCGACCCCGCTGTTCAACGCGGCAAAGTGGTCTTTGATGCGGCAAAATGTAACGCATGCCATACGCCCTCCGTGCGGACAGGTACGCTGCAAGGTGTACCGGAAGTCTCGAATCAAAATATCTTCCCCTATACCGATATGCTTCTGCATGACATGGGTGAAGGTCTTGCCGACAACCGCCCTGACTTCCAAGCAAACGGACGCGAATGGCGCACGACACCGCTCTGGGGGCTTGGGCTGACAGCAACAGTGAACAAACACACCTTCTTGCTGCACGACGGACGCGCTCGCAATGTGATGGAAGCAATTCTCTGGCACGGCGGCGAATCGCAGCAATCACGCGATTACGTCCGCCGACTGCCGAAAGCTGACCGCGATGCACTCTTGGCATTTCTTGGGTCGCTGTAATTAACCGTAGCACAGACACAAAAAGCCCGCAAGAAACGAACGTTCTTGCGGGCTTTTGTTTTATCTCTTTCACGAATAGGACGCTTCCGATATAGAAGTTGGTAATTGCACAATAAACGTCGCACCCTTGCCCGCTTCCGACTCGCACCAGACGCGCCCGCTCATAGCCTCCACCATGCGTTTGACAATGCTCAAGCCCAAGCCCGTCGAGTGTTCGCCGCCCGTAGGCTGCGCCGAAAGCCGTGCAAACTTACCGAAAAGTTTTGTCTTGTCTTCTTCGGTGAATCCCGGTCCTTCGTCTTCGACTTCTACTCTGACAAACGATGACGCATTGTTTGCGGCGCTTCCATCTGCTTCATTGGGCAGACTTGCGACGACATTCTTTACCCTGACGTACACATTTTTACCGTGCGGCGAGTATTTGACGGCGTTAGAAATAATGTTCTCCAGCGCTTGCATCACGGCTTGCTCATTGGCAAAAACAATGCTGCGCGAGGTCGCTGGAAGCTCCGTGTGGAAGGTGATATTTTTTGCAACGGCAGGAGCAGCATACTGTTCAATTATCATAGAGATAATCGGTACAATATCGAACGCGTAGCAATCCATGGCGAATTCTCCCGATTCGAGCTTATTGATGTCGAGAAGTTTGCTCACCAGTTCCAGCATACGTTCAGAGGTCTGTATAATCTGTCTGGCTGCATTCGTAGTCTGTGTTCTGTCGTCGGCAAAGACCGACTCAATCAGTTCTGCCATTCCACGCACTCCGCCGATAGGATTTTTGAGGTCATGCGCCACAATACCCATGATTTCGTTTTTCTCGCGGTTTGCTTCCGCAAGGTCGTGGTTTTGCTGCTGCAAGGAAATATTCAATTCTGTTACTTGTGCGTTCATCTCTTGAATTTCGGCAGCTTGCTGCATAATCTCACTTTGCTGGCGAGTGATTTCTTTATTCGCTGACGATAGTTCTTCGTTTTGGAGGCGGTACAGCTCGCCTTGCAGTGCTTTGCGCTCTGCTTCTTGCTTTGCGCGTTGCAGCACCGTGATGCGGTCAGCAAGCGCCAAACCCATGAGCATCATCTCAACGGCGGGGACGAGAAGGGAAAGTTGGCTTACCCAAATAGAAGAATAGGAGATCATACCGAGCGCTGCGAGTGAATTTGCACCGATACCAATTTCTACAATTACTCGTGAAGCAAAAACGTACAGTGCTGGACGGTAGCCGCCTCGCCATGCAGAAAAACTCATCCCGAGCGTGGTCGGGACAGCCAATATCAAATACGAATAATAGAGGATGTCAAGCGATACACCTCGAGCATCGGCAAATTCTGCAACCAATGCAATTAGGCAACAAACCCAAAACAAATACGCCAACCACTCCCAGATCTTCGGTACAACGATGCTACGCTGTTCCCGCACAAACTCCCGAACAAAAAATACTCCTACCGCCATGCTTGTCAACCATGAGAGAATGTAAAGTCGATTATTCAGATGAGGTGCAGAGACCTCGAAGACCTGATAAAAATGCCCCATGTCAATACTTATACTCAATGTCAAGCAAACAATATAAAACCCATAGAGACCGTAATAGCGGCTGCGCGTAAGTATCCAAGAAAGAAGACTAAAAATAATGGCGAAAATTGTAACACCATAAAATATAAAAAGTGGGAGCTTAAAGTTGAATGTTCTTTCGGCAAATTGTCTCTCGGGCTGTACAGCAACTCCGTAGTACATTATTCCATTCATGTTCATACGCACATAACAGACCATTCTCTCGCCAACACCAATAGGAAGAGGAAACGCTATCTTCATAGAAGGTACATGCCAGCGAGAATACGATACCGAATAACCGACCGTATCAGCATAAATAATTGAGTCTCCACGAGTCATATAAAATTCTACACTATCGGCAGACCTATTCTCTAAGAGCAAAACCCACGGGCAAAGAGCCTCGCTAAGTCTTGCTTGAGCGAGCGTTATAGCGCGAACACCGTCATCGTGGGTGCCCTTACTTTTGATGCTATCCCTCCCGATATTATCGGCAAGACGCTTCAACTCATCGCGCTCAGGAAGTCTTTGTAGTACAAATTGTATCCAGACCACACGATGCCCGTTTCCCAAAAGTACGGAAGAAGTAGTAGCCTTACGAAAACCCTGTACACTGATGGGTGATTGCATTAGACGCTGAACCGTCATCGTCTGTGCAGTGTCTATCCAATATTTTGTTCTAGCAGTAACATGACGTGTAGAAGGCTTCCCGTCAATACCGAATTCAATAACACCAAGAGAATCACTACGAATGCTATTGTCAGAAGAATCTCGTGTATCGGGCGTGAAGTATAGATGAGCAAAAGAATGCGGCGAGAAGAACACCAACAACAAACCGGAGAGGATAAAAAGTGCGAAGGCAGTATCAAGAGAGCGTCGTGAAAGAAGCATACAAACGCTTTAATTCTTAATGAAAATACTGAGAAAGACTATCTTTCTCAAAGTACGTTTTTGTTATAGCGTACTACCTCTTTTTAGAACAAGAAGATTAAATAGTTAGGCAAAAAGTTAATTTCTTTACCTTCCGTGAGATAATACCTTATAGCGCTCATACATACTGTGGTCAACTTTTACGGCTGCTGCCGGAGGCACTGAAAGCGTAGAACGTGCTGAGACAACATCTGCTCGAAGTTCATTCAGAGGAACTTTGCGGATATGCGCTTCGCAATCTATCATCACAGCCGCTTCATACACTATTACCTCATGGGAAGGTGGATACCACCGAAGCAGCTTTTCGACAAGCAAAGGTAATGCCGCCAAATTATACTCCCCTTCGTGAAAAGTTAAGTCACCCACAGCGCCAATTTGCCACAGAACAAGATGGCTTGAGGAATCTAAACGACGGTCATTCCAGAGAAAATCAGTTGCCTCGTAGGTTTGGTAGCCTGTCATTGCGTGGTCTAATCCCAAATCAGCAAAAAGACAATCCTCCGCCGAAACAGCAGGTAACATCATCGCTTTGAAGCCCTCTAGTCGAGAGCGACGGATTGATTCATGTCCCGGATATGCCATCACGCCAGGATGCCCGTAGAATGTACAAACGGTTAAGCCCGGCTTCCGAACGCTTTCCATGATTGTTTGCACCATCGCTTCGTAAGTCTCCGCACGGGGCTTGTTCTCACCATAAAGATGAGTAAGCGTCGAGAGTTCAGCCGAAGGATTAATGCTGGAGAGCACAGCAACGATAAGTGGGTCGTCGGCAATATGGAAAATACGATCAGCACATTTAATCCACGCGGTGCTTTCTACGGTCAACTGCCCAACAAGCCGAATACCCGTACCAATCACAACCAAACGCTCATCAGTCATAACGATTATCCTTGCTCCGGTGGTTTTGCAGCACCATTAGCAACAAAAGGAAATGCTTGAGGAGCATCCGGTTCTTGCTCTTGAATATACTTTCGTATGAGATCTTCGTCGTGCCCTTTTATCAATGCTTGCTCCTGGGGGCTAAGTCCCGCAGCCTGCATTGATTTATCTTTATCCGCTCTGAAGGCAGCAAGTTGCTCGGCATCAGTTGCCAGCGTAATAAGAAACTCTCTGAGTGTCATGGATTTGGTAAACAGTAGAACACAACTATTGGCTTATGAACGCAATATCGTACAAGTATGCTCTTTTGCCAAGTAATATTTCATTTTTTTATGCCTTTGGCAATTCCACAATAAACATTGCACCCTTGCCCGCTTCGGACTCGCACCAAACGCGCCCCTTCATGGATTCCACTAATTTTTTGACAATACTCAGCCCCAATCCCGTGCTTTGTTCGCCACCAGTGGGAAGTGCCGAAAGACGGGCAAATGTGCCGAAAAGTCGGGCTTTATCGTTCTCATTCAGTCCCGGTCCTTCGTCCTCGACTTCCACCCGAACGGTACTATCACCTGCCTTGACGCGCACCAGAACACGTTTCCCATGTGGAGAATACTTTATCGCATTCGATACCAAATTGTCCAGCACTTGTTCGGCATATCCTTTATCGGCGCGAGCAAACGCTTCCTTCTTTCCATCATCATCATCATCAGGCACACTGTCCATTTGCAAGGTGATTGACTTTGTGTGAGCCGCATGACGAAAGCGCTCCAACGAAGTCGCGGCGAGTTGCACTACGTCCACAGGCTCAAGTGTGAGGTTGATAGCACCACGCTCCAGCGCATTGACATCCAGAAGGTTCTCTACCAGATGCAGCATTTTGGAAGCAGAGGTTTCTATGGTGCGAGTGCCCCACAAGGCAGACGGCGGCAGAGGTACGCTTTCCGGCGGCATCTCAGCTGCGTAGCTTGTCAAATCTTCTCGCAGCACAGACCCGACGGTCATAATGTTGGCAAGTGGGTTGCGAAGGTCGTGCGCAGCGATTCCCAAAAATTCGTTTTTTTGCTCGTTCAGCGCAATCAGGTCGAGATTCTGTAATGCCAGACGTTCATTCGCCTCAGAAAGTTCAGCGTTGGTATGAAATATTTCTTGTGCTTGTGCTTCCAGCTTCTCTTGCTGCCGCATAATATGAGCGTTTATATACCGAAGCTCTTTCTCTGAGCGGCGTTTGAGACGATACCGATTCACAATGGCAATAAGAGCCACAAGCAAACCACCAATGCCAAGCAACAAACCATTGCGCATCGTGCGGGCGTTTGCCTCGTCCGTGCGTTTTTGTTCCTCAATGTGGCGTATTTCCATATTTTTCTGCTCGGTCGCATATTGAAGCTGCAATGCTGCGATGCGCTGTGCACCGTCATTACTGAAGAGCGAATCATTCAAACGCATAAAACGGCGATACCACCGAAGAGCATCATCAGTCTGTTGCAATGCCTCGTGCGCATTAGCCAGCATTTCCGCAGCATCACGTTCCTCGCGCAATGCTCCGATAGCTTCGGCAATATCCATAGCTTGGGAAGCGTTGCTTATTGCCTCGCGGTAATGATAGAGAGCATTGTCAGCAGCAGCGAGCGCATTGAGCGCACGAGCTGCGCTCCGCTTATCGCCGATGTCTTGAAAGCGCAAAAACGCATTGAGCAACGTGGTCTGCGCTTCGCCATACCGCCGCGTCACCATCTGTACACGCCCCAGTTCGCCCAGCGTGAGAGCCGTACCGTGACGGTTATGCACTTTGTCAAAAATATGGAGCGCACGAGTGTATAGGTCAATTGCCTCAGCAAAATGATGTTCGGCTTGATGAAGATTGCCCATAAAATAAAGCGAATACGCCAGTGCATCGCCGCCCGAAACGGTCGTGGAATCAAAGAAACGTTCACGCAAAGCAAGCGCACGGTCGTGGTAGGCATGTGCAGCGGCAAACTGCCCGACAAGCGTATAGGCTACGCCGATATTTGCCGACACCAGAGCAATTCCCTTGTCATTGCGCGAGGCTTCATAGAGCGCAAGAGCCTGAAAATAGTAGTCCAGTGCACGGGCATATTCTCCACGACTTTGGTAGATGTTGCCAATGTTGTCCAGCGCATCACTGCTTGCATTGGTATCACGAAGTTCGGAAAAAATTTTCCATGCACCGACACTTGCCCGCAATGCACTATCGTAGCGGTCGGTAAGGCGATAATTAGCGGCGAGAGCGGTAAGTGCATTAGCTAATTCACGCTTCAGCGCTAAATGTTCTGCCATCTGAGCAGCCCGACGTGCGTACTCAAGCGAGATTTCCGAGTGTGCATCAAATTCTATCCACGCAAGTCGTGTCAAAGCATTCACGATGAACACATCACCTTGCGGACGGGATGATGCGGCAGCAACCAGCGCCCGAAGGCTATCACGCTCCGCAAAAGTACGTTCCGAAGAAGTATCGGAAACTTGACTCATAGCAGAAAGAGAAGCACAGAGTAGAACAACTGCGCCAGCGAACAACTGATACAACCATCTCATAGCGTGCGAAAACATCATGAAGTATTCTTTGCTTGTGCATTGTGAGCGTTCAGTAACGCATCCTGTCAGCAATAAAGTCCTGAATCTCATCTGCCGCTTTCTGCGCTCCCCCTGCTCTTCGCAGCGTATCACCCAATTTCGTACTTACCTCCTTGTACGACTGCGTAGTAAGAATCTTTTCGACGGCATTGCGCAGCCTTTCGGCATTCACTTCGTCCTTGGCGATGCGTATCCCTGCGCCGAGTGCATCCAAGCGCTTCGAGACAAATTTTTGGTCGGCAGCCTGCGGAACAATCACCGTCGGTACACCGAACCACAGCGCCTCATGGACACTATTCATACCACCATGGGTGATAAAAACATCACTTTTGCGCAATACATCCAACTGTGGCACAAAGCTGTACGCGCTGATGTTCGACGGAAGTGTGCCCAAGTCTTGTACCGCAATTTTCTTGCCGATAGACATAATCACGCGAGCATCCACGCCGGAGAGCGCTTCAATACACATCTTGTAGAACGGTAGATTGTTATTGAAAAGCGTGCCCAGCGAAATATAGATGCGGCGCTGGGGCGCATCGGGCAAAGGAAAATTGCTTTGAGCGAAATTGCTTTGAGCGAAATCGCTATCGGGCGGCTTTTCCTCAATTGAAGCACCCACAAAGCGGAAATTGGCTGGAAACGATGCCGAATACGGCTGCAATTCCGCTGAGGTATAAATGATATTTCTGTCTGAGAAATTGCTATACATTTCCGGCGGGACCGCCTGCGCAAAGCCGTACTCGCGGCGCAAAGCCGCACCGATACGAAAAAATTTCACCAAATCAGATGCCGATTCCAGCATCATCGCCCCAAAATCCCACGCATCGCGGAAAGACGTTAC
This sequence comes from Ignavibacteria bacterium, assembly GCA_014654705.1. Taxonomy (GTDB): domain Bacteria; phylum Bacteroidota; class Ignavibacteria; order Kapaibacteriales; family UBA4661; genus PH2015. Next base: position 69,557 of record JACVZY010000022.1, read on the forward strand.
TGCCACACGCGGAGAAATCGCAAAGGTCGAAATAGAGCAGATGGACGGCAATTTCAGCGACCGCGCAATAATTAGCCCCCAAGCACACAACGAATCATGGATGATAGCATCGGGCTTCTCTGCTACCACACGCGGGAGTAGCTGTGGGACAAGTAATTGTGCAGTCTCCAGTAATTCTGTCGCATAGCGTACCAAATTCGGGTCGGGGTTATCGGGGTCAATCGGCAATTCTTGGTCGTAGCTACGAAACTCCGCGCCTGTGCTTTCGATGGCGGCTTGGAACTTTGTGAATGAATAATATATCACCGTATCGCCACGACGTACTAGTTCTTTCACCACTGCCAACGTAGGATTGGTATGCCCCTGAGCAGGGATATTCATAAAGACAATTCTTGCCATTACTACTCCGAAAAGTGATGAGAACTCAATGATTGGTTAGGATATTGGTGAGCTATCGTTATGAAATTTCCGGCTTGCTGTGCCATTCGTGAAACATTCCCTTTGGGTCTCGGGCAGCACGTATTTCTTGAAATTTTTTCATATTCTCATTCGATAAAAACGGTGCAGCGCGTTTATGTAAGCCCTCGTCTGCGAGTTGGATTCCGGTCGAATGGTGTGCCATTTTTTTCATCATATTCGTTGCCCAGTCCCCATATTTGGCGGTCTCGGCAGCAGATTTCCACGTTGAATAGAGCGCAATGTAGATATTATCCTCGTTAGAATAGACCATATCTTGACGTGTACTATTCGGATGCCAATTCAGCCAGAGAACATGGGAAGGCGGTGGGGGCAGGGTTTCAGCGATTTCTTTCATGAATGGTATCAAGTCGTCTATAGGCGCGTGTGTCCACATATTGTCCACTCCCCAATAGCGATTCTCCGGATAGTGTGTCATTGCTGTTTTGTACATAAAGTTAATTCCCGGATTCAAAGGAGGAGTTCGCAGAAGCGCTTTTTTCTTAATGGGGCTGTTCTTCATAAATTGCATTGCTTCGTAATATTCATCTTTAGTGTCGGCAAAGATTGGCGCTATGGCTTCTATGCCGGGTCCCAGCAAATTCATCATATTCTTGCTCAAAATCATCTGAAATTCTACCGCATTCGGTACATTCGGACCAACTTCATACGCCCAGCGATAGACATCTTCCAAATGCTTGATAGAGAAATTGTGCAAAATCGTTCCCCTGTATGGCGGCAACACCGATAATTTCAAGGTAAAGCGCACAACCACACCAAAAAAGCCTGCTCCCGAACCACGCGCCGCCCAGAATAAATCAGCGTTTTCGGTCTCGCTCGCATGGACAAACTCGCCGTCCGCCGTTACAATGTCCATACCAATCACATTTTCACACGCCATACCTGTTTTTCTGCCGTTCCACCCGTACCCGCCTTGCAGCAAGTACCCGCCAATGCACACGCCCTTGCAGTGTCCGGCAGGAAAAAATAATTTCTGCTTGTACAACGCCGAAAGCAGCGTACTGCCACCCACCGCCGGTCCCGCCGTTGCGGTCATTTCTTTGGCATTAATTTCATAGCTATTGAACTTGGACATCTTGATAAGAATACTATCGTTTCTAAGGTGATTAGCAGACCAGCTATGCCCGCCTGAACAAACGGTAATCTTTTTGCCCAGTGCTTGCGCGTACTTGATGGTGGCAATAATATCCTGAACGCTTGTCGGTTCCACGATAGTGTCCGGTTGTCTTCCGGGATGGAGTTTATTAAACAGCGTTCCCATAAGAATATGGTCAAAATCGTTATCGGTGTGCTGTATAATTCTACCCTGCACATGAAGTTTTGTGTCGTTCTTTTGGTTTATATCGCTTTGGTTCATATCGGCATAGATAGTGGGTAAAAAAGAAGCCAAATGGTTCATTTCTTCAGCACAATGAAGCAACAAATCTTTGGCAAACTGCTCCGAAACTGATTGCATCTTTTGCACAAAGCCGGAGACGACCTCAGCCAGCATGCCCTCCTTGCGCACGTGAATATACTCGCCGCCCAACCAAAAGCGCGAACGCATTTCCGAACCACCTTCGACGGCTCTGATTTGATGCAACAAATAGCCATAGTCCACTGGCAACGACGCATGACCGACTCTGGCGCAAATATACACTGCTTCGCTTGGATTCTGAACTGCCTCGGGAGAAAAACCAAATTCGACGGGCGACCTAAACTGAACAGCACCCTTTGTTTTTTCTGTACCAATAAATTCTTCTATAATCGAAGTCCGCCCGATGTAAGCAACGTCATCTCTACCGTCTTCCCAGTGCGCGTCTAAGTGTGCAAGCGGATGCCAGAGTTTGTAGCGCTGCGCCGAGCAGCCATGCCATGCGAACCACCAATCCCACATTTGCGGCGTCACGCCGGGCATCGGCGTTAGCACGGCAACATGGGCAGATCCGTCAGATTCCATTGTGTAGCCTGTTTCCACATCCGCGTAGCCGCTTTCCTGCATGGCGCGGACGCCGGCAAAGGTTGGCAACGTGCCCCTCGGCAAAGGCGATTGCTCCAAAGCAGCTTGTACGTGAGCAGGTATAGGCTGAATTTTGTCATCGTAAAATTTTGCGTATTCCGTCGAGGAATCCTTTGGCGTAGCGCCTGTGGCATTGTGAGCCATATTGTTGAGGTTATATGGTGAAAAAGTGTACCGTCTTTAGGCAAGCAGGCGTTTACTATCAACTCTGCTTTGTAAGGGTTGTGTGTGCCTACCAGTACTACCCAAACGCTGAATACGGAATTGCGCGATAAGTTGACGCAGTTCGTCGGCTTGGAGCTTCAGCCCTGCTGTACTGTCGGCAATATTGCTCACCCCACGCGATGATTCCTCAATAACTGTGGAAATGTCGTTCACACTTTGCGCCATTGAATTGCTGGTGGCGGCTTGTTCCTCGGCAGCACCTGCCAGTTGCGACATCACATCCGACACGCGCTCGGTGCGCTGCAAAATTGCCGCGAATGCTTCGGCGGTGCGCGTAACGGCTTGCTCACCTTCTTTGACAAGGCGCGTTCCTTCGCCCATAGAACCAACAGCATCGGCGGTGTCGTTCTGAATAATTTTTATTCTCGCGGAGATTTCTTTCGTTGCTTTTTGCGTACGCTCGGCGAGTTTGCGCACTTCGTCTGCCACCACTGCAAAGCCACGTCCTTGCTCACCTGCACGGGCGGCTTCGATGGCAGCATTGAGCGCAAGAAGGTTCGTTTGGTCAGCAATTTCATCAATGACTTCCACAATTTCCCCGATTTGCTCGCTGGATTTGCCGAGAGCCGTGATACGCTCGGCGGTCGTGATAACCACGTCCGAAATACTCCGCACGTTTGTCATCATGGCTTGCATGGTCGCATTGCCGCTCAGTGCATCTTCGTTGGCAAGCGAGGCTTCGTGCGCGGCGAGCGATGTTTGCTGCGTTGTCCCCTCAATCGTCGTGGACATTTCTTCGACCGCCGTAGCGACTTGACCCGCCTGCGAGGACTGCCTATTGGAGGAGGACGCAAGTGCTTCGGTCGTGCCGGAAATTTCCACAACGGCAGACATGGTGCGGTCGGCGCTATCAGCAACACGGGCAAGCATCTGCTCAATGGTGCCGATGGTTTGGTTCAGCGTGGTGGCGAGTTTACCGATGTCGTCGCTTGATTCTATCGGTACACGCACGGTCAAATCCCCGTCGGCAATTTGACGAATATGCCGAAGCAGCGTTTCGACACTGGTGGTTAAATACTGCTTTTGCTCTTCCGAGCGTCGTAAATCCTCCGCAGCACGGTCTTCAGAAGAGGCTTTGAGTTCCTTGAGCGACTGATAATCCTCCTCCGCCTTGCGTTCAGCCTCAGCGCGAGTCTGTACCGCCAAGTCAAGTGCGTTATCTTTCGCACGAATGGATTGCACCGACAGGAGCGAAATAAGCAGCAGCGTTGATGTCGTACCGAGAAGACGTTGCGCCAGCATCAATTCGGGCGGAATAGAAACGGGCGGGAACGCCACACCAAGCGCATTTGCGGCAAAGAGTATCAACACCAGCACGAAGGATATTGCCGTCCATGCAATCGCTTGCCTAGCACCATTGAATAATGCTGCCAAGAGTGGAATAGCAACGAAGAAATACTGTGAAAGCCCAAGTCGCAAGCCGTCATTGAGAATGTAACAATGCAAAAAGATAGCTATTGCCGACAGCGAGACAATCAAATTTCCGGTCAGTCGAAGAGATGCCGTATTGCGGAGAAGAAAAGGGTTATACAACGAAAGCGCTGCTCCCAGAAGCCATATCGCCACGAAAATCCATGGAATATTCATAACGATTGATTGGATGGTAAGCGCGAGAGAAGCAAACAATAGCGTCCACGAAACTGAGACAACTAAACGGGCGCGGCGAAATTCATCGGCATCGCGGCGCAACGATTCTGGAATAAACGACAGTATCAAAGCATTCATAGTGCGTTCCAAGTAGATAGACAAAAGTGGTGAAAATCGTTTGTGGGGCTTTGGTCAATATACGCAAAAAAGCATCCCAGCCTGATGCCAATGACTGGGAATAGTAGCATTTTTTTCCTCGCGAATGTACAAAAAACTTCCACCAAACGGCACAGAAAAACGGAGTCGGTCGTGGGGAATTATGTCGGTAAGGAACGAGACTATATCTGCGGCAATTCCACGATAAATGTTGCCCCTTTGCCCTCCTCGCTTTCGCACCACACTTTGCCATTCATGGCTTCCACCATTTTCTTGACAATGCTTAACCCAAGACCTGTCGAATGTTCACCACCGGTGGGACGAGCAGAAAGGCGGGCAAATTTGCCAAAGAGCTTTTTCATATCTTCGGGTGAAACGCCAGCGCCTTGGTCTTGAATTTCTATACGCAGACTTCTGCTATCGGATGTCAAGCGCACCAACACAACTCCTCCAAGCGGCGAATACTTAATTGCATTCGAGAGCAAATTGTCCAGCACCTGCTCAAAAAGTTCGCTGTCAAGACGCCATATCACAGTATCGGCATTGCTGCTCGTCTTCAGCGTAATGTGTTTTGCTTCGGCACGCAAGCGGTAGTCTTGTACAACGCCCTCCAGTAAATGCCGCACGTCCAGCACTTCGGGATGCGAGTGTACTGCACCTTGCTCCAGTTCGTTCAACTCCAAGAGATTCGTTATCAGCGCGGTCATACGGTCTATTGCCGCTATGTTGCCACTCAATAACCCCAATCGATCTGCCTCAGCGGAGACTCCATTCATAGATTGAAGCATTTCGTGCGCCATGCGAAGACCATGAAGCGGATTTTTGAGGTCATGCACTGCCATCTGTATTAAATCATTAAGCTGTCTATTTGACTCGGTAAGGCGTTCATTCAAATCTTCAGCGTACTTTTTAGCAAGAAGAAGCTCCCGTTCATACTCCTTTCTTTCGGTCATATCTATCACCACCGAACGGCTCAGAAGCACGTTTCCTTCGCTGTCTTTTACCTGCACTGCGTTTATCAGCATCGGTATTTTTGCACCTGTTTTGCTGACGACATCCATATTGATTTCTTTGACAACACCATACATTTGCAACATGGGAGCAAAATGCGTCTCGTAATACATCTTTCCGCCCATTGTTAAAAAGTCTTGCCACCGCACTATTCCCACCACTTCGGCACGTTCTCGCTGAAGCCATTGCAAGAGCGTATCGTTTATCTTCACGATTATTCCATCGGGCAACGCCGTGAAATACCCACAGTAGGGGTTATTATACAGTTCCTCTGCACTTTCGTTGATATAGCGTTCTATCTCTTGCATGGCAGTAATCAATGCTCCGCCAGAAATTTTTTCATAGCGGCAATTGTTTCACTTGGGGCGCTCAGATGGGGACAGTGCCCCGTGGCTTGAAGCACGGCAAGCGTACTGCCTGCAATGTGGCTATGAACATACCTGCCGACCTGAAGCGGCGCAATCATATCGGATGAGCACTGCAGTATAAGCGTTGGCGCGGTAAGATTGGCGAGGTCGCTTCGGTTGTCGCCCAAGAATGTTACCTGCGCAAAGTGCTTTGCAATCGCGGGATTATTCCGACAAAAACTCTCCGTTAGCTCCTGCGCTAGCTCAGGCTTATCGGCATTGCCCATGATGACTGGCGCAATAGAACTTGACCATCCTAAATAATTGCTGTCCAATGATTCCAAGAGTTCGTCAATAGCACAAGGGGCAAATCCACCGATGTAGTCGCCATCGTTGATATAGCGCGGCGACGGGCACACCATGATAACCGATTCAAACAAAGACGGGTGTTGCGTTGCAGCAAGCATCGCAATCATTGAGCTGACCGAATGCCCGACAATCGTTACGTTCTGCAAAGAAAGTTCCGTGCAGATTTCTATAATGTCGTCGGCATAGCCCTGAAGCGAACTGTATTTTTCAACAGAATAGGCGCTCACATCGGACTTGCCGGAACCAACGTGATCCATAAGAACAATTCTATACGAATCGCGGAATGCCGGCGTGATAAAACGCCACATATTTTGGTCGCAACCGTACCCATGCACAAAGAGTAGGGTCTTGTCCCCATGCCCTTCGGTGGACACGTTATTGCGTAGCGTAGCGTTTGTTTTCATCTGCTTTATCGGTGAATGAGGCTCAATGACAATGAGCGTGAACAAATCGTGAATACGTGCGTGAATAACCAAACCGAACAAATCCCACAGAACTAACCGTCAGGCTTTTATCAATCTATGCGGCTTTCATCGTGGGCAATTGGGAACTCCACAATAAATGTTGCCCCCTGCCCAAGTTCTGACTCGCACCATACCTTTCCGTTCATGCCTTCGGTCAGTTTTTTCACAATGCTCAGTCCCAGACCTGTACTATGTTCGCCGCCTGTGGGCTGCGCGGAGAGGCGTGCAAACTTACCAAAGAGCTTTTTCATATCGCTCTGGCTGATTCCCGGTCCATAATCTTGCACCTCAAATCTCACGGCGGTATCCCTTGCAAGTAGTCGCACATCAATCGGTAAATCGAGCGGTGAGTATTTGACGGCGTTAGAAATCAGATTTTCAATAACTTCCTGCATAAAGTGCGGATCTGCTAAGACCGTTACTTCAGGAGCACGATTCTCCAGACGAATCGTAATATTTTTGGGATGCGCATGCTCTCGATATAAATCTACAACCGCTTCCACGGTCGTCCCCAAGCTAAACTCTATACTTTGAATGGTTAATTTTCCACTTTCGATTTTGTTCACATTCAGCAGTTTGTTGATAATATCCAACATTCGCTCTGCTGTTATATCAATATCTTTGAGCTTTTCGATGATTTTTTCGGCAGTTGCGGGGAGTACCGACAAATGTTGTTCTTCTACCTGCTGTAAGCGGTGGCGGACAATCTCTGTGGCAATCATAATGCCGGCAATCGGATTTTTGAGATCGTGCGCAGCAATACCAAGAATTTCATCTTTTTCGCGGTTTAATTCCTGAAGTTCCCGTGTCCGCTCTTCTACACGGTCTTCCAAGACCTGCGTCCAAATCTGTAATTCCTCTTCGATACGCTTGCGCTCAGTGATTTCATACCGAACTGAGACATATTGATAGATCTCCCCTTGTCGGTCAAACATAGGACTAATTGCGGTTTCTACCCAATAATGGGAACCATCTTTGGCACGATTGCGTATTTCGCCACGCCACGGCTTCCCAGATGTGATAGTTTCCCACATCTGACGAAAAAAACCTTGCGCATGATAACCGGAGTTCACCAAGGTATGATCGTTGCCAATCAGTTCTTCGATGCTGTACTTGGATATTTCAGTAAATGCTTTATTCGCATAGACAATTTTACCGTTCGCATCGGTCATCGAGACAATGGCGCTTGTTTCGAGAGCGGTGCGGAAGTTTTGTATTTCCACATAACTCTCCATTAGTGCTTCGTTTTGCTCTTTTTCATGCGTACTGTCTTGTTCAATAGCTATGAAACCTTGTAGCAATCCTGCTTCATCAAACAATGGGTCGGCTTTGATATGCACCCAATAAAGCCTACCACTTTTGGAATAATTAGCAATCTCCACCTCAAATGATTGCCCTGCACGAATAGCATCACTCATTTGCCGCACCGCCGCTGCGTCGGTACGTTCTCCCTGCAAAATTTCGCCCGGTTTTTTACCAATCACTTCTTCTCTGGTGAACTCCGATATTCGCAAAAAGCCTTCATTTACCCACGTTGTAGTTCCCAGCGCATCGGTGATAATAACGGCATTGCTTGTTTTACTTGCTACCATTGAGAGAAGATTCAACTCCTCTTCGGCACGCCTGCGGTCGGTGATATTGATAAAAATGGTTGCAAATCGCCCATTTTCAGGTAAGGTGGTCACGATATCGAACCATCTATCCGTCGGCTGATGATAAAACTCTGTGCGAGGGATAGTGGTCAAAGCAATATGTTTCTTCCACCATGCGCGAATAAAATCCACATCCATTTTGTACAGATCGGTCGCCCGTCTGCCGAGTGCTTCGGTCATCGTATAGGGCGAATGGCGCTCGAAGGCAGGATTGACATCTATAATAATATAATCGACCACATCACCGTTTTCGTCGAACACTGCTTCATTGATAGCCACACCTTCATCCAAAACATTGAACAAACTCCGATAGCGCTCTTCACTTTCGCGCAAGGCTTTATCCAGCGCTTTGCGCTCGGTAATATCATAGAGAATCACGAGATAGAGGTCTTGAAATTCTTTTCCTAGCGGAACCGCACTGACAAGTGCAGTACGTATGCTGCCATCTTTACAGCGAATCATTAGCTCTAATTCTTCAAATTGTATTCCTTCGCGCTGTGCGGTCTCCACGTTCTTGCGCCATGTCATCTTTACCCATTGGCGATAGTCTTCGTCGGGATAGGCTTGAAGCCACCACTCTGATAAAGTCGGAATGTCGCTCTGGGTATAACCAAAGGTTTGAATAAAGGCAGGATTGAGATACGTGATATTATGATTCTTGTCGTTGAGGGCGTACGGCACGGGCGAGGAATCAATAATGCTGCGAAACTGTGCTTCGCTGTGCTGCAAGTCCTCATACGCCTGCTCTCGCTCGGAGACATCACGGGAAAACGCTTCAAAGCGAGCAACTTCTTGCGTTCCGGAAACAAGAACGGGTTTTAGTTTGCTCTCCAGCCAGATGTAGCGTCCGTCTTTACGTTTGGCACGATAGGTTATTTGCTGCTCTTTGCCATCTAAGACGTTTCGCAATGCTGCCTCTGTACGCTCGATATCGTTGGGATGGTGGAATATACGAGCGTTCGCCCCTATCATTTCTGACGGCTCATAACCGAGAGTATTTGCGACCGATGGAGTAATGTACAATAATGCCAATTAAAAGTTAAAAATCAGAGCAATCAAAGCGGCAGCCAGTCTG
>JACVZY010000023.1:0-7436 GCA_014654705.1 Ignavibacteria bacterium
GGATGAAATTGTCCTGGAAGGAAGCCGATCAACAAATGGAATGGGGGGCTTCAAATCCCATATTGATCGCCGGCAGTCTCGCGCGATCCGAGCTTATGTCCTTTCGCGCGCACATCGCACTTGGATGGATCGGCCCAAAAATTGACGAAACCTGCCGAAAAAACGCGCCACGCGCCAATTGATAAAACCTCGCTTGGAGTTGTGGCGGCGATTATTCCTTTGAACTCCCCACTTTTGATCGCGGCGATAAAAATGGCGCCAGCTTTGTTTTCGGTAGTACGCGGCAACTGCATCCGAGATTTATCGGTGATAAAACTTATAACGACTTAGCATAAAGACTTCTGTTCCAATGGTGAAAATTTCGCGGTTTGGATGGCTATAGGGCGATGAAGGAATGGAGAAATATCTTCAGGAGCATTGCATCGTCTTGGCAGGACCCAAGGACTTGACTGCTCTATGACTGCGTCATCTTGTGTCGCGCTCAAGCGCGAAATGCGCACCAGCAGCATTGGATCTCAACCTCCTTGGCGAAATTCCGAACTTGGCCGTAAACGCGCGCGAAAAGCTGGAGGTTTCTGCATAACCCATTCTCCAGCCGACTTCAGTAACGGAAAGTTCACTAGAGCGCAGCAGATCTCGAGCTTTAAGCAGCTTCAGATCTCGCCAATAAACCTGCACTGGCACGTCGAACACGCGCTTAAATCCGACGGCAAGTTTGTTCCGGTTAAGCCCGACAAGGGCTGCGAGCTCTGCGAGACTGAGTGTGCACTCGATGCGTTCGTGAATGATGTCCCGGGCATTGACCACAGCCTGAATGTCTCGGCTATTGAGGTTCATCTGATTGGGCGCTGTATTTTCCACGTCTGCCACAGCGTGAAGGATTTCAGCCAAAAGCTCGCAGGATTTTGCGCGCATATAGGCCTTGCGCGCGGCTCCATTAAATGTGCAGGCAAGCATATCGTCGACCGCAGAAAAGCTTGTTCTTTGCAGGGGTTGCAAATGGTATCTTGGATCGGCGTTCGCGCCGTCTGCGATCCAACGAAGATGCGCCGGAAACGCATCCGACGCAATTCCGAAAAACTGCTCTATCGCAGAAGGCCGCATGTAAATGCATGCCGTTTTCTGCTCCACGCTCGCTTCGGATCGGCGAAGAACAGCCGTTTCACTGGGATAAGAGGTCACGAGAAAGGCGTTTTCAGGGGCCTTGATCTGAACGCTTCCCAAAGTCTCTTCGCCGACGCCACGGAGACGAAACTGGAGATGGATCCAGTGACCCGTACCTATCAACTGCGTCATAACAGAAGGAGGATAATTCCGGCAATGATTCAGAATAAGCAGAACGTCAGGGTGCAGTTTTGCAACTTCCAGCAAACCGCGATACAGATTGCTCGAAAACGTGTATCTTGCGTCCGTACTCGACCCGTACAAATCCAATCGGTTTACGTCGCGAGCACCAAGAATGTCACGGGTATGCTCCGCGTTACTGAGATTGACATAATCAATTGCCGGCAGCTGCCCGTTCATTCTGATATTCCCTCGAGTCAAAAATTTGCGCCAATTTATGCCGCTGCGCAATGTTTTTTAACAGGTGACAATGTGAAGTTACGTAGAAATAGAGAGCGGAGCAATTGATGTCGAAACTGTTGAAATTTGTAATGCCTTTCGCGTTGTGTTGTGCACCAGTTTCAGCCCAAGATGCGAGACCGGAAAATACGTCGGTCACATTTACAAAATTGTCAAAAAGCGTGTATTTGTTGGAAGGTACAGGAGGCAATATCGCAGCATCGATCGGTCCCGATGGTGTTGTACTTGTAGACAGCGACTATGCCGCCGCAAATAGTCAGGTGATGGCGGCACTCGCGAAAGCTGACGTCGCCAGTACGACTATCCGCTATGTTTTCAATACGCACTATCATCTAGACCACAGCGACGGAAATGCGCCGTTTGCTAGGATCGGCGCAACGGTGATCGCACACGAAAATGTACGCAGTCGACACATCAAAGGTGCGGCGGTCAAGGTTGGTCCATTTCTACAGGCGATACCGCCTTATTCTCCGACTGCTCTTCCTACGCTTACATTCAACAAAAGCATTTCACTTCATTTCAACGCAGATGAAATCCGAGCCGAGCATTATTCCGCCACGCATACTGACGGCGACATAGTCGTCAGCTTTCGTGAAGCGAAAGTTGTGCATATGGGAGATATATTTGTTCGTTATGGGTTTCCATTCATTGACGTACCTGCAGGCGGAACGATCGATGGCATGATAAGCACTTGCGAGCAGGTTTTAGCATACGCCCCTGAAGGTGCTTTTATTATTCCCGGACATGGAGAGGTCGCGGAGGCCAAGGATTTGAAGGAATATATCGATATGCTAAAAGGGACACGCGCTGCTGTGCTAAGGGCTCAGCAACAACATATGTCGCTTGAACAAATGCAGCGGGCGCGAATATTGTCGCGATGGGAAAAGCGGTACAGCAACCAGTATATAAATGCTGATACATTTATCGAATACATTGTCGCGAGCGTGGCCCGATGAATCACCAGAAAATGATCGGCAAATGTCTTTTTGCAGCGATCGCGTTATGGTCGGTGCAATGGACTATCGTCAGTGCAAGCGCGTCACCGCCTCCTGCCCAATCAGCAAATGAGATTCCCGCCTCGCCAACGAGACTTAACGAGAACGCCGCCGTCAAACAGCTTTTGCAGCAATTTGAAATCACGTTTAACGCGCGAAATCTTGATGCTTTTCTCAAACTTTATGTGAAGGCAACAGAGCCTACATATATATTCGGGCATGAACTTATAACCGGACGGCCCGCACTGGAAGTTGATTATCGGCAGCGTTTTTTTGGCCGCGAGGATCAGCAGTTACTGCGCCTCAAACTGATTTCTCTCCGTCACCTCGGTGACGGCTATTTGGTGGCGGTTTCCACAGCCAGCGTTACCGATGCAGCGGGAAAGAGTGTATTTCAGGGAATCTCGACCTTGATTCTGCAGCGCGAAAACGGCGAATGGCGCGTCTTACACGATCACACCTCTTAAACCGAGATATGAGTAGCGCATGAATGTCGTGCATAAAAATTGCCTTTTGTTTTCTTGCGCCAGAGGTTCAATCGGACGGATGAGCCGCGTAAACGAATTTGCGCTCTGCAGAGAAGCCGAAAGCCGCAGTACATCTAGCTGACGGATAAAACCTCTGGCGCTTACGTAATTATTTTGCGCATTTCTGCCTGCCTGCCTGCCTGCCTGCCTGCCCGGTCAGTCACGAACTAATGTGCAACGTTTTCCGGAAATTATCGAGCGCGCCAATATGTCAGCAGCGCGGTGAGGCGACGAGGCGTTTCGATCAGCAAGAGCGAGCACTTCTGTCAGTCTACTGCCAATACTCTCGCCGCAACTCTCTGTTGTTGGAGGATACAGCGTCCTGTCATTGGGGGAAATCGCGATCGTGCTTTTTAGTAAGTCGCAACAATGAATAGGACAAACAGCAATTATGGCTAATTGATGAACTCGCTTCCAATGCAGATCCTGTCCGCATCTCAATATCTCTTGTAAGTAAGCAGGGCAGAAGCGTAGGTTGGATGGCTTCGGCAACAGGACTTCTGCAGAGCCAAGCGGGCGACCACTTCTTCGTTCGGCAACTAAAGCCGATTCAAACGCCAATTCGTACGCTATCGGTGCAGTATAAGCGTTATAATATGGCAATAGTCTATGTCGTAAAAACAGATCGCTTGCATTTAACCCAATGTTTTCTGTTGACGATTCGCCATTGCCCGAAGGAAGGTTGGATTCCGAACTGCGGCCGAGCGGAATTCCACGCCAAACAGATCGGCGCTATGAGTTTTCGATACCGATGGGCAATTCAGTTGTGGACTTAATTTCAGACAAAGCGACCATCGAGCTTATTTCCTGTACACCAGGTAAACGCGAGAGCTTCTCGAAGAAAAACCTTTCGTACGCATCAATATCTCGCGCAACTATCCGCAGCATAAAATCAACAGTGCCGAGCAACACAAAGCAATCTAGAACTTCAGGGAACTCCCGGATTGCCTGGGTGAAATCTTCAAGATTTGACCTACCTGTGGCTGATAGCTTCACCTGCGCGAAAATCTGTGTGTTCAGACCAACTTTGCGGCGGTCGAGCAATGCCACCTGTCGAAGAATGTAGCCTTCCTCTTTTAACCTTTGCAGTCGCCGCCAGCATGGAGCTTGAGACAAGCCGACCAGATCAGCGATTTCAGAAGATGACCTGCTCGAATCCTGTTGAATAAGCTTGAGAATATTACAGTCGAAGCTATCAAGCGCTATATGCATATATAATGTCCATTAACTCGGATATAAGAATAATATATTCTATAACCATGAATTATGAGCAATTTAAAGCAATTTTTATCACGCACATTGTCGCTATCAATGCCTACCGTAAGGAGTAGATCATGGTACAGATATTTGAAGGCGGGAGTTTCCAAGAGCGCATTTATGTCATCAATGACGATAACACCGGGGTAACCGGGATTATTGTGCTTCATTCTACAGTCCTCGGCCCTGCGGCCGGAGGTTGCCGTTTTTGGCATTATGATTCCCAAGGCGAAATGGCTGCGGATGCGGTTCGGCTTGCTAAGGGAATGAGTTATAAGAACGCCTTAGCTGGACTTCCCTTCGGCGGAGGAAAGGCGGTACTCCAACGGCCTGAGGGCGACTTTGATCGACGTACTGTTTTTAAGGTGTTTGGCGAGGCAGTCGCAGCTCTGAACGGTGATTATGTTACCGCAGAGGATGTTGGTACAACCATGGCTGACATGCGGGTGGTCCGCCAACAGACATCTTATGTTGCGGGGTTGGAAACCGCTAAAGGCATGGCGGGCGGCGACCCGTCACCATGGACAGCGTTGGGTGTCTTCCAAAGTATGAAAGCCGCTGCAGAGAACGTGTTGCAGTTCGAACTAAGAGGCGCGACCGTTGCCGTCCAAGGTATCGGCAATGTGGGTAGTGGTCTTTGTCACCTGTTGAAGCAGCACGGCGCCAATCTGGTGATTGCGGATGTTGACGAAACACGGGCTGCAGTTTTTGCCACAGAGTTGGGTGCAAAATGCGTCGGTGCCGATGAAATCATGGAAGTTGACGCCGACGTGTTCGCGCCTTGCGCGTTAGGTGGAATTTTGAATTCAAAAAGCATTCCGAAACTCAGCGCACGGTTGATTTGCGGAGGCGCAAATAACCAGTTGGCGAGCGACGCAGACGGAATTTCGCTCGTTGAGCATGGAATTTTATATGCCCCTGATTACGTCGTTAATGCCGGGGGTATCATCAACGTTTCGGCTGAGTATCTGCAAGAAACAACGGTTCAAGTAGAGCAACGCGTTAATCAGATTTCAGGCAGGCTTATCGGGATCTTGCAACAAGCACTGAGGCAGTCCCGACCTCCCGGAACAGTTGCAGATGAGATGGCACAACAGATTATCGCCAGCACAAGGAAAAGTGAAGCAGCCTGATGTCGCTTGCTTGTTTTAACATCCAAGCACGCTCCGACCCTCAAACATTACTTCGGTTGCTTAACTTTTTTGGTCAGCTTGGGCTGGTGCCAACACATGTCCGATCGGAGGAAACTGGAGGCTTCATGTCGATTTGTATCGAGCAAAGGGATCTTCACGGCGATCAGGCGAGTATAATTTCGGAAAAGATGCGCAGTTCCTTCCTTGTCTTAAGCGTCAACCTCTGTCTCGACGAAAACGATTTGGGAAACTAATTAGGAAAAGAAAAAATGGAATTTCCGCGCAATTACGCCGGCTTACATGTTCCGGAGCCGACCGCCCGACCGGGCAGTAGCCCCGACTTCTCCTATCTGACAATTTCTCCGGCTGGTTCTGTCGACAAGCCTGAAGTGGACTGTAAAGCCTCTGATATCCGCGAACATGCTTATACATTAATTCGCGTTCTCAATGATAAGGGTGACGCGGTTGGGCCATGGGATCCCCACTTGCCGGTCGACTTGTTAAAACGTGGGCTTCGAGCAATGATGCTGACGCAAGCATTCGACAACCGAATGGTAAAAGCACAGCGCCAGGGCAAAACAAGCTTCTACATGAAGTGCAGCGGAGAAGAGGCAGTCGCGGTTGCGGCAGCGATGGCTCTTGCACCAGACGATATGTGCTTCCCGACTTACAGGCAGCAGGGACTTTTGATTGCGCGTGACTGGCCGCTCATCGAGATGATGAATCAGATTTATTCAAATAGCGGTGACCGACTAAAAGGTCGACAAATGCCCGTTTTCTATTCGAGCCGCCAAGCAGGCTTTTTCTCAATTTCTGGCAATTTAGGCACCCAGTATAGTCAGGCTGTTGGCTGGGCAATGGGCGCGGCGTTAGACAACGACCACCGCATAGCTTCAGCTTGGATTGGTGACGGCGCTACTGCAGAGGGTGATTTCCATCATGCACTGACATTTGCGAGTGTCTACAACGCTCCAGTTGTTTTGAATGTCGTAAACAATCAATGGGCCATTTCCTCGTTCGCGGGAATTGCTGGAGCGGAACGAACGACATTTGCAGCGCGTGGAATCGGTTTTGGCATACCTGCATTACGCGTCGACGGAAATGACTTTTTAGCGGTATACAGTGTGACCTTGTGGGCGGCGGAAAGAGCTCGAAGACTTCTTGGTCCGACCCTAATTGAGCTGGTAACCTATAGAGCAGATGGGCATTCTACGTCCGATGACCCTAGCAAGTACCGGCCAGTCTCTGAAGCAACACATTGGCCGCTTGGTGATCCTATCGACCGACTGTCGACACACCTTGATACATTAGGCGCCTTGGATCGGCATGAACAGGAAGCAATGGCGGAATCTCTAGAAAAGCAAGTGCGCGAGGCAGGAAGAATTTCCGAGCAGTATGGCACACTTTCTCAGGGAAGTAGACCTCCTACATCGTCCATGTTCGATGATGTCTATAAGGAATTGCCAGAGCACCTAGCGCTTCAGCGCTCTCAGGCGGGCCATTGACGATGCCGAAGATGAGCATGATTGAAGCGATTAACGATGCAATGGACATTTCGCTCGAACACGACGCATCTGTCGTGATTTTTGGACAAGATGTCGGATATTTTGGAGGAGTTTTCCGAGCCACTGCTGGGTTACAGGCTAAATACGGCGTCTCGAGAGTATTCGATGCTCCGATAACTGAAGGAGGAATTGTTGCGGTCGCCGTTGGTTTGGGAGCCTATGGGAAACGTCCGGTCGTCGAAATTCAATTCGCTGATTACATCTATCCTGCCGCCGATCAACTTATTTCCGAAGCCGCGAGGCTGCGATATAGAACTGGTGGAGAATGGTGGTCACCGATTACTGTTCGCAGCCCTTACGGCGGAGGTATACATGGTGGGCAAACGCATAGCCAATCACCAGAAGGAATTTTCACACATGTTGCAGGCCTAAAAA
>JACVZY010000023.1:7461-8176 GCA_014654705.1 Ignavibacteria bacterium
TCCTTACGACGCAAAAGGATTGCTACTTGCCGCTATTGCGGATGACGACCCTGTTCTCTTCTTCGAGCCAAAACGCCTCTATAATGGCCCTTTTGATGGCCATCATGACCGACCTGTATTACCGTGGTCAAAACATCCCGCAAGCGAGGTGCCTGAAGGACATTACATCGTTCCTCTTGGTAAAGCAGCTGTGGTTCGTGAGGGTTTGGCGGTCACGGTTTTGGCTTATGGCACAATGGTTCACGTTGCTGTTACTGCAGCGATCGAAACCGGAATAGATTGCGAGATTATCGATATCCGCACCTTAATTCCGCTAGATCTTGAAGCCATAAGGACTTCGGTTTCTAAAACAGGTCGATGTGTCATTATCCATGAAGCAACTCGAACATGCGGTTTTGGTGCGGAATTGGCGGCATTAGTCCAAGAGCACTGCTTTTTCGAACTTGAAGCCCCTGTCGAACGGGTAACTGGGTGGGACACGCCATATCCACACGCTTTTGAGTGGGATTATTTTCCTGGACCTCAGCGTCTTGCAGATGCGCTGAGGCGAACAATCGAGATTTAAACAATGAAAGTTTATCGATTTAAACTTCCTGATATTGGTGAAGGTAGCCTGCTCTACGAAGCGGCAACCGTTATCCTCACGCGCAGCTCAGCTGAAAGCACGTTGCGCACATGGGGACTCGCGCTGAGAGAAAGGGTGGGCTTCAAACGC
>JACVZY010000024.1 GCA_014654705.1 Ignavibacteria bacterium
CTGGAACTGGAAACCAGCGCCCTAAGCCACGCCGTGGCCCTCGCCGGATGGATACAGTTTTTCAACAGTATCCGCCAGTTGTTGCCACTTGGACAATGTTTGGCAAAGCTCGAAAGCGGACATCTATGAGATAGACGAGTAAGTACACTTTACTTGATTTGACGAATTTCAAACTTCTGTCTGGGTTAAAGGGGGCTAGTTCGGATGGTAAAACCATACTAGTTCGACTCAGGATAGCTCGGGCTTGATTGGCGGTTTTCCGCACAAAATGCTGAGTTTATGTGCGGAAAATCACACAGTTTTTGCATGAGAATATCGTTAAACATTGATTTGTTGTATTTTTTGTTTTTGCTAGGCTCATTTTGACTTGCCCAGGTTTCACGTTAGCCTAACCTTACTAACACTCGAAGTTCACATGCTGTTTGAGCGCTATTTATCAGGAATTGCTTTCGATTGATCCCTCGCACTCGGTGTGATTTTTCGAGCAGTAATCAACTGATTTTCTTTAGCCAACTTGTACAGCTGTTGCCACTAAAGCGGCAATCGATGTGAGCGTTTCAGGGAAGAAAAACAGGGTTGGGAGACTGCTACGATGAGAAAAGCGATATTCCTTTTGGGATCAACTGCATTATTGAGCTGCGCGTTTGGGTCGGCCGTAGCGCAAAATGCGCCACCACCTGCTGCTAATGCTTCTGCGGTTGCCGAACCTGAGGATGTGGACGTCATCATTGTCACGGGCTCGAATATTCGACGTAGTGGTTACAATGAAAAGGCGCCGGTTCAGGTATTCGGAGCTGGTGCCCCTGAGTTTGCTGTTGCGGCGACGATCAACGACTTTGTTGGAAATCTGCCCGCTAACGCCGGCAGTCAATTGTCAAATGTTGGGACCAAGAACCCAAATCTCATTGGGGCCGCCAATTTTAATCTGAGAAACCTCGGTGCTGGTTCTACGTTGGTCCTTATAAACGGCCGGCGGTCGGGCAAAAGCCCACTGGCAGACGCGCTTGGTAACCAATTCTTCGACTTGAATACGTTGCCTACAACTGTAGTGAAGAGGATTGATATCCAGACTGATGGAGCATCCGCCATTTATGGATCGGAAGCTGTCGCCGGGGTTGTGAACGTTGTTACCAAACTTGGCTTTGAGGGTGCTGAACTCAATGCCCGCGCGGATTTTGGAATTAGCGACAGCCATGGTGTTGACTTGGCCTATGGCGCAAAAAATGATCGTGGCGCGTTTGCGGTCTATGGCAGCTACTATAAGTCTGAAAAGACCTTCAATACTGACTTTGACTTCCTTGTAGATCGTTTGATCGATCGCAATGGTGATGGCCTTGTCGACACCACAGCCAATGGTGCTCTCGTTAACTCCCGGTTTTTGTCAACATCGGGTGCACCCGACGAATTTCGAAATTTCACGACTGGTATTCCAACTGGCACAGCTGTGATCGATCCTGATTGTGCTGCAGCTGGCGGATATGTTGTTTCCCCGAATTGCCTCTATGATTTTGCTGAGCAGTCAGGTCCTATTGCCGGCGAAGAACGCTATTCTGGTTTCGCAGAGTTTCGATATGAACTAGCCAACAATCTGCTTGGCAGTAATCGGATGTCGCTATTCGGTGAAATAGGCATCACTCAAAATACCGCTAACCGGGCTGCAGGGCCACTGACCGCCCCGGCTGGCCCAACCGGCGGAAAGTATACGATCCCCGCTAATCACCCTTTCAATTATTTTGTAGCTAGCGGCGCAAATATCCGTTGGGCACCTGGCTGCTTTGACACAGTCGTCGGCAACGAAGGCGGCGCCTGTGCCCCAGTTGCGGTAACAACCAGGGATCAGATCCGACCTCTTGGTACCAGCGTCTCTGGGCGCAACGCTCCCGTAGATTCAATTTTTACCAATGACTCCGAGCGAGCAATGTTGGGCCTAAATGCGGACTACGGGAACTGGAATGTCAGCGCTTGGGCTCAGTACCATTCGCATGAATCATCGCGATCTGTTCCGGGAAACTTTGTAAGGTCACGGCTTCAGGCAGCTCTCAATGAGGGCATTATCAATCCGTTTGGCAGCGCGGAAGCCACTCCCACTGCGACTTCGCTAAAGAACCCGGCTATCCTAGCTGGCAACGACTACAACAAATTGGTTGCCTATGGTGCGTTAACGACTTTGGTGACCAAACGAAAAGCCACCCAGAAAACGTATGACGTGCTTGTAAGCAATGGCGAATTGTTTGCTCTTGAAGGTGGCCCGGCCGGTATAGCGTTGGGGTTGCAGCGCAGAAGCGAGACATTCCGCTTTGATCCAGATCCCAACACAGATGGCGCGGTAGCTGACCCTACGATTTTGGGTAAGACAGATGTGAATTCTGCATTTGCAGAACTTGCATTGCCCTTCAAAGACAATCTGGAAGTCCAAACCGCTATTCGATATGAAGACCATGGTAAGGTAGTGGGTACCACTTTGGACCCCAAAGTGGCTGTCAGGTACGAGCCAATGCCCTGGATCGCGCTTCGCGGCTCTTATGGCACTTCGTTCCAAGCTCCATCCTCAAACCAGCAAGGCGGTATTGTAACAAGTGGCTCGGTCAATTACCGAACCGTCGGCGGTGTGGCGACTTGTGGTGGAGCGGAACTATCAAGCTTTATCGTTGCACAAGTTGGCCGACCGGTCGGCAGCCTAAAGCCCCAGTCCGCCAAGAACACCAATCTGGGCCTTGTCTTCCAGCCCAGCAAGTTTGATGCGAGCATCGATTATTGGCGGTACAGCTATTCGAACCTCATTGTGAACACCCAGAATGCCCAAGCTATTTTGGATGAATCCTGCGCAGGCGTCGCTACTGGCCAACCCCCAAAGGTGTCCGCATCAATTACACGCCAACCCAATGGGCAACCAACTTCGATAATCTTGGCACTGCAAAATGCAGATGAAGCATTAACCGACGGGGTCGATCTCGCTTTAAGTTATCGGACTGATACAGATTTCGGGAAAGTCGGAGCACGACTTTCACTGACTTATGTAAACAAGTTTGCTTTCACGACCGGTGTGACAACTGCTGAACTTGCTGGCACGCGCAACTTCTTGAGCGGCTCGTTTGGTTCGCTTCCGCGCTGGCGGGGTAACATTACGGGCACTTTCGAGCGCGGGAGCCACGATCTCTTTGCGGTCGCGCGCTATACCAGTGCTTACCGGAACGACGATCCAGTCGGCTTAGTTACCGTTCCAAGGATCAAGAAGTTTGTGACTTTCGACGTGCAATATGGGTATCAGTTCAAAGAGATGTTTGGGGCCGACACCAAGCTAACAATTGGCGTCAAAGACATTTTTGATAATGACCCACCCAACGTCGGCGACAATCGTCCGGGCTTTGACGAACAGGTCCATTCGCCACGTGGCCGGGTTGTCTATGTTGGCCTGGGGCTAAAATATTAAGCAGGTAGCCAGCCTATGCGCATGTACAACCGAATTTTGTATCAGATCGGATTAGGGGTTTTAGCGCTCGTGCTTTTGGCAAGCACGAGTTACGCCACTGAGGCGGACAATAGGCATAAGGTTGCGGCTGAAAGCATGTCCGAGCGTGCATGTCCTGCCGATCTAGATGCACTGGCAACTTGCTATGGGGGGAGGGACCATAATGGTGCCTACTTCCTGATTGCCCGTCCGAAAGTCGCAAATGGAATTTTGATTGTTCACGCGCATGGGGGCCCAAGGCATGTTGACCCTGCTCCTAATGGATCAGATGAGGATCTGACGCGATACGCCTCCATGGTAAAGGAAGGCTATTCTTGGATTGGGTCTACGTATCGGTCTGGCGGCTATGGTGTGCGATTGGCGGCCAAAGATGTCGATGTATCGCGTGAGATCTTTTGGACGCAGTTTGGCCGCCCAAAAATGACCATTCTGCATGGTCAATCCTATGGTGGAAATGTCGTTGCAAAGCTGGCGGAAACAGCGGCACTCGATGAGAAAGGCCAGGTCCTTTACGATGGTGTTATGCTGACCGGTGGTGCCGTCGGTAAGCGGTTGGACACCTATGACCAATTGATCAATCTGAGGGTCATTTATCAGTATTTCTGCAAGAACCTGCCCTATCCAAGTGAAGAGCATTATCCCGCTTGGCAGGGCCTCCCCAAACAATCATCGAGTCCGCGGTCTGAGGCTCGCAGAAGGGTGAATGAGTGCACAGGTGTTGATCAAAAGGCCGAGGCCAGAACTGCTCACCAAGCGGGGCACCTCAAAGCAATTTTAGGGGCTACAAAACTAACTGAGCGAGAATTCGCGCATCGAATGGAACTCACGACTTTCAGATTTCAAGACGTTGTCCATAATTTTCTCGGCGGTAAAAACCCATTCACTAACATAACGACGGTGTATCGTGGGTCCGGCGACGACGATGCGCTTAACCGAGGCGTGGAGCGGTTTTCGGGCGATGTCCAAGCCCGCGATCTCATTTCCTTTGACTCCGATGTGCGTGGAACATTGGTAGCCCCGACCATAACGCTTCAGGCAAGATATGATCCTATCGTTTCTTACCGTGCACAGACCCATTTCAAAACTGTTGTGGCCCAAGCAGGTCAGTCACATTTGTTGTTTCAACTTCTAACAAGTGAAGATCAACATAGCGGGCTTTCAGATAGCCAATATCTGGCAACACTTGCGACTTTGGTTGACTGGATTGGCAGCAAGCAAAAGCCAACCTTGGAAAAGGTTCGTGGAACCTGCGAGAGCTACGCACTAAAGAGCGGCAAGAAGTGCTTTTTCATCGAGAATGAGGCGGAATAAAATGCCATCAATCGGTACCATTCTCCAGCGCGCGTTGACATTGATTTGTGCGCTCACTTTGGCATCGGGTCCTGCCATTGCGGACACACAACCCGCTAAAAGGACTACCTCCTATGCTCCCGAAGCGAACATGAGCTTCCCGGTTGCTCATGTAAGCCAGACATCTATTGGACTTACTATGAAGGGCAAGCCTAATCGGCGACCCAACATTGTCTTCGTTTTGCTTGATGACGTGCGCTATGATGACCTAATCGACCACCCGTTTGTTCGCTTACCGAACCTTTCGCGGGTGATTAGGGAAGGCGCATCCTTCGAACGATTTTTTACTTCCGCACCTTTATGTTCGCCAAGCCGGGCGGTTTTTATGACAGGGCAATATCCCCATAAAAATGGCATTATCGATAATGGTGAGCGGGCCGAGCAAAGCCATCGGATTATTACGTTTCCAAAACTCCTGCATGATGCTGGCTATCGAACTGGCTTTTTTGGTAAGTGGCACATGGGTCATGACGACGACACAGCTCGGCCTGGCTTTGATAATTGGGTGAGCTTTATTGGACAGGGCGTCTATTTCAATCCGGTCCTCAATGTAGATGGACAAAGGGTTCTTGCCACTGGCTATATGACTGATGTGTTGACCGATTACGCCGTCTCTTTCATCGAAAAATCACCAGAAGATAAGCCATTTCTTGCATTTATCTCGCAAAAAGCCTCCCATCCGGAGGTTCATCCAAATCAGGTGCGTACCTTCCCTGCGGGGCCCGGTGACGAAAAACTCTACGAGGGCACAGTCTTGCCAAGACTGCCTAGTTGGCGAGCTCCGATGACAGGCAAACCCGCTCTTATGCAGCCTGTTGACTTCAGCGACCCCCGCAGTCCAGCGGGTGGGCTTCCAGATTCTATTGTCATTGATCGATTGCGCATGCTCAGTGCCGTTGATCGAAGCATCGGAAAACTCCTTGAAACCCTCGAGGCAAAAGGTGTTCTAGATCAAACCATTTTCATTGTGTCGAGTGATCAGGGCTTTTTCTATGGCGAGTTTGGTCTGGCTCAAGAGCGCCGGCTCGCTTATGAGCCCAGCATACGAATTCCGTTCATTATGCGCTATCCAGAACTAGCCAGTCCTGGTTCAAGGCCTAATGCCTTGTTGAGCAATGTCGATGTTGCGCCAACTTTACTGGAGCTCACAGGAGTTGCCGCACCGACAAACTTAGACGGGCGGTCTATGGTCAAAGCCTTTAAGACTCCATCCATAAGAATCCGAGATGAGTTCTTGATTGAGTATTACACGGATAAAGAATTTCCGCGTCTACAGAACATGGGCTACCAAGCAATTCGAACAGACCAGTATAAGTTTATTCGCTATAGCTCTCTTTCCGGAATGGATGAGCTTTACGATTTGAAAAACGATCCATATGAACTGAATAATCTTTTGCCGAATAGGGCACCGGCGAAAGTCCAGAATGACTTGCGTCGTCGCCTTAACAGACTTGTAAAAGGATCAGACGCACGGAGTAATGCACATTGAGTGGAAACTAGCTCCAGAGTGAAGTCTTTAGCGTACCTGCTTATTGCAAGTGACAGTCGCCACTGAAATCGGTCCAGTGGAAGTTTCGGTTCTTATTTCGGATGATCGTCCGCTTTCGCCGTCCGCGCCTCCAAAGCCGCAAACGAGACCTTTTAGCCATAAATGGGCAATCTGTGTCAGATGCACGAGTTGCGACCCGTCAAGCTTTTCTTGGCCAAAGCGCATTACCGCCTAACGCTTCAACCATGCACCATCTTCTACACTTTTATTCAGCCGACCTACGCCTTTTGGCACTGGCACACCTGAACCTGCGTAATTGTCGTTTATGACCAAAGTTGAATCACCCGTCAGCGCGATCGTGCGTGCGATCACGACGCTCCAAAGGGAGTTTTCGGCAACGGTGCCTTGCGCGTTTACAAACAAATTGCTGTTGGGCAGGTAAATGGTGCCCAATAGCCGATCGACGGATGCTGAGGAAATGGCTGTGTCGGTCTCATTTTCGCGGGCCGAAACCAGGACGAAGCCCGCCCATGAACCAGATCGACGCCCTGTGAGAGACACTTTTGCATTTCCTGTCGCATTGAGGGCACCATTGTCAAAGATTAGGACGACATTGTCGCCGATTAAGGATGCCTGCTCTTCAATCGTTAGAGGCTGGCAGAAGTAATAGTCTCCGGGGGCCAATCGAATTTGACCGGTACCTCTAGCATTATATCGCCAGCGCAAAACACCAGGACGCAATTGAAGCACGCCGCTGGAAACTTCCCGGGTTTGAACAACCCCAGTAGGGCAGGCATTTCTGCGTTTAATTCGGCGCGATTTGAAAGGATCTCGCAGGACAAGCGCACCATTATTCGCTTCAGGCGAATATCCAGTCCCAGCGGCAAAGCCTGAAGCTTGAATGGTGCCTGCTTCGATTTGAGCTGACTCATTCAACTCAATATTGGCATTTGCATGCACCACACAATTTGGCGCTAAAATGCGGCTCCGTTCTTTGCCATCAATGGCTAATGCTGTGCTTGTGCTACCCGTGCCAACCACACAAAGAGGTTGTTGGTTTAGCGCTTCCGCTAGGGCACGAACTCGGATCACAAATCCGCCTTTTGGAACCATATTTCCAAAAAAGGAATTTCGAACACCAACGCCGTCAATTTGCACGGCGCCGCCTTGTAGCTGTTCGGCTATGAATGTGGTGCGCACGTGGGGAATAATTTCTCGTGTCTGCTCTTTTGCAAACCGCTCCGTGAATGCTTTGATGTTGCGTTCAGACCCCCCGGATACACCAATCTCGCGGGCCCCAGCGAGCGCGGCGGCATCTACTGCCGCTTGCATTTTGGTGCGTTCACCAGAAAGGGCGGTCATTTCGACTGCGAATACGACCACTAGAGAAACAGGCATAGCAATAACGGCGGTGATCAGCGCAATGTGACCCCGTTGTCCCCGCTTCTTTATAAGTGCCTTGAGTGCCATCATACAACTCCAGCACCCTATTTATTTAAATGACGCTACAATCGAGTTAAATTAACATCTCAAATTAATCGAGTACTCGGATCAATTTATGCCGTTCAGTAGTAGTTTTCCTCGGTAACACAGATGTGTGATTATTTTTTATACATCAGTTCCTAGCCTCAACAAAATTTGAGCCCACTTAATTGTGCTCGATCTCAGGTAATGAGTGTCAAAAGCGAGAATGATCATAGCCTCTTTTCCTTTAGACAGTATATTGTGCGAGAGCAGAATTGGCTCGTAGTGTCCGCTTTCCCGATCCACTCCCCCAAAGCAGACCTTCTGCTTTCGTGAAGGGTTTCGGATGCTTTTGGGCGTCCGAAAGTGTCCGGAGAACGA
>JACVZY010000025.1 GCA_014654705.1 Ignavibacteria bacterium
GGCAGACTGGCTGCCGCTTTGATTGCTCTGATTTTTAACTTTTAATTGGCATAATAAGTCAAGAGATATTCTCTCCAGCACTCTAGCTCACTTCTCGTATATTCAGAAAGTTTTATGAACTTCATTGTACAGACCAATGAACCGCATTCTCCTCATCGAAGACGAAACACAAGTAGCTGCATTTATCAAGCAAGGGCTGAGTGAACAGTCTTTTGTCGTTGACGTTGCCACAACAGGAGCAGAGGGCGAGCAGATGATGCGGGAAAAAGAATATGATGCTTTAATCGTGGATGTTATGCTGCCTCGCAAAAGCGGCTTCGCGGTGTGCCGCTCTCTTCGCACGTATAACACCACCTTACCAATTTTGATGCTGACGGCACTGGATAGCATCGAAGACAAAACCGAGGGTTTCCGTGCCGGGGCAGATGATTATCTTGTCAAACCATTTGATTTCCGTGAGCTACTTTTGCGCCTGCAGGCGCTCTTGCGCCGCCACAGTAGCATAGAGCAGGGAAACATACTCACACTGGCTGATTTACAGATTGATACGGATGCAAAGCGCGTTACCCGCGCAGGTCGCGGTATTGAACTAACAGCACGGGAGTATAGTCTTTTGGAGTACCTCATGCGTAACCAGCGCCGCATTGTCTCTCGCTATGACATTGCAGAAAACGTCTGGAATAACGAGCAAAGCGCGACAAGCAATACAATCGAAGTGTTTATCACATTTCTGCGACGAAAAATTGACAAAGAATTTTCTCCGAAACTCATCCACACTGTTGTTGGGATGGGTTATATCATGAAAGACGATAAATCATTGTGAGTCACCCAGAAAAACACGCTTTGTTCTATGACGATTCAAATACGCCTATCGCTTTTGTTTGCAGTTGTTGTAGAGACGCTTTTAGGAATGGTATTTCTCGTGCTGTATTTCACCATAGCAGCAGACAGAAAACAAGATTTCTTCGAGCAATTGGAAGTAAAAGCTCTCACCGTTGCTGATGTATTTTTTAATGCGGACGAACTGGATAGAAACGCCCTGAATGCAGCACGAAAGAGCTTTCGCGGTATTTTATCGTCATCGCAGGTCATTATTTTGGATTCTGTGGGTCATTGCATTTACATTAATGATTCTGCTTTTGCCGAGCGCTTGTCACTCTTTCAGCCGATTGCGCTCGACTCGGCTCTCTACTCCTTTTTATCGCCCGCAGCCATAGCAAGCGCTCGTCAAGGTTCTGTACTGCATATTACCAACAATGCAACCCACACATTGTATCTGCTGCACCCAGAGCAAAATAATAATTACCTCATCATTGTCCGTGCGCACGATGAAACAGGCGAACAGCTCCTCGCCGATATGCGCTTTGTTCTTTTCATTGCCGCTGGTTGTGTTCCATTTATTGCCTTTGCAATCGGGCTATGGTTTTCTCGTAACGCACTGGCTCCCGTCACAACAATGATCAATTCTGCCAATGCTATCTCGCTTCAGCGACTCAGTACACGGCTTGAGGAAGGCAACGGACGCGATGAAATTAGCCACCTTGCTCAGGCATTTAACCAAATGTTGGTCAGGCTGGATACCGCATACAAGGTACAACGGCAGTTTATTGACCATGCTTCACACGAACTACGCACCCCACTGACCATTATGGAGGGCGAAATCGGCGTTGCACTGTTTCGTGAACGTTCGCCAGAAACTTACCGCACCTCTTTGAGGTCATTGCACACAACAGTACAGCGTTTAAGCCGCTTGACCACAAACCTTCTCTTGCTGGCAAAAATCGAATCCGGAGCAATAACACAAACCTTCAAAGCGGAAATGTTCGATGAAATTCTGTTTCATGCCATAGATGACCTACGCAGTCGCTACCCCAACCGTGCCATAATAACCGAACCCGACACCATCACGGACTTATTGGAAAACGTTGCCCTGCTCTGCAATCGGGAGTTGCTGCACACTGCTTTGGTCAATGTTATGGACAACGCTGTTAAATTTTCTCCGGATAAGTGCGCTGTACGAATACAAATAGCATTATTTTCCAACCAAATTTTCTGCGCTGTGGTGGATACAGGTATCGGAATCCACGAAGAGGAATTACAGCATATTTTCACGCCCTTTTACCGCTCGCAACAAGCCGCCAATGTAGGAGGAACAGGTATAGGTTTAGCAATGGTCAGGGCGATTATTGAAGCTCATAATGGAGCAATCTCCATACAAAGCAGCTTATCGGAAGGGACAGTTATTCTTCTCTCGCTCCATCATTTGTAAATGATTGAAATAGTATTCATTCTGGCTATCATCAGAAAAAAAAAATCATTTTGTGTGATATTAAACAATGGCTTACGCCTTTTTTATCTCGTTTTAATTTGATTTTGATATAGTTTTAAGCCTATCATCGTATCTTGAGTGTGTATTCTCAGAAGAGTTCGGAAAAAACAACGGTGTAGTGATGTGACTATCGCTGAAGGCGTTAGTGTCTGCTACCTCTCATGGGGGAACAGAGAGTCCAAATAACGGACAGACCTAATACCAAATTACGTTGAGCAATGTGTATTGGAACATTGTCAGTGCTGGCGCAACGGTGGACTGAAGCTCATTCTTGCACACACAAATCAACGCAAATTGGTATAAGCTACTATTTCTTTCATCATCTTCTCTTAACCGAAATGTCCGCACCGACAATTATTAAAGTTTTGCTTGGTGTCATTGCTGTTATGCTGCTAAGCAATCTCTACACGCTCTGGTATATGAGCAGGTTGATAGATGATATGGTACAAACCACCAAAATCAGCCTTCCGAGCGTTTATCATGCTTCGGATATGAATACCAACATTTCGGATTATCGGATTCGTGAATGGCGGCACTGTCTGGCAATACATCCGGATAGTTTGCGCCATGAAGAGAGTGCTGCCGAGCAAGAAGCTAATCGGGCTTCGCTCCACATAAAAGAACTTCAATCCATTATTCCTAGCGTTTCGGGTGAAAATGCACTAATACAAAAAGTAGATATGCTTTATACGCAATACCTCCAACAAAGCAGTGCATTCTTTGCCTTTTCTCGGCAAGGAAACAAGCGCAAAGCCTTGCAATTCATGTACGGAGAACTTCGTCGCGAGTATGACGAATTAGGCAATGTACTTGCTGATTTAGTTCATCTGACCGTTACCAATGCACAAGAACGAACTACATGGTACGAACAAACTATACGCACGACTCGCTTCGTGCTTTTGACGGTCATTTTGGGAGCCGCATTTGTCAGCGTTGCGATTGTTGTGATGCTTGTACGCTCTCTTGGTAACAACAAACAAACTTGACTACTATCAACAGCAGTATCGTATGAACACACAAAATAACGTGTAAACAAGTTATTTACCAATCTAATATCTTTTTTAGCTTGCAATGAACATTCAAAAGTTTTGCAGTAGTATTATCATTCTCAATATCATTGTCGGTAGTAGTGTTTTTTCTCATTTGAGTGTTTCTGCACAGGAGCAGGTTCGCTCGCAAAGCGCTACTGTTATTTCCGCACCACCACGCACTCTTTACGGTTACGAGCAATTTTTTCTTCAAAAAAACTTGCTGCTTCTGGCAGAGCAATTCTCAATAGAAGCCGCCGATGCACGCACTCTGCAAGCCTCACTCTGGGACAATCCCATGCTATCGGCAGAATTGAACGCTCTGAATCCGCAAAACAACCGCACCTTCGATATTGGCGAAGAGAGGCAAAAAGCCTTTGCTATCCAGCAGCTTATCTATCTCGGCGGAAAAAAAAGCAATGAAATTGAACTTGCCAAAACGAATGCAGGCATAGCACGATTGCAGTTTCAAGACCTTCTTCGCAATTTGAGGTACCAGCTCCACATCGGATATTTTGACCTTTATTACGACCAAATTGCGCTGGGCAGCATTACCAAGCAACTTAGTCAACTCGACACGCTCATCACTGCCTATACAGAACAAGCCGCAAAAGGGAACCTGCCCTACAAAGACCTTGTACGGCTTCAATCACTGTATCTGACCTTGCAAAACAACCGCACAACTATCAATGCCAATATCCTCGAAACCCAGAAAAAACTCAAAACACTCCTCGCAACCACGATGGATATTGGGGTGGAGCCGACTTCCGCAGAACTCGACGCATATCAAAAACCGCTTCGTTTTGGTATCGATTCCCTGCAAACGCTCGCGTTACTTCACCGCCCTGACGTTGCTTTAATCGCAGCATCCGTGCACGCTGCCGAGACGAATCTTTCTTTACAACAATCTATGGTTATACCGGATGTAATCGTAGGTGCAAACTACGACCAGCGCGGCGGAGCATTTCCGAATCAGATAAATATCACGCTTGGTATCACCCTTCCGGTTTGGAACAGAAATCAAGGAAATGTCAGTATTGCCGAAGCAGAATTGGCGCGAATAAAAGTATTAAATTCAGTGCAAATGCTTGAAGTTCGTAACCAAATTGCATGGGCGTATCAAAAGTATCAGGAGGCATTACGGAACATTCGCAGTATTCGCCCCAACACAGAACAAAATTTTGAAGCCGTCTATAATGGAATGCTAGGCAATTTTCAGAGGCGAAATGTAACAATGCTTGAGTTTACGGACTTCATTGAAAGCTATACCAGCAGTATTGTGCAGATAGCCGAAATCCGCAAAAACCTTGCCGAAGCCTGCGAAGAACTCAATGTAGCAACCGCATTTACTATTTTTTAGAATTTTTTTACACCCCGCTATGACACACGCTCTTAAATCGGATACTTCTACCAACGTTGTAACGCTTTTTACAGTATTGTTTCTCTTGAGCATCTGTTTGCATACGGCTGTCCTCCGGGGACAAGAACCCAAAATACGATACGAGGGAACAATCAAAAACATTCCTATTCGCATGACACTTCAGCAAAAAGGTACGGGTGTGATTGGCACGTATCAATACACCAAAATTGGCAAAGATCTTGGTTTGGAAGGTGAACTGCGCGGAAAAGACAGTTTGATCTTATTTGAATACGATCCCAATGGCAAGCAAACCGGTATTTTCAAAGGTGTGTGCAATGGCTCTGCCACCATACCTATCGAAGCCATTACCGGAGTATGGTTAACGCCCAACGGCTCTAAATCGCTCTCCTTTTCCGTGCGTCGTGTCGAACAGTGGAGCGCACAGCCGCCTGTCGTCGGTGGTATTCGCGGTGATGCCATTTCTGGTTTGTATAAGCGACCGGGCAAACATGGAGCAAGTCTGAACGTGTGGCTCAGAAGCGAGAATGAAATAGAAATTGAAGGTCAGGCATTTTGGCAAGGAAGCTCAGAGAATATCAACATGGGCGATATATTCGGCAAATGCCGCATAGAAAACAACCAAGCAGTATACACCGACAAAAATATGCCATGCCGTTTGATACTGACTTTCAGCAATAAAAAACTTGTCATTAGTGGCGACGACGGTGGATGTGGTGGGCAAAATGTTACCTTTAACGGCTCTTACTCGCTTGCCGGAAAGCCTGCGAAACCTAGCACCGATAGAAGATAACACACGCATACAACCTTTCGCAATCATCACGCAAATTCACGACTTTTGAACTTTCTCATTTCGGTCATTTACCAATGAAATCTTTTTGTATAGACGAACAAAGATCAACCGAAAAGCAAACCATATTGCCTCTCAAAGCCTTGAACGCTTTATGCTGGTTAATACTTGGTACTCTACTGACCATACTAGCGCCAGGCTGTGCCGACAAGCATAGCGCACCGGAGACCAAAGAGCAGTTTGTTCTTTCGGATACCATGCTGCATAATATGACGACGAGCGCCGCAAGCTATGATTCGCTGCGCAATGAACTCAAATTCTACGGTAAAATTGCAGTTGATAATAACAAGCTCATTGAAGTTTTTCCTATTGTCGGCGGTAATGTCCAGCATGTGTATGTTGCACTCGGCGATTATGTGAAAAAAGGGCAACTGCTGGCAACTATTCGCAGCACGGAAGTCGCGGGATTTGAAAAAGACTTCAAAGATGCACAAAATGATGTAGTGGTGGCAAGCAACAACCTTCGTGTGGCACAGGAACTCTATGCTGGCAAACTGAGTGCAGAAAAAGATGTGCTGGAAGCAAAGAGCCAATTAGACAAAGCAGAATCTCAGTTCAATCGTATCAAAGAGACGTACAACATCTATAATATGAAGCAAGGGGCTATTTACCAAATAGTCGCACCGATGAATGGTTTTGTGATTGAGAAAAAAATCAACCAAGATATGCAGCTTCGTAGCGACCGCAGCGACAACGTATTTGATATTGCTGAAATTGGCGAGGTATCAGCGATTGCGAATGTCAATGAAAGTGATATTGCTCAAATTGGGCTTGGAATGGATGCTTCGGTGGTAGTATTAAGCTATCCTGACAAAATCTATCGCGGCAAGGTGGATAAAATCTACACGATTATTGACCCCACGACAAAAGCCATGAAAGTCGGCATCAAGCTGAAGAATACGGACTTCCTGCTCAAGCCTGAGATGCGAGCAACTATCCGCATCACGCACACGGACCGCGAGCAAATGCTTACTATTCCAACCAAAGCCGTCATTTTCGACAAAAGTAAATACTTCGTGATGGTCTTCAAAGACCGCGAGCACATTGAAACCCGCCAAGTGGAGATTTTCCGGCAAGTAGGTGACATAACATACATCCGTGCAGGTGTGCAAGCAGGCGAACAGGTTATCACCAATGGGCAACTGCTTATTTACGATGCACTCAATGACTAATCACACCGCTTTTCATTTGCAGCATTGTTGACTATAATATTGCCTCCAGTCTTGCTTCACGCACCGCTTACAAAGACATACCAATCATGACAAAATTCATTCGCAATATAATCGCTTTTTCACTCAAGAACCGTGCCTTTACATTCTTTTGGGTGGGGGTGCTGGTCATAGCTGGCATTATTGCCTTCCGCACGATGCCTATTGAGGCATTTCCGGATGTTACCAATACACAGATTATCATTGTCACAGAGTGGAACGGACGGAGCGCTGAAGAAATTGAGCGCTTTGTCACAACACCCATAGAAATCGCCCTCAATCCGGTGCAGCGAAAAACCAGTGTCCGTAGTATCACGATGTTCGGTTTGTCCGTCATAAAGGTCATTTTCGAGGACGATGTAGAGGACTTTTTCGCACGCCAGCAGATAAACAATCAACTGCGGGGTGTTTCACTGCCGGAAGGCGTAGAAACTGACGTGCAACCACCATACGGACCAACGGGCGAGATTTTTCGTTATGTACTGCAAAGTGCCTCACGCGATACGCGCGAACTCTTAACGATTCAAAACTGGGTCATTGACCGCCGCCTTCGCTCTGTGCCAGGCGTGGCAGATGTGGTCGCATTCGGCGGACAGGAAAAAGTGTACGAAATCAGTGTTGACCCGGGTTTGCTCTCCAAATACGATATTACGCCTTTGGAAGTCTTTCGTGCCATCAGTGCAAGCAACCTCAATGTTGGCGGCGATGTCATCGAAAAGAACGGTCAGGCATATGTTGTGCGGGGCATTGGATTGCTGCAATCAATTCCAGATATTGAAAATATTATTGTTGACGAATTTGGTGGTAATCCTGTTTTGGTCAAGAACCTTGCTCACGTGCGCGAAAGCTCGCTCCCACGTGTGGGACAAGTAGGATTGAACGGTAGCGACGATGTTGTGGAGGGTATTGTCGTTATGCGCAAAAACGAGAATCCGAAAGAAGTATTGACGCGAGTAAAAGCAAAAATTGAAGAACTTAATAATGGAATCCTCCCTTCCGACGTGAAGATGGAAACGTTCTACGACCGCGATAATTTGATGAATTTCACGACCACAACCGTCATGCACAACCTCGTGGAAGGTATAGTGCTGGTAACAGTGGTCGTCTTTTTATTTATGGCGGATTGGCGTACAACTCTCATTGTTTCTATCATCATTCCGCTTTCGCTTCTTTTTGCCTTTTTGTGCTTGAAGTTGAAAGGCATGAGCGCCAATCTGCTCTCACTGGGAGCGGTGGATTTTGGTATCATCATTGATGGGGCGGTGGTAATGGTCGAGGGACTCTTTGTCTCTCTTGACCACGTGGCGCATAAGCGAGGAATGGAGCGCTTTAATCTCCTCGCAAAAGGTGGGCTTATCAAGCAAGCCGGAACGCAAATGGGCAAAGCAATATTTTTCGCCAAGCTCATCATTATCACCGCTCTTTTACCCATTTTTTCGTTTGAAAAAGTGGAAGGAAAAATGTTCTCACCCTTAGCATACACGCTGGGGTTTGCACTCTTGGGTGCGCTACTTTTTACGCTGACGCTTGTACCAGTGCTGTCAAATATCTTGCTCAACAAAAATGTCCGTGAAAAGCACAATCCCTTTGTCAATTTCTGGAACCACATCGTGGAGCGTGGGTTCTTGTTTACCTTTTATCACAAAAAAAAGACTTTAGTTGCGTCTTTGGTGCTGCTCGTCCTGACATTCTTTTCGGCAACGTTTTTAGGAACAGAATTTTTGCCCCAATTGAATGAAGGTGCACTCTGGGTAGAAGCAAAATTGCCAATGAGCAGTAGTCTGAACGAAACGGTGAAAATGGTCACAACGCTCCGAAAAGAATTACAATCCTTCGAGGAAGTCAACGGTGTACTGTCGCAAACCGGACGAAGCAATGACGGCACAGACCCTAGCGGCTTTTATTATGTGCAGATGCAAGTGAATCTGAAACAAAAAAGCGAATGGAAGCGCAATATCACGATGGACGGCTTGGTGGACGAAATGGACAATAAACTGAAGAAATATCAAGGCATTGTCTATAACTACTCGCAACCGATTATTGACAACGTTGCCGAATCAGTTGCCGGTATTAATGCTTCTAATGCCGTCAAAATATATGGTGATGATTTAGACAGGCTGGACGAACTTGCTAATGAGGTCATCAAAAATATTGATAACGTCGAGGGTATCAAAGACGTGGGGATTTTGAGGAATGTGGGGCAACCGGAAATAAGCGTCCTTCTGGACAAAGAACGTATGGCTGTTTACGGCGTAACGATTGCCGATGCAGAAGCAGTGCTGGAAATGGCGTTCGGTGGCAAAACGGCAACACAGAAATACGAAGGCGAGCGGAAATTTGATGTACGCATCCGCTATGAACAGGATTATCGCAAGGACGAGCAAGACATTACCAATTTGAAAGTACCGACTATTAGCGGGTCGAAAATCCCGATGAAAGAAATTTGTACTATCAAGAAAATCACGGGACCGGCATTTATTTACCGTGACAACACCAAGCGATTTATCGGCGTGAAGTTCTCTGTGCGCGGGCGCGATTTGGGTAGTACGATTGCCGAAGCACAAGCAAACGTCAAACAGCGTGTCCGTTTGCCGAAAGGCTACAGTATCGGCTGGACAGGCGAATTCGAGAATCAAGTTCGCGCCACCAAGCGTTTGGGCGAGGTTGTACCTGTAAGTTTGATAGCGATTTTCCTGCTTCTTTTTATCATGTTCGGCAATATGAAGGATTCCCTTCTGGTCCTCGCAAATGTGCCGTTTGCGCTCATTGGTGGTATTATCGCACTGCATCTGACGGGTATCAACTTTGGTATTTCGGCGGGTGTGGGTTTTATAGCGCTGTTTGGGATTTGTATTCAAAATGGAGTCATTCTCATCACTGAATTTCACAACAACATCAAAGCCATGCTCCCGCTTGATGAAGCCATTCTCGCCGCTATTCGCGTACGGACGCGCCCTGTGGTGATGACTGCGCTCATGGCTTCTATTGGGCTTCTTCCGGCAGCCATCTCGACAGGTATTGGTTCAGAATCGCAAAAGCCGCTGGCGATCGTGATTATTGGCGGATTGGTAACTGCAACAGTACTGACGCTTTTGGTGTTTCCGATTATTTTTTGGATATTCCATCGTCCGCAGAAACACCATCTCGGAGAAATGTAGCAGAACAGCCACTACCTCTCACGTAAGATTCTGAGCAGAATAGGATCTTACTTAATCCCAAGGAGATACCCGATGTATCCTATTCTCATCAATATGCTCAAAAAATCGGAGCTCACACCAAAGACCATCTCGCAGTATCAAAAAGCAAAAAACTTCCACCGACGAAGACAGGTCTGTCGGAATATTATTCAAGATTCAATCTTTATGGTCTTAGGAGTGTTGACTGCCGGATTCGGACTGAAGGGATTTTTATTACCGAACAACTTTATTGACGGTGGCGTAACGGGTATTTCCTTGCTTATCGCTGAAGTGACCGTCTTAACGCTGCCGCCGCTCCTTATCATCATCAATGCGCCGTTTATTATTCTGGGGTATTTTCAAATGGGCAAAGCATTTGCCTTCAAAAGTGCACTGGCTATATGTGGTCTGGCACTTGTTGTGGCTGTTTTCCCTTATCCAATTATTACTCACGACAAACTACTCATAGCCGCTTTCGGTGGCTTTTTTTTAGGTCTTGGTATCGGTTTTGCAATGCGTGGCGGTGCAGTGCTCGACGGCACGGAGGTACTGGCAATTTATCTGACGCGCCAAAGCAGTCTAAGTGTGGGGGATGTGATTCTGGGATTTAATATCGCCATTTTTTCCGTAGCAGCGTATTTGCTCGGTATTGAAACTGCCCTCTATGCGATTCTGACTTATTTTACAGCATCAAAAGCGCTTGATTTTATCTTGGAAGGCATCGAAGAATATACGGGCGTCACGATTATTTCGCATCGTAGCGAAGAAGTTCGACGGATGATTATTCACACACTTCGGCGCGGTGTAACGATTTATTCCGGCAAAAGTGGCTTCGGTAAACGCGGCGAAGGTCATGCGGAAATTGATATTATTTACACCGTTGTTACACGTCTTGAGGTATCGCGCCTCCAACAGGAAATTGAGGTAATTGACCCGCTTGCGTTCGTCGTCATGTCGAGCATCAAAGATACCAAAGGCGGCATGATAAAGAAGCGGGCACACAAACTCCTCCATTAAGCCCCTCCCATCCACCGCCTCTGCAAAAACAGAGAGGCTAATCTCATACTCACCATGCGACAACAATCCTCACGCAATAGGCTTCCTCATCGGATTCTTGCAACTATCAAGCATCCGTTTGAGCAATTCATTCATGCCGAAACCTCAAGTGGACTACTTTTGCTATTCTGCGGCATAATTGCTCTTCTCTGTGCAAATTCTCCGTTCAAAGAAGCATACCAACACCTCTGGGAAACACCCTTTAGCATCGGCTTCGGCAAGACGGTGATGGCAAAACCGCTCCACCACTGGATAAACGACGGTCTCATGGTGATTTTTTTCTTTGTGGTGGGACTGGAAATCAAGCGCGAACTGCTCGTAGGCGAACTTTCCACGGCAAAAAAGGCTGCTTTGCCTGTTATTGCGGCATTAGGCGGCATGGTCGTGCCGGCGCTTCTCTTCGCATCGTTGAATGCAGGCACCCCTGCCGAGCGTGGCTGGGGAATACCAATGGCAACGGATATTGCCTTCGCGCTTGGCGTGGTAGCGCTTATGGGCAAGCGCGTTCCTTTCGTGCTGAAGGTATTTCTGGCAGCGCTGGCAATTGCGGATGATTTGGGGGCGGTTTTGGTTATTGCCATTTTTTACACAGCTGATATTCACGCCATGATGCTCCTTGCAGCCGCGGGCGCATTTGCACTCGCGCTTCTGGGAAATTTGCTGGGAGTTCGGAGTGTCCTCTTTTACTTGCTTGTGGGATTGCTCCTTTGGTTCTTTGTGCTGGAATCCGGTATTCATGCAACGATAGCAGGTGTGCTTCTTGCAATAGCGATACCCGCCAAACAGCGCATCAATGCTGATGAATTCACAGACAAAGCACGGGTGCTTATTAACGAATTTACGCGCCAAACGCACGAAAGCAAAAGTGTCCTTGCAAACCAGCAAGCACAAAGCGCTGTGCGTGATTTGGAGATTTCCTGCGAGCAGGTACAAACGCCCCTGTCGCGTTTTGAAAATAATCTCCACCTTTGGGTCGCTTTTCTCATTATGCCAATTTTTGCTCTGGCAAATTCCAGCGTTACATTGGAAGGAAATCTCGGCGAAATGCTTATGCGACCATGCACAATGGGTATTTGGCTTGGATTGGTCATCGGCAAGCCCGTTGGGATAACACTTTTCTGCTGGGCTGCTTGCCGACTGAAGTTGGCTCAACTGCCCGAAGGAGTGGGCTGGTTCGATATTCTTGCCATTGGCGCGGTGGCAGGCATTGGCTTCACCATGTCGCTATTTGTGCAAGGACTGGCATTTTCGGATGCGACACTTGCAATGGAAGCAAAGGTAGGAATTTTTGCTGCGTCGTTTTTGGCGGGTACTCTGGGCTTTCTTCTCTTTCGTCTTCGGCGCGGTGAGAAAGCAGCACTTTCATCGTAAGTTCCGCTTGTGCGCTGCCCCCCCTAGCGCATCACCAGTTTATACCCCGACCCATGCACATTCATTATTTCCACAGTCGGGTCGAGTTTAAGATATTTTCTGAGCTTGGTAATGAACACATCCATGCTGCGCCCGTTGAAGTAGGAATCATCACCCCAAATCGTTTTGAGTGCTACTTCGCGCTTCATCACGTGGTTCGCATGGAGACAGAGCAAACGTAGAAGTTCTGCTTCCTTGCTGGTGAGTTGTGTGTTTGCCTCTGGG
This sequence comes from Ignavibacteria bacterium, assembly GCA_014654705.1. Classification (GTDB taxonomy): domain Bacteria; phylum Bacteroidota; class Ignavibacteria; order Kapaibacteriales; family UBA4661; genus PH2015. The sequence continues at coordinate 12,661 of JACVZY010000025.1, forward strand.
TGGCGTAGAAACTGATTAGGATAACTAAAGATATAATCGCCGATAGGAAAATTATCAGGGAGATTTTGCTCGGAAGTAGCGGGAGAAGTCTTTGCACGTCGCAAAATAGCTTGCACGCGCAGCATCAGCTCTTCGATGCTGAAGGGCTTGGTGATATAATCATCAGCACCGATATTAAAACCCTCTATTTTGTCGGTCTGCATAGATTTTGCCGTTACAAAGACGATAGGCACGTGCTCATTATTTGCACGGATAGAGCGGGCAAGTGAGAATCCATCCTGCTTAGGCATCATCACGTCAATTATGCACAAATCAAACGTGCCCTTCTGAAAAGCAGTCCAGCCCGCATCGCCATCACGACTCAACTCAACGGCGTAGCCTTTGATGGATAAATATTCCTGCAAGACGCCACCCAAATTTGTGTCGTCTTCTACAAGCAAGATTTTATGCTGTTCCATGATTAAGCCTTCGTTTGAATATGTAGAAATTACCATCTCCAGCGCTGTACGCAAAATGGACGCTTTGGTTACAGGAACTTAACGCCCCACCAATGACCACACACGCTCCTTACGCCACAAATCCAGATTTTGAAAGCGGCATCATCACCTCAAACGTACTGCCTTTACTTTGCTCGCTCTTTACCGATACCGTGCCACCATGCGCTTCTACAATCGTTTTGACGTAGTTCAGCCCCAAGCCAAACCCTTTCACATCATGCCTGTTACCGGTTGGAACACGATAAAATTTCTCAAAAATCTGTTTCTGCGCTTCTCGTGTCATACCGATACCGTTGTCCTGTATCGTTACCGCAAGTCCAGATGCAGTGTTGCGCGTTGAAACGATAATGTGTGGCGCATCTGGTGTGTATTTATTCGCATTGTCTAGTAAGTTGACGATGACGTTTCTGAAATGCGCTTCGTCCGCCTGCAAAATGGGCGTATGTGCTTCTAAACGCAGTTCAATACGACCTTGCTTTTGCTCTAACTGCAGCGCCAATGATTCAGCGACCGTCTCGATAAGTTGGTGTACATTGGTGGGAACAAGTTTGAGATTAAGCTCACCCCTGTCCATCTGTGCGGCTTGCAGCACTTTTTCAACGTGACCGGCAAGGCGCTTATTTTCGTCGTGGATGATATTCACAAAGCGCTCCACACGGACGCTTTCGCTCCGCACGTGGTTATCTTTTAGCGCCTCGCTTGCAATAGAAATAGTCGCAATCGGCGTTTTGAGTTCGTGCGTCATGTTGTTGATAAAGTCCGTTTTCATGTCCGAGAGCTTTTTTTGCTTCACGAGCGCAAGCAAGGTAAAACCAAAGCAACCCATAATCAGCATCAAGAAGAGTGCCGACGAACCCAGCACAGGAGCGATACCTGCCAGTGTCAGTCCTTGCTGTTGGTCAGGAAAATGAATAGTCAAATAGTCTTTTTCGTCGCCACCCAGAATATCATTGGGAAAAAGCTGCACCCGAAATTCAGAGGTACGAAGTGCTGCTGAAGCATGAACCGTTACGCGCTCAGGGTTGCTCGCGGTGGAAGCACGTACTATCAGCATAGAATCTTGCTTTTTAAGCACCTTGCGCCGCACTGAGGCGGGCATTTCTGCCCCGTGCAGAATTCCGTACTCATAACGTGCATTTACGCCGTTGCCACGCAGTTCAGCCGCCAGCAACGCATCCAAATCGGTAAGCGGAACGCGCTCTAGTGCGGATTGCTTCCGACCAACCATATTTTCAAGGATATTTTCAATAAGGTCAACCTTATCAAGAATTTTACCAATGGTGTCACGTGATTGTGTGCGAGGTTCGGTAGAATTTTGTGCGTGGGCTTCCTTTTGCTTGTTTGCCGCCACACTCTGCTCGGCTCTGTGGAGCTGCGGTGCGGAGTGTTTCTTTGCTACCGATGGCGATTTCGGTGCAGCCTCTACGGAAGAAGCCGGTGCGGAGGGCTGTTCGGGCGGCGGGGACGGATTCATTGGGCTACCCAATGGCATCATACGCATTTCAAAGCCAAACGAAGCCATATCTTGCCACGTCTGGCGAACTGCCATATTAAAGAGCGAATCTAAATCGCGTGTGTTTACGCCCTGCATACGACGCAAACGCTCAATTTGTTGTTGCGACTTGGCAAATTCTCGTTGAAAATGGGCACTGAGTTGCCGTTCATTCAGGCGCATCAACTCTCGTTGGGCTTCTCGTTGAGCGTCGCGCGGGGACTCACGCTTGGTTATTACTTCACGGCGGTCTGTGCTGCCACTACTTGTGCTGCCACTACTTGGGTTTTCTATGCCGCGCTCTGCTGCGCTCATCTTATCTTCGAGTGTTTTTGAACCGTAAACTGAGTATGCTCCCGTTGCTCCTGATGCACGACGAAAACGCTGAAGAATAGAGTCGCGTTTATTGGCTTTTCCGTTCGGAATAAAGAATCGAAAGGGCTGCCCGTTGCCCGTCGGAATTGTTACCACAAGCCCTTGTGGTGGAGCAGGCGTCTGGGGAGGCATTTGGTGCTGGACATTGGGTGCGGGCTGAGAATGAGTAGCATCAGAGCGTTCGCTGCGAGCACGCGCACCAGATGAGCGCTCACGCGATGAGGAGCTTTCGCGCGAGGAATTAAAAGAGACGTTGCCTCCATCAATGTGCATCTCAAAACTATTGCTACCATCCTGAACGCTTAGAAAAGGGGCATTGTTTTTTGAAAATGCATTTTTCTCTGCACTTGATGATGATTTATTCGAGTTCGCTTTGTTCATAGTCACCGCAGAGGAATCTGTCATAGCTTGTTTTGCTGTTTCCGTGGCTTTCCGACTTAGCGGTGCTGTGCGTGGTGGTAATACGGAAGGATTTGTCGGTGCTACATCCGCTTCCGTAATTTGCAAAGGCTCGGCTTTACGGCTTGTTGGCATAGTCCGGCGCAATTTTGCTGCCTCTGCTGTTTTACGCACATCATTGAGACTCTGCATAATCAGCGCTTTGGTCTCTTTGATTTCGAGCTGACGTGCAACATTGTTAAGCGCACGATGGACGTGCTCCTTGAAAAGACTTTGCTCTAGCGCCGACGCCCGCGCAAGCCAATATACTTGCACAATAATGATACCCAACAACCCGATGAGCATCAGTGCGAGAATTGTCCAGATGGTTCGCTTTTTCATAATTCACAGAAAACAGAATGAGCACAAATGATGAACACCACAAATCTACAACACAAGCACCAGAACACAAGCAATCATGCGGGGCTTTAACATTTTTTAACGACTTGGTCTGCCCAAACGACCACGAAATAGCACACGGCGGTACACTACCCACGCCATACTACCATACACCATAAACCACAGAACCATAGACAATGCGGTTTTGAAAAGGCTCACCATTGCAGAAGCGTGTGGCGATGAACCGTTTGCTGTGCGGAAAACAGGATTAAGAGCAATAGTGGTGTTCGGCGAAATGACCTCAATACGGATGTAGGTATCATCAGCGCGGAAACGGTATCCGGTGGTATTTTGCCCCGTCACGACGCTGCGGACAGCACCCGATTGTCCCACAAAGCGCATCATCACAACGTTTGAGTCCATCATTACCGTCAGCGAATCGCCCTGAATAGTGAGACGTTGCAAGCGGCAATCATTCAACGCATTCAAACAGCTATCCCGCAAATGCCCTTCGCCCAGCCCGCGCCAGCGATCTCTGAGAAGACTGTTTAATTTGACAGCATAACAACGACCTTCTTGCAATGCGCTTAAGACGCTATCCTTCTGTGATGAAGTGGCATATAGCATTGTCCAACACACACCATTTTCACCCACACCGTTCACATCATGCGAATCATCGGCGCCCATTGCCCAGGGAGTACGCCCCGCAGACCATGCAGAATCAAACAACTCTAAGGATTCGCGGAAATGATTGAATACTTCCATCCCATCATAATCTGTCAGAAAGCGCATAGATTCCGGCGAGTACGCACCCTGCCAAATAGGATGCGCCAGAATAACCACAGGCGTAACTTCTTTCAAACGCTTGATATTATGCTGCTTCTGCGGCATCCAATGCCCGAATACATAATCCGTCCAAACGACATCTTGCGCACCAACGCAGATTTGATGTGCCTTGCGGACATTATATCCATGCTCGTAGGAAGAAATATAGTTCGTGGCAAAGTCCGGCAACGTGTCCATGCGATGATAGTTGGACACCGCCGCAACATCGTACCCAAGACGTTTGTAGGATGCACTGAGCGCTGCAAGCGACGAATTGCCATGCGATAGACCACTCCACGCCACAGAATGGGCGTGAAAGTTTGCTTTCCGCCACGTTGCTTTAGAGGTTGTGTCGTTAATTGCAGAATAGGGATTCAACAACACTGCGCCTGAATGGGGTACGGTTGCAGGCATATCATAGATAGGACAAAGTGCGTAGGGAATGCTTGCAAGAACGATTGCAGTAAGTAGAATACCACAAAGTATCTTCAACGGCAAAAAAATGGTATAACGTACAAAGCGCTTCCACACAGATTTTCTCATTGTCGTTGCTCCCAGTACCGTTTTGCTTCATTCAAAAAAAGTCGCGTGTCGCGCACAGCCATACGAAACATCAGCACATTGTCAGCAGCAAGCAGTTTCTTTGCTGATTCACTTGTGGCAAGCACCATCATTGCGGTCAAGTGCGCTTTGCAGAAAAGCGCGTCGTCATGGGCTGCACGGGTGATGCGGACGAGAGAATCAATCTTCACCGAATCACGCTGCTGCACGGTGGCAAATGCTGCAATCAGTGTGTTGGCTTGGTCAAGAGCGTACGTAGTTTTTGCACAGGCGGTGGTGTCAGCCGTTGCGGCAAATACCGTTTCTGCTGAACACGACAAAACAAATATGACGGAAAGGAAGTATAATCGCATTGTGTTTTCGTGAAAATCGCCGTTAATCTATTCAAGAGTAGAAGATTGCATTACGGCTACAATCTTACATCCCGCCACCATCCACATCCTTGATGAATTTCACCACACCCGTCATAAATACTTGCTGGTCGTCCCACATAGCAAGGTGACTTCCATTAGGGCAATAGAGATACCGCCCCTTTTGAACCATTTTGCTTTGCTCTTCCATTGCTTTCGGGTCCATCGTGTCATATTTTGCCCCAATCATCAGCGTCGGCACGGCAATTTCTTTCAAACGATTTTTTATATCCCACTGAGCCAAACGCCCGCTCACGCCAAACTCGCTCGGACCTTGCATGAGCGTATAAACCTCATTGTTGACGTGCTTCAGTGCGCGGTTCAAACCGTCGGGCCAGTCCTGCAAGCGGCATAAATGCTCGTGGTAAAAGTTTGGCAGGAGAAGTTCCATATAGCGCGGATTCGCAAAATCTTTCTTTGCTTCGAGTGCGCGGATTTCTGCCAGTATTTCAGGTTTCATTTGCTTTGCCAGCACTTCTTCGGCGTATTTCCCATATTCGGGCGCACTTGCCATCATGTTCGCAACAAGCAGCCCTTTGAGGTTTTGCTGATACTTCAGCGCATACTCCATTGCCAAAATACCGCCCCATGAATTGCCGAGAACGTAGAAATTGCTCTTGTCTGCACCGATGGCTTTGCGCACCTGCTCAACTTCTTCCACAAAGCGCTCTGTTGTCCAAAGACTGCTGTCTTTGGGTTGGTCGCTGTAATAGGAACCTAACTGGTCGTATTCGTAAAATTCAAATCCTTCGCGCTGAAAAAAAGTCTCAAAACACTCCGTATATTCATGCGTCATCGCCGGACCACCGTGCAAAAGCAGAACTTTAATTTTCGGGTTTGTACCGAAGCGTTTCGTCCAGACCTTAAATTCTCCAACAGGCGTTTTGATAGGAATCATGCGCACTCCGCCGGATTCGACTGAATCACGATACTGAAAATACTCGGCAACAGAAGGAGAAGATGATGAAGCAGATTTTGTGCTGCTTGTATCGGTTTTTTGAGAGCAAGACAAAGTGCAGCACAAGGCTACAAGAGCAATAGCAAGGAGGTAGCGCATGGTGTTTTCTCGAAAATATGGTGATAAAGAAAGCGGCTTCAAGGTTAGATAATCCTAAAAGCCGCTTGAATTCTTCATTTTAAAACAATTTAATCCATTCCCGGCTTCGTCATTGCTGCCGGATTGATGGCAGAATCAAATTTCTCGCCGGTGATTAAGCCGAGTTCGATGCCCGCATCGCGCAGCGTGCCACCCGTTTTGTGGGCGTGTTTGGCGATTTTCGCCGCGTTGTCGTAGCCGATATGCGGGTTCAGAGCCGTAACGAGCATGAGCGAATTTTTCATGTAATAGTCAATTTTCTCGCGGTTCGGCTCAATGCCTTCTGCGCAATGCTCCTCGAACATAATGCACGTGTCGGAAAGCAAGCGAACACTTTGGTTGAAGTTGTAGATAATAAGCGGTTTGAAAACGTTTAGCTCAAAGTTCCCCGACGCGCCGCCGATGTTGATTGCCACGTCGTTACCCATCACTTGCGCCGCCACCATCGTCATTGCTTCGCTTTGCGTGGGGTTCACTTTGCCAGGCATGATGGAGGAGCCGGGTTCATTTTCAGGAATTGTGAGTTCGCCCAAGCCACAGCGCGGACCCGAAGCCAGCCAACGCACATCATTGGCAATTTTCATCAAACTGGCAGCCAAGGTTTTCAGCGCTCCGTGTGCAAAAACGAGTGCGTCGTGTGCCGCAAGCGCCTCGAACTTATTCGGTGCTGACACAAAAGGCAAACCCGTTTCTTTGGCAATTTGCTTTGCTGCTTTTTCGGCAAATTCGGGATGGGTGTTTAGCCCCGTACCAACAGCAGTACCGCCCAGCGCCAATTCATACACACCCGGAAGCACAGCATTGATGCGGCTGAGAGCCTGTGTGAGTTGATGCACATAGCCCGAAAACTCCTGCCCCAGCGTGAGTGGCGTTGCGTCCATGAGGTGTGTCCTGCCAGTTTTGATGATGTCGTTGAACGCTGTAGCCTTGTGCTGAAGCGTATCGCGGAGTTTCGTTACCGCCGGAATGAGGCGTTTCACCAATTCCTCTGCCGCAGCAATGTGCATGGCGGTTGGATAGGTGTCGTTGGAGCTTTGCGCTTTGTTTACATCATCGTTGGGGTGAACGGGCTTTTTGCTACCCATTTCGCCGCCTGCTATTTCAATGGCGCGATTGGAAATTACCTCGTTTACGTTCATGTTGGTTTGTGTGCCGGAACCGGTCTGCCAGACGGCAAGCGGGAAGTGGTCGTCGAGTTTGCCTGCGATAACTTCATCGGCTGCTTTAACGATTAAATCACGCTTTTCCGCCGTGAGCAAGCCAAGTTCGGTGTTCACAATCGCTGCCGACTTTTTCAAAATGCCCATAGCACGAATAACCTCACGGGGCATTTTTTCGGTGCCAATGGCAAAGTGAATGAGGGAACGCGCGGTTTGTGCGCCGTAGTATTTATCGTTGGGGACGGCAATTTCGCCCATCGTGTCTTTTTCAATGCGTGTGGACATGAGGCATAAAACAAAGTGTGAGTGAAAATATGAGCATTCGCTCTTGTTAAATTTAGCTATTCTATCGAATCAATTTATCTTACTCGGCTCTGCCTAGGAAAGACCGAAATTTACCGTTCTATTTCCAGCTGCAACAATGCAAGATACAAGTTTCTGTGTTGAGATGGGAGTTCTTCGAAGCTAGGGGTGGTGTAATTTTCCACAAAATTAAACCCAAAACTTGTGTAATACGCTATAATTTGCGGGTTGTCGCCCCATGTATCCATCCGAATAAACCTCAGATTCTTCTCTCTTGCGGTTGCTTTTGCCCAATCTACGATTTTCTCAAACTGTTTTTGTCCTTTGTGCTGCGGATTCACCACTATTCTGTGCAAGTATATCGCATTCTGCTGTTCTTTTTCTCTCCAAATCACAGGGTCAGCATAGCATACACTGAAAACGCAGAGAATATTTGCATCGTTATCAACAACTTTATATTGTAGCTTGGCTTCAATATCACGTTGCAGAGCGCCTTTATCGTAACCATTCCAAACTTTGTACTGCTTGCGTTTTTGGTACGAAATAGCCTCCTCAAAAAACGAGTATATCATCTCTAGGTCTGCTTTTGTGGTATTGACGATGGTGTAGTTTGTCATAACTATCGAGAAATTTAGCGCTGCATTAGCGGACGTTATCGGGGTTTATTCTCTACGATGTATTTTCGTAGCAAATAGGTCATTTGTGCCAAATGATGGTCGTCATGCTCAGCTACAAAAAAGGCTATATCAACTATCCTCATCGGCATACCCAAGCGTGGATGCACTGCGGAGCGTTCTAAGTGTTCATCTTCCGCCTCTTGCAGCGCGGTGATGAGTAATTGTCTTTGTTCTCTCAATATCTGAATAAGCTCTGCTATACTACGGCTATTATGGTCTGCTTGATATGTTTTGGTATTCGACAAATCTGCTATTGTTAGATGTTGATTTCCTGCCATTATATCCCGCACCCTTTGCAACCATAAGGGTTCAAGGTCTATTAAATGACCAACCTCTTGACTGATACTCCATTTTTCAGTACTATCTGAACGTGTCAAATCAATGGACGTACCGATAAGTTTTTCGTGAAGCCGAGCAGGTGTACCCGATAAACGCTCAATAATACAGGGCAGTACGCCATTATCGGTAATGGGCGGAAATGTTCTATCAAACCAGTTTGTTCGCTGCATTTTGCGTTCACCTTGGATGGAAGATGTACGAAATGTTCTTACCCTTTAATTCGTCTTACCCGGCTCGGTTGGAAAGCCCAGAATTGGCGGCTTTGCTTGCGATTTCGCTTTTTTCTGTGCTTCTATCACATTCACGAGCAAACTGGGCGACGATGCCGAAACCGGCACACCACCTGATTCCGCACCGCAAACACCATTAAAAACACCCATATCATTTCCGGCAACAGTAATCTGCTTGAATGTTGTGAGTGGTGTCCCGATGAGGTCAACACCGCGTACAACCTCGTCGGGGCGACCATCGGTGAAAATTTTATAGACCAGAAGCGGCAGCACATTGAACGCATTCGGCATCGTGCGGTTCGTGAAGGTGAAGCCGCCTTGAATTTCCACAAAGTATAAGCCGTATTCCTTGCCTTGACGCTTGCACTCAGCGCGGAGCATGGTGCGGAGCGTGTCGAAAGGAACGGTCTTTGCTGCTTTCACAAGCAGGTTTGATTGGCGCGACACGACGGGGAAGCCTGCTTGTCTGCGCCCGTGTCCGTTGGAATTGGGCATTTGGTCAATGGGAGCGCGGGACATCAGAAACTCGCGGAACACACCATTTTTCACGGTTGTTACCTGTTGCCCCGGCACACCTTCATCGTCGAATTTGTAATATCCGGCAAGGTTCTGCCCGGCAAGCGAGCGCAAAGCTGGATCAAAAACAACATCTACAAAGTCAGGAAGTATGCGCTCTCCAACAAGGTTTTTGAACGTTTGGCTCGAATTGACATCTTTCTGACGATGCCCTTCGATGCGATGCCCAAAAATTTCATGGAAAAACACGCCTGCCGCTTCGCCGGATAAAATCGCCGGACCGGAATATGTCTCCATGAGAGGCGCAGTGCGGAGTTTACCCAAAAGCGTCGTCATGTCAAGAATTTCTTTGCGCATCACGCTTTCGCTGGGAACGCTGTCTGCCGTGAACGCAAAATAGCTGCGGAAGAGCGGCAATGACATTCCGTCATCAGCTTTGGTGCGCCCTTGAGAGAACACGCGCACGTAGGAATCGCTCGTCTGAATCGTCGTGCCTTCGCTATTGACAAAGTACCGATGAATTACTTCTGCACGGAAATATACTTCTCCACCATAGATTTTCGGGTCGGCAGCAAAAAGCGCCGAAAGCCGACGCAAGCGCTCACGCCATGCGTCTGTGTTCACCACAAGGGTTTGGAGCGGCTCGCTGTACGAGGACGGCTTTTCTCTGGAGAAGTCGCCGGATGAATCTTCTTCTTTCACCTTCACAGCACGGTTGCTGACAACCTTCAAGTAGCGCTCTGCGGCTGATTTGTACTGGCGGTCGGTTGTTGCCCAAATTGTCGTCCGAATTGAACCAATATCATCATCAAGCGGAATCTGTGTGCCTCGTGAAAATCCACCCATCTCGAAGTTTGTACCACGAATCTGGCGTTTATTATCAAGGTCATAATTGCCGACACGCACCTCCACATCAAGTGTCCGCGTGCGGTTGGAATCGTCAATGACGATTTTTCCGAAGGATGCGGTTAGAGTAACATACTGCGTTTCGGTGATGGCATATGAGACAAAATACGGCGGGTTTGCTTCTCCTTTGAGGTCCGTCATGGTGCGCTGCATCTCGGTTTTCATTGCCTCCAGAATTGGCGATTGTTTGGTCTGTGCGAGAGTATTACTGACAAACAAGTATTGAATGGGTACGAAAATGACCGTTGCGACAGCTATACGAAAGAACGAGCGTTGTGGGCGTTGAGACATGGATTTTTGTTGGTAGTTTTAACGGTAAAGGCAGATAGCGTCCGTACCGCGAAGATAGAGTCTTACAATTTCGATTTAATGAGTATTGCTAAATTCCGCCAAATACCGCTTACTAACGACCTTCAGCGAATCATCCAATTCATACAATGCCGGAATACCCGTCGGGATATTCACTTCCAAAATCTCTTCCGGCGTGAGATTGTCGAGATACATGACGATAGAGCGGAGCGAATTGCCGTGCGCTGCAATCATCACATTTTTGCCTTCACGGAGTTTGGGTTCGATGACGTCTTTGTAGTACGGAATGCAGCGCTCTTGCGTGTCTTTGAGTGATTCCCCGTTGGGCGGCGGAACGTCGTAGCTGCGTCGCCAGATTTTTAGTTGCGCGTCACCATATTGCTTCGCAATGTCGTCTTTGTTCAATCCTTGCAAATCGCCATAGTGCCGCTCATTCAGCTTTTCGCTACGCTCGGTGGGAATGCCTGACTTCCCGGCAGCGCCCAGCGCGAGTTCTGCAGTGTTCATAGCCCGCTTCAGCACAGAGGTAAAGAGCATATCAATTTGAAATGGCTTCAGAAGTTCACCCGCAGCACGGGCTTCTTCTTCGCCTTTGGCGGAGAGTTCCACGTCCACCCAGCCGGTGAAGCGGTTTTCGAGATTCCATTGGGATTGCCCGTGACGCAATAAAATGAGTTGTGGCATAATGACGACTTTCTAGTGAAATGAAGTTCATAAAGCGGTTTTGTTACAGTCTTGCAAAATACTCTTTTTACACAATTTTGCCGATACTTTTGTGCGACAAATTTGTACGCTCTCTGTGTTCATAATCTACTTCGCCGCAGCCTTCCACCAATTTATCAAGCCATTGGTCGAAGCATCGTGCGAGGAAACAGCGTCTGCAGTCTGAAGCTCAGGCAGAATGCGGTTTGCAAGCTGCTTGCCGAGTTCTACACCCCATTGGTCAAAAGCGTTCAAATTCCAAATTGCACCCTTCACGAAAATTTTGTGCTCGTACAGCGCTATCAGACTTCCGAGCGTGTGCGGCGTGATTTGCTTGCAGAGAATGGAAGTCGTTGGTTTATTTCCGGCAAAGACTTTATGCGGTGTCAGCGCTGCTATTTGCTCTGGTGTTTTTCCGTCTTTTTCAAGTTCTGCACGGGCTTCGTCGGCGGTTTTACCCATCATCAGCGCTTCGGTTTGAGCAAAAAAGTTAGAAAGTAACTTGCGATGATGGTCTCCCGACGGCGTTCCGACAGGGTTATGGGATAAGGCAGGCGCAATAAAATCACACGGAATGAGCTTCGTACCTTGATGAATAAGTTGGTAAAAAGCGTGTTGCCCGTTTGTCCCCGCCTCGCCCCACAGCACCTCGTTTGTTTGATAATTGACCGCTTCGCCGTTGATTTGGACGCTTTTGCCGTTGCTCTCCATTTCGCCCTGCTGCAAATATGCCGGAAGATAGCGTAAATACTCATCATACGGCAGAACAGCGTGGGATTCGGCACCGAAAAAGTTCGTGTACCACACATCCAGCAAGCCCATGAGCATAGGCAAATTGCGTTCTACGGGCGCAGTACGAAAATGCTCGTCCATCTCAAAAGCACCTTGCAAGAGTGCCTCAAAATTCTCCGCCCCGATAGCCAAACAAATCGGCATTCCGATTGCGCTCCACAGCGAAAAGCGCCCGCCAACCCAATCCCAAAAGCCGAACATATTTTCGGTGTCAATCCCGAAGGCGCTGACAGCCTTACTGTTGGTGGAAACAGCGATAAAGTGTTTGGCAATATCGTTCTCGGTGCGTCCATCCTTCAAAAACCAATCTCGTGCCGTTTGAGCATTAGTCATCGTTTCTTGGGTGGTGAAGGTCTTGGAAGCAATGATAAAGAGCGTCGTTTCGGGATTCACAACACGCAGCGTTTCGGCAATATGCGTTCCATCCACATTCGAGACAAAATGTACCCTCAGCCCACGATTGCCAAATGGTGAACGCCCGTAGGGTTTAAGAGCTTCGACGACCATTTTCGGACCCAAATCCGAGCCGCCGATACCGATATTGACCACATCCGAAAATGGCAAACCCGTGTAGCCTTTGCGTTTGCCCATCCGAATCTCCTCGGCAAAAGCCCTAACTCTTCCCAGCACTTCTAACACATCCGGCATAACGTCCTTCCCGTCCGTTATCACAGGCTTACCAGAACGATTTCGCAAGGCTGTATGCAGTACGGCGCGTCCTTCGGTAGAATTGATGAGTTCGCCGGCAAACATCGCATCACGCTTTGCTTCCACGTCGGTCGCTTTTGCCAAGTCAGTGAGTAATTTCACCGTGCCAGTAGTAATACGGTTTTTAGAGAAGTCAATAAAAATGTCATTGAATGAAAGGGATAGCTCTTCAAACCGCTTTGGGTTTTCGGCAAACATTTCGCGCAAATGTTTGTGCTGAATGGCTTCACAATGGCGCTGGAGAGCGCTCCATTCGGATAGTTGGGTGAGCATCATAAGTATTGTATAAATATAAAGAAATTTGTTATCTCGTAGAAACCGCTTAGTAACACCGTTTATGACCGCCCCAGTACTTACACTGTTCAATCATAAAGCAGATACTTCTTTCGCATTTCGGTAAATTCCTTCACACCGCGTTGCGCCATGCGCCTGACCTCATCATCCGGCACCTTTTTGAGAAAGAGTGCTTCAAATATTTTGTCCGTGCCGCAGACTTTCGCAAACATGGCTTTTTGTGCATCGCTGATGTTTTTCACTTGAAAAAGTTCAGGTTGCAATGCTTTGAGCGCAAGCAAAATATCAATACTTGCCGCAAAGGGCTTAAAACGGATAGCATCGGGCGCAAAGGCAAAAAGAATCCCGTTGCAGTCAGTATTGGCAAATTTCCCGTAGAATGGGCGGTAGCGCGTCGGAATCATCGTTATTCCCGTCAAGTTCTGCTTTTTTACGCCTTCCACGAGGAGCGGCACATTTAGCGTCGGCGTGCCCAGCATCTGGAATGGTAGTACGTGACCAATACCAATGTTCATCAAACTCAGTTCACCGTAAATGCCCGTGATAGCCATACCGCGAATTGATTCTACGGTCGGAATATGCGGCGAAGTCGGAATCCACGTAAAATCGGTATCTTCCCATGTCATCCAGCGTTGCCAGCCCTCAGCTCGAATGATAGTAAGGGGGCACTTGCGCGGCTTACCTGTGGCAACATCGCGCTGAAGCCAGCCCTCGCCGTTTATCATCATTGCCATTTCGCCTAAGGTGCAGCCGTGCACATATGGCACGGGCACAATTCCGACGAATGATGTGAATGCGGTGTCCAGCACCGCACCGTCAACTATTTTACCGCCAAGCGGATTCGGGCGATCAAGCACATACAGCGTTTTGCCGTACTCCGCGCAGGCATCCATTACCCAGTACAACGTCGAAAGATAGGTATAGCTTCGCAGACCAACATCTTGAATATCAAAAACCACAGCGTCGAAGCCCTCCAGCATAGTCTGCGTCGGGCGACGGCGGTCTTTGCCAAAGAGCGAAACTGCCTTAATGCCGCGTATGGTTTCTAAAGAATCTTTGACGAGTTCGCCAGCTCTGGCAAGCCCATAATACCCATGCTCCGGTGTAAGAATCGAACCAACAGTACAGTTTTTTGCTTGTAAAAATGCGTCGAGCGTAGATTGAAGGCTGCGCGTACGCCCGCTTTGATTTGTTACTAAAACAATTTTTTTTCCTTCAAAGAGTGTAAAATTCTGCAAGACAAGCACATCCACACCGTTTTTGACATCATAGCGAAAAGCTGCTTGCGTCCGAGCTTGCTGCGGAGCAGTGATAAGCAGGCAGAGAAAAAAAAGAACGATTGGATGAAAGCGATAGGTCATAATGGTTTATGGTGCGAATGGCGTAAGTGGAATGCTGCTTGACGTTGCTTATCATCAAACAGATATACAATGCGGTACTTGTATTAGCGCAAGTACACAAAGATAAAAAAAATCCCGCTCCTACGAGAGAAGCGGGATAGATTTATCTTCAACTAAAGACGAGAATCAAGCACATGAGTCTTTTAATTATTCACGCCGGTTTTAAGCGGTTGTGTTGTAGTGCTTGTGCCTGTGGCAGCACCGCGCTTTGAACGCCAGTATTTGCGCTCTGCTTTGACTTCTTCGGATGTTTTTTCTGCTTTAGCAGGAATTTGGAATTCTTGACCCGGGTAGATAATATCAGGATTACGGATGATGCCTTTATTAGCAACCCAGATTTTGGGCCAAAGAAACGCGTCGTCATAAATTTCATTGCGTGCAGAGATATTCCACAAACATTCACGATTTTCTGCCCACGTACCAACGGTATAACTACCGGTATTCTTTTTCTTTTCGCGGTAGAGTCCCTTAATATCTTTTGCTGTTGCTATAATACGGTTGAAGAATTCCGGTAAAAGGGCAATTTTCTCTTTGCGCATAGCATTAAGCTCATTTTCGAGAGCGCGTACTTGGTCTTGTTTCTCTTTTTCTGCAAGCGCATCATCCGATAGTGCCTTGAGTTCACGTACTTTTCCTTCCAACACACCAAGCCGTTGGCGAAAAGCATCTACTTCTGCTTTGGAAGCATTCACGAGTCCGTAGAATGATTCATCACAATCAGCAGCGGCTTTTTGGAGGTCAGCGAGTTTCTTGGTCGCAGCATTAAATTTTTCATCGCCCTGCTTCATTTGCGCCTCTAGCGATGTTACCGTCTCACGGAATTGTTTTATGCGCACATCGGCTTCGTCTTTTGTAAGCTGCTCATCAGGCTTGTTTGGGTCGAGAGCCGCAGGCTGCTGCTGGGAGTAGGCGGCAGAGGAAGTTACCAACAGTGCGACAAGAATGGAACGAAGATAAGAATGAAATTTCATAATAGTATCGAATGGGAGTGAAAAGGTTATTCTGAACAGGCTTATTTTTTCTTACCCGTGTTTGTTTTAACGGTATCTTTAGCCGGTTCGGTATAATCGGGCCAGGCATTCGGATATTTTGCCAAGCGCTGCTCTAGAGCAAGTTTTTCTTCATTACACTTTGTTACGGCACGTTCGCGGTCAGCAATTTCTGTCTCTAAACGAGCAATTTCACTTTGGCGCACTTTAATTTTCTCGCCTAATGAAGCCTGTTGACGGCGCAGCTCGCTGATTTGGGCTTTCTGCTCGTCGGTGATTTTCGCTGCTCCGCAGGAGGTCAGCAGTGCAACGGCAACAAAGCCGCCGATAGCAAAAAAGTGTTTGTGTTGCATTGTTTGGTCTCCTTTAATAATCAAATGTATCTTGCAGCAAATCGGTAAAAATTTATTGTTTTTTATGTCCAAGAGGTTTCAAACGCCTTATTGAGCAGCATCTCAGCGAAGTTTATGCCTAAGGCTTTCGATTACGGCGTTTTATGTTTTCCAAGCGGCGATTCGTTTTTTTTGTTGCTTTTCCCGCAGCGTGGCGCATAGCTTTAGTACTATTTCCGACATCAGCACGAGCATTTGTGCCGCCTACTTGTCGGTTATGGCGTCACAATGTTTAATTACGCGAATGGAATAGTTTCGGAATATAAGAAAGTCATGCTATCTACCCAAATATTTTCCATCCGAGCATAAAACCATTTGTAGGAGTTCTTCGTCCTACCGATAGGTTTAATGCCCATTTTTTCATTTTCAACACTGCTTTTATGTTGACACATTTTTTTGCCCTGTTTTCTACTGTACTTCTTTTCGGAACAGTAGCCTTCGCTCCCGCGCAAACACTGCCTAGTGCAGACGAAGTATTCACTGCTGCACAAAAAAAATATGCAGACGGAGCATCAATGCGTATAAAATTTGTCATGAAAAGCGAGGATATTCGGGGGTCGCTTGCACTCAAGCGAGGCAACAAATATATTCTTGAACTGTCTGGGCGTACGATTATTTGTAATGGCAAAACCGTCTGGAATTATGACGTGGCACAAAAAAAAGTCGTTATGAGTGATTTCCGCGATAATCCCGATAATATCTCACCGGAGAGAATTTTTTTGAATTTCCCTCGCAATTACAAACCCGCCCTGACCATCGAAAAAAGCAGTAACGATTTTCTTCTCACGCTTGCGCCAGCCAAAGCCCGCGACCAAATTAGCGATATGCAGCGAGTCGGTCTGCGCCTTTCGCGGGAAATGCGCTTGAAAGCAGTTGCTATCTTTGATGGCTCCGCGCTCCACGAATGGGATATTACCGACATCAAACCCGATGCCGGCTTGGCAGACAGTGTTTTTGAATGGAAGCCGCCGCAGGGTGTACAGATTATTGATTTGCGAGATTAACTTCTTCGTGGAAAGTTTCTGCCTTAACCCTTGCGGTCATTGCGCAAAATTTGTCCTTTCCACTCAACACTAGATTTTAAGCCGAGAAATGGTGTCATTAGCTCCACAAGCAAGAAAAAAGGCTCGGCAAGAGGCATCAAAAATACCTTTGCTGGTATGCGTAATTCTGCGAACGCCGGATATGTAAGAGCCATATCCGCAAGAACACGCACCACCAGCAGTACTGCTAACAAATCCCACGAAGCGCTTGCTACTGCACCCACAAGCCCCAACCACATCGCCACGGATGACACGACAAAAACTGCTCCACGCCACCCCAACGCTTTACCGCCATTCACCCAACGATGATGCTGTTTGATAAATGAACCCACATCAGGACAAGGAAGTGTGTCAATTTTTGTTTCATGAGCACAGATATACCGCGCTTCGTAGCCCGCAGTAGTTACAGCCTGCAAAAGCGCCAAATCTTCGGTTACTGAAAAACGAATGCTCGGGTATCCGCCCAGTTCATCGTACACTCGACGACGAACACTGAGATTATTCCCAAAGCAGCCAAGCGGCTGCCCCAAGCCCACTCCGGCGCTCGCCATTGTGTTGTTGATGAGCCATTCCAGCATTTGCATCAGGTCAAAAAAGCGTGAGCCTTTTGCCAGTGTGTAGGAAGCAATCAAACCAATACGCGGGTTTTGAAACGTATGCGCAATGGCTGAAATCCACGTAGGCGGCACTGTACAATCCGCATCGGTCATAAGAACAAATTCACCCCGTGAGCGCATAATTCCTTGATGGACAGCGCGCGGCTTCCCTTGAAGATTTGCATTGGTACGGTCGTCAATGGTGTTATGAACGATTACATTTGGAAACCGCTCGTGGAGTGCACCTACAATATCACCGGTGCTATCGGTAGAACGGTCATTTACAATCACTACTTCAAAGCGCTCCGGCGGGTAATTGCTTCGCATCAATGAAAGCACACAATTTTCGATGTTCTCTTCTTCGTTGCGGGCAGGGACAACGACCGATACAAATGGTGTAAACAATGATGGTGTATCGTAGGCAATCCTTTTTTTGCGCTCCCGCCAAGCACCCAAGGCAAACACAAGCGTCCGCAAGCAATACACCGCAATAGCAGTTACAACCAGAATGTAAACCAGATGTGCAATCTCAGGCATGGTAATCGGGAATCGTGATAAAAACAAGAACGATGAAATTACTATGATTTCCGGCGAAAAAAAACTATGCTCGTGCAAAATCTTGGTAACACATCCAAAGGTGCTTGAAACAAGAAGCCTCCAGCGCTGCGCGGATTGAGTATCCGACACTTTTGCTGGAGGCTTGATATTTTAGAGCAGACTATCCGACAAGCAAATGATGCTGTTAATAGTTGAAGCGAACATCAGTCGAGCGAAGCATATTTTCAATTCTGCGCAACTCGGTTTCCGAAATTGGATTTGCATTGAGTTGAATCATCTCAAGATTTTTGAGCTTACCCATTGTGGTCGGCAATTTATCAATCTTGTTGAAACGCAAATTAAAGATGCGCAGTTTTGTTAGCTTTACCACATCTGCCGGCACTTCGGTGAGGCGATTGCCACCGAAATCCAAGATAGCGAGGCTGGTCATCCCGCATACTTCTTTCGGAATCTTGGTAATTTGATTTGCCGTAAAGTACAATACCTTCAGGTTTTTCAGTTTTGGAATAGACGCCGGTACTTGCGTAAATTCATTTTTGCCAAAATCTACGGATTTGAGTTTTTTGAGATTAGCAAACTCAGCCGGAACAGTTGTCAATTTGTTACCGTAAAGGCTAAGGGTGTGCAGGTTCACAAGTTTGCCGATTTCGGGTGGCAAGGAGGTGAGATTTTTCTCGTGCAAGTCCAAAAATTCTACGTTCTCCGGCTCTTTCAGAGCATCTTCGATGGACTCAAAGCGCTTCGCATTTTTTTGGAGCGAATCCAGCACTCCCATTTCGGGGTCCGGTTTACGGTCGGGTGCGAGCGAAGCAGGCTTGCCACCTGATTCTGTCGGCAGTGTCGCTTGTGTGGTGCTTACTTTCTTTTTTGCTTTTTTGTTAGCGGTGGATTTTGCTTGCTGTGCTTGTGTGCTGTTTGGCGCGAGGCTTACTCCAAAGAGTAATGCGCAGGTAATAATGCCGGAAAGAATACGCTTCATGCGTTTACCATCTCCTTCAAAGTGAAACGAAATAGTACATTGATGTACAGTAGTTGTTGATTTTTACGAGAGCGTGTAAGACTATTTTTTCATTTGTTTATGAGTCGTGTGCAATTTCAGTCTTTCTGTTCGGGTGGCGCGCAAAGCTCCATCAGCACACCATTTGTAGATTTCGGATGCAGAAAGGCAATCATCATATCGTGAGCACCTTTTTGCGCGGTGGTGTTGATAAGCTGTACACCGCCAAGCGCCAAGCGCTGCAATTCTTCATTCACACCTTCTGTTGTAAAGGCTACGTGATGAATGCCTTCACCTCGCTTTTCGATAAACTTTGCTATCGGCGAGTCTGCATCGGTGGGAGCGGTAAGTTCTATCAAGACATCACCAACTTTGAACGAAGCCACATCTACTTTTTGGTCGGCGACAGTTTCGCGGTGGAATGATTCTACACGAAAAATCTTTTGAAAGAGATCCATGCTCGTCTGCAAATCGCGGACAGCAATTCCAAGATGATTAACACCACTAATCATAATCGTCCTTCAATCGGTAAGATAAAACATTGAGTTTGCCTGCCCTCTACTTAGGCGAGTTCTGCTTGGAGCGCCTGCTCCATGATGCGCTGCGCATCGGCAAGTTGGTCTATGGTGTTGACGCCTAGAACCTCGGTGAAAGCATCGCATTTCCAGGCAGTAACTCCTTCGCCATGCTCACGAAGAATGCTAATAATGTCCGTCAGATAGTATTCACCTTGTACGTTAGAGTTTGAGACTTCTCGCAACGCCGTAAAAAGGGCAGACGCACGAACAAGATAAATGCCGCTATTAATTTCGGTAATGGCGCGTTCCGCCTCGCTTGCGTCTTTATGCTCTACGATACGCTCGAAGTTGCCGCCCATACGCACAATGCGCCCATACCCTGCAGGATTCGGAGCATCTACGGACAGCACCGACACCACTGCTCCGCTGGCAGCATGAGCCTCAGCAAAGGCGCGTAAGGTCTCTGCACGGAGCAAGGGTACATCGCCTGACAAAATCAGGACATTGCCCGCAAAACTGCCTAAAAGATGCTCTGCTTGCTGTACCGCATGACCGGTGCCGAGCTGCACGTCTTGATGGGCATATTCCAACCGACCGGGAAACTCCGCACTGAGGTACTCCATCACCGATTCCTTTTGAAAGCCCACCACAGCGACAATACGCCGAGGGGAAAGCGATTCAGCTTGGCGAACAACATACGCTATCATCGGCTTGCCGGAGAGTTCAAACATTACTTTAGCTTTGTCTGGATTATTCATGCGCGTACCTTTTCCGGCAGCGAGAATGATTACAGCAAGAGATTGAGACATGAAAAGAACGAAATAATGTGCAAAATTACGAAATTTGATGAGTGAAGCAGCAAAAAGCCGATGTTAAAGAATGTTAAGTTGCAATCTGACATACACGATTATGTCGTTGTGAAATAAGCAATAACAGTCTTTTACTTTTACTTTTATAGCCGACGTTGCGAAAGTAGCCAAGACTACAAAGTTATGACAATTTTATTTGCTGTACAAATTTTCGCAGATATGTTGTAAATTCGCGCAGCCAAAGCAACATTCTGCACCCATTCCATTCGCAATTTATTTATACTCATTATTCTTTATAGATGCTCCGGAAAGGACAAACGTTTATGCGTATTTCTCTTGCAAAACTGGCTCATGCTCGAAGTGGCGACAAAGGCGATGCCGCAAATTGTGGTGTCATCGCTTTCAGAGAAGAGTGGTATCCCATTGTGCGTGATGCACTCACCACCGAGCGCGTCAAGAAGCACTTTGAAGGCGTGTGTTTGGGCGAGGTGGAGCGCTATGAACTCCCGAACATTTGGGCACTGAACTTCGTCCTGCATAACACACTCGGCGGCGGCGGCACGGTCTCGCTCAAATTGGATGCACAGGGCAAAACAATCGCCTCAGCAATGCTGATGATGGAAATTGATGTGCCGGATACGTTGGCGGTCTAACAATTTACCGCACCACACTCACCAGACCGCTTTGCGTCTTGCTACCTGCTTCCAAGCGGTAGCCATATACGCCGCTTGGAAGCCCGGCACTTTGCCAAACTAACTGATGCCGACCTGCCGAGAACACGTTATCCACGACCGTTTGCAATGGTGCGCCCAGCATTGTGTACGTCGTCAACTTGACGTTACTCGCTGTTGGCAATGTGAACGTAAAGGTTGCCTCATCGCTCGTCGGGTTTGGATAGACAGCTTCGAGTGTCGGCTCTCCTCCCTTCGTTTCTTGAACTGCACTCATCACTCGCAGCGCTTTTGCTGCTTGCACTGCGGCAGCTGCGTTTACTCGTCCCCAACCGTAGTACATATCCCACCCTGGCACGTCTTCACTTGCCGAACCGACACCATCAATAGCTGTATTTTTCAGAATAGTACGCACTTCGTCAAGCGTCAGTCTGGGCTGAACGCTCAACATTAACGAGACGATACCACTAACAATGGGGGTTGCTTGCGATGTGCCGCACCAATTAGTTACTACGCCATCGGTGTTTCGATAGCCAGAGATTTGCTCTCCGGGCGCAACCACGAGAAGGTGAGCACCATAGTTACTGCCACTGGTGGTACTAAAGCAAAATGGCACTGCACGTGCGCCCTGATTATTGATTGCTCCGACGGCAATAGATTCGGTAAACGCCGCCGGATAATAGGGAACATTGTTATTTGTGTTCATCATACACGCCACGACAATAGCACCCTTGCTATGCGCATAGATTATTGCATCCTCCAAAGCACTGCTTCTTCCTGCACCTCCTACGCTCAAATTCAGCACTTTCGCACCTTTGTCCACAGCAAAGCGTATACCGTTAATCCACCACGAATACTGCCCCGAATTACTGCTGTTCAGAATTTTTACCGATAAAATTTTACATTTCCAGTCCACTCCCGCAATACCAACGCCGTTATTACCCTTTGCCGTAGCTATACTCATTACGTTCGAGCCGTGTCCGTGGTCGTCTGTTGGGTCGGCATCGTTATTTACGTAATCATATCCCTCAAGCAAACGCCCAGCAAAATCAGGCATTGCAGCAGCCCCGACTGGTTGTCCAGAGTCGAGAATAGCAACAATTATGGAATCAACCCCTTGCGTGAGAGACCATGCTGGCGTAAGATTTGCATCGACACCAATGCTACCGTTCTTTGTACCAATTCTTTGTCCCGTATTTTGCAGCCCCCATTGTTGCACAAAATAAGGATCGTTGGGGGTAAGTGATTGAAGTTTAGCTACGTTTTTTCGCACATCGTCATCGGCTTTTTCCATCACCTGCTCTGAATTATCCCCTTCACCTGCAAACACACCACCACCACTGCCGATATAATCTGGTTCGGCATATTCCAGTGATGAAGCGAGTGAGCCAGATGCTGCTATTGCTTGCAGGACACCTTGCGCTTCATATCCTGACCGGCATTCCGCAACATAAATTCTATCCAGCCCACACTGATAGGCTTCTTTGTTG
This sequence comes from Ignavibacteria bacterium, assembly GCA_014654705.1. GTDB lineage: Bacteria > Bacteroidota > Ignavibacteria > Kapaibacteriales > UBA4661 > PH2015. Next base: position 35,093 of record JACVZY010000025.1, read on the forward strand.
GTATGGTCAAGATTCGGGCATAATTGCTGCAATGTTTGAATGCCAACACCGTGCGCCAGCGAGAGTATTGGTGCTGACTGCTGCCCCGCAATCTCGCCGATATTCCATACTGCGCCCACTTCGGAACTTCCTTTTCGGCTTTGCACGGGCAGCGCGGCTTTGAGTGCTTGCACTTCGGCTTCTAGTGCCGATTGTGCTTTGACTTTCAGAAGCATCCGCTTCGGATGTGCCGGATGAGTCAGCGACTCTTGAGCAAGAATTGGAAAAGAAGCCGCGCAGAAAAAAAGTACAACACTGCATACCATTGGGATAAAAACATGAATCCTTGTATTCATATTTCGAGCCTCAAAAAAGAATCAGAAAAAAAACTTGCTGAAAGAAAATTTACCGCACAACATTCACAAAACCGCTTTGCACCGAAGCGCCGTCCACTTCCAAACGGTAGCCGTACACACCGCTCGGCAAACCCATGCTCTGCCACGTCATGCTGTGCCGTCCCGCAGGGAACGGGGCGTCCGACACCGTTTGCAGGATGCTTCCAAGCGTCGTGCAGACCGTGAGCTTTACACGGCTTGCTTTGGAAAGGCTGAGAGCGAAGGTAACATCGCCGCTCGTGGGATTCGGATAGACCGCTTCCAGTAATGGCTCCAAAGCCTGTGCATCCCGCACTGACGTTATGGTGTAAGCATAGGGAACAGGCTGCGTGGCGAGAGCTTCCAAGCGCAAAAGACCATGACTGCGGGAAGCACACGAATCATTCGCCACGTAGCGGATAATGGGGAAATTCTGCCCAATGGATTGCGGCGTGTACCGCAGCCATAAGCGTTCCAGCTTTGGCTGCCCGCTTCGCCATTCCGCTCGCAAGGAAGGCTGCCACGTGCCTGTGGAAGAAAGCGAATACTCGACACCGGAAACGGCACTCAAGGACAGCCAGCCGCTTGTAGCAGTGCTACTCGTCAGTATTGGGACAGAGGCGATAGTGCTTCGAGCGATGGACATTTGCCCGAAGGTAAGTTTCACTCCTTGAAATTGTCGTTGCTCAAGAGAAATCCCCTCAGCCTGTGGCACTGACATACCGAAGACTGATGTTCGTGGTTGAACTAGAAAGAAACATGGAACAGACCAACCAAGATTGTCTGTTGCAATTACAGTACAAAGTATTGACTGACAAAGGTTGGAGGTCTTATTAAGACCGTAATACAGAGTCGGTCTTGGGTTTACATTACCCTGAATGAGTGTGCTATCTAAATTCTTTACACGCACTGCTACAACAGATTGATTCTCAGATTCGGCACTATATTTCATTCCTGTTTGCAAAGAAATAGTGTTTTGAGAAACTCCTATTGCAACGTTATTAAAATTGAAAAAAACTGAATTGACTCCACCAAAATCGTTTCGCCATTGCGGAGATTCAAGTTCAATACGGTCTTCGGTAGGTGTTTGTCCCGTAGGAATCAAAAGTGCCTTATCTTGTATTTGGTTGGTCACTATCGGCGGCACTGTCTTCGGCACAGGCATCGTGAAGCGCCACACTTCCGACCATGCACCAACATTCATGCTGTCCAGCCGTGCGCGGACACGCCAGAATGCCGTCAGTTCCGCAGGCACATATGGAAGCGATGTTCGGCGAATGGTGATGGTGTTTTGGGTGGCACTCAACGTCTGCACCGTTGGCAGAGTAAAGAGGCTATCCCACCCGATAGCAACTTCATAACGCGAGGCATCAGAAAGAGGCTTCCACCGAAGGCGGATAAGAGAATCGGCTACGAGAGTAGCATTTGGAGGAGTAACTAAGCGAGGCTGCGCGTAAGCAAGGGGCATAGCACCAAGCGACAACGCAGCAATCATAACAAACATGAGTACGGAACGCATAGACACGGGGACAATAAGGGGACAAAACTGATTGTCGGCTAATATACGCAAAAACGCCGAAAGAGAATGCTCTTTCGGCGTTTTTGCGTAATCATCTACAACTTCATTACCGCACAACACTGACAAATCCGCTCTGCACCGAAGCGCCGTCCACTTCCAAACGGTAGCCGTACACGCCGCTCGGCAAGCCCGCGCTCTGCCACGTCATGCTGTGCCGTCCCGCAGGAAACGGAGCATCCGACACCGTTTGCAGAATGCTCCCAAGCGTCGTGCAGACCGTGAGTTTCACACGGCTTGCTTTGGAAAGGCTGAGAGCGAAGGTAACATCACTACTCGTGGGATTCGGATAGACCGCTTCCAGCACTGGCTCCAAAGCCTGTGCATCCCGCACTGACGTTATGGTGTAGGCGTAGGGAACAGGCTGCGTGGCGAGAGCTTCCAAACGTAAAAGACCGTGATTACGAGTATCGCATGAATCATTCACCACATAACGGATAATGGGAAAGTTCTGCCCGATGGCTTGCGGCGTGTACCGCAGCCATAGGCTTTCCAGCTTCGGCTGCCCACTTCGCCATTCCACACGCAAGGAAGACTGCCATGAACCTGTAGAAGAAAGTGAATACTCCACGCCGGGAACTGCACTCAAGGACAGCCAGCCGCTTGTAGCGGTGCTGCTCGTCAGGATTGGGACAGAAGCGATAGTGCTTTGTGTGATAGGCATTTGAATACTTTGTTTAATGGGCATTTGACCAGAGATAAATTTTACCCCACTATTATATTGAATAATTTGCCCAAAAGTCTCAAGTGAAAGTCCGACAACTTTGGGAAATATTGTGGTTATGCTGGGGCATGGTTTAACTAAATAGTAGCAAGGAGTTGACCAACCAGAGCGACTTGTAGCGATAACAACATTCAATATTGATTGACAGGTATCTGCACCCCGATATATGGTATAGTAGCAAGTTGGTCTCGGATTCCACCCAGTAACTACACTGTCCCACTCAATTATTCGAGATTTAGCCACATTTATCTGGGCAAATGAATATGCTTCATATTTTATTCCTGCTGGTACAATATAGTATGAAGAAATGCTTTGAAATGAATTTGGATACCTGAATGTATTAGGGTCTAAAAATATATGACTAGGAACATTATCTGGTCGCCAATTTGGAAATTCGAGTTCAAAGCGGTCTTCATTGTAAGGTGCTTGTCCAGTAGGAACAAGGAGCAATTTATCCGGTATTTGATTAACCACTATCGGCGGCATTGTCTTCGGCACAGGCATCGTGAAGCGCCACACTTCCGACCATGCACCCGCGTTCACACTGTCCAGCCGTACGCGGACACGCCAGAATGCCGTCAGTTCCGCAGGCACGTATGGAAGCGAGGTGCGGCGAATGGTAAGGGTGTTTTGGATAGCACTCAACGTCTGCACCGTTGGCAGAGTAAAGAGACTATCCCACCCGATAGCGACTTCATATCGCGAGGCATCAGAAACGGGATTCCACCGGAGGCGGATAAGAGAATCAGCTACGAGAGTAGCATTTGCAGGAGTGATTAAGCGAGGCTGCGCGTAAGCAAGGGGCATAGCGACAAGCAACAACGCAGCAATCATAACAAACATGAGTACGGAACGCATAGACACGGGGGCGATAAGGGGACAAAAGAGATTGTCGGCTAATATACGCAAAAACGCCGAAAGAGAATACTCTTTCGGCGTTTTTGTATTTTTGGCATTCAGCAAAGAATTTATTCCGCTGCTTTTTCTTCCGGTGCTGCCTCTGGAGCGGCATCTTCTACAACGGCTTCCGCTTCTTCTACTTGCGCTACGGCTGCTGCTACGCTTGCGGCTACTTGCTGCTGAACGCGCTGCTGTGCGGGATTTTGCGGAACGTCTTTGCGTTTTTTCTTGCGCCCGAGTGTGCGCTTACCGTCTTGTGCTTCTGCCCAATCAACCAATTCAATCACGGCTGTGCGACCACCATCACCATGACGGGTACCGGTTTTGATGATGCGGCAATAGCCACCGGGGCGATTTTCGACAACGGGAGCAATCGCATCAAAAAGCTCTTGCAAAACAGCTTTGTCTTTGATGTAGCGCCCCACGGTACGGCGTGCATGAACGTCAACGGTGTGACCATTTTGCAATTGACCGGCTTGTTCAGCCAAGTACGCATTTTTCGCTTTGGTAATAAGTCGCTCAACGAAGGGGCGCAATTCTTTTGCTTTTGCTTCGGTGGTAGCGATTTTTTTATGCTGCAAGAGCGAGGTCGCCATGTTGTTGAGCATTGCTCTGCGATGGCTCGCCGTGCGCTTGAGTTTTCTGCCGGAACGTAAGTGTCTCATTGTAATTGAGTACGAAAATAAAGTGTGAATGATTATCGTCGAAAAGCCGCGCAAGAACATCGCTGAACCGCTTTTCACAAAGCGCTATTTTTCAGCGTTAGCTTTCTACAACCGTCTTTAGTCTTCAGCTGGTTGTTTTTCGTCTTCTTGCAGGTACTTCTCAACGTCCATACCGAAATGGAGGTTAAATTGCTGTACGATTTCTGTCAATTCGGCAAGCGATTTACGACCGAAGTTGCGGAACTTCAGCATATCGCCTTCTTGCTTGCGCACAAGGTCGGCAAGCGTTTTGATATTTGCTGCTTTGAGGCAATTGTGGGAGCGCACCGAAAGTTCAAGGTCGTCCACCGAGGTATTCAAGATGCGGCGAACACGAGCAAACTCAGCATCGCGCGATTCGTCTTCTGCTTCGGGTTCTTCTTCAAAATCAAAATTGATGAACAGCTGGATGTGGTCGCGGAGAATACGTGCAGCCTGCTCCATTGCTTCTTCGGCAGAGAGTGTACCGTCTGTTTCCACGTCCATTGTGAGGCGTTCGTAGTCAGTTTTCTGACCCACACGGAACGGCTCGACGCTGTACTTAACGTTTTTAATCGGCGTAAAAATCGAATCCATCGGAATGGTATTGAGCGGATACTCAGGATCACGATTTTCGTCGGCAGGAACATATCCTTTGCCGCGCCCAATCATCAACTCAACTTCGATATCAGCATCTTTGGAGAGAGTGGCGATATAGTGGTCGTGATTCATTACTTCCACTTGGTCGCTGGCGGTTTGAATATCTTTTGCGGTGAAAACGTGCGGACCTTTGAGGCGGAAAGCGATTTGAGCGCCCTTTTTATCCATAATTTTCAGGCGAACACCTTTCAAATTCAGGATAATTTCGCACATATCCTCGATAACACCGGGAATAGTCTGGAATTCATGCAGAACACCACTAATGCGCACAGCGACAATGGCAGCGCCCTGAATGGAAGAAAGCAGCACACGGCGGAACGAATTGCCGATAGTAACGCCATAGCCGCCTTCGAGAGGCTGAAGAATAAAAATACCGTGATTCGGAATTGAGTTTTCGTGTACAATGACACGCTCTGGCATTTGCATGGAAAGACTCATGGTGTGTGTCCTTTGTCCGTGAAGAATTTTATCCGATTACATCAAAAAAGGAAAAATTCTGTACTATGTGAGTTTGAAGGAAATTGAAGCGGACTGCCCTGCACAACAACAAGAAAGCACCGCGTGGGCATAGTGTATGCACACACGGTACTTCCTTACATAATGCGTAAGATTAGACTCTTCTGCGCTTGGGAGGGCGGCAGCCGTTGTGCGGAACGGGGGTACGATCAAGAATGATTTGTACCTCAAGACCAGATTGGTTCATTGCTCGCACAGCTGCTTCACGACCGGATCCGGGACCTTTGACAAACACATCTACTTTGCGCAAGCCCATATCGTATGCTTCTTTAGCAGCATTCTCTGCTGATACCTGAGCGGCATATGGGGTGTTCTTTTTAGAGCCTCGGAAGCCATTGCGTCCGGCTGACGACCAACTAAGTACGTTGCCATAAACATCGGTTATGGTCACTTGTACGTTATTGAACGTAGCGCGAACAAAGGCTTTTCCATGAATATCGGAAACTGTCTTTTTCTTGGCGCGTTTCGCGTAGGTTTTAGCCATAGTACGTTGAGAAATGAAAGAGTACGTTGAAATAATTCGATGTTCTGAAAGGTCGGCAATGAAGAATAGCTTTTAGACAACAGTAGCACAGACAGTATGTCTGTGCTGCTGTGATTGCGTTTCTTTATTGCAATTGCTGAATGGTAAAGCGAATTTGGCAGAGAATAACGCCTTGTGTAACATAGAACACAAGAACCATATTCCGAAAGAATTACTTCCGTGCTGCTTTCTTTTTACCGGCAACTGTTTTACGGCGACCTTTGCGAGTACGAGAGTTTGTCCGTGTCCGTTGACCACGAACAGGGAGTCCTCGGCGGTGGCGCAAACCACGATAGCATCCAATATCCATAAGGCGCTTAATATCAAGCGAAGTCTCGCTACGCAATTGACCTTCAACGCTATATTCGTTTTGGATAATCTGGCGCAAACGCGCTATTTCTTCATCCGATAATTCTGAAACACGCTTATTAACAGGAACGTCTGCTTTTTCGAGAATCTCGAAACAGCGAGTTTGACCAATCCCGTAGATGTATTGCAGCCCAATGAACGCGTGTTTATTTTTGGGCAAATCGACGCCAGCTATACGTGCCAAGTTTCTGCTCCTTAAATTGAAAATTTAACCTTGACGTTGCTTATGACGTGGGTTTTTCTTGTTAATAACATAGACTCTGCCTTTACGACGAACAATTTTGTCGTCGGCGCTACGTTTTTTTACTGAGGCTTGAACCTTCATTATGGTAATCCTTAAGAAGAATGTCGTTAGTATGCGATTTTTCGGTAGTAAGCGAAAAACGAGTACAGAATTGCAAATATAACATTATTTGTAACGATATACAACTCTACCTTTTGTTAAATCGTATGGCGAGAGTTCAACCGTCACTTTGTCGCCTTGAATAATCTTGATAAAATTCATCCGCATCTTACCAGACACGTGCGCAAGCACTTTATGCCCGTTTTCCAACTTCACAATAAACTGTGCGTTTGGGAGAGTTTCTTCGACAAGACCATCAACTCGTATTAAGCCTTGTTTTGCCATAGAAAATGATGCGTAAATGAAAACAGTGTTTGTGAGCAATAAGCGCTCAATCAAGCAAGGTCAAAATAATCGGTTTTTCTTTTTCTTGTACAATCACGGTATGTTCAAAATGTGCGGATGGCTTACCATCTGAGGTTCTCACAGTCCAACCATCGCTGTCAGTGAACACCTTGAGCTTACCTGCATTTACCATCGGTTCGATTGCAAGAGTTTGCCCAGCGCGAAGTCGTGTATTCGGATAACTCTCACGGTGCATAAGCGGCGGTATAAAGTTTGGGATGGATGGCTCTTCGTGAATTGTCTCACCGACACCATGCCCCACTAATTCTCTGACGCATGAAAAGCCGTTTTTTTCGACGTGCTTTTGAATTGCTCCAGAAATAGAATAGACTTTATTACGCCCTGTGGCTTGCTCCAAACCAAGCATTAATGCTTCTTGAGTAACGCGAAGAAGCTTTTTCTTTTCATCGCTTACCTCACCAATTGCAAATGTATAAGCACTATCACCGTGATAACCATTTTTATAGGCAAGGCAATCAAAAGAAACAATATCGCCTTCTTTGAGAATTACGTCTTTGCTTGGCAAGCCATGAACGACAGCATCGTTGACAGATATGCACGTTGCATACTGATAAACCAAATAGCGCGGCTTACCATTTGCATTATTACTCCATGGAACTTGATAGTTCTTAATGGAAGGAACTGCGCCGCGAGAGCAGATGTAATCGTCAGCAATTTGGTCAATCTCGAAGGTTGTTATACCCGGCTTCATTGATTTACTGACAAGCATGATTGTATCGGCAACTATCCGACAGGCTTCCTCAATATAATCAAGAGCATTTTTGACTTTAACCGACGGCGCACCAACCATAGCCGTATCCTGAATATTCTTAGAAAGAACTTTTTACAATTCTATGTGTTAATAGCCACCCGGCGCACCAACGTTGACATTCCCAGAGGAACGACCACGGAGTTTACCGCTCTTCATAAATCCGTCATAGTGGCGCATAAGCAGGTATGATTCGATTTGCTGCAATGTATCAAGCGCTACCCCTACAATAATAAGGAGGCTTGTGCCGCCAAAGAACGAAGCGAACAGAGATGGAACCGCAAGTGCGTTCGAAACAAATACAGGAAGAATGGCAATAATAGCAAGGAAGATAGATCCTGGAAGTGTAATTCGAGTCAGGATGTTATCCATGTATTCAGCTGTGGGAGCGCCGGGGCGAACACCTGGCACAAATCCACCTTGCTTCTTCATGTTATCGGCAACGTCTTTAGGATTAAAAGCAATAGCAGTATAGAAGTATGTAAAGAATACAATCAGTACTGCATAAAAGGCAGCATAAACAAAAGAACGATCACTCCATACCCGAGCAAGGGTAGCCGCCCATTGAGCATCAGGAAAGAAACTCAATATCGTGCTTGGAATAAACATGATTGATTGTGCAAAGATAATCGGCATTACGCCAGCAGTATTAACACGAAGCGGTATATACTGAGTCGTGCCGCCATATACTTTACGACCGACTACTCTTTTTGCATACTGCACTGGAATACGCCGCGTTCCTTGTGTCATCAAAATGACAAGAGCAATAATCACTACGAGCAACCCAAGCAGAATCACATCTACAATCCATACACGTGAACCAGCCTGAATGAGCTTGAACTCTTGTAAGAACGCTACCGGAAGTTGTGCGATAATACCAATGAAAATAATCAATGATATACCATTACCAATACCGCGCTCAGTAATTTGCTCTCCAAGCCACATCAGTAGAACTGTGCCGGCAGTCAAAAGAATTATTGCCGTTATAGTAAAAAGGAATCCTGCATCCGGAACTACCGAAACGCCACCGACTCCTTGTGTGCTGGAAATTTTTATACTAACAGCCCATGCTTGAAGCGCAGCGAGAATAACTGTTGCAACACGTGCATAATTATTCAGGCGGCGGCGACCTTCTTCACCTTCTCTTTGCATACGCTGAAGCTCAGGAATAAATATGCCACCTAACTGCAAAATGATAGTTGCAGAGATGTACGGCATAATTCCAAGGGCGAAAATAGCTGCATTTGAGAATGCACCACCAACAAAAAGGTCAAAAAGCCCAAAAAGTGTATTGGAACTAGAGGAGTTTGCACTTGCGGCTTTTAAGGCGGCCACATCTACGCCCGGAAGCGTAATAAAGGCACCAATGCGCACAACAAGCAATACTCCGGCGGTGAAGAGAATTCTCTGCCGGAGTTCTTCAATTCTGAAGATGTTTTTGAGGGTTTCAATAATTCTATTCATGAACCGTTACCGTGCCTCCGGCTGATTCAATTTTTGATTTTGCGGATTCAGAGAACTTATGAGCTGATACTTTGAGCGACTTAGAAATTGTACCGTTGCCCAAGATTTTGAGCGGTACATTACTTTTACTCAGCACACCAAGATCGAAGAGTGCATCAAAATCCACAGTGTTATTTACAAACACACCTTCGTTTGCTAATTCTTCTAAACGAGCAACGTTAATGCATTGGTATTCAATGCGGAAAGGATTTTTGAAGCCATGCTTCGGCAAACGACGGTTCAGGGGCATTTGTCCGCCTTCAAAACTGCGTTTGCGTTTGAAGTTGCTGCGAGACTGGTGCCCTTTGTGACCACGTGTTGAAGTTCCGCCATGACCGGATCCGGTGCCGCGACCTATACGCTTTACGTTTTTGCGCGAACCGGGACTAAATGTCAAATTGCCAACGTGTTTCATTGATGTCAACCTTGAAAGGATGATTATTACTCTGATATTTCTTCGACTTTTACAAGATGTTGAACGACGTTCAACATTCCGAGTGTGGTTGCGCTTTTAGGCTGCACGGTCGTCGAATGTGGACGACCAAGCCCAAGCGCTTTGATGGTGCGCTTTTGAGCTTCTTTGCAGTTAATTGTACTGCGCGTCTGGGTAATTTTCAGCTTTGCCATAACAAAAATAAGAAGTATTGTTCGTGTATCGCTTTAGTATCGGTTATCTATGCGAAGGAAAAAGGGCGCATTTTCCATTTAGCCGAACATTACCTTACGAGCATCAAGCCCGCGGCGCTCGGCGATGGTTTGTACATCCTGCAACTGCGTGAGCGCCTGAAAGGTAGCTTTTACGGTATTATGGGGATTCGATGAACCAAGACTTTTTGTTAAAACGTCTTGTACACCCGCCATCTCCAAAACTGCACGAATACCACCTGAAGCAATAACCCCCGTACCCGGTGTAGCTGGCTTTAACAAAACCTTTCCTGCACCGAATTTGCCAAAAACTTCGTGCGGGATTGTATTTGCACTAAGCGTAATTTTGACAAGGCTCTTACGAGCAGCTTCTGTCGCTTTAGTGATAGCATCGGCAACTTCATTTGCCTTACCAAGACCATAACCGACATGACCGTTACCATCACCAACAACAACGATAGCACTAAAGCCAAAGCGACGACCGCCTTTGACCACTTTCGCTGTTCTGGCAACGTTTACAAGTTTGTCTTTGAGTTCTAACTCAGATGTTTTCTGTCTAGCCACAGCAACACTCAGTAAATTTGTGATAGTTTTTGTTTACGATATTTTATCAACAATACGACTACATTGTAGCTGTACCATTTAGCATTTTGTTAGTATTTTGCCAAGAAAAGATGCAATATCTTTTTTAGCATAGACCTTTTAGAAATTCAAGCCTGCTTCACGGGCGGCATCCGCAAATGCCTTTACTCTTCCGTGATAAATATAACCATTACGGTCAAATACAACGCTTTTGATTCCTGCTGCTGCTGCTCGCTGAGCAAGCAACTCACCGACCATTTTACTCACATCAGACTTACTGGTAGCAGAAGCAACCTTGTCTTTGAGTTCTTTGTCAGCACTAGAAGCGGCTGCAACGGTATGCATTTTAGCATCGTCAATCACTTGAGCATAAAAGTGGCTCAAACTGCGATAGACGCTTAGACGCGGACGCTCTGTTGTGCCTTGCACTTTACGGCGGACACTTTTTTTGCGACGCGCACGACGCTCAAGTTTATTCGTGGTAATCATATTCTCAGACTAAACAAATGGAATGGTCGAATCGTTGAAAGTACGCCATTGAAAAAAACAGATATTTTACAAACACTGGCGCAACGTGGACAGAGGTTACTTACCCTTACCGCCAGATTTACCGGCTTTGCGGACAATATGCTCACCCTGATACCGAACGCCTTTACCTTTGTAAGGCTCTGGCGGACGTAAATCTCGAAGCTTTGCCGCAACTTCGCCGACCAACTGCTTATCAATACCAGTAACGCTGAACTGAGTTGCAGTTGTCGCTGCAAAAACAATACCCGGAGGCGGGATAAACAAAATTGGATGGGAATAACCAAGCGAAAGAAAGAGATTTTTGCCGCGCAACTCAACTTTGTAACCCACACCCTCAACATCAAGAGTCTTGGTAAAGCCCTTGGTTACACCCTCAATCATCGAAGCAACCATTGCGCGGGTAAGTCCATGCAATGCACGACAATGCTTCTCATCGGAAGCGCGAGCAAAGGACATAGTACCATCTTTCATCTCTTGCGAGATACCAACGGGCAAAGCAAATTGCAATTCGCCTTTGGGTCCCTTTACTTTAATTTGCGTACCATCCACAGCAACTTGTGCTTCTTTAGGAATAGTAATGAGTTTTTTACCGATACGAGACACGGCAAGTTCTCCTTAAAAATCTTTGAGTTCTAGTAAAATCGCAGAACAGTGATTGAGTGTAAAAAAACAATCAGTGTAGAACGGTTTAGTAAATCGTGCAGAGGACTTCACCACCAACGTTCAGCTTGCGAGCTTCTTTGTCAGTAATAATACCTTTTGGTGTTGACAGAATCGCTATTCCAAGACCACTGCGTACACGCGGTGCCTCCGCAGACGGCGTATAGCGACGCAGACCCGGACGACTGATGCGCGTTATTTTATCGAAAGGCGCACGACCATTGAAATATCGAAGCGATACGCGCAAAATATTTTGCTTGTTATCTTCGATGACCTGATACTCGCCAATGTAACCCTGCTCTTTAAGAATTTTTGCAATAGCAATTTTCATTTTAGAGGAAGGAACATCAAGGCGCTTATGACGCGCTTTCGAGGCATTACGCACACGGGTCAGAAAATCGGATATTGGGTCTGTAACCTGCATTGTACTTAGACAATTGATGATACTATTTTTATTGATTAGTCATTGTTTTATCAAACAAACTCTCTGTCGAAGAGTTTACCAGCTTGATTTGCGTATGCCTGGAATCTTACCATCAAGGGCAAGTTCGCGAAATTTATTTCGCCCCAGACCAAATTTGCGATAGACACCTCTGCCACGCCCCGTCAGACTGCAGCGACTGCGCAAACGAGTAGGAGAACTGTTGCGTGGAAGCTTTTGAAGAGCATCCCAGTCGCCTGCTTCTTTCAAGATTGCGCGTTTTTCAGAGTATTTATCAACGAGTTTTTGTCGTTTTTGGTTTCGTGCTACGATTGCTGTTGTTGACATGGCGGTACAGGAAGATAAAAAAATTCTTCGTTAGTGTTTACGCTACAGGCTCTTGCTGCTTGCGGAATGGGAAGCCAAATTCTTTAAGAAGCGCATACGCCTCTTCATCTGTTTGCGCCGTGGTTACGAATGTAATATCCATACCACGAATTTTGGACACTTTATCAACATCAATTTCAGGAAAAATAATCTGCTCTTTGATACCCATTGAGTAGTTTCCACGTCCATCAAATGATTTATCCGAAAGACCACGGAAATCTCTAATACGGGGAGCTACGATATTAATAAAGCGGTCAAGAAACTCATACATATGAGCGCGACGGAGCGTAACTCGACAACCAATCGGCTGATTAACACGCAATTTGAAGTTAGAGATAGCTTCTTTTGCCAATGTAACAGCAGGGCGCTGACCGGTTATTAATTCCATTTCCGTAATCGCAGATTGCATGATCTTTTGGTCTTGAGTGGCAGCACCAACCCCCATGTTAATCACGATTTTATGCAATTTCGGTACTTGCATCACGGAACTATAATTGAACTTCTTCATTAGTGCCGGAGCAACGTTTTCTTTATAGACAGATGCCAGACGCGCATTAGGCGCCTTAGGAGCATTCTCTGGTAATCTTCCACCCTCAAGGGTGAATTCTGTCTTTTTTGTTTTGACTGGTGTTTGCTGCTTTGCCATTGCTATTATTATTCAAGAAGTAGATAGTTTCTGACTGAAGAGATACGGTAGAAACAAGAACGATGCGAGAAGCATCAAATCCTTAGTACTTAGACCTCTTCGCCAGTGGTTCTAGCGATACGAACTTTCTTTGTTTCACCATTTTGCTCAACTGTTTTTACGCCAAGCCGTGTGGTCTTACCAGCACCATCAAGGAGCATTACATTTGAATAATGGATTGGCATTTCGCGCTCAATAATTTGTCCTTGCTGAGCATTGGGCGTAGGTCGCATATGACGCTTCCGTACATTGATACCTTCGACAACAACGCGCATTTTTTCGGGAAGAAGCTCAAGAACTCGACCTTCTTTGCCTTTATCATTACCGGCGAGAATGCGGACGGTATCGCCTTTTTTAATTTTGAGTTTCATAGCAGTATGAAAGAAAAATATCTTCGTCAAATTCTTTGTAGTGTAACTCTACATCACATTTATAGTGAAGTATTTAGAGTACTTCAGGCGCAAGCGATACAATTTTCATAAAACTCTTATCCCGCAGCTCACGCGCAACCGGTCCAAAAATACGAGTACCACGTGGCTCGCCTTGAGTATTCAGAAGTACAGCAGCGTTTTCGTCGAAGCGAATATACGAACCGTCTTTACGACGGATTTCTTTTTTGGTACGAACGATGACAGCACGCGATTTATCACCTTTTTTTACACCTGCGTTTGGAATTGCATCTTTGACAGATACAACAATAATATCTCCAATGCCCGCATAACGCTTTTCATGTCCGCCTAAAACGCGGATACAGCGTACTCTTCTTGCGCCGGAATTATCGGCAACTACGAGGTTTGTTTCTTCTTGAATCATCGCTAGAATTCGCTCACTTTCTTAGTGAAAAGTTGTCTCGGTAAAAATAATTACTTCGCACGCTCAAGTACTTCCACCAGTCTCCAGCGCTTATGAGCACTGAGCGGACGGGTTTCCATAATCCGAACTGTATCACCTTCATTGCAGGTATTTTCAGCATCGTGAGTCATGAACTTGGTCGTCTTTTTGAAGTACTTCTTGTAGAGCGGGTGCGCTACTTGACGTTCAACCGCGACAATGATTGTTTTGTCCATTTTTTTGGCGCTGACAACCTTACCGATTTTTACTTTGCGTCTTCCGCGCTGAGGCTGTGTTTGTATCGTTTCCATAGTGGAATCCATTTGTCTTAATCGTTATTTTGAACGTTGGCGCTCACCAATAATGGTGTTAATGCGAGCAATATCTCTACGAAGTGTTGCCAAATATGCTGTGTTTTCGAGTTCGCCAAGAGTCTTTTTGAACCGAAGGTTTGTCAAAGTTTCTTGAGAATCTTTAAGATTCATTGCTAAGTCTGCGTCATTTAATTTGCGCAAGTCTTCGGGTTTACGAGCTTTCATTATTCTTTGCTCCTTTAGTGATGCTCTTGCGCATCAACGCGTGTTACAAATTTCGTTTTTATCGGCAATTTGTGCGACGCAAGGCGCATTGCCTCCATTGCTTTTTCCTTCGGCACGCCGTCAAGCTCGAAGAGAATCCGACCGGGCTTGATAACAGCAACGTAGTATTCAGTACTACCCTTACCGGAACCCATTCGCACTTCGGCTGGCTTTTTGGTATATGGCTTGTCAGGGAAAATTCTAATCCAAACCTTACCATCTCGACGGAGGTAACGGTTAATCGCAATACGCGCCGATTCAATTTGACGATTAGTAATCCAAGCCGGTTCAAGTGCTTTCAAACCAAAAGTACCGAAAGCTACTTGCGAACCACGAAATGCTTTACCTTTCATCCTACCGCGCTGTGTTTTGCGATACTTAACTCTTTTTGGTAGCAGCATGATATTTCCTTAATTGCTTTTGATGCGTTATTGCTGATTTCAAACGCTTACTTTGTCAACGGATACCCGATTGACAAGAATTTAACGTGATGATTTGGGATTTCCGCTTGGCGTAGCAGGCTTTTCTTGATACATTGAAGCACTACCGCCTAATACTTCGCCCAGACAAATCCACACCTTGATACCAATAGCGCCATAAATAGTTTGCGCGGTACCAGTTGCGTAGTCAATGTTTGCTCGAAGTGTATGTAAAGGAACACGTCCTTCGCGATACTTCTCCATCCGAGACATATCTGCACCGCCCAAGCGGCCATTGCACACGATGCGCACACCTTCTGCACCCATGCGCATCGCAGCACTTACGCCCTGCTTCATCGCACGTCGATAGGATATACGGCCTTCAAGCTGTTGAGCAATTGTATCTGCAACAAGCTGGGCATCAATTTCAGGACGCTTGATTTCACTAATCAGGATTTTTACTTCTTTGGAAGTAATTTTTTTAAGCTCTTCTTCAAGCTGAGCAATTTCTTTACCGGAACGCCCAATCACAACGCCAGGACGCGAGGTCTTAATTGTAAGACGAATTTGCTTTGGCGTGCGCTCAACAATAATGCGCGAAATACCAGCTTTTTTTAAGCGCTCATGAAGATACTTGCGTACCATCATATCCTCGGATAGTTTACTGGCGAAGTTTTTTTCATCAAACCAGTTTGCATCCCAAGCGCGGATGATTCCAAGACGGAAACCAATGGGGTTAGTTTTCTGACCCAAGGCTAATCTCCTAATCGAAATTGTACGTTGTGAATAATTAGCTTACGGATTGAACGACGATTGTCAGGTGGTTCATACGCTTACGAATACGGTAAGCGCGACCCATCGGAGCAGGACTGATGCGTCGCAGCATCGGACCGCCGTCCACAAACGCGCCTGTTACTGTCGCGCCTTCCATATCGAAACGAGCATTTTGATGCTTGTCTTCAAGATTTGCATAAGCGGAACGCAGGACAAACTCCGCATCGCGTGCCGCGTGTTTTGGGTTGAATTTTAGCAGCGACATTGCTTCAGCGACACTTTTGCCACGAATCATGTCAATAACAAGACGCATTTTGCGGGGCGAACCTGGCAAAAAACGCTTGGTTGCTTTTGCTTCAAACTTTTGCATTGGTGTAACCTTTGGAAAAATTATTTGCCTTTAAGATCTTTTCTGTTGCCTGCGTGACCCTTGTAGGTACGTGTTGGTGCGAACTCGCCCAGTTTATGACCAACCATATTTTCTGTCACATAGACCGGAATAAATTTATTCCCGTTATGCACAGCAAATGTATGACCGACAAATTCCGGCGCGATAGTCGAAGCGCGTGACCACGTTTTGACAACAACTTTTTTGTTGGACGCATTAAGGGCAGTAATTTTCTTTGCCAATTTAATGCTGATAAAGGGTCCTTTTTTAAGCGAACGTGCCATTGTACTTTAATTCTAAAGTGTTACGTGGTTGGAATTACTTCACTCTACGGCGAACGATGTATTTGTTGGAGAGCTTGCGCTTCTTTCGGGTCTTCAAACCTTTGGCAAGCTGACCCCATGGTGAGCGTGGATGTTGACGACCACCGCCTGATTTGGAACGCCCCTCGCCACCACCCATTGGGTGATCAACTGGGTTCATAGCCATACCACGCGATTGTGGGCGTACACCGAACCATATCATTCTACCTGCTTTACCGTAGGAGATATTTTCGTGATCAGAATTACCTATCGTACCAAGTGTTGCCAAGCATGTTACGGGAACCAACCGAACTTCACTAGAAGGTAGTTTGATTTGTGCATTTTTTTCATCCCGCGCAACCAAGACAGCTGAGTTTCCAGCGCTACGTGCTATTTGACCACCCTTACCCGGCTTCATTTCAACATTATGGATAAAAGAGCCGACGGGAATTTTCGAGAGAGGTAATGCATTTCCATCACGAATCTCTGCATTCGGACCAGATTGCAAGACATCACCTACTTTTACAGAATTCGGCGCAAGAATATACCGAAGCTCGCCGTCATCATATTTTAGAAGAGCTATCCTTGCAGTACGATTTGGATCGTATTCGATAGCCTCAACACGAGCGTTGACACCATGCTTATTACGCTTAAAATCAATAATACGATAACGTCGCTTATGTCCACCACCACGGTGGCGCGAAGTAATACGACCCGTATTATTACGCCCGCCTGATTTTTTCAGAGGCGCAAGAAGGCTTCTTTCAGGCTTTGATTTAGTAATCTCCTCAAACGTGCTCACAGAATAGAAGCGCGTTCCAGGTGTAATCGGTTTAAGTTTGCGAAGGGCCATAATTCTAAGTTCAGTAAATCGAATCTTGATAGAAACAAAATTCGGATATAAAAGCGAAGATTCTAGACAAAAACAACAGCAATTTACTCGTTAGCGCCAGTTCCGATGTCAATAACTTGACCAGTTTTAAGAGTAACATACGCTTTTTTACGAGCGGCTGTTTTTCCCGCAAACCGACCACGCTTTGTAAATTGTACAGTCCGCTTGGGGCGTACACGAATGGTACGAATGCTAATGACATCTACTGTAAATTGTGCTTCGATTGCCTTACGAATCTCAATTTTGTTTGCTTTTAAGTCAACCTCAAAAGCATATTGTCGAGAAGTGTTCAGCTTCGTAGCTTTTTCGGTAATAATTGGTCGTTTTAGAACTTGCATCGTAGTTTCCTCGTAATTGACCTTTACTCTGCAAAGGTTTTAATAAGGACATCCACCGCGCTTTTATGAACAAGGATTTTCTTGTTGCTCAGGATGTCATATGTTGAGATTTTGTCAGCAACTTGTGTCGTAAGGCGCTCAATATTGCGCGATGACAAGTATACGTTGTCGTCGTTAGCAGGAAGCAGATGCAATACCTTTTGACCCGTCAGACTTAGCGCAGAGAGTACATCAACCATCTGCTTCGTCTTGATCGAACCAAAATTTAAGTCTTCTATTACAACAAAGTTATTTTCGCGAACGCGCAATGTAAGTGCGGACTTTCTAGCAAGACGTACAACTTTTTTCGGCAATTTGACCGAATACTTGTGAGGACGTGGACCAAAGACAGTACCTCCACCAACCCAAAGTGGAGAGCGCGTTGAGCCGGACCGGGCAGTCCCGCGACCTTTTTGTCGCCAAGGCTTTTTGCCACCACCAGAAACTTCGGCTTTCTCTTTTGTTTTGTGGGTACCCTGTCTCTGATGTGCTAAATATTGGCGCACCGCAAGGTACATCGCATGTTCATGTGGCTCAATGTTAAAAATCGAATCCGGTAAATCTACTTGACCGGCGACTTTACCATCTTTTGAAAAGATGTCAGCTTTCATAGTGAATTTCCTTCAAGAGAGTCTTTTACAACTCACTTCGAGAGTTAATCTATCGTAATCGTGTTAAATCTTGACAATCTCAACTATTGAGTTCGGCGCACCAGGAATGCTACCCTTAACAATAAGGAGATTGGACTCCGGTACAACACGCAACACTTTAAGATTGCGCACCGTAATTCGCTCACCACCCATTCGTCCAGCCATACGCATTCCCTTAAAAACGCGTGATGGATATGAGGACGAACCGATTGAGCCGGGGGCGCGAGGACGATCTGACTGCCCGTGCGTTGTCATACCAACACCACCAAAATGGTGACGCTTAACAACACCTTGAAAGCCACGACCTTTTGAATCACCGGAAACTTTGATTTTATCTCCCACGGCAAAGTCAGCTACGGTTATTTCGTCACCTACTTTGACTTGCTGTCGTATATTGCGAAACTCACGGAGATATCGCTTGAACTCTACTTTTGCCTTTGCGAAGTGACCCGCAAGAGGTTTATTTACTTTACGAGCCGGAATCTGACCAAAGCCAATTTGTACGGACTCATAACCGTCGTTTTCTTTCGTGCGAACTTGCACGACTGGACAAGGACCAGCTTCAATTACTGTGCAAGGGATATAATCCCCTGCTTCTGTAAAGATGCTTGTCATGCCGATTTTTCTGCCGAGTAATACGCTCATTATTGTTTGGCTCCTTAGACTTTGATTTCAACATCTACGCCGGCAGGTAGCTCCAAGCGCATGAGGGAATCCACTGTTTTAGGCGTGGAGTTCAGAATATCTATAAGACGCTTATGAGTGCGTGATTCAAACTGCTCTCGTGATTTTTTATCAACGTGAGGAGAACGCAGGACGGTATAAATTTGCTTCTCAGTCGGGAGCGGAATCGGTCCGGAAATCACGGCACCGGTTTGCTTCACTGTGCGAATAATTCGCTCTGCCGACTTGTCAATCAAATTGTGGTCGTAGGACTTCAGCTTTATGCGGATTTTCTGACGTGCCACTTGTGTGCCTCTTTCAGTGAAACCTTGTAATGCGAATTTGTTTGTTTTATTTTGAAGGCTTGCTCAAAGCGACTTTATATTTTATCAAAACTTACAAAGCCGCTTTAGCAATTCCGTTCCTCTATAAGGAACAATACATTTTATTGAAGAATTTTCGTAACAACGCCAGAACCCACAGTACGTCCGCCTTCGCGAATTGCGAAGCGAAGTCCCTCTTCCATAGCGATTGTTGTGATAAGCTCAATACTAAGGTTATCAAGGTTGTCACCAGGCATAACCATTTCTGTGCCATCAGGTAGAGTAGCTACGCCCGTAACATCTGTTGTACGGAAGTAGAACTGAGGACGATAACCGTTAAAGAACGGAGTATGACGACCACCTTCTTCTTTTGAAAGTACATACACTTGAGCGGTAAACTTTTTGTGCGGCGTAATCGAACCAGGCTTTGCAAGAACCATTCCGCGCTCTAGTTCATTTTTATCTACGCCACGAAGAAGAAGACCTACGTTATCGCCAGCTTGACCTTCGTCAAGAAGCTTACGGAACATCTCAATACCCGTTACAAATGTCTTTTTATTCAAACCCAAACCAATAATCTCTACTTCTTCATTGACTTTCACAATACCACGTTCGATACGCCCCGTACCTACTGTACCGCGTCCAGTAATAGAAAACACGTCTTCAATCGGCATAAGGAATGGCTTATCAACTGCACGCTCAGGCATAGGTATGTAGCTATCTACAGCATCCATAAGCTCATAAATGCATTTCAAACGCTCATCATCAACTTTCACCGCAGGGTCGGCACCAGCATCAAGTGCTTGAAGCGCAGAACCTTTTACAATGGGAGTATCATCACCAGGGAAGTTGTAGCGGCTAAGAAGCTCACGAATTTCCATTTCTACAAGCTCTACAAGGTCGGGATCTGCAATATCAATTTTATTCATGAACACCACAATACGAGGCACACCTACCTGACGAGCCAACAAAATGTGCTCGCGCGTCTGCGGCATCGGTCCGTCGGTAGCAGCAACTACCAGAATAGCACCATCCATTTGAGCAGCACCAGTAATCATGTTCTTCACGTAATCAGCGTGCCCAGGACAATCGACGTGCGCATAGTGACGCTTTTCTGTTTCGTATTCAACGTGTGCAGTAGCAATGGTAATCCCACGTGCCTTTTCTTCGGGCGCGTTATCAATCGAATCATAACCACGGAATTGCGCATTACCTTTTTTTGCAAGACCCGCAGTAATAGCAGCCGTCAAAGTTGTCTTACCGTGGTCAACGTGTCCGATTGTACCGACGTTCACGTGCGGTTTATTACGCTCGAATTTCTCTTTAGCCATTGTAGTAGCTCCTCAATGCAGTGAAAAATTGTGAAAGAGATAAAGTGTATTTTGAGATTATTTTCAGTTTCAGTACGAGGGCGTATTTAATGCAGGCTCATAGCGAGCAAATTTCATCGTATATGATGCGCGTCCTTGTGTAATTGAGCGCAGTCGCGTCACATAACCAAACATTTCCGAAAGTGGTACAAACGCTTTAATAGCTTGCAAATCTATGCCTTGCTGTGCTATACCTTCTATTTTACCGCGCCTTGCGCTTAAATCACCAACCACATCGCCCATGTTTTTATCTGGCGTGACAACTTCAACTTCAAACACCGGCTCCAACAGGACTGGTGATGCGTTGCGCATCGCTTCCCTAACAGCATTGGAAGCGCTTATTGTAAATGCAACTTCATTTGAGTCCGTTAGGTTAAAAAAAGCACTCACAAGTTGAACCTTCACACCCAAAACAGGGTAACTCATCAGAGGTCCATTCTGCAACCCTTGTCGTACGCCTTGCTCTACAGCATTTACGTAGTTTGTGGGCAGTGCCGAAGGCGCTAACTTGTTTTCAAAGATTACATTTGTACTAACATCACCGGGGGAAACATTTAGAACAACGTGCGCAAACTGTGCCTTCCCGCCGACATTACGATCCAGTATTTCTTCCTGTTGAGCGGAGGATGTAACTGTTTCACGGTAAGCCACTTGCGGCTTCCCAACATTTACACCTACACCGAACTCTCGCTTCAAACGATCAACCATGATTTCGAGCTGCAACTCACCAACACCGCTGATGAGCATTTGCCCTGTTTCTTCATCTGTTTTGAAACGGAACGTAGGATCTTCGTCTATAAGTTTTTGCAGTGCGTCGTTAAGTTTTTCTTGATCGGCTAGAGTTTTAGGCTCGATGGCTTGGTTAATCACGGGCTCAGCAAACTCTATTTTTTCGAGGAGGATGGGATGGGCTGCATCACAAATCGTATCACCTGTTCGCGCATTTTTCAACCCAACAACTGCGACAATAGAACCGGCATACTCTTCCTCAACATCTTCTCGCTGGTTTGCTCTCATGTGAAGCAAACGACCGATACGCTCTTTTTTTCCGGTGGTAGCATTTAACAAGTATTCACCTGTTTTTAGCGTACCGGAATAGACACGCATGAATGTCAAGCGACCAACAAATTGGTCTGAAACAACTTTGAAAACAAGAGCCGAGAGTGGCTCATTATCTTGAAAGCTGCGATACAACTCCTCGTGCATATCAAGTCCGTACCCTTTTACACCGCCTATATCTAGTGGGGACGGCAGGTACTCAATTACGGCATCTAGCAATTGCTGAACGCCTTTGTTCTTGAAAGAGGCACCACAAAGAACTGGA
Source organism: Ignavibacteria bacterium (assembly GCA_014654705.1). GTDB lineage: Bacteria > Bacteroidota > Ignavibacteria > Kapaibacteriales > UBA4661 > PH2015. The sequence goes on from JACVZY010000025.1 coordinate 57,156, forward strand.
GTAATCACTGTTTGAATTGTTCCTCTGCGAATTGCAGATTGAATTTCATTGCTCGTAAGCTCGCCTTGTTCAAGATATTTTGCTAACAACTCATCGTCTACCTCTGCGGCAGATTCAACAAGCAAAGCGCGATACTCTTGCACTTGCACGCTCATGCTTAAAGGAACTTCCTCAACGGAATACTTTAAGCCAAGCGAATCTTCGTCATACACAAGCGCTTTCATTTGAACAAGATCTACAACTCCTCTAAAGTCTTCTCCAGACCCTATTGGCAATTGCAAGACAACAGGACGCGCATTTAATCGGTCTTTCATCATCTGAATTACGCGAAAAAAATCCGCTCCGATGCGATCCATTTTATTAACGAAAGCTATGCGAGGCACATTATACTGTTCTGCTTGCCTCCAGACTGTCTCAGACTGAGGCTCAACACCACTAACAGCACAATAAAGCGCGACAGCACCATCAAGAACACGAAGAGAACGCTGAACTTCAACACTAAAATCTACGTGCCCGGGCGTATCAATCAAATTAATTTGACAATCACGCCATTGGCAATATGTAGCAGCGGAGCTAATAGTGATACCACGTTCGCGCTCTTGCTCCATAAAATCCATTACAGCCGTACCGTAATGCACCTCACCCATTTTATGAACTACTCCTGCATAAAACAGAATACGCTCACTCGTGGTTGTCTTGCCCGCATCAATATGCGCCATTATGCCTATGTTGCGTACCTTTTCTATCGGCGTTACACGTGGCATAATTTCAACCTAACACAAAGAAACAATTCTATCAAAGAACGAAATTTTCTATTTTTACAAACTCACATCACCATTTAAAGTGCGCAAACGCTTTATTTGCGTCCGCCATACGATGCATATCATCGCGCTTTTTAATCGCAGAACCTTCACCATTTGCAGCAGCAGTCAACTCATTCGCCAAACGCTGCGCCATTGACTTATCACGACGCTGACGAGCAGCACCTTTCAGCCAACGAATTGCCAAAGCAACACGACGCGCCTCAGGTACCTCAGAAGGTACTTGATAAGTAGCACCACCGACACGACGCGCACGAACTTCAACCGCTGGCGCAGCATTTGCCATCGCCTTACGGAAAAACTCCAACTCATCCTGACCGGTTTTCTCGCGAATAATATCGAGAGCACCATACATGATTTTTTGCGCTGTCAACTTCTTTCCGTCATACATAATACTGTTAATGAATCTTGTAATGATTACATCTTTGTACTTCGGATCTGCTGGCGTCGGAAAACGCTTTGCTCTTGCTTTTCTCATTGCTTCAAATGGTAAAAATCTTGTAAGATTTTGTATTCAATTTCTATTATTTAAATAAAACCGCTAAAGCAGGAAATATCAACTTATTTCTTTTTGCCTTTTGTTTCAGGAGCAGCGCCCGGTTTCGGACGCTTTGCCCCATACTTGGATCGCGCCTGCTTGCGGTCTTTCACACCCTGCGTATCGGCAGTACCACGAATAATGTGATATCGAACACCGGGCAAATCTTTAACACGACCACCACGAATCATCACGATAGAGTGCTCTTGCAAATTGTGCCCTTCGCCTGGAATATACGCCGTAACCTCAATTTGATTCGAGAGACGAACACGAGCTACCTTGCGAAGCGCAGAATTTGGCTTCTTGGGGGTAGTCGTATAAACTCGCGTACACACGCCGCGCTTTTGGGGACAAGAATCAAGCGCAGGCGATTTACTTTTATATTCGACTACGGTTCTACCTTTGCGAATGAGCTGATTAATTGTAGGCATAACGTCCTAGAATTTCTGTCGTGAGTGATGTTAAATCAACAATGTCGTGCGATATGCAGCAAGTGTAATTCAAGTGAGCAACAAAACTACGATACTTTTCTTTGTTGTCCAAATTTTTTTTACAGATTTCGTAAAATTATTATCTATCGCACCACATTTATTGACGACAGAAGAACGCTTTCCGGCTTGCTACAATCTACTCTGTACGGCATTTAGATTTTATTTTTCTTTTGATTCCACGTCGAGAAAGTTTATCAAAATAAGGGAAAATAATTGTAGATTAGGTATATCATTACCAAAGTAACCATGCGCTACTTCCTCACAATCTTGTTTCTGACATACTAATACAGGTTCGCTTAACACTATGTTCAAGACCCTTTTACTTTCTAGTTTTATCCTCTCGTATTGCTTGCCAATTCTTACTTACTCGCAACTAAGTCAAGCACAGACACCACAAAACCAAGAGATTCTGCGTGCTATGCGCGACGAGATTAAGCGCTCCATGCAAGATCTACGACTTCCGGCTTTAGAAAAACCGTATTATATTCAGTATTCTCTTGTGCAGAACGCATCAACCAATATCAAGGCATCTTTTGGAAGCCTTACCGAATCTCATCTCTCCCAAGACAAGCGCCTTACTGTTGGCTTGCGCGTCGGCTCGGCACAATTCGATAACACGAATTTTTTTGATCCCGCGCTTGGCTTCTTTGGCTCCAGCGACGATGAAGAGCGCTTCAAAAGCCGTTCTATTCCCAGTGAATTAGACTATTCAGCGCTTCGCCGTGAACTTTGGCTTGCTACCGATGCCGCCTATAAGCAGTCAGCCGAGCTGTACGCAAAAAAACAAGCCGCTCTCAAAAACCGCGTTCGCATAGATACTCTTGCAGATTTTACGCTCTTTCCCGCTGCTTCAAGTGTTGACACGATTCCCATACCGACACTCGACAAAACCTATTTTGAGCGACTTGCAGTAGATTTATCGGCGATATTTCGAGACTTTCCTGCCGTTACACTCTCCACCGTTGCAGTTGAATACAACACCAAACAAGAACTTTTCGTGAATACCGAGGCACGGGAATATGTACGTACAGATTTGATTATCGGAATAGAGATAGTTGCCACGGCGCAGGCAAAAGACGGAATGCCGCTTGCACAGGTGTACAGCACATACAGCCGCACTCCAAGCGGTCTGCCAAGCCGAGATTCTTTGCTCAAAGCCACGCGGGCATTGGCGCAAAAACTCTCTCAGAGCCTTACCGCCCCCATTGCACAGGCATATTCCGGACCCGTTCTCCTAGAAGATCAAGCAGCAGCAGAAGCCTTCTTACAGATATTTGCACCTAACCTTGTGACACAAAGGTCTCCCGTTACCGAGCGAGGTATTAGTGATAACTCACAAAATGCAACCTTCCAGAACAAAGTTGGTGCGCGAGTCATGCCTGAGTTTCTGTCTGTCTCGGTTACACCTTCACAAGCGGTTTACAATACCACACAACTCGTAGGCGCATACCGCATTGACGACGAGGCAATTCCGGCGGAGTCTTTCCAAATTATCAAAGGCGGCTATTTGAAAGGTCTTATGGCTTCGCGCACTCCCACACGGCGCATAAAAACGTCCAACGGACATAACCGTGGTGGCGCGGCTATGTTCAGCATTCTGGACGTTTCAGCAGGCAAAGACCGTACCCAACCCTTCAAAAAACTGCGTGCGAGAATGCTGCAACTCTGCAAAGACCGCGATTTGCCATATGGAATAGTTGTTCGGAAAATCCTGAATCCGAATATCCTGATGACGACCCTTTACAGCCTCACTGAAGGCGAATTTCCCTTTGCCCGCACGCCCGGGCAAATGACCGCACTTGAAGCCTATCGTGTCTATCCCGATGGACGAGAAGAACTTATACGAGGATGCGATATTGCCGGAATGACAGTCCAATCTTTTAAGGAAATCCTTGCTGTTGGCGACCGCAAAGCTGCCTACAACTGCTATGCGTTGCCTGTTACCGCGGCATTCTTTTCCGGTGGGGCGCAGTTTTTGCCCGCTTCGGTTATTTTACCGGCACTCCTCTTTGAGGATATCGAAATTCGCCCTATTGAAGATGATTTTACCAAACCACCCATCTTGCCGCATCCTTTCTTTTCTCGCAAGTAAAAAATTTTGCTACGATTTATGGTAAAGATCATGCACACTACACGAAGAAGTCGGACATATCTTTCTATAAGCCTTGATAAAGCGCTCTCCAAAGCCTCACAAACGATTTTTTATCGAATTTCTAGCCTTTGTACGGGGGTAAGACTCGTCATTCCCTCAAAGGCATCAATAAGGTTTTTAGTAGGTACATTATTTTACCTCTCCTCGCTATCTGCTCAGGCACAAACACCTTCATACCCCCAACATGTTGTATTGGTCAAATTTAGAGCTAATTCCCCACTCTTCACCAAATGGGAATCTAGTAAGCGGCGGGGTACTATTACAGAATGGCAGGATATTCTTCACACCCACACAACTGAAGCGCTCTTCGACGATAACTTAGTGCAAAGCGTCATTGAACGTTTCAGCCGTCTAACCGAAGACAATCCCGCAAAACGCGCCTCCACCCTAACTCGTTGGTGCAAAATTCGCTTCTCTGCACCAATAGACCCTGCTTTGCTGTCGGGCAAACTCAAGAATTTGCCCGATGTGGAATATGCCGAACCGCTTTACCGCCGTACACTCACAGACACTCCCAACGACCCGTTTATTAACTCACAGCAGTATTTGTCAGTCATTCGAGCTTTTGAAGCGTGGGATGTTGTGCGGACGCAAGCTGATACGTCGCAGCGCGTCATTGTGGCAATTGTTGATAGCGGAGTTGACTATACCCATGAAGATTTAGCAGCAAATATTTATGTCAATCCGGGCGAAAGCGGCAACGATGCACAAGGGCGCGATAAACGCACCAATGGCGTTGACGATGACCGCAACGGCAGAGTGGATGATTGGCACGGTTGGGATTTCAGCACCGATGCCGATGCCACAACGGAAAGCAACGACCCCATGCCCATCGGCAATACACACGGCACACACGTCGCAGGAATAGCAGGAGCCGTGACAAATAATGGTAAAGGCGTAGCAGGTGTAGCCAGAGGCATTTGGCTTTTACCAATCAAATGCAGCCCTCCAAACTCAGGGGATGTACCAAACGGTTTTCGTGGTATTATCTATGCGGCAACCATGGGTGCAAAGATTATTAATTGCAGTTGGGGCGATACTTCGCGCTCCCAAGCAGAGCAAGAAACGATTGATATTGCCACCGAACTCGGTTCATTAGTGGTCGCAACCGCCGGTAATGATCGTCGCTATACAGCTTTTTATCCGGGTTCTTACGACAACGTTTGCTCAGTAGCATGGTTGGAAAATGATGACACTCATTTTTTCGGCAATTACCACGAAACAGTAGATATTGGCGCTCCCGGCTCAAGTATTTATGCGACATTTACTGATAATCGCTATGGCTCTATGGGCGGAACATCTATGTCTGCTCCTATGGTTTCGGCAGCAGCAGCACTTGTCAAAATGCGCTTCCCACAATATTCACCCCAACAAATTTTCTCCCAACTGAAAGCTACTGCCGACAATAACGACCGCCAGAATCCCGACCTTGTGGGCTTCATCGGCACTGGTCGGCTGAATGTTTTAGCTGCCGTTCAAACCGTCAATCCGCCGTTTATTGAAATTCGTGGCTATACCGTGCAAGATGAAAATAATAATGGACTTCTCGAATCGGGCGAGCGTGTAACGGTGCAACTCAACCTTGCCAATGTCTTTGCCCCTATTGCGGGAGCACGTATCGCAATGCGGACGACTATCACTACCGGCAGTATGTTCTACCCGTTCTTCGACGATACCGTGAGGCAAGTTCCTACCTTAGCAGCAAATGAAACACGTACAAATGCTGTCAACTTCAGCTTTCGCCTCACGACGAATTTATCGCAAGATTTTGCCGTCCCCCTGCTTTTTTCCATTTTTGATGCGAACGGAAAACTCATTGGTCGTGATGCTCTCAGGCTTTCTGTCAATAAATCGTACCAAACCCTGCGCGGTAATGCGCTTGCGCTCACCGTAAACAGTCGTGGTAGCTTTGGCTTCAATGACTTCCCAATCAATATGCAAGGCGACGGATTATTTTATCAGTTGCGCGATACCAATAATCTCATTTACGAAGGCGGAATCATTGTAGCAAGCGGATCGGACAGCATCTCATCTTCTGTGCGAAACACCTCAACGCAACGTGACTTAGCTTTTCTAGCAACATCGCTCCTTACTGTTTCGACAGCATCAGATTCATCACTTCTGACCGCCAAGGCAAGTTTCATCGACCGCGCTTCCGATACCCAAGCAGGCGTGAAGATTGACCAAACAGTGCAGCAATACCGACAATTCCCACGCCCAAATATGGTCATCTCGTCGTACATCATCACGAACACATCAAACCGTGCCTTTTCCAATTTATCCGCAGGATTATTTTTTGATTGGGATATTGCCAACTATAACATCAATGAGACATTTTGGGATACCGATTGTGGATGCGGTATTGCAAAAAGCATCAATGGCAACTTCCCTGTCATCGGCGTAAAGCTCCTTTCTCCACAAACACCAACATTTTACCCGATTCAGCTTGGAGATACGGCACAAAACGCAATCACGCTGAACGATGGCTTCCCCCGCAGCGATAAATACCGCGCCCTTTCCAGTGGCATTATTTCATCGCGCAAATCCGGCGATATTGCTCACGTCGTCGGTGCAAGCGGCATGACACTTCAGATTGGTTCATCCGCTTCAGTTCGGTTCGCCATCGCAGGTGGATTGTCTTTGGATGAAATTCGTACTAGCTTTCGAGTACTCAATCAATCAGATAGCACTCCCAATCGCCTCTATCCTAATCCCGCAAGCAGCAGTGCTTTTTTGGAATACGAACTCGCAAGTGACCAAATAGTAACCGTAGAACTTTTGAACATACTTGGACAAATAGTCGCAACACCCGTAAATCACCTTCAGACTAAGGGCTGGCAGCAAATAGCATTTGCCCTAGATTCACTCAGCCCGGGTGTCTATTGGATTCGTTTGCGCGGTGCAACGCTCTCCTTTAGCAAGCCGCTTGTTATCTCACGTTAGTTCTGGTTAGTCACGTGCTTGATTGTGAATGATTGTCTCGAAAAGTTCGTGAATATGCGCAAATGCGTTACTATGCACTCTGGAGCGGACGTGCGCTGCATAATCTGTTATGGGGCGAAGGGCATAAAATTTCCGCACTGCTTCAGCAAGCGCTTCTGAAGACTCCGGTTGCACGACAAAGCCCGTCTTACCCTCGTCCACTGATTCTGCAAGTCCACCGACATTAGTAATGATGACCGGACGCTCAAAACCATATGCAATACCCAAAATCCCACTCTGCGTGGCGCTTCGGTAAGGCAGCATCACAACATCACACGCGGCATAAAACTTGGCGACTTCTTCATTGGGGATGAAGCGGTTTATCATCCTGACGTGCGACTCCAAAGCATTGTCGCGGATGAGGTCGTGATACGGCTTCGGGTCGTCGTAGAACTCCCCCGCAATAAGCAATTTTACACGAGGGTTGTCTTTTACCATCGTCGGCATGGCTCGTAAGAGAATATCCAGCCCCTTGTATTTGCGGACATAGCCGAAGAAAAGCAATACTTCATCCTCCGGTGAAAAACCGAAATCTTTTTTTGCGGCTTCTTTGCTCATCTGAAGCGCTGTTTGGGCATAAAAATCACCAAAGACAGGAAGCTCCGAACGATACACGGGCTTATCCCCGGCAAAGGGCTTCACATCGTCTGCGACTTGGCTGGAAAGCGTTAGAAATGATGAAGCATTAACCAAGCCTAGTTTTGTGAGTACGGTATCAATCGCACGCGCTTCATGGGAAATCACGTTTTCGGTAATAAAAAGAATCTTGCGGCGAAGCTCTTTCCCCAAAAGGCTGGAAACCGCATAATGACTTGGTCCAAAGAATGGATTCCACCAATCGAAAACGACTAAATCCGGCTTCAGTTCACGCACCCGACGAGCCACACGCAGCCACGAAAGCGGGTTAACCGAACTCAGCAAGCGCTCCGACGGTACTTGCTTCGTCATTGCTTGGCTTTGGTCGTACTGAGTGGTTCCGGGAAAAAGCAGCGACGGATAGAGCAGCGTATAGTTAATGAAGTGAATGCGAAAATGCGGTTCCAGCGCCTCGTAGAGATGCGACATAAAAAGCGCATTCCCACCGCGATACGGGTAGGCAGGACCGATAAGAACGATGTTTTTTTGCGATGTCTGGGGCATCATTAACCTTTGTACACCTTGTGTCAATGCCCCTCAAGCGTCTTTTCCGTCCGAAAAAAATCCTTCGGGGCTTTGACAATTGAGAGATGCTGGATTGAAACGAAGTTTCAAGAACAGTCAATTTACCATAAATTTCGCCAAGTTCAAAAGGCTCGCCGACCCTTATCCTGAAGATGCTGAGTGATGTTCTTGGCATCGTGGACTGCGAGTATTACTCGGTCGTCAGGTACAAGTGTGGTGTTCAAACATTCTCCAACTCCACCATACCCATTTTCTTATACGCCTTGCGGAGCGTCCGCGTGGCGCGGCGGTTTGCTTCTTCCGCACCTTTTTTCAAAATGGCGTTTAGAGCGGCTTTGTCGTTGCGAATTTCCTGATAGCGCTTGCTGATTGGCTCCACCATTGCCACCATCGCGTCAGCAAGTGCCGACTTGAACTCCGCATAGCCTTTACTCTCGAATTGTGCTTCGGTTTCTGCTTGCGTATATCCCGTTGCTATGCCGTAGAGTTCAATCAAATTTGTTACTGCCGGACGGTCTTCGGCAGCGCGTATATCCGTGCCGGAATCAGTAACGGCGCGTTTGATTTTGTTGCGAATTTCATCGGCTGAGTCGGTCAGAAAAATCGTTGCTTTCGGGTTTTCATCGGATTTCGACATTTTTTTCGTCGGGTCTTGCAGGCTCATTACCCGTGCGCCGACCTTCGGAATAAAGACTTCCGGCACGGTGAAGGTATCGGAATAATAATGATTGAAGCGCTCGGCAAGATTCCGAGAAAGCTCCAAATGCTGCTTCTGGTCTGCACCGACGGGAACAAGATTGGTCTGGTAAAGCAAAATATCGGCAGCTTGCAACACGGGATAGGTGAACAACCCCACGCTGGCGCTGTGCTTTTCAGATTTTTCCTTGAACTGCGTCATTTTCTGGCACTCGCCCATCGAAGCAAAACAATTCAGTAACCATGCGCATTGCGCGTGTGCTGGCACGTGGGATTGCGCAAAAATTACGCTTTTATCGGGGTCAATGCCGCTTGCAATGTACATTGCTGCCACGTCGAGCGTTTGCTTGCGCAGTGCTGCCGGTTCAGGACGGATTGTCAAAGCGTGTAAATCTGCAATAAAGTAAATGCAGTCGTAATCATTTTGCAACTCTACCCAGTTTTTGAGTGCGCCGATGTAGTTACCAATGGTCAAGCCACCCGCTCCGCTTGTGGGCTGCATTCCACTAAAAATAATGGGGCGTTTTGTGGGTTGTTCTTTTTGTGCTTGTGTGCTCATGGTTCGTCTTTGAAAAAATAAAATACTTCGTTGATCAATCTTTATACGGGTCAACTTCGTCTTCGCCCGCCATTGCTACGCCGAGCGGGGTAAGCGTGTGCAGCACCCGCACCGTGCCAGCATGGTGCGCTAACACGTCCGGCAAACGCTTGTAGCAGTGCGGTGATTCGTCCACTCCCGCGCCGCGCAGTTCCACACCTTTGCCCGACACCCAATTATCCATCATTTCACGACTGATGAGTCCGGGTGAAACAACTTTTTTGGTGTGATAATTGAGTTTGCCGCGAGCTTTCGTACGGCTCATCACGCGCCCTGCGCCGTGAATGGTGGAATAGAGCGCCGTTTGGGATTCCGATGACTCCACTCCTTCCAAAATAACCGAAATGTCGCCCATCGAACCACCCACAAAACCACGCTGTCCAGGAAAAGCAGGCGTAGCGCCCTTGCGCACCACCCAATATTCTTCGCCGCCGTGCTCTTCTTTCCACGCAAAATTATGATGATTGTGAACTTCGTCCAAAATGTTCGCACCCAGCAAACGTGAGACTTCGGCACAAACCCAATCACGTCCGGCGTAGGCATAGCGCCCCGCAAGCCTCATAGATTCGAGATAATCTGCTCCTAAAGCAGAAGACTCCTCAATAACAAGCGGCTCAGCATCAATAGAATCTTTTGCACCACCTTGCTTTAGATAGTACGTTGCAATCGTGTGCCCAAGCCCGCGGGAGCCAAAATGTACGCCAATCCAAACGCGGTCTTGTTCATCGGTGAAAATGTCCACGTAGTGATTACCGCTTCCGACCGTCCCAAGCTGGTTGCGTGCTTTGTCCTTGATAGCACTGGCTGGACGCAGCTTCCAAGCGTCGTCATCGAAGAGTTCGTGGTCAACCTTTGTGGCGTTTTTGCGTCCCATGCCGAAACTAACGGCTTTCCAAAGGTCATCCATAATGGTTTTGATATTACGGCGCACATCGTTCGGGTCGGCATCGGTGAGCACTGCCTTATTGCCACACGCAATATCATACCCCACGCCCGAAGGACTGATGCGCCCCTTGTACGCTACCACGCCACCAATCGGCACAGCATAGCCCTGATGATGGTCGCCCATCAGCGCCGTTTTATCGGCTGTCTGAGCGCATAAGCGAATTTGCTTCAGTGCGCCTTCGTCTATCGGATCGCCCCAGATGGGGATGTTGTCTATGAGTTGCATTATTTGCAGGGTGCTATTTTGGCGATTGTGAAGGAACAATCATCGTGCTTTTAGGGTGTATTTTACCCCTTCGCTTGCAGAAGAAAATCTGAAACTCATCTCTGTTAATTCATCAATATTGAGAATACCTACATTTGTACCGATAGTGTGAGTAAGTTGCTTATTCTCCAATTTCCATGTTCCTGAATTGGAATACGTCGCTAATGAACCTTTGAGTACAAAAGTATTAGTATATGAGCCATCACGCTTGTAAATATACGTGTTCGATTCAAGAGTGAGACCAATACTTTCTGAACCATTGGAGCTAATAATACTCGTCGTATTCCACGTTTTAGAAGCCGTACCAGCCAAAAGCTCTTCGGACGATTTAACAGGTGTTGCAGGATTGGTGCAAGCAGAGACAAAAACATAAGCAAGAAAACCCAACATTGCAAGAAAACGCATATAGAATACTCCAAAAAAATTCTGGTAAAAACGACGGGCACGTAATTCTGTTTCCCGTCTTATTTCTACCGCCAATATCGCTGTTTTAGAGGGTAATTTCAAGCAGTTTTTGACCATCAATGCTTCAACTCCCGTATCTCCTCTGCAAGAGCTTTGGGGAGCATCTGCAAGAAAGGGAGATTGCGCGAAGTCCAGTTCGTTGTGCGTTTCGCCAAGTGCTTGCAAATTTGCGTAATATTCCGAACGGTGCTGTCCGCTAGGAACATCAACGTTTAGTTTCAAACAGATTCAAGAAAAACGACGTTCAAAAACCCACCATTTCTCAAAACTCCTCTTCGTCCTTGCCCGGCTTCATTGAAAACATACTTTGGAAGAGGTCTTTGAAGCCCGTGCCGCCGCGCTCCAGCTGGTACTTGCTCAGAAGCGAGTATTCTGCCATGCCGTGTAGCGCAAATTCCATGAGGAAAATTTGGTCTTGTGTGGAGGCTTTGGGTTGATGCTTTTTCACAAGGTCGAAAAGTCCCGGAATGCTGTACAGGGCTTGTTCGTACGCCGCATTGTCGAGATTACTCAAAATATCCAGCGCATTTCCTTTGCGGAACCATTCGGTAATTTTGAGATACGGGCTATCGGTGGAACTGCGCTTGAAGGATTCAGGGTCGGGGAAATAGTTCGTAAACTGTGTGCGAATCGCCTTCCCAATAAGTATTTGCGCTACTTTGAAAGGACCTTCCTGCTCACCCTCATAGACTAATTCCACTTTGCCCGTAATAGACGGCACAACGCCCCAGAAATCGCCCACACGCACGGCAGTCTTGACTTCGCCCGTTACAATGGCACGGCGCTCGGCTGCACTGTGTAAGTTCTCAAAGGCAGAAATAGTCAGACGCGCCGACACGCCGCTTTTGGAATCCACGTACTCGCTGCCACGTGCCTCGAAGGCAATTTGCTCAATGAGCGTATAGGCAAGCGGATGTGCGGTGATGGCACTTTTCTGCTCTTCGGGAATATGCGCTTCTTGGGCGGTAATTTCTTGCGCAATCTCCAGCGTTTTCGGATAGTGCGTCAGGATTTGGCTATCAATGCGGTCTTTGAGCGGCGTAACTATCGAACCACGATTGGTGTAATCTTCGGGATTGGCGGTGAACACAAACTGAATATCCAACGGCAGACGCAATTTGAAGCCGCGAATCTGAATATCACCTTCCTGCAAAATGTTGAACAGCGCTACTTGAATACGTGCCTGCAAGTCCGGTAATTCGTTGATAACAAAAATGGAGCGGTGCGAACGAGGAATTAAGCCAAAGTGAATCACGCGGTCGTCCGAATACGGCAGCTTCAGCGTGGCAGCTTTAATCGGGTCGGCATCGCCGATAAGGTCAGCGATAGAAACGTCAGGCGTAGCAAGTTTTTCCGTATAGCGCTCCGAACGGTGTACCCACGCAATGGGAGTGTTATCGCCCTGCTCTTGCACAAGGTCGCGGGCGAAGCGGGAAAGCGGATGCAAGGGGTCGTCGTTCAGTTCCGAACCCGCTACAATCGGCATCCACTCGTCCAACAGCTCGACCATTTGCCGCGCCATGCGGGTTTTTGCCTGCCCGCGCAAGCCCAGCAAAATCATGTTATGCTTAGAGAGAATTGCTCGCTCCACATCCGGGATAACCGTGTCTTCATAGCCCAGAATGCCGCTAAACACGGGCTTGCCGGAGCGCATACGATGCAAGAGATTCTGACGAAGTTCTTCTTTAATAGAACGCGACTTGTAGCCGGAGCTTTTTAGTTCGCCGAGTGTAGTAATAGTTGGGTGGCTCATTGATGCAAGTGTTGGTGAGAAAGTACGTGCAGATGATTAGCTGGTCAACGCCTTTGCTGTTGAGCGTCTCTGCTCATTGCTTTTGTGCAGACGCTAGGCTAAGGGAAAAATTGTGGTCAGAAACACGTCGGACGGCGTTGAGCGTGTGCTGAACAGCCGTCCGACGGGGGAAAGAAATTATCTCGGCAGCCCTTACTTCTTCTTGGCAGCCGCTTTGGGCGAACTTGCTTTGGGCGAACTCGTTTTGGTTAAAGTCGCTTTCGGCGACGTTGTTTTTACTGCTGTTTTTTTATCTGTTGCTCCTTCGCTTTTGCTGGTGGCTTTGGGGGCTTTCGGTGTAGATTTCCCTTGTGCGGACGCTTTTCGTGCAGGACGAGCGCCCGGAACGTAGTCCACGTGCGGCTTGAGCGGATCATTCCACCATTCGACTTCTAATTCGGGGAAAATGCTGTTACGTGCTTCCATCTCAGCAACGGCTTTATCATCTTCTTTGCTGATTTTTTTCGCTGTTGCGTAATGCTCTGCGAGGTCGCATAATTTCTTAAAGTCAGAGTAATGGAACATAAATCGGCGCTCGGCATAATCCCGCGCTGACCACGTGGTAACGAGGAACTGCCAGTCGGAGGATTGCAAAAGCAACAGTTCGCGCATGGCTTGGGTGCAAATACGACGCATGGTGTCGTCCATGGTGTGGGGCTGGTGCTTTTTCATCAACTCGTCGAAGCGATGCTCTGCTTCGTAGATAAGTTCCCACGTCCATTTTGTGCCGTCATTCATCCATACGCCGTGATTGCCGTTTTCGCCCCATGAGCCTTCGGGCATCCGCATCACTTCGTGCGGCTTAATGTGGTCAAGCTGCTCGGAAGCCGTTACCGCATTGACGTAAGGCGAATGATGCAAACCTTTCAGAAGTGCTTTAATAAAAAGTGGTCCCTCGAACCACCAATGCCCGAAAAGCTCGGTATCGAATGGCAGACAGAGCGTACCCTCTTTACCAGTTTGCTGTTTGTAATGGCTCAGTGCGCCTTCGATACAATAGACGAAGTGATGAATTTGATTGCCGATTTTGCCCAAAATCCAATCGGGATTGTAGGGCTGCTTGTACTGCATATCAGCTTTGGTATCGGTAACTCGCCAGTAACGCAGACCGGAAGGCATTTTCTTCTTGTGGAAGTCAAGATAATCAGGGTCGCCCGGATAACCTGCTTCGGCGCTCCAGACCTGCATGGCGATATTTTGATGTCGTGCAAATGCCACTGCCGTTTTTTGATTATCAAGGTCGCCGTGTGAGCTGACGTTGTACAGACTCATCGGCGAGCGGTCGAAGTTCCACGGAAACTGCGTGTATTCAGGCGAATAGACCGAAAGCATCCGCTTTTTGCCGCCGTCTTGGTCAATCAGAACACCAAGCGGAGTGCCACCTTTGGGCAGTTGCTCGTCAACAACAAAATACTCAATGCCTTGCTCGGCAACGAAATTTTCCACGCCGTAGCGGTAGGTGGGATTTTGATGATGTGGCGATTTCAGATACGTGCGCCATTCAAAGCCCGGACGGTATGCGCACTCCGGCAACCACGTTCCGCGCGGTGCTCTACCAAAGTGTTTGATATAGTTTTCTTTCGCCGCTTTCATCTGAAGGCGAATACTTTTGTCCATACCCAAAAGCGCAAAATAGCCGTGCGTCGCGCCGCAGGTCATTACTTCTATAACTCCGGCATCTTGCAGTTTTTTCATGCCGCCGACGATAGACTTATTGTAGCGGTGCAAGTACTCTTCACGCTTTTGAGCATACCACGATTCCCAGAATTTTGCCATCGGCGCAAAAAACTGTTCGTGTTCACTGTGGATAAAATACTCATAGTCCGCCTGAGCGCCCAGAATCTTGTCTTGGCAATACTGCACGAAGATTGCCTCAAAGTCAGGATGTTCCATCTGTTCGCAGAGAACAGGCGAAATATCGAACGTCATCTTAGACGTAGAACCTTCCTCGACAAGTTCATTCAAGATATTAAGAAGTGGAATGTAGCACTCCGCAACTGCCTCGCAGAGCCAATCCGAACCGTGGGGCCAAGCACCATGATGAAGCACCCACGGCAAGTGCGTATGCAAGGTCAGAACAACGTTTCCATTATGCACAAGAACCTCCTGAAAAGGGAAATGACGAATGAAGAATTACAAATGAGAAATTATAGTTGGTGTGGCAAGATATTGTCCTGACAATAAATAATTGGTGAACTCAACATTCAGCATTTAATGAAACTGCGCACCCGAATTGCCGCCAACAGGAAAAGTGCCACCGACGGGGTTAATCATCTGGTTTTCGACGTTGATTTCGCCGTATTGGGCTTCGTAGCGGGAGATATTGTCGTGCAGAGCGTGGAGCAGATACTTGGCGTGCTGCGGTGTCATCACGATACGCGCATGGACGCGGGCTTTCGGCACACCGGGCAAAATGCGTGTGAAATCAACGATAAATTCAGCCGGCGAGTGGGAAATAATCGCCAAGTTCGAGTAGATACCTTCGGCTTCTTTTTCGCCGAGTTCGATATTGATATTCATGGTTTGGTCTTGTGGAATTTCATTCATAACAGATTGGGAGAGTAAGTGAGAAAAGAAAACGCCTCGTGCAAGAGAATCTCACACGAGGCGGAAATTAGCGTAGAAGAAACCTTTGTGCAAATTTTTCTTGCACAAAAAGCAATTTTTATGCGTTTTATTTTGCGCCGGCTTTACGGAGTGCATCCGCTTTGTCGAGGGCTTCTTTTACTTTGTCGTTTTTCTTTTGCTTGCCGTAGATACGCGCCATTGTTTCGTAGAAGCGAGGATTCTTCTCATTGGCGTACTCTAAACCCGCAAACTGTCCGGCGGCATTGCGATAGCCTTCTTTGTCATCAACAACATCGTAGGTGTTGATAAGCTGGTCGAGAACGTTCAAATCACGGTCTTTACCCGGAAGTTTGCGATATTTCTCGAAGTATTCCGCCGACTGCTTCAAGTACGGGAAATACTTATTGTTATCAATTTTGTATTCCGGCGCTTTTTTGTCTTTCTTGCGTGCAGCTTCGGCTTTGTCGAATTTATCCTGCTCTTCTTTTTGGATAGCACTAGCTTTGTTTTTCAATGCAGCAGCTAAGTTAAAGGTTGCAATGTCAGACTGTGGGTCAATTGCCAATACTTTTTTGAAAATGTCAATGGATTCATCCAGTTTCCCTGCACTGGAAAGCATCGCCCCATACTGAGCAAGACTGTTTTTGTCATTCGGATTTTTCGCAATACGGTCTTTGTATGATGCCATCGCTTGCTCAAGTTTACCGCCTTCGGTGTAGATAGCAGATTGCAGATTTAGCAATTCCTCACTGTTCGGCGTAAGCAGCAAACCATTATCTGTGTACTTAAGCGCTTTGTCCCAATTTTTCTGCGTGTAGTAGTTATAGGCAGCGTAGTAGTTGATTTGGTTGTTGTAGGCATAAAAGCGCTCTTTTTCAAAATCTGCCCAGCTTGCCGGAAGAGCGGGTTTGAAGCCTTCCAGTGTGAATTTTCCATCTTTATTGCGTGGATAGAAAATCAATGCCTCTTTACCATCGAACATATACTTATCCATCACAACCGTATCCGGTGGCGGCGCTACGCCTTTGCTGGCAAGGGGCACACCAAGTTTTTGTAGTGCTTCGGCGCGTTCCATACCCAAGAGCACCCCGCGTGCAGAAAGCGCAGTCACAACGGGCTGGTGCATTTCAACATATTTTTCGTAGGTAGCGACCGCTTTGACGGTATCGCTCGCGCCCTGATATGCTCCGGCAATAATCGGATAAATGTCTGCATTCTCCGGCTTCATCGCAGCAGCACTGGAGAGTGTTTCGGCAGCTTCCTTGAGTTTTGCGGCTTTTATTTTTTCGTCTTCAGTTCCCAGAGCTGCATTGTATTGCTCCACGCCTTTGTTGAAACCGCCTGCCCAGCCTTCAAACATGATGCCGCCCATTTCCGAGCGAGCTTGCTTGCCCAATTTATCATCCAGCAGAAGTTTTTCTGCTTGTTTGAAAGCGATATTCATGCTGTCAGTATTACCCAATTCTTTGCTTGCTTTACCGAGCAAGAACCATGCCTCGCCAATATTTGCGCTTGTGGAGCCTTTCAAGACTTCCGTTTGCAAGTTTGCGTATGCGGTTTTATACAAGCCTGCAATTTCACCTTTGGCTTTTGCAGACTTGGCAGAATCTTTTTGATAGATAACCGAATTAAGCACTATTTTTTGCTGCTCTGCTTTGGTAATCGCCTGTCGGGCTGTGGTCAGTTCCGCCGCGCCGCCACCGCCGCAGCTATACAACGCCAAGCCGCCCACAAGAGCAGCTGCGCTGAGAAGTGTCTTCGAGAGTATATGTTTTTTCACTGTGGTTCTCCTTCCAAGAGTTTCACAAAATTGAAAATATAAACGTGAGTTACTAGTAAGTCGTAGTGTTATGATGACTAAAGCCTGTAAACTTACGAAAATTTGCCGTCGCAGAAAACTCCGACGTTCGTAAGAATGAAAATTTTTGTGCTAAAATCCCCGAAAAACTGCGTATTGCATTGGTAGAAAAATGTTTGTTTGTGTATCTTTGCTCAATCACTTTAGAGCCACCTGCTTCGATGCTTTCCTCTCTCGCACGGCATGGCGAAGAAGTAGCGAGCTGTGGTAAGCGTTTTCTCAAAACTTTTTTCTTTTTTGCCGGATGAAAAAAATTCTGGTTATCGAAGACGAGCAGTTCGTCCGCGAAAATATTGTCGAAATCTTGGAAGCAAGTGGTTATGCCGTTGTCAGCGCTCCCAATGGTGCGCTTGGCGCGGGATTAGCCGGAGAGCACCTGCCCGACATTATTCTTTGCGATGTAATGATGCCGGAACTAGACGGGCACGGAGTTCTGAAAGCGCTCCGCAATAATGCAGCAACGGCAAATATCCCCTTCATTTTCCTGACCGCCCGCGCCGACACAAGCGACCTCCGGCACGGCATGAATCTGGGAGCAGACGACTATATCACTAAACCTTTCCGCGTCTCCGAACTGCTGAAAGCAGTCGAAATGCGCCTCGCCAAGCAAGACACCGTGCGCAATTCCGCAGAGGAAAAATTGCGCTTGCTCCGCGCTAATATCAGCCTTTCGCTTCCCCACGAGTTTCTTACCCCTCTCAGTGGTATTTTGGGGTTTTCGGAGCTACTGCTTTCCAGCTACGATGCGCTTTCCCGTGAGGAGATCTTGGAGATGCTGGAACAACTCAACACCTCAGCACGCCGCATTCACCATCTCGTTCAAAATTTTCTGTTATACGCAAAATTAGTTTCGGTTGCCAGCGAGCGCTCAAAAATTCACATTGAGAACTATGATGCCGTCGCCTCACCCAAAAGCATCATCGAAGAGGTTATTTATTCTAAAGCACAGCACGAGGAACGTACGGAGGACGTCACCATAACAGTCTGCAAAGACGTGCCGCTTGCCATGAGTTCGGTCTATTTCACAAAAATTATCGAGGAAATTATTGACAATGCCCTCAAATACTCGCAAAAGGGCACACCTATTACTGTCTCAACTAATCAAGACGACCGTACCTACACGGTCGAGATGACCAATCTCGGACGGACAATGACCTCGGAGCAAATCGCTGCTATTGGCGCATACACGCAGTTCGACAGGCAAGTCTATGAGCAGCAAGGCTCCGGCTTGGGCTTGAGTATCACGCTTAAATTGCTCGAACTCCACGACGGGCACTTTGTGATAAAGAGCGAAAACGGAAAAACGACGGTACGCCTTGAAATTCCGTTGGTGGAAGCCTCCTTGAGAGAAGAACTGTCCTAACGCCGCCCAAACGAATATTGCAAAAAGACTTCCTTACCATTTCTTCGCCATTCCTTTTTTCGATGCACCAACCGCTTACTTCCTTTACATCCGCTCACGATGTAGCCACCGACATTCCCGCACTCCTTGAAGAAGCACTTTCTGTGAAGGCTTCCCCACTCGCGTGGAATGAATTGGGGCGAAACAAAACTCTTGCGCTTGTTTTTTTTAATTCCAGTCTCCGCACACGACTTTCCAGCCAGAAAGCCGCATGGAATCTGGGTATGAACACAATGGTCGTCAATGTAGGCACGGAGAGTTGGAAACTCGAAATGCAGGACGGGGCAATAATGGACGGCGATACAGTGGAGCATATCAAAGAAGGCGCAGCGGTCATTGGGGCGTATTCCGATATTGTTGCCGTTCGCGCCTTTGCATCACTCACCGATAAAGCTGCCGATACCGATGAGCATACACTCCGCCAATTCCAAAAATACGCCCAAAAACCACTAATTTCCCTTGAATCGGCGCTGCGACATCCGCTCCAATCATTTGCAGATTTACTCACGATTGAAGAAGTACGCCGCCGCGAGCAATGGTCACATCGCCCCAAAGTTGTGCTGTCGTGGGTACCACACCCGAAGGCACTCCCACAAGCCGTTCCGAACTCCTTTGCCGAATGGATGCATCACGCCGATGTTGAGTTTGTCATCACTCACCCCGAAGGCTACGATCTTGATGCGGACTTTGTGCAAGGCGCTCCCGTTACCCACAACCAAGATGAGGCACTGCGGGGTGCGGATTTCGTCTATGCGAAAAATTGGTCGGCATTTCAAGGCGAAAACTATGGGAAAGTCCTCTCACGCGATACATCCTGGACTATTACCGCCGAAAAAATGCACCTCACCAACAACGGAAAATTTATGCACTGCCTCCCGACACGACGCAATGTGGAAGTTGCCGATGAAGTTCTGGACAGCCCCGCATCACTGGTAATTGAGCAAGCAAAAAATCGCGTTGTAGCAGCACAAACGGTGCTGAAACGAATGTTGGAGTCTCTTGTTCTCAATTCTACAACCGCATGAAGCCTCTTTTTGTCATAAAAATTGGCGGCAACGTGATTGATAATGATCACGAACTTGGTCGTTTTCTGGACAATCTGGCTGCGTTGCATAAGCCATGGATACTGGTTCATGGCGGAGGCAAACTTGCAACCGACCTTAGTGTGCGGCTAGGCATAGAAACGCAAATGATAGACGGGCGGCGCATCACCGACAAAGCCACACTTGACGTAGTAACAATGGTCTATGGCGGACTTGTCAATAAGCGTATTGTCGCCGGCTTGCAGTCCAGAGGTATCAACGCAATCGGTCTAACGGGTGCAGACGGAGACCTCATTCGCGCCCGTAAACGCGAGCACCCGACAACGGACTATGGCTTTGTGGGCGATGTGGAGCGTGTTCATGACGAACGCCTCGGCGGGCTTCTTCAAAGCGGCTTCCTGCCCGTTCTTGCCCCGCTAACGCACGATGGCAAAGGGAATATTCTCAACACCAATGCCGACACGATTGCCTCCGAGACTGCCTCAGCACTTGCTTCTTTCTATCACGTACAGCTTGTTTATTGTTTCGAGAAACAAGGCGTCTTGCGAGATATAGACGACGAAGCGTCTGTCATTTCACGTATCACATCGGCGACCTACACTGAACTGCGTGCTTCAGGCGCGATTGCAAAAGGTATGATTCCCAAAATGGATAATGCTTTCACGGCACTGAGGCGTGGTGTTTCATCCGTTATTATCACTCATGCCGATTCTGTGCGGCATTTGGGACAACAATCTTTACTCGGTACAACGATAGCACTTGAATAATTTCTACCCTTGAATGGTTTTATTATTAGACAAAATTTAAGTACAAAATGTTTATTTGTATGAGTTTGCGTAAGTTTGC
>JACVZY010000026.1 GCA_014654705.1 Ignavibacteria bacterium
TCGGCAGACTGGCTGCCGCTTTGATTGCTCTGATTTTTAACTTTTAATTGGCATAGTGAATTGAATTGCAGGGGTTTATGTGTTTAATGAATTGTTTAGTGCGCCGTTTCCAAGGCTACGGCATTTTTCTCGGTGTAGCTTTTCAGATGCTCCAAACCGCGCTCGTTAGTCGCACGCATTTTCCCTTCCAAACCGATAAGGACACCGATAGCGTTCATCGGCGGCGGCATGGGCGCAACGAAGGTTTGTGTAATCACGGTTTCATCGCCTTGTTCTTGGAATCCTTAGGAAAATTGCGTAATTGATTGAAACGGCTCCTGAATATCGCATTGAATGGCGAGTTTATCGCTGCTAACGGCTTTCAGCGTTTGAAAACCCAACCCTTTTTCCGCTACGCTTTCCCAGCGATATTTCACGTCGACTTCACCATCAGTGCCTTCGACGCGGTGCTTTGTTGTGGGTCTGTTTCTACAAACGGCGACCACGTAGCATAGCGATTTAAAAAGCGGATATTGTCGCGGACAAGATTTTGCGGTGCCTTCACGCGGGAAATCGAAACAATCGTGATTGTACGCGGTGCAAAGATAACAAGAGCGATTACACCGAGTACGATTGCGCCGAGCGCAAGTGCAGAAGCAAAAACGACAGTTTTCATGGCAGTTCTCCTAAAAATACAGGTTTTGAAATGGAGATTGTAGGTAAAAAGTGGGTTATTATGAATTGTTTACCTACAATCTTTATTTGCTGTTTCATGTCTATAACGAATGGGGTTTTCAAAACCGGACAAGTTTTTTTAATCGAAGAAAAAATATCTTGAATTTTTAAGATTGGATAACCTTCTGCGTTAGGTACTGCCCTTTTCCGTGTGCAATGAAAATATTTCCTGGCTTTAGAGTGTGATTTTTTTGCTTCTTCGGCGAATCATATTGTGAAAGCAGATTTGACACACGGGCAGCTTACGCCAATAATTTCAACAACGATTTTTTTCGCTCTCATACCATGAATTTACCGACGCTTGAAGATAGATTTGTCGCCCTCATCCGCGACCACAAAAAGCTCATTTACAAAGCGTGTCATTCTTATACCACGACCAAAGACGACTTCAAGGATTTGGAGCAGGAAATCATTGTGCAGCTTTGGAAGGCGTTTCCGCGCTACAATCCCGCATACAAGCTCTCGACGTGGATGTACAAAATTGCGCTCAATACCGCCATTTCCTTCTATCGCAAAGAGAAACGAAGACCGCACCACAGCACGCTTGAAGGGCATATTATGGAAATGATTGCCGACCCGGTAAGTGAACACGATGCAGAACTGGAGCAGCACATTCAAGTGCTTCACGGTTTTATTCAGAATCTTGGCGAGATAAACAAGGCACTCATGCTGCTCTATCTGGACGGCAACACCTATGCAGAAATAGCCGACGTGCTGGGCATTTCGGAAACAAATGTCGCCACGAAAATTTCGCGCATTAAAATCATGCTCAAAAAACATTTTTCTAACCTTTAACCAATCAATCATCATGGAACTGGAAGATTTCAAAACCATCTGGGGCGCATACGACAAAAAGCTCGACAAAGCGCTCCAATACAACGCTGTCGCTGTTCGCGCGCTGACGCTTGGCAAAGTACAATCGGCTCTCCGGCGCTTTATGACTGTTCGCATGGTCGAAGCGGTACTGGCGTTTATCGTCATCAGTTTTTTGTCGGGCATGGCTCTGGATGCGGGCGCTGAATGGGGTATTATGGCTTCGGCGCTAACGCTTTGCCTCTTTGCAGTGGTGGGGCTTGTGGGCTGTGTGCAGCAAATGGTTCTTGCTGCGCGTGTGGATTACGCCGCACCGATTCCGGCGCTTCAGAAAAATCTTATTGCCTTAGAGTCTCATGCGCTCGGTTTTGCGCGGTTTGCGCTGCTTTCTTTTCCGCTCTATTTGGCGTACATTGTCGTTATTTTCAAAGCGTTGTGGAACATCAATATCCTTGCCACAGCTGATACAAACTGGCTTATTGCGCAAAGTATTGTGGGAGTAGCTTTTGTGCCGCCCGTGATATGGCTCTGGCGCACAGTGAATCATCGTAATATCCATATCCCTTGGGTTGCCGCGCTTATAGAGCAGATTGGCGGTGAGTCGCTTACAGCAGCGATGGTGCTTTTGAGAGAGATTGAGGGGTTTGAGACAGAGGGTGAAATGGCATAGAAGTTCTTGACAACAAAAAAGCCGCATCACAACACCAGTTGTAATGCGGCTTTACAGTTTTCACGTCCTTACCGAACAACGTTCATTTGCCCAGAGGTCATGCCTTGCTCTGTCTGCAAGCGATAAAAATATGCTCCTTGCGCCAAATGGGACGCATCAAACTCTACCGACTGCGCTCCCTGGGCTTGATAGCCCTGAGCGACGGTCGCAATTTCTCGCCCAAGCATATCGTGCAGTGTGAGGTGCACCGTGCCGCTTTGAGGCAAATGGTATTCTATTCTGGTCGCTCCCGCACATGGATTGGGATAATTCCGAATCGTCATGGAAATTGCTGTGGCTTGAGCTTGCTCATCGCGCACGGAGGTTGTTGTCAGAAGTGGTAGCTGCTCGAAGGATTTCATCATCACGGTATTCAAATGCTGCGTGTCGGCTTGAAACCATTGCGAAAGAACGGAAGTGTAGAGTTGTCGGAAATCGTATTGCATTTTCAGATTGCCATCCGGCAAAAGGTCGGTCAGGCTTGGGTTTTTGCCAATAATGCCACCCTTCACAGGCGCACCAAAGAGAAACATCGGGCCCGCAGTGCCGTGGTCAGTGCCGAGGCTCGACGTAGCGGGGCGGCGACCAAATTCCGAAATCGTCATGCCCAGCACTTTATTTTCCAGTCCAAGCAGCTTCAAATCTTGCTGAAAGGTCTTCATTCCTTCCGCCAGATAACGGAGCAAATTTGCGTGAATGCCCGTCGTCACGTCCGAAGGCTCTGCTTGTGACCAGTGCGTATCGAAGCCGCCCAAGTTCACTACATACACCCGCGTCTGCAAGCCACCCGCAATCAACCGCGCAACAATTTGTAATTGGTCGGCAAGCGGATTTTTACCTTTGTCGGGATATTGTGCTTTGTTGCGCCCTTTGTCAGCAACGCTGCGAATCCGAGAGGAGTATTTCTGCGACTGTGCTTGCACATCACGAATGAAATCAATCCGCGCTCCGGCTTTGCCCGTGCGCTGCGCAACGCTGCCGCCTGTTGTCGCTTGACCGCTCACAAGCTGCTCAAATGCTGAAAGGTCGCGTATGGTAATGCCCGTGGCGTTGGTATTTCCTTGCAGCGTCAGCGACATTGCCCCGCCAATTTCGATAGCAAGCGGGTCGGGGGTCTTGTCATTGGGGTAACCTGTAGGATAAGTAGGAGCTTCGTAATTGACAAAGCGCCCCAGCCAACCCGAAGACAAGTATTGTTCGGAATCGGAGGCAGTGAACCAAATATCCGTCGAACGGAAATGCGACTGATTTACGGTTGGATACGACACGCCATTGACAATTGTCAAATTACCGTCGTCAAAAAGGGATTTGATAGGCGCAAACGTAGGATGTAAGCCCGTTGCATCGTTCAGTTTCACAATGCGATTTTGCGGAATGGCGACTGCTTGCCGCAAGCGATAGTAATCGGAAAGTTGGTCGAGGGGAATGAGCGTATTGATGCCGTCGTTCCCGCCACTAAGCTGGATGAGCACAAGTACGCGGTCTTGCGCTGCGGCAAGCATAGCGACGTGCTTGAGCGTCGGCGATTCAGCAAAAGCGCGTGTGGTGAAACCGTCCAGAACAAGCGGCAGTCCGATTGCTGCCGAGCCTAAACCCGTAAGAAAATCTCTGCGTTTCATAGAATGAAAAAATAAAATGTACGGAGAAGCAAGGTTTTGTGAGGCTGCTTACAGCAAATGTGCTTACACCAAATGCGTTTCGGGCATTTGCAGCACAAATTTGAGAACATTGTCTATGCGCGATTGCACTGCTTGACGCTTTGCCGGATTGTCGGGGTCAACGGCATAAAAACTCCAATTCATATCCCATGCGCCACGTGCATTGGAAAAACCCGGCGCAAGCACTTCGTCCATAAGATAGAGCTTTTGTTCGGATGTGAGCGCTACGCCCGTCAAATCAATGGAGAGTTTATCTACCAAATCATCACCATTTGAGGGAGACGAGCACACATCTTTTGCGAAGGCGATAGAATCCACCGCAAAGCGCGTCATACCTTGCTTTGTTGCAATCGTGAATCCGCCCAGAAGTTTATCCGTGAAATCATTCCGCGAGGCTAGTGTTGCCGTATTCATCCACAGGCGGTCGTAGAGCGGTGTTTGATAGTACGCTTTCCAGCCGGCAACGTTCGGATGATTCAGAATGCCCATTTCTTGCGTGTCGGCGTTTTGCCAGAGCCATTTCATAAAATTGTAATATCCTTCGGGGTCGCTGACTTGACTTGGAATGGTGGGTGCGAAGTATTTACTGAAGTATTTCGTAGTGCTGACCACAAGGTCTATCGGGCTTTTGACCATTGCGCCGATATTCGCCGTATCAAAAAAATGCTGGCTTTTGAAGAGCATTTCCAGCACCGGTTTGATTTCCCAATTACCGCCGCGCAGTGTATTGGCAAGCTCCCCAATAACTTCTTTTTCAATCGTCGCGTCAATTTCCGTTCCGACAAACCACACATAGAGCTTGCGGCAGAAAAACCGTGCGGTTTCGGGCTGACGGAAAATCATATCAAGCAATTCATCAGTTTCTTGTGCTCCGTCGGCACCACTTCGCCCCCGAATAACCGTGTTTTGGTATGCCGCAGAAAACTGCTTGTCTTCGCTCACGTGATTATCCGCCACAAAGCGCGAAGTCACGCCTTCGGGAACGTCCGTCCAACCAGTCAGTACGCGGGCTGCAGCGCGAACATCTTGCTCGGTGTAATTCGTGTAATTTCCTGCCGATACTTCCGCACCCTTGCCGATGGTGAAGAGTTCTTGAAGTTCGCGCCCGTAGTTCTCGTTAATGGTCGCTTTGGTATTGGTGTTGCCGTTCAAATACCGTAGCATTGCGGGATCAATCGTAATTTCTTTGAGCAAGGTACGGACATTCCCAAAGGCGAAGCGTCGTAAAAGTGCGTTTTGGCGGTATAAATAGCGGGCATCTTGCACGGCAGGATAGGACGAAACAAGGAGGTTATGCCAAAAGAGCGTCATTTTTTCCCTAAGCGATACGCCGTCATTGAACATCAATCCAGCCCACCACGACTTTAGGTATTCATTGTAATTCGCATCTTTGTCTCGATTATAGCTTTTGTTATGCCATTGTTCGCCTGTCGTCGGGTCAATAGGTGGGCTTGGAATTGGCGTGTCGGAGAGGAGATTTGCGAGCGCCGCCGTTGCCGATCGTCCAGTGAGCGATTTGATATTATCTGTCGTTGGAGCAAATGTCGTTCGCCGAAGCAAGTGTTTGACGCGGCTTTCATCCAATACCCCAGTGTATGCGTCCATTAAAGCCATAGAAAATCTATTTTTGTAAAAAATGAAGAGGTGTATTTTTTGAAAATACGGAATATTTCACAAACGGGCAATCAAAAGAAAACCGCATGGGCAACGGGTGTTGTCATGCGGTTTTTGTTGTATCTGCTGTTTTTTGTCGGCGGTTCGTCATGCCCTTGTGAGGCTCTCTTTTTCATCACAAGTGGGAGGTTGTTGTTATGCACCGAACAATAGAGCAGCACGTTATACTTGAGAATGGATGCTGATTGTAGGGCATGATGCAAAAAGAACGGTGAGGCAACGAGAAATGAAGAAACGATGTGTCCGTAATAAGGAATGTAGTTCCATCAGCATTTGCCGCACCGAAAATATACTCTATGCAACCATGCGAAAAAAGCGTCTCGACGAGTATTGGTGATGAAACGAAAACATACCAAAATGTAGTTCCATCAAGCATTCGAGACAATGAAAGTCTGAGAACGTCTTTGTTGTCAAAGCTCGATACGCTCAATAACACCTAACCAATGCTCTTCCGAAAGTGTGCCATGAGCAAATTCACTGATGACACTAAAAACCTCATCGGAAAAACCACCAATGTTGAGCACGTCATCGCGCTCGGCGGCTTGCGTCGTGGCGTAGGGTTGCAAATCCAAGCAAACAAGCCGTGCCTGAGGATTGCGTGTTTTGAAGATGCTCCATTCGTGCATGAGTGCGGTCGAACGGTAGGACTGCTTGTCCATCCACGACTCATTATCCGAGACGAAAAGGACGAGTGTGCCCGTAGCATGATGCTCGTTCAAGTGCCGCAATGCCGCACTGCAATTGGTTCCGCCGCCATTGATAGCAGCGAGGCGCTGTGCATTCGTCATTACACTATCGTGAGCAATTAAGCGGGTTTTGACCACGTGCTGCTCGAAAGGAATGACTTCCGCCGACGGATTTTTGCGTAAGACTGCTGATGCAATCAAGCCTGCAACGTCTATGCACCGCACCTTTGTCGTCGCGCCCTTGCGCTCACCGGTGATGGGCGATTGCATAGAACCGGACACATCCACACAGATAAACATTTTGCCATCAAGTGCAGGTATGTTCGCAGTTGCTGCTTCCAATGCCGATTCCAACGCAACTTCAATGCCATGAAGAGCATCCACAAGCTGAGAACGCTTTGCGCTAATGTGCTGTTTGGTCATATCGTTGGTAAAAGCAGCCGACGATTCAATAAGCGCATCTGCAGTGGTTAGATTGCGATATGCCGTGAGCAATTGGTACGGGAACACTTTAGCCCGACTAATTTCTCCTGCATCCTGCAAACGAGTGATGATAATGCTTACAGCCTTTGCATCTTCCAAAACGCCATGACGCGCAAAGGTATTGATATTCATGCGAAGCGTCTGCCAGCTTGCGTTTGCAGCAATTGCTGTCCAGTCTCGCTTAGAAAGCGGTAAGGACGTGAGCATTTGAAAAGGAACACTGGGTACTGCTTCGGTTTCGCCACGCTTAAAGGCTTCATAATCACGCACAATGGTCGGTAAATCTTCAACGTCGTACTCTTTGCCAAGTAAATAGCCATAGAGTGCGCGTCGTGAAGCCGTTTTCGGCGTAGGATGCACCATCTTAATCACGTCTGCAATGGACGGGTCATTACCGATGGAATTGCTGAAAACCTGCTCATCGGTGCGGCTATCAAACCAATCCAGAATGAGCTTTTTCGGCAACGTACCAAGTGATTTTCGACCAACAACCCCAGAACGCATGATTTGAACGAAAGAGCGAAGCATTTTGCCATTATCAATTACACGCGGAAATACTGCTTTAAGGTATTCGGTTTCTTCGCGTGTGGTTAAAAGCGCTACCAATAAAGCCGATGTGTCTTTCATAAAGGCTTTTTCGCGGGCATAGACAGCAGTTTGAGCAATAAATTCCGTCGAAATAAAATCGTGGTGCTGCCAGAGACCTTCTTGTGCGTTACAAAGCGAGAGTATTTGTTCCAATTGATTTTCTGCGCTTGCGTAGAATGTACCATTCAGACAGCCCGTAGCGACGTACTGAGCAAGTGCGTGCTTTCGGGAAAGCGAATATGCTTTACCGCCTGCTTCGTTATGCACGGATGCTTTCGAAGAGGAATTGCTTGGAAGTAAGCTCCCGATGAGCGATTGAAAGAGTCTTTTGTTAGCCATGCGCGGTAGTCCTGAGAGATGGGACGGAGATTTATTCAACGAACGATGAACAATCGTTCATCCGGCAATTCCCAAGAACCGTGCCAATTCATCTAAACGGCTTCAAAGCGTCATTTGAGAGTATTTTTACATAAAAAAGTGTGGCGTTTTGCTGACAGTGTGAGGAAAATCGGACACATTTCTGCTTGACACAGCCCAATATGCGAGACATCCTGCGAGGCAAGTGTTTTGAAATGAAACAAGTACAAATATCCACTAAACGCCGCAAGTCATCCCATGGTTATTTGCTATCCTTGGAATGACTTGCTTTGTAGCGATTATGTATGTCCCTACCTGACAACAGTGAGGGCAGCAGTCGCAGTCCGATTATTCGCCGAGAGCCT
>JACVZY010000027.1 GCA_014654705.1 Ignavibacteria bacterium
TTCTATCACGATTATCTGGGCAATCCAGTTTTAACTTTTAATTGGCATTATTAGTGGATAATAAGAAGTTTTTGGGTGAGTGTTTCCCCTGTATTTGTACGTATCAAACACGTATAAGCACCGGTTGGGACGGATATACTGCCATTATTGAGAGTATCCCATTCTACTTGATGTATTCCGGCTCCTTGAGCGCCAAGCATGACCGTTTTGATAATTTTGCCCGTAGCATCCGTAATCTGCATTTCAACTTCAGCAGGGCGCACAATTTGATATTCAATAATACTTGTACTGTTTGTCGGATTAGGATAGGCTTTCAATAATGACAGTGCATTCAGAGCGGATGATTGTTTTGAATCTTTTACACCAGTAGTCAAGGTAAATGTCATTCGATGGAGGTCGGCGATATTTACTACTTGAGTTGTCCGATCCTTTTTGATGAAAGTAACGGTTGTTGTTTGGATAGTTACACTGTCAATATCATTGGTTCTGATTTGTGCCGTACCGTTTTTTGTCACAAGATTCAGTGTTTGTGCAGACACGACACTTCCTCCTGCTGACAGCATGACAAGGCACAACAAAAAAATATGCTTCATAATGTTTTTCCTTTTAGTTAATATGTTGATAAAAATAACTTTAATAGCAAGATGCCTCCTCTGCTCTTAAAAAAAACATACAATTCAGCCTACTCAAGCAAAGATTTTGAAAAATCTGCTCTTTTGAAAGCCTTTGACGACAGTCGGCACTCAATTCCTTCGCTTGTTGGGGAAATTATTGTTCGCGTCCACCATTTGGAAAGCCTTCACGGGGTTTTCGCTGCGGTGGAAGCATCATGCGAGAAAGCTCAGGGAGGAGTTGCTCAAAGGCAGGCTGCTGCTTCGGCGAACAGATGGTTTTGATTTTTGTAAAATGCCGAAAGGTCGTAGAAATTTTTTGACCGTGAAGATTTTCCAAAAGCCTTTGCAACGAATCTCGTCGTGCGGCATCAATACTCGTTCTCAGCACTAATAAAAAGTATTGCTCTACTACGTCCCGGTATTCCCTGTCGAGACTCTCCATTGTTAAACGATGCTCGCGTTTGAGCGTTTTGAACGTCGCTTGCTGTGCCTCGTCCAGATGCAATCGCGTGATAACCAATTCATCAATTTTTTTACCTTTCGGAGGTTTCTCTTCACTCTCTGAGGGCGGGCGATGACTCACAAACAAATATGTCATAATGCCGAGATTCAGCACCAAAAGTGCAGCAACAGCGAGCGTTAGCAGTGTTTCTCGTTTCATCATTTTACCTTGTTTTCAACTAATTGTAAGGCTAGTATAAATCGAAATTAACCGACTCAAGCATGATTGCAGCTTGCAGCGGTGGTACATTGTTTGGGCTGGCTACCTGATTGGATTCAATAAGTACCCAAAGATTTACGCAACATAGTACCAAAAATGCCACGACGCCAAGCATCAGTTTTGGTGTGGAAACATATGGATTTCTATTGGTTAGAAGAATACTAGCTTGTATCCGCGTGAATAAAAATGGAGGTGCTTCTGCTCGCTTTATGCCCTCAAGGCTTGATAGAACATGGTCTTTCCATTGTTCTTTTTCGCTGTTCTGAATGGTATTTTTCATAGCTTTTCTTAAACGAGGTAATTTCTGCGAATGTGCCAACGATGGATTAGACGACTAAGGAATACTAAATCCTTCGGTCAGGATAATATTTTTCGAGTGTGGAGCGTAAGTTTATTTTTGCACGTTGAAGGAGCGACTCAACTGCCTTGACCGAAAGTTGCATGACTTCGGCGACTTCTTTTCTGGGGAGTTCTTCGATAAAGCTGAGAATATAGGCGGTGCGCTGCTGAGAAGGTAAGTGTTCAAGGGCTTTGAAAAGGATTTTGGCGTATTCCTGACGTTCAAGGGTAACTCCCGGATGCTCGAAATCTTCAGCATCATGCTGAATCTCGGTGGTATCAGGCTTGAAAAGACTTTTTACTAGCGCAAAACGCTTCTTGCGTTTCTGGTAGCGGAGTTTGTCGAGGCACTTATTGACGGTGATGCGATATATCCATGTCCGCACGGACGATTTTCCCTCGAATGTTTTTGCAGACTGATAGACTTCAAGAAATACATCCTGCGTGATTTCTTCTGCTTCCGCGCGGTCGTGTAGGTAGCTGAGTGCAGTATTGAACACAATATTTGCAAACACCCCATAGATTTCTCTTAGCGCTGCTTCGCTGCCGTGTGCAATTTTTTGTATGAGCTGAAGATTCTCCATGCGCAAAGATACGCTATCGCCCGATGTTTCCTAATAACTCGTCTCGTCAATTTTCACTTTGCCGCGAAATGTCCAGAAGACAAACGTCGTGTACGTCGCCACGATGGGTACGCCAATCGCTGCAATTGTCAGCATGATGCCCAGCGATTTTTCTGACGATGCACCGTTGTAGATGGTGATGGAATATGCAGGATTGATGGTCGAAATGACCATGTTCGGATATAGGTAAATTGCTGCCGTGACCAGCAAAAGCGCCGAAGTTAGTCCCGACGACGCAAACGCTTTGAAATAGCGCTCTTTCTCAAGAAGTCGCCGAGTGTTAATAATGGTTAGCATGGTGGCGAAAGGAATCAAAAATAGCACGGGAAACTCACGGAATCGTGCGGCTGTCTGCGGCATATAGACGAGCGTTGCCATCGTGAGCAGCATATAACACATTACAAAAAAGCGACTCGTATTTTTGGCAAGAATAATCAATTTTGTGTGCAATCGGTTCTCGGTTTTCATTATCAAATACGCCGCGCCGTGCATCATAAAGAGCGCAACGACGGTGACACCTGTAATCAGCGCGTAAGGATTGAGTAAGTTCCAGAAACCGCCTGCATACTCAAAATCTTTGCCAATGGGAATCCCTTGAATGATATTGCCAAGCACTACGCCAAGTAGAAAAGCAATACTCATACTGGAAATGGAGTAGCTCACATCCCATGTCCTGCGCCACCATGCCATTGGCTCTTTGCTGCGAAATTCAATAGAAATTGCCCGAAAAATGAGCATGACCAAAAAAAGCATGAACGGAATGTAAAATGCCGAAAAAACTGTTGCATATACCTCCGGGAAACCTGCGAACATAGCACCCCCGCCGATAACAAGCCAGACTTCATTGCCGTCCCATACCGGTCCGATGGCATTGAGCGCAATCCGGCGGCTTTCTTCTTTTTTGAAAAAAAGATGAAGTGCTCCTGCACCTAAATCAAAGCCGTCCAAAATGGTATAGCCCGTAAAGACCGCACCCAGAACAAGAAACCACAATGTGGGATAATCGAAGCCAAAGAAGGTTGCCATGACAGGTATTGATTTTAATGGTCGTTTGTAGTGTGTGCGGTGGTATGTTCGGTAGCATTCATGCTGTCACGGGTGTTTTTCTGCACAGCTATTGCAGCAAACAAGCTCAAGATAAACGACATTGCGTAGAACCCTTTTTCGCTGAGGCTCAGAACTGCATTCCACAAGCCTACCGTGAGGAGTACAATAGCAAGCAGCGTCGAAAACCAACTTAGTCCATAGTAGATATTGGTGACGGGTATGTTTTCAAGCCTGTCGCGGACGGTCTTTTGCAATGAAACGGCAGAAAATAAGCCGTACATGAGTAACGTGAAATAATATCCTTTTTCGCTTAGGTTCATCGCGCTGGCGTTCCAAAGCCCGACGATGTAGAAGAGCAACCCCGTGAGTAATGCTATCCACGAGGCAGCTATAAAGGCGTTTGATGGTCCTGTACTCCCTGTATTCATGGTGTTTGCTGTGTAGAGATTGAGAAAATGTTCGTTAGTTGACGGGGAAATTATGAATTTCTCACGCCATTCGCAATACTACCGCGGCTTTTTCAATTCGTATTCACCGCTTTCTCTCGTACCCTTTACAACAAAAATCAGATTTTTTTTGTGATAAAGTGCTCAAGAGATGTAACTTTTCCTGCAATCTTTCGTAAAGAAACGATTTTCGGTTTCACCTTTTTACCCACCCTTCATTGTTTTCAGGAGAATTCTCTATGAAGAACTTTCGCAACGCCTTGCTAATACTTGTGTTGGCGTGTTCACCAGTTTTGATGTTTGCCCAGCCAGCCGGTGCACCTCCGGGGGGCGCTCCGAGCGCAGCAGGAGCAGCCGCGGGCGGCATTAAGCCGTATAAAGACGTAATCACGGCTCAGGCAAAAAGCGACGACGGTTTATTCACCGTTCACCGCATTGATGAGAAACTCTTTTACGAAATCCCGAATAAGCTGCTCGGCAAAGAAATGCTTCTCGTAACGCGCCAAGCAAAAACGCCATCTGTGGGCTATGGTGGCGAAGAAGTGAACGAAGAAGTTGTGCGCTGGGAACGCAAATACAACCGCATTTTGCTCCGCGCTGTGAGCTATGTGAACGTGGCTGCAGATTCCCTCCCAATTTCTAAAGCAGTGAAAAATGCAAATTTTGAGGAAATTATCGCTTCCTTCCCAATTCTGGCGCTGGCAAAAGATTCCAACGGCGTGGTGATTGATGTTACCTCCATGTTCACTACCGATATTGGTATTCTCACCCCGCCCAAACCTACGCGCGACCAGTTCCGCATTGGTGCGTTGGATGCAAATCGCTCGTTTGTGGAATATGCACGCAGTTTTCCAGAAAACGTTGAGGTAGAAAACGTCATCACTTATTCGGCAGAAGCGGCACCGCAGAACACGGGTTCGCGTACGATGTCCTTCACGATGCACCACTCGATGATCAAACTTCCCGATGTGCCCATGATGGCGCGTCAAGCAGACCCGCGTGTGGGCTGGTTCTCGCTTACCCGCACCGACTACGGTCTTCCTACCCAAAAAGCTGAACGCCGCACCATCATTCGTCGCTGGCGCTTGGAGCCGAAAGACGAAGCCGCATACTTCCGTGGCGAACTTGTGGAACCGAAAAAACAAATTACGTATTACATTGACCCCGCAACTCCCGTTCAATGGCGACCAGCGCTGAAAAAAGGCGTAGAAGCATGGAATGTGGCGTTTGAGCAAGCAGGCTTCAAAAATGCAATTCGCTGTATCGAAGCTCCTACCCCGAAAGAAGACCCCGAATGGTCGCCAGAAGATGCCCGTTATTCCGTTATTCGCTACTATCCTTCGCCCGTGAAAAATGCGTATGGTCCTAACGTTGCCGACCCACGTTCCGGCGAAATTTTGGAATCGGATATTGGTTGGTTCCATAATGTGATGAACCTTATTCGCGATTGGTACTTCGTGCAAGCAGTCGCTGACCCACGTTCCCACAAAATGCCGTTGCCGGACAGCCTGATGAGCGAACTTATCTCATTTGTGTCCGCACACGAAGTTGGTCATACGCTGGGCTTCCCGCACAATATGAAGGCTTCCAATGCGTATCCCGTGGATTCACTTCGCTCGAAAACCTTTACCCAGCAGTATGGCACCGCGCCAAGTATCATGGATTATGCTCGCTTTAACTATGTTGCCCAGCCCGGCGACGGTGCAGCAATGATGCCGAATATCGGTCCTTACGATAAATTTGCAACCAAATGGGGTTACCGCCTTATCAAAGATGCAAAAACGCCGGAAG
The DNA here is from genome assembly GCA_014654705.1 of Ignavibacteria bacterium. GTDB lineage: Bacteria > Bacteroidota > Ignavibacteria > Kapaibacteriales > UBA4661 > PH2015. The sequence continues at coordinate 5,582 of JACVZY010000027.1, forward strand.
ACGAGCTTTCAACAACTCGCGCGTGGGCAAAAGAAGCACAAAGCAACAAAATGCTTCGCTTCGGTGCGCAGCAATTTGCCATCACCGACCCACTTTCGCAAACCGAAGATTTGGGCGACGACGCGATTAAAGCAACAGGCTATGGTGTGAAAAATCTTGAGCGCGTGATGGGCTACTTGCCGGAAGCTGCTGCTAAAGCAGGCGAGAGTTACGAGGAACTGCGCGGTCTCTACGAAGAAGTGCTTGGGCAATGGAACCGCGAAATGGGACACGTTGCGAATTATCCGGGCGGCGTGGACATTGTGCTGAAAGTCAACGGCGACGAAGGCAACCAGTACACCGCTTTACCGCGTGAACGCCAAAAAGCAGCCGTTCAATTCCTCAGTGATAATGCGTGGAAAGCACCTAAATTCATGCTCCGCGAAGATGTGATTCGCAAAATCTATCCAAACGGTTCGGTAAAACTGCTCCAAGACGCACAAGCACGACTGGTACGAACGGTTCTCAGCAACGATAAACTCTTGCGCCTCTTGGAGCATGAGTCAATGGAAGGTGCGAAAGCATATTCTGTACGCGAACTTTTTGTTGATGTTGAAAACGCCATTTTTAGCGACGTGAAGCAAGCAAAACCGCAAACCGATGACTATCGCCGCAATTTGCAACGTACGCTTGTGGACGAACTCGGCAAAAAACTCGCTCCGCCGCCACCGCCAGTTGTTCCGCCGGGTGCAGAAGCGTTTCGTGCGCTTTTTGCTACGCCGGACGTTTCCAACACTGACGTACGCGGACTTGCACGTATGCAGCTTGAGGGCTTGAAAGCCACGTGCTCAAGTGCATCCGGTAAAGCTGCCGATGCTGTCACAAAGGCGCATTTGCGCGATTTGGCAGTAACGATTGAGAATATTCTTGATCCGAAGAAGTAATCTTATATCGTTAATAGCGTAAAAGCTGGCTTCGGTAGCACAGGCATTCTTGTCTGTGTTCCAAGCATCACTGTCCAAATGCCTACAAAAACAGCCCGAAAGAAATTTCTTCTTTCGGGCTGTTTTTTTGAGAATAAATTTTACGGTAAAAAGCTGCCTACAATCCCGCTCGCACAATATCATGCACCCGCACAACGCCCACACAGCGATGTTCTGTGTCCACAACCGGTAAGGCGCTTATTTGCCTGTCACGGCGTTCCATTTCGGCGAGTGCTTCGCCCAAGAGCGCATCATGGCTGGTGGTAAGCGGTGAAGCCGTCATAACGTCTGCCGCCAAGAGCGGACGAATATCGTCAAAACGCTCCAATGCGCGGCGAACATCGCCGTCGGTGATGATTCCTACAAGGTGCATAGTTTCCTGACTTTCGACCACACACACGCAGCCCAGACCTTTGCGCGTACTTTCGACTAATGCCTCGCGGAACGTTGCCGCCACGGTAACAAACGGAATTGCCCCGCCAACGTGCATGACTTCGCCAACTCTGAGCGTAAGATTTTTTCCTAATTGCCCCGATGCGTGTACCGACGCAAAATCTTCTGCTCGGAAACCCTTCAGTGACATCAGTGCGCCCGCCAAAGCGTCTCCCAAAGCCATTGCGACGGTCGTGCTGGACATGGGCGCAAGCCCAAGCGGACAGGCTTCGCGCTCTACCGAAGCATCTATCACGCAATCGCAAAGCGTCCCAAGAGGCGAGTCCACCACGCCCAGAAGTCCAATCGACCGAATCCCGCGCACGTTCAGACTAGGCAGCAAGGAAAGAAGTTCAGCAGTTGTACCACTCTTGGAAATGAGAAGCGACACGTCGCCGCGCTCCGCAATGCCAATATCGCCGTGAAGCGCCTCCACCGGATGCACCGAGATTGCCCGTGAGCCTGTGCTGGTGAGCGTCGCCGCGATTTTTTGCCCGACAATACCGGATTTTCCAATACCAAAGACCAGTATTGTCCGTGCTGCACTCAGCATTTGCACGGCGCGAATGATTCTATCCGCAAACTCGGAGGTGGAAAAGCGCTCCACCACGTGCGCCAGAGCCGTTTGCTCGTCGTGGAGTATGCGTTGTGCTTCGTACAGGCTGGCAGTAATATCCATGCTGTTTTTCTGCAAAAAAAAATTATACAAAAGCCCGACACTGCTTTTTCGCAATATATGTTTGCGATGTAAGCGTTGTCGGGCTGATATTTTTAGCCACTATTTTTACAATGGCATTATTTCATCGTATCAACAATATCGGCGAGAAGGACGGTCATGCCGCCGCGCGACACTTTTTTGCCAATCACGCCAACGGACGCATCGGCAAGACGTGCCAAATCATCACCAACGCTGGAACCGTCTGCTTTGACGACGTAGTAAATCTTTGAGCCAACGAGAAAGCCTAATGCGCTTTTGTTCGTCATCGCGCTTGCTTCTTGAGCGGTAACGCGCTTGAGGGTCAGAAGACTTACCACATAGCCTTTGGTAGGTTTGGAGGTCTTCGTTGTTACCTTTGTATAGGTCGTAGAAGTAGTTTTTGTTACCGTCGAGGTTGATTGTGGCTCTGATTTGACAGGCTCGGAAGCGGGTGTTTTTGATTGGGCAATGCCGGAAAGTGGCATGAGAACTGCACAAGCAAGTGCAGCGATTGATAGACGGAAGTTCATAGTTGTCTTTAGGTGAGAAAGTGAAAAAATATACTTTTGATGAAAGGAGATAATTACGGAGTAACTTTTGTGAACGTCACGCCGTCAATAAATCCTTTTGTTGCCGTCGGATTCAAATTTGGAGCAAGAGCATAAGGAACATTCGCTACGGGTTGGTAGGAAATTTCTACTTCAACATAGCGGTTCGGCGCTGTGCCTTGAAGGATTACGCCAGCCGACGATGCTTTGAAGAAGACTTTCGCAAAATTTCCCTCTACGGTTTGAAATGCACCAACAAAGCCTTTTGTGGTGTTGCGCAGAATAATAGCATAATTGCCACCTGCTGCATCCATCTGAACTTGGGTGTCAAAAACTTGATTAAGGCTGTCAACATTGGGATAGAGATTAGCGCCTGATTTTGTTTTACGAGGGTTTGTGATAGCGGAATAGCCAATAAAGTCTGGAGTACCGATGAGTAAGGTATCGTTAGAACGGGTATTGATACCCAAATCCCACTCATTGCCACGTGCGACAGTAAGGTTCAATGCCGTTCCACCCTGAAAGCGCAAACCACTCCCAAAACCGGAAGCCGTCTCATAAATACGAATAACCCCGCCTTGCATGGTCGTAACGCGTACTGCGGGAGACCAGCGGATTTCTCGTGCAGTGCTGACGGTATCAGCGGTGCGGGTCTGCACACGGAAGAGATAGACCGTACCGGCAGTCAAGCCATTCACATCAATAGTAGTACCGGAGACGTTGGTTCTGCCAATTTCAGCACCGGAAACGGTGTTGAGAATAGTAACGCGGTAGCCGTTGATATTGGTGGTGGTGGAAGCGTTCCACTTTAGGCGCACGGTGGCGGCATCAATGGACGTAGCTTTTAAGCTATCCACGGGGTTTGGGGTTGTCACGGTAACGGGAGTTACGGGGTCGCAGGCTGCAAGGATGACGAGAGTCACTGCCACGAACGAGGTAGCAAAAAAACGAATGAGTTTCATAGAAAAACCTTTTGGAAAGTGTGATGAGGAAAAATAATTGAGCTGTCGGGTGTATTGAGGGACGTTGCTTGAAGAAAGCAAGATTACAACACTGAATTGCATTGTGTTTTAACAGATGTGCAATTTAGGACACTTTAGTAAGATACACAAGCCATGAACAAAGTTTAATGCGGGGTGGTGTGTTTCTCATCTTTATTTTGTGAGGACTGTCGCCAAGTCGTCCTTTGCGAAAGCCCGGACGGAAGTTCGGTGAGCAGGGAGAAGCCAGTATCTATAGAAACTTCGGACTGTATTCCGGTTTGTTTGCGAAAGCCCTTTTTCTAATCGTTGTGGGAGCTGCGAGAAGTACAAAAAAATATTTTGCGGTGGTATAAAAAAAAACTTGCGTCTAAAAAAAAATACCAATATATTTGCAGTCTATTTTGGAAAATAAATGTACACAAGGTGCATTTATCCAAAACTGGGGTGTCGCCAAGTGGCAAGGCAGCGGTTTTTGGTACCGCCATTCGTTGGTTCGACCCCAGCCGCCCCAGCACCACGTGTAGCGCTTCGTACGCTACATCTCTCAGTGTTTCGAGATACACACTGAAACAAAAGAAATCAAGCGCTTGTACGCGGCTGTTTATCTGCGGGGCGCTTGTTTTTTTTATATGCCGATGTGTCTCTGTCATCCGGTACTTCGTCTTTGAAGATGTTTCTCCCCAAACAACTATGGCGAAAAAGAATAAACTGAAAATAAAGCCAAACTTTCGTCTCGCAGCAGGGCGTTCCAATATGGATCTCGCCCACAAGATTGCCAAGGCGGTAGAAAAAAAATCTACCGACAATAAAGGCAATATAGATTGTGCGGAGCAGCTGGACAAAACGGTTATTCGTAATTTCAGCGATGGCGAGATTTGGGTGAAGTATGAAGACAGTATTCGTGGTGGTGATTTATTCATCATCCAATCGACCCATGCTCCCGGGGATAATCTCGTTGAGCTTCTGATGCTTATTGACGCTGCCCGTCGTGCTTCGACTGACCGCGTTACTGCCGTTATACCGTACTTCGGCTATGCCCGCCAAGATCGCAAGGATCAGCCGCGCGTCTCAATTACGGCAAAACTCATGGCAAATTTGATTGTGGAAGCCGGAGCAGATCACATTATCACGATGGACTTGCACGTCCCGCAGATTCAAGGCTTTTTTGATATACCGCTTGACCATTTGTATTCTTCGACGGTATTGGTAAAAAAATTGCGCAGCCTTGATTTGCCAAACCTCGTCGTGGCATCGCCCGACGTGGGTGGTGCAAAAACGGCGCGAGCATACGCAAAGCGTCTCAATGCCGGTTTGATTCTTATTGACAAGCGTCGTCCGGCGCACAATGTTAGCGAAGTCTTCAATATCATCGGCGATCCCAAAGGCAAAAATGTTATTATTATTGACGACTTGATTGATACCGGCGGTACGTTTGTTGCTTGTGCTCGTGCGCTGAAAGATGCCGGAGCCGAGCAAATTTTTGGTGCTTGTACGCACCCGGTCTTTTCGGGGCAGGCGCTCGAAAAAATTGAGGATAGTGTTGTTTCTAAACTCTTTGTAACCGATACTATTTTCTCCACGAATCCGATGTTTGAGCAAAGCACGAAAATTGTCGTTCAGTCTGTCGCCGACCTCTTTGCGGAAGCTATTTTGCGGACGCACAACAATGAGTCCATCACGTCGCTTTTCGATACCGATCTTATTCCAACCTAAGCGAGACCAAGCGCAGCAGTTGCTTCTCGCACCACAGAAATCGTTCAATACAACATTGTTTCATTTGTTCAATTCGGAGTATAATCATGAGTGCTATTTCACTCGAAGCAAAAAAGCGTGAGCTTGGCAAAAAAGCCTCCAAAGCCGTTCGCAATTCCGGATTTATCCCCGGTATTTATTATGCAAAAGGCAAAGAACCGCTTGCCATTGCTACTACCTTCAAGCAAATTCGTCCGGCTGTGTACACATCTGATACACACATTATCACTCTCAAAGTTGAGGGTTCAGCGCCGGTGGATTGTGTTATGAAAGATGTAGAATTCGACCCCGTGAGCGAAGAAATTGTGCACTTTGATCTGCTTGGCATTATTGAAGGTCAGACGCTCCACGTTGAAGTACCGATTGTTCTCAAAGGTACTGCTAAAGGTGTGAGCATCGCCGGTGGTCTGCTTGAGCACATCTTGCACAAAGTGCAAATTGAGTGCCTTCCTGCATCGCTGCCGGAACACATCGAAATTGATGTTACCAATCTTGAAGTAGGCAAATCTGTTCACATTGGCGACTTGAAAGTTCCGGGCGTGAAATTTATGATTCCTCCTTCGTCCAGCATCGTTGCCGTCCACGCAAAGCGCGGACGTGATGAAGCGGCTGCGGCAACCCCAGCTAAGGCATAAAAGAGCTACACGCACGATTGCTAAGAAAATCCCCGTACGTTATCAAAGCGCACTATTTAGAAGTAATAGTGCGCTTTTATTTTGTTTTTTTTTCCTCATTGTGTTTTGTGAAGGTGAGAATATATGCGCCTGTACACCGGTTTTCTTGTTCATCCGCTTCCGCAAGGCGGTCTAGAGTATCTACTTGATGGAGCGCTTGTCGTGAGCGATTTCGGACAAATTGTCTTCATGGGAGCGCGTGCTGATGCACTCTGTGACTATGCCGATATTCCTGAGGAACACTGTGAAAATGCGGTAATTTTGCCCGGGATGGTGGACACGCACGTCCATCTGCCACAGTATGAAGCAGCTGCTATCGGGACAGGTGAGTTGCTGAATTGGCTGAATACCTATATTTTCCCGCTCGAAGCTCGCTTTGCCGATGAGGAATATGCGCATATCCAGTCGCAGCGTTTTTTTTATGATGCCGTACGGCTCGGCACGACAACGATGTCCGTCTATTGTTCGTCTCACAGGCGGGCTACCGATATTGCCTTTGAAGCGGCTTTCCATGCGGGCTTGCGGGTGTGTATGGGCAAAACAATGATGGATAATAACGCTCCTGAAAATATTTTGTATTCGCCTGATGAAAATATCAACGATAGCCTCGCGCTGGCAAAAGCATGGCATGGCGCGGGCAATGGGCGATTGCAGTACACACTTACACCACGGTTTGCGGGCAGCTGCTCCCGTGAACTTCTCAAAAAAACGGGTGAAACCGCACACGCGGAGGGCTTGCGCATTCAAACGCATTTGTCCGAAAATCCTTCAGAACTTCGCTTTATTGCAGAACTTTTTCCTGAACACGCTTCTTACACAGACGTTTACCATGCCTACGGTCTCTTGACAGACAAGACCATTATGGCGCACTCTATTTATCTGAGTTCGCAGGAAAAATCGCTCCTCAAGGCTCACAACTGCGCCATTGCACATTGCCCTTGTTCCAACCGTTTTCTGCAAAGCGGTGTGATGGCATTGCGGCAAATGTTGAACGAAGGTCTTCGCATTGGCTTGGGAAGCGATGTAGCGGGCGGTTCGTCGTTGTCTATGTTCAATGAAGCAAAGGAAGCTGCCGAAAGTTCAAAAACGTGGAATATACTGCATCGTGCACAGGAAATGCCAACGGTGGGTGCCGAAGAGGCGCTTTGGCTGGCAACATTGGGCGGAGCACGGGCACTGGGCTTGGATGAGGTAATTGGCAACTTTACGGTCGGTAAAGATGCTGATTTCATTGTTTGTGATCTGAATGAGATTCTGCCGCAAAAGAGTAGTTTTGTGTCGCCGGAGAATATAATTTCTCGCCTCGTCTATGGTGCGCATCCCCACGTAGTTTCTAAAACTGTTGTGCAAGGAAAGGTCGTTTATCAAAAACAAAATTCTCGATGATTTTGTGATGCTGCTCTACAAAGAGACAGAATCATTTATCATCGAGAATCGTTTGATGTATCTGGGAAATGTTCAATTTTCTAGCGAATGACCGAAAGACGAATCGTCGAGATATTACGGTTTGAAAGCGCACCGTTACTACTTTGGATGCGGCAAACATACATTCCTGTCGGCAGGCTCTCTATATCGAAATCCAGACGTTGCACGCCTGCGGGCTGATAACCGGATGCGAGCGTTGCGACACGCTGCCCAAGCATATTCCATATTTCCACATCCACTTGCCCCGCATTTGGTAATGTGTATGTAATGAGACCTCTATTCGCTACGGGGTTTGGAATGATACGAGCATCAAAATAATTAGCCTCAATACGTGTGGCAACGGTATAGTTTTGTGTCGGCTTGCACGGATCATCTTCGAGAACTGGAAGGCTGGTAATGATAGCCTGGTCAATGGGCCAAAGTCCGGGTTGAACATTTGAGAAATATATAGCTCTCATACGCCGTGAACTACGTTCAATATTATCAATATAGCGAATATGAATTGGTGCAGAGGGCTTCATTCCTGGGATGTCGTTTTCTTTATCTTCACCCCAAACCGGCAATACGGCATTATTTCCTGTCCACACAATAGAACCAACGCAATCACAATTTTCATTGAATGCACCTAATTCACCACTGAACGCCGTTAGTGAAGGATTTTTGTCAGTATTGGCAGGTGGTAATCCTGCAAAAGCAGCTAATGTAGTCTGCGTCTCAATCACGATAGCAGCATTGATATTGGTATTGAAATTTCCTTTCGGGCGAATAAACTGTGTTGGTGTGGCAAAGGGACGACTCACGGTAACACGAAATGATGCAGTTGTCGTGCCGCCACGGTTATCATTTGCGGTAATGCTCACCATTGTATTTCCTTCAGAGAGAGCATCAATAAGGAGCGTATTGTTGCGAATGCGTGTGCGCAGAAGCGTGGGGTCTTCGACTGTGGTTGTCAGCAGCAGTGTGTCATTATTGGGGTCAGCAAAGACAGATGCAAGTGGCACAGGAGTCGTCGCTGCCGCTATGACGGGAATATCATTAAGACGTGTCTGAATGAACGGTGGACGATTTGCAACGTCGCGCTTGAGACGGGCAACAAAGTTTTGATTGCGAGTGCTATTACCGCCAAGAATACTTGCTGTCAGTGTTTCCGGTGTGAACACATATCCTTCAAGAATGGGGGTAATGCGATAGGAGCCATTCGGCATATTGGACAACGTATAGTTCCCATTTCCATCTGTTTGAGTGCTTCGTGTACCATCGCTCAGAACTACCTTGCCTAGACCAACCTCACTTCCATCATCGGCAAAGACTATAACTCTGCCCCCCACCGTGGATAAGGGAAGTGTGTTGGTGGTAGAGGTAGCTCGGAAGTCCATATTGTTTAGTATCGGCGTATTGATGTTTGTGACAATCAGCCTTGCGGGAGGCGAAAATGCAGTATCTTCCAACGAAGGAAAAATAAGCCATCGGCTGTCGGGATACTGCCCACCAACCGCCATAGAATATCTACCGTTCGCATCTGTTATTGTGCTGACACCATTTGCAGCACCGCCGACGCGCAGAGTTACACCCGGAACAGGAATATCTAAGAGAGTCTGAACACGCCCCGAAACCAAGATTGGAGCGAGCGTTGCTTGAAAATTAAATTCCGCCGCAGCATCGCGCGGCATAAATACTTCAATCAAGGATGGACTAAAAACTAAATTGGTAGAGCGTAGCGAAATGCGAAAAACACCTGAGGTAACGCCAGCGATACTATATCTGCCGTCAGCACTTAGTGTAATGGGAACTTCTTGCGTTACGACTGCCGATGAATTAGCATTGGTCACAATAGCAACAATGGGAGCCTGAACAGGAAAACGATTAGGATATAAAACACGTCCTGTTACTGGATATTCGGGTGGGGGCGGAGGTACTGCAATAATCTCACCCAGCGTGGTATCATCACGCAGCCCGTTGAGGACAATTTCGCTATTACTTACTCCACTATTATACCGCAGCGTATAGCCGGGCAATGTTACAATAAGCCGCAGCGTAATGGCTGTAAATCGAGCCGCTTCTAATCGCAACGTAAAATTTCCTTGGTTGTCAGTGGTGGCGCTTGTAATAGAAAGATTGGTATTAAATTGCTCAAGACGTATTGGCACTGATGGCATAGCAACACGTGCTGTGCCAGTTGTACTGATTATTCGTCCTTGAATGAGATAACGCCGATTCGTAATGACTACATCTTCCACGTCTGTATTGGCATCGTTGATAGTCACAATGCGACTGCTCGGTGTAATGGTATAAAAAGAAGGGAAGGGTGAATCAAATGATGTCGTGATGCTATAGGTTCCACTTGTTGCAGACAGCACAAATTCTCCGCCCGCAGCACTCACAACTGCTGTTGTTACCTGAAGACCAATCACCGAGCCGCTTGCGGAGAGTGTTTGTACTCGAATAAGCGAATTTCCTGTTAGTGGGTCGCTGGGAAGACTGCGCACCACCCCGCGTAAGCGGTATTGTGGTACAAAAGCGACAAAAGTAGCGGGAGAATTTGAGACATTACCATTGGCATCAACAGATGCTCCTACCTGCGTTGGTGTAAAAATGTGTCCGACGCGCAAGGTTGATGATGTAGGAGTAACGAAATAATTTCCGGTTGTGGAGACAGCAATCCGAAAGCGACTATCCGCATCAAGAAAGAGATTGAATTGTGCCTGAGCGCTTACGATGCTGACCTGTGCAAAAGGGAATGGTTTGCCGGTCTCAGCTGAAAGAATTTGCCCAGTGATGACTGGTAAAGGCGGAATAAAACTAAAATTTGCTTGAGCAATACTCTCTGTCGAAATGGTTATCGTCGTAATGCTGGGAAAAAACACCCCGCCACTGATGGAAGGAATCACTTGATAGGTTCCGGTCGTAATACTGGCTAGAGAAAAAGTGCCTCCAAGAGTTGTCGCTGTTGAAAGAACAATCGTACCGTCAGAACTTACAACCCTAATTGGCACACCACCTAATGTTCCGGTAAGTGTTGCGACGGTAGAAGGAAGCGTTAGCGTTCCACTCATTTTGCTCACCTGCTGCGCCTGAAGCCTGTGGGGGAGTAGGGTGACAATTCCCAAAAGCAGTGCCATGATAGGGCGAAGGCTCTTGAGAGAAAATACTCTTTGTATAACTCTTTGCACAGAGGTTGTAAAGACTAACCGACCGATATCATCGGCAGATTCGAGAGGAGAAAATATAGTTTTCATAGTCGTTGTGTCCTGCTAAAAGCTCGTAAGAACAAAATATATCTGACCCACGGGCGGCTCTGTATGCCGCTTATTCCTGTATGCGATTGTGTGCGAGAAAGAAGCGTGTTGAGAACACTATCGGTTGTGACAGATGTTTTTTCTGTTCTGACTACACCGTTAGTTGCGACTAATTTCGTAAAATTTTTCGTCGTGTGAAAGTAGCAAAAAGTATGTTTTTTTTATGACCAAAAGTCATACCGAGTAAGAGGGTGCTGAGATTACTCCGCTAATTGAGCAATAGTGCCGATTGACCAGACGTAGAGCACCCAAGCGCGAAGACAATCGGCACGGGCAGAAACCATCCGAGCGCGGGCTTCGGCAGCCGCCCGTTCGCGAAGGTTGACAATAAGAAGCGATGTTTCGCCTGCCAAAAAGCGTTTTCGTTCCCCTTCTTCCATTTGATTAGCAAGCGCTGTTTCTTTTTCGGCAGCATCCAAGCGCTCGACGGCACGCTGAAATGCTGAAACGGTGTTATCAATTTCGGCATTGATAAAACGCGAGGTTTGGGCAAGTTGGAGGCGAGTACGTTCCAGCGAAATCGTAAAAAGCTCCGCTTGTGCCGATGCAGTACGGAAAAATAACGGCATAGAAAAATCTAGTCCGACTTTGAGGTTGTCATTATTGCTGCTTCCCGGATAATACAGCCATTGTGTCTTCGCTTCAATTACTGGTTTTTGGCTTTCGCGGGCAAGACTAAGATCAAGCGAAGTACTTTGTTGGGTGAATTCTAATCGTTGTATTTCCGGGCGCATTGCCATAGCGCGCTCGCGGTCGGCACGAATTTGGAGCGAATCCATCGTAGGGAGATTCGGAAGCCTATACGGCTCTTGCTTCAAGGCACGGGGAATACCGGTGTCCGTCCAAAAATATACCGAAGCGTCTATATTGGCTTGCTCTACTGTGCGGCGTGCCCGAAAGACCTCACCACGCCGACGCTCTACTTCTTGCAGAGCCTCAACGCTATCAAGCGGAGCAACTTCACCACGCCGCGCACGTGCGGAGATAAACGCTGCACGCTGTGCAGCCAGAGTGAACACATTTTCCGTAATGCGCAGTTGCTCCAATGCCTCTGCCCAATTCCAGTACTGGATGGCGGCGGCACGAAGCAAATTGTTCTGTTCAAAACGTTGGTTGGCAGTAGCAAGGAAGGGGCGTAATTGTGCTTTGTTGAGGTTTGTTCGGCGGCGGTCTGTCTGAACACCGGACCAAAGCGGAAGCGAAACGCCCACCATGCCCTGTCCTGCGAGTGGTGTGCGTTCTTCGGGGTTAATGCTGGAGCCGATGGCTCGGTCAAAACCGACCATGATTTTGGGACCGAAGAGTGTATTAAGCGGCATTTCGACACCGGCAGAAAAATGGTTAATACGATCTGTTGTACTTTGCCAACCTTCATATTTAAGTTCGTATTGGCTGCGCAGCGCGGGGTCGAATCCGCCCAGAGCGCTCTGGATTTCGGCATCAGCAATGTTGCGTTCCAATGCCGCAGACTGCAATGCCGGATGGGCGGCAAGAATACTTTGAAGGAATTGTTTGAGGCTTAAGGTATCGGTCTGCTGCGCATTCACCGAATAGACCGCAAAGAGGCTGCCGAAGGAGAAGATAATACAGAAGCGAATGGCGTGTTTGAGCATAGTGTCGGCAATTAGTTTCGTATCGTTGGTGTGAAAATAATATAAATGGTTCTACTTTTTCTTTCCATCCTTGTCTGCCTTATCGGACGCATTCATCTTGTGTGGCAGAACGGGCGGGAATCCGTTGAGCTGCCGCCAAATCTCGAAACCGATTGGTACTTCATTGAGTAGAATCCATGAATTTGTCGGTGTACCTTGGCGAAGGTATTGCGAAGATGGCCATTTACCCTGCTTTTGTGTCGAGTCCGGTACAATGAGTACGCGATAGTAACCACTTCCGTCGTCAACTGCATCAACAACGGCAACGCGACCGCCAAAAGTGTTAATGGTGAAATTGTCCCACCCGGGATTAAAAACAAAGGCGGGGAAGCCGGAAAACTGCAACCGCACGGGGCGACCAACATCCACAATTGCGGCATCACGGCTACTAATAAACGCCTCGACCGCTTGGTCTAACCCACCGGCAGTAGGTACCAGCATAGCGAGCATTTCACCGTCTTTGACGGTCTGCCCGGCTCCGACCTCCGCAATACGCACCAAATAGCCGTCCACAGGCGCTGTGATTACACTTGCTCCGCCACGCTGACGGGCATTTGCTACGCGAAGCTCAATTTCAGCAATCGTTGCATCTGCCTGCTGTAAAACTCGGCTTTCCTCGTTCTTGGCTGCTTCTACATCGCGCCGTGCAGACTCCAAAAATGTTTCTGAGCGAATAGAATCTGCTTGTGTCTTCTGAAGGTTCAGAAGTGCCGTTTCCATTTCACGCTGTGAAGCCAGACCCTCTTTGGTAAGCTCTTCTGCACGTTTGTAGCGGATGCGAGAGGTTTGTATTTCGATTTTTGTATTCTCCAGTGCCGCTTTTGCCGCCAGCTCGCGCTGTTCGGCTTGAATCGTTCGCTGGCGTGCTGTTTCGACAGCCATATTCTGCGCTCCGACAGTTTTCTCGCGAACGCGCTCAATTTTTTCCATGAAATCAGCATCCATAAAATTGACGTTTAAGTCCTGAAGAATAGCAATGGTATCTCCTGCTTTAACTGCCATTCCTTCATTGACAAACCAACGCACAATACGCCCCGTTATCTGGGCATCAATTGTTTGCGGGCGAACACCCGGCACAAATGATGTTACCTTTCCACTACCGGTAATATTCTGCTGCCACGGAACAAAAACAAGGAACAGCACTAATACACCCAGAATACCCACAATTGCAAGCGAAGTCGTTCCAAGCCAGAAAGGTGTTCGTGCACGTTCCAAGGAGTGTATTTCGGTGATAATTTCTACATGACCGTCGGAAAGAATGTTCTGTACCTGAACGTAGCCGTTATGTGCATTGCCGTTGGCGGGTTGCAGCATAGCGAGAGCCTCTGCAGAAGGCACTTGTGCTGGTACTATTGGTGCAGTTTTATTTTGGATATTACTCATGGTCTCCACTGATTGTACAACTCTTTTGGGTACTATGCTCTCATTGCATGGCATGACGCTAATAAGAAGGAATTATTGTAGAGAAAATTTGCTGCTGTCATAAATAAAATGCAAATGAAAAAGCCTGATTGCCAAGATTAAGTCTGCATGAAGAAATATTCGTAGGCGTTTTGTTGAGAGGATTTCGATAAATGGCATACAAATTGAATATCCTCTTTATGCTTTCAATCGCCAACTTCTCTCAACGCTAAAAGTCAATGTATAAATGCTGAAATATGCGGTTTTGAATGCTATACCGCTTCTGCATAATACTCACAGCACAATAGAGGCAATCAATGAACATCACATCACGCGATACCTTTGGCTCAAATACAATGCACCGTCATGGAAACACCACACTTCCAAACGGATTTACGCCGCAAAACAGTACCCCGCCACCACCGGCGGGGCAAAATAATGACTCTGTGAAGCGAAAAGAGACTGCAAAATCTTCTCATAAAACCACTCCTAAAGAAACACCGATAGCTCAGCCTAAGCCGTCGCCGATTCCAAAGGCGAAACTGGCTCTTACAGGTGTTCAACTTCAGTCCGTTTTGTCATTTTGCCGGACGTATAGCCGCGAACTTGGTGCTGCGCTCTTGGCGATTTTCGGTGTATTGCTCTTACTGGCTCTTGTCTCATACGACCCTGCTGACCGTTCTAATGCCCACGTTTCGCTTTCCTCGGAACAATCTCAAACGGTCGCTACGCCGCACAATACCAATACTCGTGCCGTCGTACCTGCTCCGGCACAAGGAGAGTATGTCGTCCAGAATTGGCTTGGTTATGTGGGGGCTACGGTTGCTCATTTTGTCTATAACTACACCGTTGGTTATGCCGCATTGCTTTTTCCGGCAGTAATGTTCTTTTGGACATTGGCTATTATCCGCGAAAAAGTTACCGATCGCCTGCTTCTTGCGACGGCACTTACGTTCGTTGGTGCAGCACTTGTGGCAAGTTTTGCCGGTGTTCTGCAACTCGTCCAGTGGATGCCGCCGATGCGCCCCGAATGGAGCGGTTCGGTCGGACAATTTATTGCGCGTATGCTTTGGCAGATTATCGGTACCGTGGGCGCTTTTATCGTGCTAACCATGAGTCTTGTGGCAACGCTTTTTGTTGCGCTCGACCTGAACATTGAAAAAAGTATTGCTCGTTTCAGAGCCGAAAAAACACGATTGGCGACACTCAAGACCAAAACACAATCCAATATCAACGACGCAGTACGCGAAGAACAGGCGTTTACAAAAGATAATCTCTCGCAAGCAAACGATGCAGCCGCAATGGCTGCTATGTTCACTGATGAAGTGCTATCGGCAAAAGACTATGATGATTATCATGTAGAAATGCCGTCTCAGCCCGCAGTTCAGGCTCAAGCTGCAGCGAAATCCGCTATGGCAAAATCTGCTCCGGTAAGCCCATCGGCACAAGAAAATACGGATGATGGTGAAATTCTTAGCGCTCGCACGTCAACAACCTCAAAGACCTCATTTGCCGATGCCGATGAACCCATACGGTTCATGCGTCGCACGGCTCAAAGCCCTGATGCCACATCCCTTCGCCGTGATCTTATTAGCAAATACAGTGAAGACGATGCGCATATTCCGCAGGCAGCCAATATGCAAGAGCAAGCACCTGTTTTAAGCGCTCCTGCTGTTGCACCTGCTGCGATTGAGCCTGTTGTCGTGGAGCCTGTTGTTGTCGAGTCGCCTGTTTCACTTGTGCCAACGCCCACACCTGCAGCCTCAGAGCTTGTAGCTTCAACGCTTTCCGCCTCATCTCTTTCAGCGTCGCTTACGGAAAAGCGTGTGAATACCGGTGCAGGCAATTCTCCAACAATTAGTGTCAGCACACCGCAAACAACGGTTTTTACCAACGGCTTTTCCTATCCGGCGCAAGCATCCATCACTTTTGTAGAAACGCCGAAAGAAGATCTGTCAAAAAAAAACGATGAACCTGACGAAATCACGGCTGCAAAAAATACAAATTTCGTAGTAACTGAGCCTGTGCTCGCACAAGCAGCACAAAATCAGGGCTTCTCAGAGGAAGACCGGACTGCACACCGCCGAAATACTGAGCATTTGGCGGGTTTGGTCGCCGGGCAGGTGGCTGAAGAAATTGCGCAAAGTATTGCTACGCAAGTTGCTACTGAAGTAGCAGGCAGAATTGTCAATGAGGCTATTGAAAAAGCCGCCGAAAAAATTGCAGAGCAGAAAATTGCGGAACAACAGGTAATATCACAACAGCTGACTCAACCTGTCTTGGCAGCACCAGCACTACTGTATAGTATTGGCAATATGGCTTTTGAAGTTGATGCGAAGGAAGCCGATGATGCTAACGACAGTGCATTGCTGGGCGTTACACCCCTTGCTACTCCCACGCTGGAAGTACCGATAATGATTCGTTCAGGCAACAACGCCCAATCAGTTATTCCGAAGCCAATGTTTCTCCCGGCGAACGATGAGATTTTGCGGGAAGAAATTCGCTATGAGCCGCCAACACTAGAGCTTTTAGTACCGCAAGAACTATGCGATGACGTGAGCGAAGAGGAATTGCAAAACAACGCCCGCGTGCTGCAAGAAAAGCTAAAAACCTTCCGCATTGAAATCGAGAACCTGCAAGTTACGCCCGGACCGGTCGTTACGCAATACGAATTTGTCCCTGCCTCGGGGGTGAAAGTCTCGCAAATTGAGAATTTGTCCGACGATATGGCGCTGGCACTGAAAGCACGCGGTATTCGCATTATTGCTCCCGTACCGGGGCGTGGAACGGTGGCGGTGGAAATCCCAAACGCCCGCGCAACGGCTGTGCGCTTTAGCAGCATTGTGGATTCAGCAGAATTTGAAGACTCGCAGCTCCGCTTGCCGCTTGCTCTTGGCAAGACCATTCATGGCGACGTGTTTACCGCCGACCTCGCAAAGATGCCGCACTTGCTGATTGCAGGCGCGACAGGCTCCGGTAAAAGCGTTGGTATCAATTCCATTATTGCCTCGCTGCTCTACAAAATGCACCCTCGCAATTTGAAGTTTGTGATTATTGACCCCAAGCGCGTGGAAATGACTCAGTATCGCGCTCTGGCGAATCATTTCCTTGCCGTTTGTCCTGATATTGACGAAAAAATTATTACCGACCCGCAAAATGCCGTTATCGCCCTGAAATCGGTTGTTGCTGAGATGACGCGCCGTTACGAGGTCTTGCAAAAAGTCGGTCAGCGTAATATCGTTGATTACAATCAAAAAATCCGCGATGGCAAGTACAAAGACACATCCGATTACGTTCATCACGAGATGCCATATATTGTTGTGATTGTGGACGAGCTTGCTGACCTGATGATGACTGCTTCGCGCGACGTGGAAGAACCTATTTGTCGGCTGGCGCAACTTGCGCGGGCAGTCGGTATTCATCTCGTGGTGGCAACGCAGCGTCCATCGGTGGATGTAGTAACAGGGCTTATCAAAGCGAACTTCCCTGCACGGATTGCGTACCAAGTGGCTTCCAAGATTGATTCCCGCACGATTCTGGATGCAAGCGGTGCGGAACATCTTTTGGGTAACGGCGATATGCTCTTTACGCCGGGTGGCGCGGGTAAGCCGATGCGCCTCCAAAATTCGTATCTTTCCACAGATGAGGTGGAACGCATTTGCGAGCATATTGCCGCACAGGAAGGTTACTCGCAGCCGTATATGTTGCCGTCGGTCAGCGAAAAAACGCAGCGTGGCGGTGCTTCCGGCAGCGACGACGACCGTGATGACCTTTTTGAAGAGGCGGCGCGATTAGTTGTGCGCCATCAGCAATGCTCAACCTCGCTTCTTCAGCGCCGCATGAAAATCGGTTATGGACGTGCAGCCCGCATTGTTGACCAGTTGGAAGAAGCCGGAATTATCGGCACAATGGACGGTAGCAAAGGCAGAAGCGTTCTGGTGGACAGCGAAGCCGCATTAGGCGCTATTCTGTAAGCCGGATGATAACCTTGTTCCCAACAATCGAAAACAATCTGAAAAACCCTATCGAACCCCTCATCATTCATTCGTGTTGAGGCTTGGCAAAAGCGAGAGCACATTTGTCAAGACTATGCTACGAAAATGTGCGCGGAGGGGCGCACTATCTCCAAAAAAAAGCCGATGCTGACGATTCCCGTCTTCATCGGTTTTTTTTTGTTTCATTTTGGTAGGGGCAAGGCAGATTGGTAAGGGCAAGGCAGATTGGTAGGGGCAAGGCAGATTTTTTGGGAAGATTTTGCTAAAAAGTGCGTAATTTTGCATCCACCATTTTATTTCTTTTTCCGGAAAGGCGCTCTATCGTGGAATTTTTACCGCAGAACCCAGATAATTCATCACCACAGGCAATTAAGAAACTCTACACCCAGCGTGACCGCGTTGTCAGAGCTATGACCGAAGACGGTTTTTTTCGTCTTGCGGCGGTGCGTAATTCTAAAGCTACTCTTTCGGCGCAGGAGCGTCATGGGCTTAGCCCGCTTGCCTCGGTTCTTTTGGGAAGGGCAATGTCGGGTGCGTCGCTTCTGGCAGCATTTCTCAAAAGCGAAGAGCGCATCATTCTGGATTTCTCCGGTAATGGTCCCGCGGGCAAGGTATTTGCTGAGTCGCTTCATATAGGTGAAGTGCGGGGCTATGTGCAGAATCCGGAATGTGTCTTGGATTTTTCCGATAGTACTGCGTCGCTTGGAAGTGGTCTTGGAATCGGGCTTTTGCGCGTATCAAGAGTTTTGTATAACCAATATGAACCTGTCGTGGGCGTAGTGGAGTTGTTTTCGGGCGATATTAGTACGGACTTGGCGTATTATCTCACGCAATCGGAGCAGATTCCTACAGCCGTCATGCTGGATGTAAGTATTAACAAAGAGGGGCAAGTCGAGCAGTCCGGCGGGCTGATGGTGCAGGCAATGCCGGGTGCACCGGAAAGCCTGATTCAGACAATGTACGGCAATCTCAAGAAAATAGAAAATCTTTCCGATATGCTTGCAACGGGCTACTCACCGCAAGAAATACTCAAAATAATTTCCGATACGGAACTTATAGAAATGTCGGATACGCCCATTGACTTCTTTTGTCGCTGCTCACTCGACCGCTTCAAATCTGCTCTGACAACGCTTGGTGCGGAAGAAATTAAAGAAATGCAAGCCCAAAATCAGCGCGAACTTGTTTGCCGCTATTGCAATTCGCACTATAACCTGTCCGATGATGA
The DNA here is from genome assembly GCA_014654705.1 of Ignavibacteria bacterium. Taxonomy (GTDB): domain Bacteria; phylum Bacteroidota; class Ignavibacteria; order Kapaibacteriales; family UBA4661; genus PH2015. Next base: position 24,624 of record JACVZY010000027.1, read on the forward strand.
TTTTAACGATATTATCAATGGTTTGCAGGCAAAAAATAATTGATAGTCGCTGAGCGTTGTTGTTGATACTACATTGTGCCGGAATCTTTTTCCGTTCTCTTAAACAAACATTATGCGTTACCAACCCGTTATTTCTGCTGCTTTTGTAATTGCGCTTTGTCTTGGATTTGTCCCGATGCAGCGCGGTATTGCACAGGACATGCGCCAGTATAGCCCTGAAGAGCGCTTCGCTCTTGCGGCAAAGAACTCCGTTTTTGTGGAAGGTTTGGGAAATGGTGGTTTGTATTCTTTCAACTACGACCGCCGCATCGCGCCAACGTGGAATGTGCGCATTGGCTTCAGTAATTATCGGGTGGATGCAAACTTAGCCGACGTTCTTTCCGGTAGCGCAAGTGCAGTCATTGTGCCGCTTGTGGGGAGTTATTTGTACAATTTTCCCGATAGTCCGAGTTATCTCGAAGTGGGTGCCGGGATTTCTTCAGCATTTTTGAGTGTATCTGCTTCAACGGTTGCACCGACCGCCACAACTGCCTATGTTCCCATCCCGACGGTGGTGGCAATGTATCGGCTTATGCCCACTGAGGGCGGTTTTTCCTTGCGGGCAGGTGTTACGCCATTATTTCTTCCGGGACTCTTTTTGCCGTGGCTTGGCGTTAGCCTCGGTTGGACGTTTGGTGGCTTTTAGGACGACGCACCAATTCCCTGTTTTGTTATTTTACGATATTTACTTGTTGAGTGGTAGTCTCATTGTTTGTTCTAAGGCGGACGTGATACATCCCGCTTGCCAGCCAGCCCACTTTTACGCGGAGTGTGTGCTTCCCGGCGGTTTGTACTTCATTCAGTACGCCAAGTGTCTCATTCCCACGTGCATCCAGAAGCGTAATGCTCACTAAATCGCTTTCTGCAAGAGTGTAGGTGATTTCAATTTCATCCTTCGCAGGATTCGGTGCAATGGCGGTGAGTTGCGTTGTGCCGCCCGACGAGATAAGTCTCTTCCCGCCTGCTCTGGATGTACGTGCCGTAAAGGAGCTATCCAGTACCGTATCTAAAATTACATTCCCTGTACCCCATTGCACATCCTCGATTTTGAGCGCTGTGTAGTCGGTGTTGCCCGCCACGACAACGCATTGGAACTGTGCGACTACATTTGTTCGCGGGTTCCAAGTTGTTGCCGGCACGATAAAACGTATCATGCGATTGGTGTCCAGTTGCTGCATACGCACAAAGGTCTCATTCGGACTGAGCGCCAGTACATTTTTGTCTGCACGAATGATGGCTTTAATAAACGGATTTGCGGCGTTAAACACGCTATCAAGCGTGGTATTTCCTGTCGGAATGATGAAAATCTCCATCGTTACTCCGCTCCCGGGCGGTAAGTTGTTTTGTTGCGGGCGAATGCCAAGATTCACGGCTACGTCCTTGGGAGTACGGTTGCGGGAAAACGCCTCCAAAGGTGCATCAATTCTCTCCAACGTGGTTTGGACGCGGAGTGTGTCGCGTAAGTACCTATTCGCTTGCTCCGTGCTGCAACTGACCGGAATAACCAGCGTGTCACTTGCTGCCATTTCCACGCGCTGTATGCCGCCAGCGCGGAGCGTAAAGCCCTCGCCGCCGCGCAGGATGGTGAGATTATTGATTTCAAGGGGACTACCGCTAACATTCAGAAGCAGTGCCGAGACAATTTTCGTTGTCCGCACTGGAATCGTATCGAACACAGGTGGAATGAACTTGAGCGCCCCGCCCCGCCCACGTAAGCGGTCTTGGAAGGTTTGTGTTTGTAATGCGCCCGACGGCAAGCCATTTACATCAATAGCACGGAATTGAGCGGTAAGTGCAGACTGCACCTCGCCAAGTGCGGCGGGCAGGAAGCCTGTGCTCACGGTTGTGTCTCGCCCCGGAGCGAGTGTGAAGGCACGTTGCAACCCTGCGCGAAAGACTGTACTCGCGGCAGTAAGATTCTCAATTCTGAGCGTTTGTGTGCTGATATTGCGCACGGTGAGCAGACGTGTTGCCGTGTCGCCACGTGGTATTCTGCCAAAGTCTAAACGATCTGCCGTCAAAAGCGCATCGCCGGCAGCTGTTGTGAAGTCACTGCTGCTTGGATTGCCAGCACCCCGCGCATTTTCAGCCCGGACACGCCAGAAAATTCGCGCCGATGAAGCAAGCGGAAAGCCGATTGTGCCTTGTGCTGAAAATTCCACGCGCCCGCTTGTGAGTGCTTGCGCCGTTTGCGGTACACTCACGCTTGCCAATAGTGTGGTGAAGCTGGGTGTTCCCGATACCTCCAACCTGTACTGACGCGCTCCCGCAGTGCTTGTCCATACAAAAGTCGGCACAGGCGATATGTCCTCCGCCGCAAGCGCAGGCGCTATCAGAACGATACTGTCTTGCGGTGGGAATGCAGGCGTGAACGTGGTTACGCGCAGCGGTGGTGTGGTCAATTTCAAATCCGGCAGCAGCGTATTCGAGATAACGCATTTGTACGAACCGCTATCGCCGGGTGCAACCGACGGAATAAGCAATGTTGCTGTGGGCGAGGTTGCCTGAATCAGTACGTCGTCTTTCCACCATGAATAACGATTGTTTATGCCCCGTGCTGCAACGCGCAGTCTGAGAGAGGCATCCAGCGCAACGCTTGTATCGGTGCGGTCGGATATACGCACATTGGGGCTTTGAGATGTGTACGAGAAGATTGGTGTACTCAAGATCGCTTGCTGTGCGCCTGCCGAAGGACGCACGGGCACTTGCGATTCAATCGTGGCGAAGTCAAAACGGTTGCCCGCCAGACGCAGGGTGAGGCGTGGAATGGCAGTAAACGACGGCGATTCGAGAAGTTGATTCTGCTCCACATCAAGTATTTGCAGCGTATTCAGTTTTGCAAGACCGCTTGGTATCTCGCCACTGAGCGTGTTTCCGTTCAGCAAGAGTTCACGAAGATTGGTGAGTGTGCCAAGCTCGGCAGGAATCATGCCGCTCAGCTGGTTATTGCTAAGGTCGAGGCTTGTCAAATTCGGTGTTGTTGCCAATAGTGCTGTTTTTGCGGTCGTGCTGCTTGTGCCAAATGTTGTGGGGATGCGCCCCGTAAGGCGATTTCCACCCAAACGGAGCGACTTTAATTGCTGAAGAGTGCCGATTTCGGGAGGAATGCTATCCGAAAGCAGATTCCGACTGAGGTCGAGAGTGAGAAGGTTCGCCAGACGCGCAACATCGCGGCTAATGCGCCCCGTGAAGCGATTCCCGCTCAGATTCAGGCTCTCCAGTCCCGTAACCGTCCAGCATTGTCCCAGCGTATCCGAGAGTAGATTATCGGACAAGTCCAGTTCCCGTAAGCGTGTAAGCGCTGCCATGTTTTGCGGTAGTGTACCGGTGAAGTGGTTCTGACCAAGGCGTAGTATCTCAAGGCTCGACGCTTGTGCAAGTGCTTGTGGTAGTGCCCCGCCAATACGATTGTTGCCTAAATCCAATGCCTTCAGTGTGCGCAAATTTTGCATTACAAACTCAGGAATGGAGCCACTTACATTGTTCTTGGGCATTCGGATTTCCACAACGCGGTCGCCTTCGACCTTCACACCAAAGCGCATTGCTGCCGGAACTCCCTGAACCGTCCAGTTTGTGGAAGTCGTCCAGTCCAAGCCAACAGTGGCGACATAAAACGCATCCAGTGCAAGCGAGTCTTCGCGGCGCATTGGGGGAAAACATTGGAACGTGGGGTCGAAGCTGAACATTGCGGATGTGGAAATCGCACCGACAGTCGTAACAATACTGACCACGCCGCTTCTGACCGTTCCTACCGTCGCCAGAATTTGCGTGGGCGAGACGACGCGGAATGCCTGCACGGGAACACCGCCCACCAGAACATTTGTAACTTTGCCACGCGGCTCCAAGCCAAGATTTTGCCCGTTGATGCTGACGGTTGAACATGTCCCGCCGAGCGGTGGCGTGAAGGTCGTGAGTGTCGGTAAGAAAGCTGCTTGTACGGGAAGTTGGAATGTTGCGGTAGTGGCAATACCGCCGATGGCAAGGCTGAACACCAGCGACGGTGTGCTTTGTAGCGTTATTGGGACAATCCCGACGGGAAGACGGAAGCGCAGTGTCGCTGTGCCGGATGTGTTCTGCACACTCGCAATCGTCGCCGTAATGCCGTTTACGGTTAGTGTCAGTGTCGCTCCGGTGGGGATGTTTGTGGCAAGAAGAGCAATTTCATTGCCTTCTTGGAGCGTTGCCACTGAGTTGGGGGGGAGAGCAGCAATAATGCTTGGTTGCGGAACACCTTCAGGAACACCGCCCGCGCTGTATCGTTGCGTGAACAGCGCCACGCCGCTTCTGGTTTGCACGGTAATTGTCCCAATCGTGCCATCGGCGTTGAGATTCTCTATCACCCGCACTGCAAGGCGCTGCGCGAGGCTGTCAATTTGCCACGACGTGCTGTCTAAACGCATATTGGCGGCAGTTACCGAAAGCACATTGAGATAATGTGCGCCAAAAATCGTGAAAGTCTCGCCATTCCTCGCTTGTGCAGGATTAATGCTCTGAATCGCGGGTGGCGGAATCGTGCGAAGGACAAAGGACGACGTCGTAGAGCCATTGGGCGTTCGGACAATAAGATTTCCTAAGGCATTTGCAGGAAGAACGATGGTAAGGCGCGTGGTAGAATTGAATGTTGCCGAGAGTTGTAGTGTGCCGATGAAGACTGTCGTTGCGCCTGTTGCAAAATTTGCCCCTGTCACGGTGATAATTTCTCCGGCAGCGCCCGTGAGCGGTGCTACGGCTGTGACTATCGGCGGGGGTGTGTAGGGTACGAGTGCCCGCACAGAATCTCGGCTGATGGCAGTGCCGTCAATGTTGGTCAGCACAACCTGCCCAATACTCAAGCCTGTGGGCAGAATAACGTTTGCTTGCGTAGCAGAAAGAATACTCACGGTCGTAGAGATACCGCCGATACTTGCTTGCGAGACATTGGTGAAATTCAAGCCCGACACGGTAACGGGTGTGCCGATAAGCGCGGCATTGGTCGAAAGTGCCGTGATAACGGGCGGCGTGGGGATGCGCGGCAGAACGGCAACGCCCGTAAGCGTGAGTGTGAGCGGCGTGGCACTGGCAGAGGTTACCGTTACCGTTGTCGTGAATATGCCGTTGGTAGAGGGTGTGAAGGTTGTTTGGAAAGGGATAGTAAGCGATGTCGCGCCGGAAATGGTGACTGTACCTTGTGTTTGACTGATTCCCGTGTTCACAGCATAAGAAAATGCGGACAGAGTTGCCCGCGTAATCCCTGCCGTAATAGCGCCGACAAGGTTTGTACCGTTTATTGTTGCCGAGAGCGAAGAGCTTTGACCGACGGTTACCGAACCAAAATCCAGCGTTGTCGGTGATGCAGTCAGCGTTGGTGCGGGTTGGTTCAAAAAAGGTACCAGTTGCATTGCCGCATCGGTCGTCAGAAGGTCAAGATCACCGTCGCGGTCTATATCGGCAGCAATCGGGAATGAAGATAGCGCACCGTTCCCGATACCGCTTTGGGTAAAGCTGCCCGAACCGTTATTCATCCAAATTTGAATCGTTCCCTGCACATCGCCAACAGCAATATCCAAACGTCCGTCGCCATTAAAATCACCTGTTGTAATGCCTGTTGCCGCACCAGAACCGTAATTTGTGATACTAAAACCACCCGCACCATTGCCGAGCCAGACGCTGAAGAGTCTCGCCGGATTGGCTGAAAATGCCGCAATATCCATAATGCCGTCACCATTAAAGTCGCCTTTTTCCGCCATTTCCGGAAATGCAAGCGCAGCGCTACCCGCAACAACTACACCAGCATCAAAGGTAGCTGTTCCGCCCGGATTAAGCCCACTATTACGGAAAAGCCTAGCATCAGCACCGGGAGACATTACCAGAAGGTCTGTTCTACCGTCATTATCAAAATCAGCAGCAGCAAGACCTTTGAAATTTAGGGCGACGGGTATTTGTTGCGGCGCTGAGAAACTACCGTTATTGGCTCCGTAATAGACATGGACGTGTATGAATCCAGCATCTCGTACCACAGCAAAATCCAATGCACCATCGCTGTTGAAATCGGCAACAGTAATTTGCAGGGGGGTCAAAAACATCATGGATGATGGAGTGAACACACCGCCTGCATTCATCAACACCACAACAGTACCCGAGACGTAACACGACACCACCATATCCGGTCTGCCGTCGCTATTAAAATCGCCTACCGCAAGATGACTCGGCTGCGTTCCTCCGCCAAGCCCCACAAGCGGACCAAGCGTAAACGTCCCTGAAGCGCTTCCTTGCATGATTTGTATGGCGTTTGCTGCATCATTGACAAATGCCATATCCACAAAGCCGTCGCTGTTGTAATCCAGCGCCACAGAGCGTCTGATGGTGGAAGACATTGTCCCGGCTTGCACGGGTGCGGCAGCAAAAAACGTTGCCGGACCCACGCCTGCTCCGGCACGGTATTGCAACGTGAGCGGTCGTGCAGCGATACTGTTAGCATTTTGCGCGTTGGTAACGCTTACAAAAACTTCTTCATTCGGCAGGAGCGGTGGCGAAAGCGTGAGTTGCGCCGAAGCCGCGCCTGTGGGCTGCGAATACGTCCCGCTCCGAAAGCCCCGCATACCGCCCCAGACGCGGAAGGGCTGTACGGAAGCGGTTGCGGTGGTCATGGTCTGGTTGTAGGTGAGATTTATTGCGGCGTTTGGTTGCAGCGTTTGGGTGTTGCGCGTGGGGGAGAAGGATGTAAGGATGGGTTGGGTGGCGTTGAGGAAAATATTAACATCCGGTGTACCTTCACTTCCGGCAATGAAGTCTATATCGCCGTCGCCATCGAGGTCGCCCGATGCAATGCCGAATGTGCCTCCAATTGTCGGATATGGAGAACCTACGGCAGAGATACTAAAATCGCCAGATCCGCTATTAAGCCGAACAATGAGCGCACCACCTGTTCTTCTTCCTGTTGCTACATCAAGATCTCCGTCTCCATCAACGTCTGCAAGCACAATCATTGCCGAAGAATTATCGGGGCTAGGCACTTGAAAAGGCGCTCCCGGAGCGGAATTACCAAAGCCGCCCGAACCGTTGTTGAGCCGAACATCAACTGTTCCAGTGCCAGCAATACCTTCTGCCACAACCGCTATATCCAAATAACCGTCTCCGTTTACATCACCCAATGATACGGAGGTGGGAGTAGCAGTATTGGTTGCAGCAACCCAGGTTCCTGAAAGTATCGAAACATCAGGAAGTGGGAATACACCTTGCCCATTATTGAGCATCACCGAAACAGTATGACTACCGTTGTTAGTTACAACGACATCAATATCGCCGTCGTTATCAACGTCGCCAAGGGCAATGCCATTAGGAACACTACCGCCTGTGGAATAATCAATTGTTGGCGCAAGTGATCCGGTACCGTTATTTAGCAAAACGCTGATATTACCGCCATTGTTATTGGCAGCAACTACATCTAAATACCCATCGCCATTAACATCACCAAAGTTAATAACAGAATAGTCAGTGGCGCAGTTGAATGGTCCAAGAGGCATACTAAAATTACCGATGCCACCATTGCGCCAAATGGTAATCTGGCTTGGAAACGTTGTCACATTAACTACTGCCAAATCAAGGTCGCCATCATTGTCCATATCAGCAAAGAAGCAGCCCCCGGGACCGCCCGTAAAAGTACCTCCTGATGTGAAGTTTGCTTTACCATCATTCAGCAAGATTTCTACCAATGCTCCTTCGGTTGCTGCAATATCAAGGTCGCCGTCATTATCAACATCACCAACGGCGACAATACCAGTAAAGTTGAGTGCTGAGGTAGATTTACGAACAAACGTTCCCGGTCCCACCCCCGCCTTTGCCGTGAAGCCATACACAAAGTTCTTTGCAGGTATAGAGGACGTGCTTTTAGCGGACTGGTGCGTTACCCACACCTGCTCGCCCGCACGGAAGCCGCCCACATTTGCCGTTACCGTGCCGCCCGCCACAGCGCGCGTCCCGCCTGTTTTGTAGCCCGAGAAGCCGCCCCAGATGTTGAGTGCGGGTACGTTAGCACTGGCAGGAGCCATATTTTGGTTGTAGGTGAGTGATACGGCGCTGGTGTTGGGTGCTGAAGATGTGTTGCGTGCCGGGGAGAGTGTGGTGAGAGTCGGTTGGACGGCATTTTTGAGGACAGAAACAAGATTACTCGCGCCGCTATTTGTTACCGCCAAATCAAGGTCGCCGTCGCCATCAAAATCGCCCGCGGCAAGATAGTTAGGAGCGCTAAGAGCAGGATATTTTACAGCATTCGTAAATGAGGCGCTGCCGTTATTGAGCAAAATACTTATATCGGTAGAGCCGTAATTTACTGCGGCAAGGTCAAGAGTGCCATTGCCATCAAAGTCTGCCATTGATACAAATACAGGACTGGGAAATGCCCCAAACGTAGGATATGATGCGAGGCTCATAAAATTTCCTGCGCCGATATTCTTAAAAATTTGTACTGTATTTAGGTCGGAGTTCGTCACAGCAAGGTCTGATTTCCCATCACCGTCTAAGTCTCCGGCTGCTACAAACACAGGGTTTGCCCCTGCCGTCGTAATATTTGGTGCAGCACTAAATGTCCCATCCCCATTATTCAGCAAAATGCTTACCGTGCCACCAAGGTTATTTCCTACAGCTAGATCGATATCGCCGTCGTTATCCAAATCTGCTGCCGCCACACAGCGCGGGTTAGAGCCTACCGTAGGATTTGTCCCGGGAGTAAATGTTCCATTGCCATTATTCAATAAAATGTTTATCGTAGTACCAGTGGTATTAGCTACAAGGAGGTCAAGATCACCATCACCATCAATATCCGCAGAGGTAAGGTGCCAACATTGTCCGATACCTGTAACATAGTTACTCGACACAGCAAAAGTGCCTGTGCCATTGGCATTATTAAAAAGAATATACACTGCAGAAGAACCACCAGTACCTGTAACTGCAAGGTCTGAAGAGCCGTCATTATTAAAGTCACCCGCAGTAACAGTCCACGGATTCAGCCCTCCCAGTGCTGCACTGAGAATTTGGCTTCCCGTTGTAAATGTTCCTGTGCCGTCATTAAGTAAAATATCTACTTGCGATGGACTCCCTACGGCAAGATCAAGGTCGCCGTCGCCGTCAAAATCTCCCGTCGCCGTTGTGCGAGCATCAACACCGACTACAGGCGTAGAAGTTTGATAAAACGTCGCCGGACCTGTGCCTGCCTTTGTTCTAAATCCATACACCGTCGGCTTTGCCCGTACACCGCTTGTCGCCTGAGCATTGACTACCGTGACAGATACTTCTTCACCCGGGCGGAAAGGACGTGCGGCATTCGGCATGAACGTTGTCGTGTTACCGCTTTGTGTGGCTGTTCCACCGATATTTCCGGATAACGGCAAACTTCGGTATCCAGACATACCACCCCAAACATAGAGATTATGCGCTATGGAAGCTGGCGACGGCAATGAAGCGGTTGCTGTAGTCATCGGCTGCGACCATGAAAGCGTAAGGCTTGTGGGCGTTTGTGTGTTGGAATTGCGGGCGGGATTTGTAGAAATAAGCAGTGTTGAAGGTGCATTGATGAGTATAGAAACATTGTTTGTCTGATTATTGGGGGTAGCAATATCAATATCACCATCATTATCAAAATCAGCCATTGTTATCCCCCAAGGAGTATTACCACCAACGGGAAAAGGAGAACCCGTTGCAAATGTAAAGGAAGCAACACCATTATTGATAAGCACAGCTACGTCATTAGACGTACTGTTTCCTGTTGCAATATCCAAATCCCCGTCCCCGTCCACATCTCCTAGTGCAATTGCACGAGGATTAGCTCCAAGTGCAAGAGGGAACGGCGAACCGACAGCAGCACTAAACGAACCCGCACCATTATTCAGCAATACAGCAACCGAGCTTATTCCGGCATCATGCGCCGTTGCAATATCCAAAAAACCATCACCATTCAAGTCACCAACGGCTATGTTATTATTATTGAATCCTCCAGTGCCATAGCTATTTGAGGCAAATGTTCCCGATCCATTATTACGGTACACATTCACGCTGCCTCCGGCAGTTGCTGAAATTATGTCAATATCACCGTCATTATCTACATCGCCTGTCGTCGTCGTATGTCCGCCGCCAATGCTTGTTGCAGTACCGAACGTTCCTGAGCCGTTATTCAGGAGAATTTGAACACCATTGCTATTCCCACTAACAATTAGATCGAGGTCTCCATCAGCGTCAATATCTGCAACAGTAACGCTAACTATATCAATCAATGTAGTTCGTGTAATTACACTCCCAAAACTACCGGAGCCGTTATTTAGCCAAATGAGTGCAATGCCGCCTTGATCAACAGCAATAATGTCCTGCCAACCGTCGTTGTTCACATCCCCCGTTGTAACAGCACGAGGATTATAGCCTGTACACGAATACGGCGTTACGGTAAAGGTTGCTTGTCCGTTATTCGTCAAAACAGAAACACGCTGCGCAGCACCAAAATTATCTGCCGTTACAAGGTCGGCATCGCCGTCATTGTCGAAATCTGCTGTGGCAATGCCGATGGGTGTTGTTGGTGTCCCCAAGTAGAATGGCGAGAATAGCGCTTGCCCGGGAAAACTGCCAGAACCACCCGTCGCCTTCGCTCGAAACTGCATCACGTGCGGGCTTGTGGGTGTACCGATGCTAGACTGCGCCCCGCACAGCAGCGTTGCTGAGACGAGTTCGCCCGGGCTGTACGGCTTTGTGGGCGTGAAGGAGATAGCCGAGGAGCCGCCACCTGAGTACGTCCCACTCCGCAAGCCTGACATTCCGCCCCAGACGCGGAAAGCGCTTTGGGAGGCAGTGGCGGCGTTCATGGACTGGGTGAAATTGAGGTTGAGCGGTGTGGAAAGGGCGGCGGTGTTGCTGTTGCGTTGGGGGCTTGTGCCGGAAATCGTTACGGGCACGGAAAGCTGGATACGGGCAATTCTGGTAGCGCTAACGCCGTTGTAGGTAGTAAAGCCTGGTCCATATCCGCCAATAATTCCCGTACCATCCGCAAGAACAAAGCCTATGGTCGAAGCCAAGTTCGTGCCAGTGCCGGGACTAAAGCTGATGTCAATCGTCCCGTCGCTATTGGCACGGGCAATGTTATTGCTGGTAATACCGTCATATGTGCTGAATGAGCCGGACACAAGAATTTTACCATCACTTTGCAGCGCTACATTGCACGAAACACCATTGGGACCAAGCGGATAGAAGGCATTATCCAGTGAGCCGTCGGTGTTGATGCGGGCAATGTTGTTGCGGGCAAAACCGTTGTATGTTCCGCTTAATCCGACGACAATTTTGCCGTCGGGCTGAATAGCCATTGACTCGACATAGTTGCTTGCACCGCTACCACCGTTATTGAAAGTCACATCCAGTGAGCCATCTGTGTTGATGCGAATAAGTCCTCTGGGTACGGTAGCATTTTTATACGCAGTGAAATCGCCTGCCAGAAGAATCTTGCCGTCCGATTGAATTTTAAGATTGTATGTGCCGACACCAGTAAGCCCAGACGTTGCGCCGCTATTGAATGTGGCATCCAGCGAACCGTCAGCGTTCAGGCGTGCAAAACTATTGATTGTGATTCCATCGTATTGGGTAAGCATGAAGCCGCCGCCGATAACAATTTTTCCATCGGCTTGCATGGCAAATCTCAATATGCGTCCCGCATTACCACCCACACCTGTTGCAAAGGTTGCATCTAACGTACCGTCAGCATTGAGACGGGCTATACGCCCTTTCGGGGTGCCGTTATAGGAAGTAAATAAGCCCGAGATGAGAATCTGCCCATTGGGCAAAACAGCCATGCAGTCAATGGAAGCGTTTGCTCCAATACCGGGAGTAAACGTCGCATCCAGCGTCCCATCAGCATTCAGACGGCAAATACGGTTTACGGGCGTACCGTTATAGCTGGTAAAATCTCCCGCACAGAGAATTTTTCCCGTCGGTAAGAGAATGAAAGAATTGGTATTACCGTTAAAGCCCATGCCAGTATTGAAGCAGGGAACAAGCTGCCCAGGCTGCGCCGAAAGTGAAAAAGCGCTGCAAAGAAAGAGAAGGGCAAAAGAGGTAAGAAAAGAGCGCATAATCGTAAGAATATAAGGATGCTAAAGGCAGAAGAAATATGCAGTTGTGAATGGTCGCGACAAAAAGCAATAAGTCAGAGATTGCCATGCTTTTTGCAAGCAGCAATATAGGATTTTTTACCTAAAAAGGAGGACGTTTTTATACGAAGAATATAGAGTTTGCCACGTTGAAGTAGTCTTTCTTTAGGCACGTGCTTCTTGCACTTTTTCTCCCACCCAGCCGCCTAATAGTGTCATGAGTATCCCCAGCACGAGACCGCTTAAAATAATTGTAATGTCTAACATTCCGAGAGCAACACAAACTATGTCGATGTTCAGCACGACCGCCAGAAAGCCCGCCACTCCTGCTTCCTTCACAGCAACGCCCGGCGAACGATACCCAATAATGAAACCCGCAATAAACAAGCCCAGAAAAAATGCCAGAAAGTGATTGGTAAGATGATACCCCAGCACAACCACCAGAGAACTGGCGCAGAGCATCGTAATCGTCGTCGCAAGCGCCGCGCCGCACATCACCCAACTCCAATCTATCGGGCTTTCGTCCGGGATGTCGTCGTCGAGCGTTCCTTGCAGCTTTTCACCCACCCAGCCCCCAAGAGCTGATAAAATCACACCGTTGATGAGCATGACCACCAGCACGGCACTATCAAGGTCGCGAAAGCCGCGAATGTTCATCATTGGCAGCACGATGAAAAGTACGATGCCCACCAATACCGCACCAATAGCGGGTTCCAGTATTGTTACGCCTTTAGAGAGGATTCCTTCGACGATGCCTGTTACGACAAAACCCGACAAAATAGCAATAATGGGAAACGGCAGCGCTGAAAAAGATGAGCCGCTAATGTATGCCAGAAATAGCGTAATGACCGAGCCAACAAAGGCAGAAATAGAAGCACTTTGGAGGTCAATGAACTTCATTGCGGGCTTTCGGAAAAAGGATTATTGCTGTTTACGAAGTTGCAGCGTCTTAATGCGCACTTGCAGCGAAAGCATCCAGAAAAAGAGCATGGTAAAGCCGCCAAATGCCAACGAGAAAATAACCTGTTTGATAAGATTCAATTCTTCCTTCTTTGTGCTGAGTACCGGTCCCACGCTGCCGTCATTGCCAGCGCCCGGGTGCAAACCGTCCATAATGCGAGGCATGATGAACATGAGGAACACAGCCGGCACAACGGCAAAAATCACATACACCGCCGAGAGCCGTCCGCGACGTTCTTCGTTGTCAACAGCTTGGCGCAAGGCGAAGTATGCGCCGTACATGAGCAAAAGAATGAAAATTGAGGTTTCACGCGGATCCCAATTCCAGAACGAGCCCCAATTGAACTTTGCCCAAATCGCGCCTGTGATAGTCGCAAGTAAGGTGAACAATGTTCCCAATGCCGCAGCCGACGATGACTTGATGTCGTACGCAATATCGCGTGTTTTCAAATACCGAAAGCCATAGACCATCGCTACGATGTAGGCGAGCATTGCTACCCACGACATCGGGACGTGGAAGTAGAGATTTCGCGCTCGTTCCTCGAGTTGTGGAATAAACGGCAAGGTCAGAAGCGGGTTTGCAACGATGAGGCTTTTTGCAAGGAACACATTGTCCGTCGCCGTGCTGTCGCGTTCTATTGCGAGTACTGCCGTTTTCATGCCGACAAGTTGCGGGGCGAGAGTCATCGGCACACGCACAAATGCTTGTGTTGGTTCGCCTTCGCTAAAGTCCGTCATTTTGACGACAATCGGCTCATTTTGCGATGTTGTTGCTGGCATCTCGTCAAGATGAACTTTGATAGGCACGACGGGATTTGCACCCGCGCGGCGCATAATCACGGCATCGGCAAATGTTCCGGCTGTGTGCGGGGCGAGCGCCAGTACGACCGTGAGCGTAAGTACAGAAGCCAGTATCCAGCGCCACCACGTGGGGCGTGGTTTGTCGAGTGCGGGATATAACCCAAGATACAGCCCTAAAGCCACGCCGGAGAATTGAATGAGATATTTCATAATGATTGTCTTATGCGGAGGTTATTGTCCGATGAGAGCCTTATAGGAAGCCACATCAAGCAATGCTTCGGTTTCTTCAGGGTTAGAGAGTGCAACTTTGATAATCCAACCCGTACCGTAAGGGTCATCATTGATGGCTTCGGGAGCGTCGTTGACTGCTGTATTAAACTCAGTGATAGTGCCGCTTACGGGAGCAAAAAGATCAGCAACGGTCTTGACGGCTTCAATCGTACCGAAAACATCGCCTTGCTTCACGCTTGCGCCCGCATCGGGAATATCCACATAGACAATATCGCCAAGTTCACCTTGCGCGTGGTCAGTGATGCCAACTGTGGCAGTATTGCCTTCAATGCGCACCCATTCATGTTCTTTGGTATATTTTAGGGTTTCGGGGAACGTCATATTGCCTCCAAGGGAAAAAAGTTTGATGAAAGTGTGTTAGTTGGTAGTCGTTTTTTAATGTGTCAAATCACATTCCATGTAGTAAATATCAGGGAATGGATTTACATTATACGGCGGAATTTCGTAAAATCCAAGTGATGAATAGATAGCAATGGCACGGTGCATCTGTTCGCGTCGGGTGTCGAGGCGCATCAAGCGGTACCCGCTCCTTTTCGCCGCCTTTAGAATATGTTCGCTCAGAAGTTTTCCCAGTTTCAAGGAGCGAAAGGCGGGGCGCACATACAAGCGCTTCATCTCGCAAACGCCATCTTCCAGAGGGCGCATGGCAACACATCCTGCGGGATCGTCGTTTACAAAAGCCAAGAGTATTGCGCCCGCAGGCGGGGCGTACTTGCCGGGCAAATGCGCCATTTCGTCGTCAACATTTTGAAAACTGAGGTCGAAGCCGTACTCTGTCAAGAGTTCCCCTGCTAATACCCGAAAGAGTTGAATTGTTTCGGGGGTATCTGCTTCAGTTATCGTGATAGTTGGGGGAGCAGATGAATTCATTGTTGTTGCTGTAATGCGCTACCAACTTAGAAGTCTTGCCAATTATGGGTGTCGAGATATTTGGTATCAAACTCGCCGGAGATAAAATCTTTGTTGTCCATCATTTTTAGGTGGAACGGGATGGTCGTTTGAATACCTTCGATGACAAATTCCTGCAAAGCACGTTTCATGCGGGCAATAGCTTCGGTGCGATTCTCGCCGATAGAAATGAGTTTCGCAATGAGTGAATCGTAATAGGGAGGAATTGAATAGCCTTCGTAGATATGAGAATCCACGCGGACTCCGGGACCGCCGGGAAAATGGAGCGCCGTGATTTTACCGGGCGAAGGACGATAATTATGGTAAGGGTCTTCCGCATTGATACGACACTCAATCGAATGACGACGTGGCGCACCGCCTGAGATAGAGAGCGGTTCTCCGGCAGCTACGCGGATTTGCTCTTTCACAAGGTCAATGCCGAGCGCCTCTTCAGTAACGGGATGTTCTACCTGAATACGAGTATTCATCTCCATAAAGTAGAAATTGCGGTGCTTATCCACGAGAAACTCGATTGTTCCTGCGCCTTCGTAATCTACTGCTTTTGCAGCTTTGACGGCTGCATCGCCCATTTTTTTTCGCAACTCCTCGTCCAAAATTGGCGATGGTGCTTCTTCGATGAGCTTTTGGTGACGGCGCTGAATTGAGCACTCACGCTCGTTGAGGTGAATCACGTTGCCGTGTTGGTCGCCAAAGACTTGAATCTCAATATGGCGCGGCTCTTCGACAAATTTTTCAATATAAAGGTCGGGATTGCTAAAGGCGGCTTCGGCTTCATTGCGAGCCGTCACAAATGCTTGTTCTACGCCATCAAGCGATGTAACAAGGCGCATCCCCTTGCCACCGCCACCGGCGGAGGCTTTGAGCATGACCGGCACACCAATTTCCGCCACAAGGCGCTGTGCATCTTCCAGAGTCGAAACGATACCTTTGCTGCCCGGAATTACCGGTACATTGGCTTCGCGCATGGTTTCTTTGGCAACGGATTTGTTGCCCATTTTGGAAATAGAGAAGGGCTTGGGACCGATAAACTTGAACCCGCAATCGGTGCAAATTTCGGCGAAGTCGGCATTTTCGGAGAGAAAGCCGTAGCCTGGATGGATAGCGTCTGCTTCGCTAATTTCGGCTGCGGCGATAATGGAAGGCACGTAGAGGTAGCTTTGCTTGCTTGCTGCCTGACCGATACAAATCGCTTCATCGGCAAAGCGCACGTGGAGTGAACTGCGGTCAGCTTCGGAATAGACAGCGACAGTTTTTACACCGAGTTCGCGGCAGGCACGGATGATGCGCAAAGCAATTTCGCCGCGATTAGCAATGAGAACTTTCTTAAACATAGCGTCAAGGAATTACGAATGAAGAATTACGAATTGCGAATGAGCAAGGTGCTTCAAAGCGTTGGTCTCGTCGTTCATGCTCGTAATTCGTCATCCGTAATTCATTAAGTATCTTTAATCTAGTTCGACCAGCATAAGTGGTTGGTTGTATTCGACGGGTTGACCGTTTTCTACAAGAATTTTTACGACTGTGCCCGAGACATCACTTTCTATTTCATTCATCAGTTTCATTGCCTCAACGATACAAAGCGTAGCGCCTGCTGTAATGCGTGAGCCTACTTGGACAAATGAATCAGCATCAGGCGCAGGAGCGCGATAGAACGTTCCGACAATAGGCGAACAAATTTGATGTGCCTGCTTACCTTCTGGTACTGACGGTGCGCTTGGTGCAGCGGCTTGTGAGGCAGGGCTTTGTGGCTGTGGTGCGGCTGCGAACTGCGGTGCTGCCATAGCAGGAGCGGCGTGTGCGGACGAAGGTATGTGAATTACCTGCGGAGCGCTTGCGAAGGCGGCTTGATGCTCAGAGAATTTGGAAAGGCGCAGTGTTATTCCCTCTTCTTCGATTTCTAAGTCAACGGCTGTGCTTTCATCAAAAATTTTGAGCAAGCGTCGAAGATACTGCAAGTCCATAGCGGGTAGGAATGAGGTTGAACGATGATATTTTCTGATGTCGGCGAAATTGAAGTCCTAGTTGAGCGGAAGGATTAACCCTTCACACGCTCAATATATGCGCCATTGGAGGTGTCAATGCGAATCATATCGCCTTCGTTCACGAAAATCGGCACAGGAATTTCAGCGCCGGTTTCCATGATGGCAGGCTTCATGATGTTGTTCACCGAGTCACCCTTGACGCCCGGCTCGGTCTGTGTAACGCGCAGAATGACGTGCGAAGGCATTTCGATAGATAAGATGTCTGCTTCATTGAAGGTAATATAGGAATCAGAGCCTTCTTTGAGATATTTAGCGTAATCACCAACAATCTTGGGATCTACCGACACTTGGTCGTAGCTTTCTTTGTCCATGAAGACGTAGCTGTCGCCGTCTTTGTAGAGAAATTGGTATTCGCGCTTTTCTACGCGCAAAAACTCCAATGTCTCGCCAGAGCGGAAGCGTGTTTCGGTGAGCTTCCCACTGCGAAGATTACGCATCTTTACTTGATAGAAAGCACGAAGATTGCCCGGTGTACGGTGCTCGGATTCTAAAATAAGGCAGGGGTCGTTGTTGAATTTTAGGACTGCGCCTTTTCTCAAATCTGCGGTTGTAGCCATAATGCAAATGATGGGTGAAAACAAAAAAAAGAGGAGACGGGCGGATTTGAACCGCCGTAGAAGGTTTTGCAGACCTCTGCCTAACCGCTCGGCCACGTCTCCTTGATTGGTTCGCAGTGTTGTCTAGTGCGTAGATGACGCTGCGAGAGTACATTTTCAAAAACAGACTGCAAATGTAGAACTTTTTTTTGTAATCACCAAATGGTAACTGTGGCAAACGCAATTTCTATTCCTCAAAGCGTTCTACTGTTTTTACACCTTTGATTTTACGCAATTTCAAGAATAGGCGCTCCAAATGCTCTGTATTTTTGACATAGACCGTGACGATACCCTCAAATATTGAATCAAAGGAGTCAATGTTCACACCGCGAATGTTTGTGTTGTTGTAAGATGCAATCGCAGAGGTAATATCGTTCAGCATTGCTGTTCGGTCTTCGCCCGTGATGCGAATTGCTGCCAAAAATTTACCGTCGTTCTCGTTCTGCGACGACCAGTTTACCTCGATAATGCGGGGCTGGAGCGCTTCGGACATCGTTTTGATGTTCTTGCAGGCGCGGCGGTGAATTTTTACACCACTCCCAATCGTCACCACGCCTACAATATCGTCGCCCGGAACGGGATTGCAACATCGTGCGTAGGAATACAGAATGTTGCCACCACTGCCGTTCAGCGTAATGCTCGTTTCGGTGCGGGCTTTGGAGGTGAATTTGTCAATCGTGATGATACTGTTTTCTTTTTCTTTTTCGCTGATAGCCGGAGGTGGTGCGGCTTTGGTCTTTGCCGGATTCGCCGGATAGCGTTCTTCGGCTACCTTTGCTACCACGTCCACATCCAGCGTACCTGCTCCCAGAGCCGCATACAGATCGCCTTTGTGTGGAAACTTGAATAGTGCCGCCAGTTTTTCCATGTCGTCGTCGTTCATTCGCACGTCGAGCTTCTTTATTTTGCGTTCCCAGAGTTCGCGCCCGTCTGTTGCCAGTTTCCGATTTTCTTCATTGAGGAATTTGCGGATAGCAGCTTTTGCTTTGTGTGTCGTTACGAAGCGCTCCCAGTCCTTGCTGGGCGACTGATTCTTCGATGTCAGCACATCTACTTGATCGCCGCTTTGGAGCGTGTAGTTGAGCGGTACGATGCGCCCGTTCACTTTTGCGCCAATGCAGTGATAGCCAACTTTGCTGTGAATATCGAACGCAAAATCCACCGGTGTTGCGCCTTTGGGCAATATCCGTAAATCGCCTTTGGGCGTGAAAACGTAGATCTCTTCTTGGAAAAGATTCAGTTTGAAACTCTCAAAGACCTGTTCGCTGGCTTCGTCGCCGGCATTTTCAAAAATATCGCGTACCCACTGTGCCCATTCTTCCAAGTCCTTGTCTTCCACGTAGGAGCCGTTGGTGCGCTCTTTGTACTTGAAGTGAGCAGCCACGCCGAGTTCAGCGATTTCGTGCATGGAGCGAGTGCGAATTTGCACCTCCACTTTTTTGCCGCCGGGACCAATCACGGTCGTATGCAGCGACTGGTAGCCGTTTTTCTTGGGAACGGAAATATAATTTTTGAAGCGCTCCGGCACGGGCGTATAGATGTCCGACACGATACCATAGACCACAAAGCAATCATTGACGTTATCGGTATCTAAAATAATACGAATGGCAAAAAGGTCGTAAATATCATCCAGCGATTTGACGCGCTTGAGCATTTTGTTGAAAATCGAGTACAAATGCTTTGCTCGCCCGCTAATGTCAGCTTTTAAGCCATATTCACGCAAGCGCTCTTCTATCGGCTTGGCAAAGTCTGCAATGTAGTCCTCGCGTTCGCCGCGTTTGGTATTGAGTGCGTTTTTGAGCTGGTCGTATGCTTCGCGGTTGATGTATTTGAAGGATAAATCTTCCAGTTCCCATTTGATAGTGCCAAGCCCGAAGCGGTGTGCGAAGGGCGCGTAAATGTCTAGTGTCTCCTGCGCCATACGCTTTTGCTTGTGTTCGGGCAAAAACTGCAAGGTGCGCATATTGTGAAGGCGGTCGGCAAATTTGACCAAAATCACGCGCACATCGCTTGCCATCGAAAGCAAGAGTTTGCGGTAGCTGGCGGCTTGGCGGACTTCATGGCTTTTGAACACGTCGCTGATTTTGGTCACGCCGTCCACGATTCTTGCTACGTCCTCGCCAAATTCTTCTTTGATGTCTTTGAGCGTGTATTCGGTATCTTCCACCACGTCGTGCAGCAGCGCCGCTATGACCGAAACATCGTCAATACGGACTTCGCGGGCAACGATTGCGGCTACTTCGGCGGGATGGGTGTAATAGGGTTCGCCGGAAGCGCGTAAATCCAGCGAGTGCGCTTGAACGCAAAAGCGAAATGCTTTTTCGATAAGTCCTTCATTGAGCTGGCGCAGATTGTTACGGCACTCTTGCAGCAAATACTGAAGCGTATCTTCGATATGCTGCTGTATCTGCTCCGGTGTGGGGTTAGCAGGAAATGGTGGTTTACTGGATTGTACGGCGATTGCTGGCATGATAACATCTCTCGTTCGTCCTGCAATGATTATGCAAAACGTGGTTGTGCAGACTTTGTGAGCAAAATTTGTTCGTGGTAGTGCCGTATTGTACGCATTTTTTCGGCAAAAGTCAAGTAATTGCTTTTCTTCGGCAGAATAAACCCGCTAAAAACCGTATATTTGCAGCATTGTTGTTTCTTACTGCACAGAATTACCGATTATTTCCAAAGGATGTACTCCATGAAATTTCCCTACTATTTTGTATTCGACATCGAAACTGTCGGCTTCCCGATTGACCATTTCGACGAAGCCCAACAAGAATATCTCCTGCGCGGCGCACAAACAGATGAAGAACGTGCAAAAAAAATCCGTGAGTTCTCACTTGCGGCGCTCACGGCAAAGATTGTTTGCATAGGCATTGTGGTGATGGAGTGGCAGCCCGGCTCAGAACCAAAGAATGTTTGGCAAAGTGCTCTCGTTCTGGACGAAACGCTGACTGCCGGTGAAAAGAAGCGTATGGATTTGCCCGGCGGAACGGTTGCCTACGCCTTTGATGAACCCACAATGCTTTCTGCATTCTGGAAGACGTTGGGAAAATATTTCGACAATGCCCATTTGGTGAGCTTCAATGGTAAAGAATTCGACGCACCGTTTCTGATGTTGCGCTCGGCGGCTTGCCGAGTGCGCCCTTCTAAAAAGATTGTGGAGATTGACAAAAGTTGGGATAAAACAAAAAAGCATATTGATTTGCTAAAGGAGCTTACCTTCAATGCTTACGGCGCAAACATGAGCGGCGCAACGCGAAAGTACAATTTCGACTTTTACGCCCGCGCGTTCGGTATCCCCTCGCCCAAGTCCGAAGGCGTTCACGGCGGAAATGTCGCTGAATACTACGCTGCGGGGCGCACGGAAGAAATTGCAGACTACTGTATGCGGGATGTTCATGCCACGTGGGAATTATTTCGATATTGGCATGAATACCTGGATTTTGGGGAGTAAGTGCCTACCGCCTTCAATCTATGATTCTTCTACAGAACTTCGGAAATTTTACAGGTATGGAATCACAGTCGTTTCCAATCTACATTGCCAGTCTTAGGATGATGTTGTGCAAGCAAGCATTTACGTCACACCTGTTAAAATTTCCGGATTTCTCAGTCACGAAAAAAAAAGAAAAAATTTACTCAGTGATAAACCTAAAGTGGTGAGAAGAAATATTTGTTGTATATTGCAATCTCAAAATACAGCGATGCCTCGCGTCCTAATAAACGGCGCACAATTATTGTCGAACCTCAAAACCCAGACCGCTAGCGCTCCACTCCTTTACCCTCTGTACAAATACTGTCGCGTTTTTAACTTTGCAGTATTCTTGCTTTAACGAGATTCTTTCGTATTCTTTCGGACGAACCTATTGCAGAGCGCATCTATACAATGCTTCCCGCTACAATAGGTTTCGTATTAATCGCTGTATTGTTTCACTATTTCTGGATATTCATGCTTAATACGTGCAGTTGCATCGCTTCGCGTGCTGTCTTACTATGGCTTTTTGTGGGCTTGAGTATTGTGGGAGCATCGTACACCGTTTCCGCTCAATCTCCCCAAGCACCATCAATTTCCGTCTCTACGCCTGATAACTGGTCGTGGTGTGGTATTACCGTTGTAGAATCATCGCCAATGCGCCTTGTGCTGGACTATACCCCACAAGTCAAAGGTTTCGATACGGTACGTATTGATGGCAAGAACCTCTTGCGCCCGAAAATCCTTGGAGCAGCTCTTGAATCAAGCCATATTGGCGCACCTCTTAGTGCGGAACTCCGTGTGCCTATAACTGTGCCATCGCCTAATGGCTTCGGTATTGCTTCCTACAGCGCTCGCAGTGTGAAATCAACTCGCTCCCTCATGGCTCCGCGCTTGGGAATAAACAAAAAAGGCGAACCGGAATATCGCTTGCTCAATGATGTTTATGTTGCCGAAACTATGCCGGAATGGTGCAATATCACCTACTCTGGTATTGGTAGAGACCGTCATGTCGCCACACTCAAACTCCGCGCTGCACGATACAATCCCGAAACATCGTCCATTGAAATACCGCAAACGATGCGTATTGTCGTAGAGTTTACGCCGGAAGGTATATCGCAACTCGCTCCGCAGGAAGCATCCACAAAGAATACCAAAACAGGCTTTGTAAGTACCATTAACCACGCCCAAACAGACATCTGGCGCGTCGTCTCCAACAGCGGGGCAAGCAGCACAACAGCCTCTCTCGGAAGCAGCATTGCGCCACCTCCCGACCTCATGCCTTCAAAAAAAGGCTCCACACTCCAAGCCATAAGCGGGCGTTGGCTCAAAATTGGCGTGGAACGCGATGGCATCTATCGCATTACCGCCCAGCAACTGCGCGATGCCGGGCTGACAGTCGCTAACAGCGAAGTACCTTCAATAAGCCTGTTCGGGAATGGTGGCACAGAATTGCCGGAGCGCGTTAGCCTTTCTGCCGCGAACACCATGAACGAGCAACCGCTTATTGTGGAAACCGATGCGGGCGGCGCACTTGTAGCTATTTCATTCTTCGGAGCAGCGCCAAACGGTTTTGTCGCGCTGCCCGCTTCTTCTGCTTCCCAAGCGCCGACTATTCAGCACTTCGTGAACACTTACTCTCGTCGGAATTACTATATGCTGAACGTCGGAAGTACAACGCAAGGACGGCGTGTTACCTTTGCTGAATCTCCGGTGCAAGCGACGATTACACCTTCGTATCATATTTCGCGGGTATTCAAAGACGATGACCTTGTTAATCCTTTTGATGTTGGTCTTTCGGGTTCGGGGCGACGTTGGTTTGGGCAGAATTTTACAAATAACCGCGCAACCCGCTTTGAAACTGCATTACCTAATCTTGTCCGAAATGCTGTTCCTGTGAACTACCGTATCTCTGCAGCATGGAATAATCCAAGTGGCATAGGTGTAGGGGGCAAGATTTATGTGCGCGAGGGTAGTACAGAACTTTTTGCAACACCTTTCGATTTCTTCGGCTCAGGAGATGACTATACGGTTGGTACGGTAACGACACGTTCCGCGACTGCGTCTTCATCTCTCATTCAAAACAATCGTAGCATTCTTGAGTTTCTCTATGTTAGTAATTCGGGCGATGATAGTCACGGTATTCTGGACTGGTTTGAAATCCACTACCCGCGCGAGTTTGTTGCCGCTGACAATCAACTTAACTTTTTTACCGATACACCCGAAAATTTCTCCGGCGTGGCGGAGTACACCGTGCGTGGCTTTTCTGCTAATCAGATTTATGTGGTGGATGTAAGCAACCGTGCGAATCCGCAGTTTATTCGCAATCTTTCGCAAATCGGTGGGCAAGCCACATTTCGTGCCGCCATCGCGCCACAAGCACCGCGTAATTTTTATCTCTCCTCACAAACAGCCTCAGTCGCTTCCATAGAACGAGCTGACGAGGTGGCTGATTTGCGGGATGCGGCAGGTGGTGCAGACCTTATTGTGATTACTGACAAAGATCTCTTACCTTCGGCAGAAGCATATCGTACCTATCGTCAAGCGCAGAGCGGCTTAGCTGTGCGTATTGTGACCACTGACCAAATTTATTATCAATTTAACGGCGGCACACCCGACCCGACAGCTCTCCGTGATTACATTGCATTTGCATATCGCATGTGGGCGAAAAAACCAAGTTACGTCTTGTTTTGGGGTGACGGACACTTTGATTATCGCAGCTTAACGCCCGGTATCACGGCAAAAAACTTCGTGCCGACGCATCAAACATACGATGCTGACGGCGATATGAATTCCGTTAATACAAACATTATGACCGAAGACTATTTTGTTTGTGTCAACGGTGATGACGACCTTGTGGATATGGCGCTTGGGCGCTTGTGTGTTCGCTCAAATGATGAAGGCGCGACGATTCTCTCGAAGATTCGCCGCTACGAAACTGCTTCTTCCGTTGATAACTGGCGTACCCAACTCTTGCTGACAGCCGACGACGCGCCAACGAAAAGCCTTGCCAATAGCGACCGTTCCTTGCATACGGGGCAGTCGGAAGATTTGGCAAACTTCATTTTGCCGATTGATGTGCGCCAGCACAAAACGTATTTACCGGACTTCCCACCGGAAAATTCTCCCGGCGGTCGCCGCCGCCCTGCTGCGACGCAAGATATGATAGCAGCTGTTAACGAAGGGGTACTTGTTTTCAATTGGATAGGACACGGCAATCCGCGTTTGTGGGCAAATGAAGATTTTTTACTGCGCGACCTGACTATACCACAGTTCACGAACCTCGACCGTTTATTTTTCCTTGTTGCCGCCACCTGCGATTTTGCCCGTTTCGACAACTACAAAGAACAAAGCGGCGCAGAAGAAATGATAAGCAGCCCGCGCGGTGGTGCTATTGCTACTTTTGCAGCAGGACGTACGGTCTATGCCGTTGACAATGCTGCTATTAGCCAAGAACTCTTTCGGCAAATCTTCCGTAATACCAGCGGTGAAGCAGCTCCGCGACTTGGCGATTTACTGTTTCGTGTAAAACAAACATTTTTCTCTGGCTCCTATAGCAACGACCGCAAGTTTTGCTTGCTTGGCGACCCCACCGTACGCCTTGCACTACCGGAGCAGCCTGTGGTCATTGACACACTGAACAGCGTCGCACTTCAAAGCACAACAGCACAGCCACAGGTAAAAGCACTCTCGCAGCTTTCGGTAAGTGGTTTCATTGCATCACCGTCGTCGCAGTCGGTGGATGCGTCCTTCACAGGTAGCATTCTTGCTTCGCTCTACGATACAGATATTCAGAAAGCCATTACCGACATTGACCTCGACCGAACGATACACCGCTTCAATACACTGGGTGGGCTGCTCAATATCGGCGCGAGTCAAGTGCGCAATGGGCGCTTTAGCTTTACGATGCCAATTCCAAAAGATATTAGCTTTTCTAACCAGACTGGAAGGCTCTTTTTGTATGCCGTTAGTGCTGATGGACGCAAGTTCGGGCGCGGTGCGACGATACAATTCACCGTCGGCGGTATCGATGAAACTGCCGTGAATGACGGTATTGGACCCGAGATTCGTCTCTTCATGGATGAGCGTACATTCCGTGCGGGCGACTTTGTGAGTACCACGCCGACGCTTCTGGCAGATCTGTACGATGCGACAGGTGTAAACGCAACTGGCACGGGAATTGGGCACGATATTCAATGCTGGGTGGACAATAGCCCTATTCCGATAACGCTGACCCAAAGCTATCGTATCTCTCTCGACGACCCGCGTCGAGGCACGGTTGAGCGCATTTTGCCGAGCCTTGCGCCCGGCTTACATCGAGTAAAAGTTCGCGCGTGGGATATTTTTAACAATTATTCCGAAAGTGAAACGTATTTTCGTGTTATCGGAGCAGATTCAAGTCTTGTTCTTGCCGAACTTGTGAATTATCCGAATCCGTTCACAGAAGCTACGACTATTCGCTTCCGGCATAATCAATCCACCGCACAGCCGTATAGCATTGGTATTTATTCGGCACTCGGAGTTCCCGTAAAAGTTCTAACTGGCACGACCACTGCCCGAACCATGGAAGTTTTATGGGATGGACGCGATGAATCCGGCTCAACTATTTCAAGTGGTGTTTATCTGTACCAGGTGCGTGTGAGCGGCGCGGACGGGCAGACACAATCGGCATCGAGGGGGTTTGTGAAAGTTCGATAAAACAAAACGCCCTCAGCAAAAGTCAGGGCACATTCGTAGCAAACAATTATTTCTTTTCTCATTTTTTGTCATCTTTCTATGAAATCATCTGCAAAAAACCTTGCGCTGCGCATGAATACACGCTTTGTATTGCGTTGTGCATTGCAAGCTGCAGCACTCGTAGCGGCAGTACTCACAATGTACGAATCAGCACAAGCACAAGCGCCGCTCGGAGGGCAACCGGCGGTACCGTTTATGCTTATTGGTCCCGATTCTCGTGCAAATGGTATGGGCGATGCCAATACCGGTATGGCAGAAGACCTGAACGCTGTCCACTGGAATCCGGCAGGGCTGGCATTTCAGTACGACCGTCAGGTATCGCTTGCGTTCTCACGCTGGCTTCCTCAGTTCAATGCTGATTTGTACTATGCTCGCGGAGCATATTCGCAGTATGTACCGGGTCTTCAAAGTACGATTGCTGTGGATTTCCTTCTTTTCAATTTAGGACAGTTTGTCCGAACCGACATACAAGGACGCGAACTTGGGCGCTTTAATTCTTTCGAGTTTGCGCTCACCGGAGCCATTGCTACGCAGGTAACAGACGATATTGGTATTGGAGCCGGAATTAAATACATTCAGTCGAATTTAGGTGCAACTGCAGACAACGCAGGTGGTGGAGTTGGTCAAACAGTAGCATTCGATATTTCTGCGCTTTGGAAGCCACTAAAATTAAAAATTGGCGAAGCAGATCTAAGCGATCGTATTTCTTTCGGTGTCAATTTGAAAAACCTTGGTCCCTCGATGACCTACAATCAATTTTCTGACCCGCTTCCGATGCAAATGCGTTTTGGTCTTGCCGGAACACTTGTCCGTGATGAATTTAATGAGCTGAATTTTGCTGTTGACTACGCAAAACAGCTTGTTCGCCGTGATTCGGTCGGTGTTGGCTTTGACCGCGTTATTCCGGCAATCTTTACCGGCTGGGGTACGCGCGAATTTGAGCTTTCCGGTGGCTTGGAATACTGGTATGACCGTACCGTTGCTCTTCGTGGCGGCTATTACTTTGAGCCGGCACGTGTTTCCAACGCCATTCGCAACTACTTTACCGTCGGTCTTGGCGTTCGCTTCGATATTTTCGAGGGTAATTTTAGCTATGTGCTGCCAACCCAAGTAAACAACCCGCTTGCAAACACCCTTCGTTTCTCGCTCATGGTCAACTTCAAAGACGGCAAGCAGCTATTGGGCATTAAGCCAGCAAAATAAATGTCCACCACAATAAAAAAGCCGTACAGGAAATAATCCAGTACGGCTTTTTTCGTTTAGAGTGTTTGTTTCTTTATTCCTCAATTGGCGATTCATAAAACGCTCTGTGCCGCGCTTCGTACTGGTCGCCATGACCGACGACCACTAGTTCGTGGCTGTTCGTCATGCGCTGCGTCCGTGATGCCGGCAGTCCTGATTGCATACAGACAGCCATTGTTTTGGTGACGTATTCTGCGACAGCCATCAGATTCGGCATTGGACCAAAGGGTTTGCCGCGATAGTCCAGATCAAGTCCTGCTACAATCACACGCTTGCCCTCATTTGCCAGTTTCTCGCATATTTCCACAATACCGTCGTCGAAAAACTGTGCCTCGTCCACACCGATAACATCTGCATCCTGCGCCAATGCCACAATTTCAGATGAGTGCTTGACCACGCGAGATTCTATGCGATGTTGGCTATGTGAAACGACCTCCGTTGCGCTATAACGGTCATCAATGATAGGCTTGAAGATTTCCACGCGCTGCTTGGCAATTTGAGAGCGCCGCAGACGACGAATCAACTCTTCGGTTTTGCCGCTAAACATACATCCGGCAATGACTTCGATAGAGCCGTAGGGCAGAACATGGCGCTCTGTGGCAGGACGTTCGGTAAATGGCGTATTCATGCTGCTTTGGGGGGAGAATATGTAAAAAAAATGCTCACTCTGCAAGGAACAAAGAAGCGGCTTACAAATTACAATTTCCCACACGGAGCAAAAAATAACATTTTCAACAGAATGTACACATTGTTCCCAGGTTTGTGGTTCTTGCGGTTGTGGTTTTCAGGCTTTTGCTCAAAAACGCTCTAAAACTCCAGGTTGAAAAGATAGTTGAATTGCCGCTTTGCGGCGGATTTAGGCGCAAGGCTGACAGCCATGTTCCGCAAATGCGCTTTGGTTCCGCCCCAATTCGTGATTTTACCAATTCGGTACGATGTATTGACCACAAAATGCGCTTTTTTCATTCGGCTAGTCTCGTAATGCTTGAAAGCAGCACCCAGACTTGTCTCCAGTGAAAGTGCTTCCGCTAGTGCATAAGCGTCTTCAATAGCTTGGCAGCCGCCTTGCCCCATATTGGGCGTTGTGGCGTGTGCGGCATCGCCAAGCAGCACGACACGCCCTTTGTGCCACGAAGAAATCGGCGCAAAATCCCAAATGTCATTCCGTATAATTTTCGATTCATCCGCCGCCGCAAGCATTTCCAGCAAGTACAGCGGGAAATCGCTATACAGTTCTGCCAGGCGCTGACGAATTGTTCCGGGGGTATCGTTACCGCCGTGCGGTGCACAGGTTGTTGCGTAGAAATATACTTGCTCGGCGTTCACGTGCGAGTATCCGAGTCGTACTCCGGGCTTGGTGCTCCACATTTCCGTTGCCGCGCTTGCTTCCGGCATCCTAAAATTCACAATCCCCCGCCAACACGTTTGCCCCGAATAACGATAGTCCGTCGCGCCAAAAAGAGCTGTCCGCACCACCGAACGAATACCATCTGCGCCGATAAGAATATCGCCCATTGCGGTAGAACCGTCTTCAAATTGTACAGTGACACCGTTTTCATGTTGCTCTATGCCCGTACACCGTTTTGCGAGATGCAGTGTATTTGGTTTGAGTTGTGCTATAAGGTGTTCTTGTAGCACGGCACGATGAATGGGTACGAGCGGCAGACGGCTTGTGCTCATCTCTGAGGGAGAAAAACTTTGCAACATTCGCCCTGTTGTGTCAGAAATGCAACTGCTTGTCACATTAAAACCACCGGAAATAATTTCGTCCAAAAATCCCAAACGCTGAAAAACTGTGAGAGCATTCGGCGCAACCCATATTCCTGCACCAACGGCGTGTATTTCCGGTGCAGCCTCATAGACGTGCGCATCCACGCCGCGCTGCTGCAAGGCAATGGCAGTCGTCAAACCGCCAATACCCCCACCGATAATAACGGCTTTCCGAGCAAGTGTTTGTGCGATGGATATATTTTTCGTGCCTGTTTGTGTGTGCATATTCATTTTTTTTGTAGTTTTGAATGGGACAAATGACCTAAATTAGGACAAAAGGACTATTTTAGGACAAACATACTAAAACTATTTCCCCTTGCCAAGTAAAATCGTTGTACGATGAAAACTAACACTTCAAACGCTCACATAATCTCTCCCAAGCCCCTGACAACCAAAGGGCGCATCTTGGAAGCCGCACGTATTCTCTTTAATCAGCACGGTACGGACGAAGTGAGCACGCGCCAAATCGCCACAGAACTCGGCATCAGTCATGGAAATCTATGCTACCATTTCCCTCACAAGGAAGACATTATCGAAGCGCTCTACAAGCAGCTTGCTGAGGCGATGAACGCTCAGGTCTTGGCGCTTCAAGCTGTGCCGGAGAAAGAGCCGACGACGCAAAAAACAAAGCGCACTTCCACAAAAAAAACTCATCTCCCCATAGTACCTGAAAACCAAGCGCCCATCTCGCTCCAAGGGCTACTTGCAGGAACGGTCAGTAGTTTCGAGATACTGTATCAATACAAATTTTTGATGCTGGATTTTGTCAGTGTGATGCGCAAACTGCCGTCAGTGCGGGCGCACTATACAGAATTGGTACGGCTTCGGAAGCAGCAATTCGCTGCACTACGTGAGCAATGTGTTCGTGAGGGCTGGATGAAAGCAGAAGTAGCGGGACGGCTTGATGAAACGATGAACGAGGCGCTGTTTATTGTAGGAGATTTTTGGATGGCATCGGCAGAAATTTTGTACGAAGGTGAGGAAAGCAAAAAAATTCCATACTATGCAAAGGTCATGGAAGCTTTGATGGTACCGCTTCTCACGGAAAAAGGCTTGCGTGAACTGGCAGCGACTACCCCCGCCGAAGCCGTGTAATGATGCTGTGCGCAATCTCCTCCGGTGTTCCCGATAGCCATTCTATGCGGTCATCGCGGCGGAACCATGTCATTTGGCGTTTTGCGTAGCGACGTGTGTTTTGCTGTGTTAGCTCCACTGCGCGCTCCAGCGTTATTTCGCCGCGAAGATGCGACATTGCTTCCTTGTAGCCAACGGTGTTGAGGGAGTTCAAATCGGGCGAGTACCCAAGTGCAAGAACAGAAGCCATTTCTTCCAGAAGTCCATCCGTGAACATGGCGGCAGCACGAGCATTGATGCGGGCGTACAGTTCTTCCCGTTCAACGTGGACACCGAAAAAGCGCGTCTTAAATGAACGCCCTACGTGCGATGTGGTATGAGCCTCCGAAAGTGCAACACCAGTTGCACGATAGTATTCAAGCGCACGAATGATGCGACGTGGGTTCATGTCGGTATATTTCTTTGCCGATGCAGGGTCAACTTTTTCCAACTCCGCGAAAAGCGGTACTATGCCTTGCGTCTCAAACTCTGCTTGCAAGGCAAAGCGCTCTTTTTCAATAATCTCATTGTACGCCGCATCATCACTTACTTCCGATGCTTCTTCAAAAAAACCATCACAGAGCGCCTGTACATACAGCCCCGCACCGCCAACAATAACAGGCAGTTTACCGCGCTGGCGAATAGTGAGAACCGTTTCTGCGGCTTCAGTGCCAAAATCGCCCGCGCTGAAGCGCTCATCAGGGTTTTTACAATCAATAAAATGGTGCGGCACGGTCTCTAAATCTTCCCGCGACGGCTTCGCAGTGCCAATGGTGAGGTAGCGATAGATTTGGCGGGAATCAGCAGAAATAATTTCGACGGGAAAAGCAAAATCATTATGCAAGCCCAGCAAAAATGACAGTTCAAGTGAGGTTGCTGTCTTGCCGGAAGCAGTCGCTCCCACAATCGCAATAGCGTCGGGTCGCTGTGATTCCACGTGTTTGTTCATCATTACTCGCTCCATCCCTGAGCACCCAGAAGCGGCACAAAACGGAAGGTTTGGAATTCCTCTGCCTGAAAAGCATCCGCTCCTATGCCTGCATGAAGCCTTGTGATGCGATACAATCGTTGGTACGCCTGGGAACCGACCGGCACGACCATCCTCCCACCAACAGCAAGCTGCTGTGCGAGTGCTTCCGGCACATCCGGCGAACCGGCAGTAACAATGATTGCATCAAACGGCGCATTCTCACTCCAGCCGAGTGTACCATCGGAAAGACGCATTGCAGCTTGCACTTCAAGCATAGCAAATCGTTTTTGGGCTACTGCGAATAGTTCGGGAACGCGCTCCACCGTAAAAATATGACGAACGCCCATTGCAGCAAAAATAGCAGCCTGATAGCCGCTCCCTGTGCCGATTTCGAGCACTTTGTATGCTGGAATTTGTTCGGGTGCAGGCGCAAGTAGTTCGCTCATAAACGCGACGGTGTACGGCTGCGAAATTGTCTGCCCCGCGCCAATGGGCAGCGAGACGTTCTCATAGGCGCGTGCTTGCAATGCTTTGGGCAGAAAATCCTCACGTGGTACGGCAGCAAGTGCTTGCAAGACCAGATTGTTCTTGATTCCCTTCGTACGAAGCTCCTTCAAGAGCGCTTGCTTTTGCGCCTCTCGTACGGTTGAGCGGGTGAATGTAGATACGTGGTCAAGCATTTGCCGTTGAAATAAAGAGAATGTACGATAAATTTATCATCTGGGCACAGCACCAATGCCGGGAGCGCTTGGAAGCGTGATTTTTCCATCCACAAAGGTAATCCCTTTGAAGGCATCGTTTTTGATAAGCAGTGCGCCGTCGAGGTCAGCCCAATCCACCATCGGCGTTAAGTGTGCTGCTGCTGTAATCCCGCATGAAGTCTCGGTCATGCAACCAATCATCACTTTCATCCCGAATGCCCTCGCAAGCGCTATCATTTTGTGCGCCTCGCGTAAACCTGCCGTTTTCATCAATTTCAGATTCACACCGTGATATGCGCCTCTCATTTTCACTAGGTCTGGCAAGCGCTTAATTGCTTCATCCGCCATGACCGGAATGGGGCTGCGTTCGGTAATCCATGCGTTTTCGTCCACCATTTCTTTCGGCATCGGCTGTTCAATCAGCACGGCACCTTTTTCTTTAAGAAAATGAATCGTCTCCAATGCTTTTTCTTTATTCTTCCATCCTTGATTTGCGTCGGTGACAAGCGGTTTGTCGGACACCGAGCGCACAGCTTCAATGATTTCGCGGTCGTTGTCGCGCCCCAGCTTGATTTTGAGCAATTTGAACTGCGGGTCAACTTCTTGGACTTTTTGTCGAACCACTTCCGGCGTGTCAATGCCAATCGTGAAGACAGTATTCGGCGTTTTTGCTTTGTTGAAGCCCCACATATTGTACAAAGGCTGCCCCATAATTTTTCCTGCCAAATCGTGCAGGGCAATATCCACCGATGCTTTCGCGGCAGTATTGTTCACATCAATCGCGTCAATATCACTCAAAATCGTTTCCAATTCGAGCGGATTTTCATATTTCGACAAATCTACCTTGCTGAGAAATTTCGTCACGCTTTCTTGCGACTCGCCCAAGTACGGCGGCATTGAGGCTTCGCCGTAGCCTTTGAATTTACCGTATTCTATCGTCGTCAGCACAACAGGCGTAGTCGTGCGGGTATTGACCGCAACGCCGAATGGATGCCGCAATTCAAGCGTATAGGGCTTGAAGGTGAGTTTCATCCGTGCCGCAGGAACGGCATTCGGATAGGCAAAATTGAGCGATGGCGTAAGCACGGAAGCGGCTCCGCCGAGAGCTGTGGTCGCAAAAAAATCGCGTCGGTTCATAGTGATTAGCTCGTTTCAAAAAGGGGAAATAGTAGTTCAGTTTTTGGGGGCACGGATTTTGACGGAGAAACGGATATTCACCGATGGAGAAATATCTGAATCCGTCCAAATCCTTCGACTATCCGTCCCATCTGTGTCCAAATCTTTTACGCATGGTGCGCAAGTACACCACGCAATGCCGCTAGAAAATTTTCAATATCCTCTTCGGTTGTGTCAAACGCTGTCATCCAGCGCACTTCGTTTTTAGCTTCGTTCCAGACATAAAAAAAGTATTGTTCCTGAAGCGGCGCAATACAGTCATGCGGAAGCGTTGCAAATATCGCATTTGCTTGAACACGCTGCGTGATGCGTACTTGCGAGAACGCCCCAACACCTTCCGCCAAGCGCTGCGCCATGCTATTGGCGTGGGAGGCATTTTTCAGCCAAAGGTCTTCTTCCAAGAGCGCGAGGAATTGCGCCGCCGCAAAGCGCATTTTTGAGCAAAGCTGCATACTTTGTTTGCGAAGGAAAGGTGCATCGGAAGCAAGCTGGGAAGCGGTGTCGGGGTTACAGAAAACGACAGCTTCGCCAAACATCAAACCATTTTTCGTACCACCAAAACTCACCGCATCAATCCCCACATCGGTCGTAAAAGCGTGAATTGGCAGATTGAGACTCGCCGCAGCATTGCTGAGACGCGCCCCGTCCATAAAGACGTACATCCCGTGTTTACGCGCAAGAGCAGTAATGGCACGGAGTTCCTCCGGCGAATAGACAGTTCCGTATTCGCTCGATTGCGTCAGGACAATGACTTTCGGCTGCGAATGATGCTGGTCGCCGAAGCCGTACAGGTGCGGCTGTATCAACTCCGGCGTGAGTTTGCCATTGGGAGCAGCAATGGTGATAAGTTTGCAGCCCGTAAATTTTTCGGGAGCGCCACATTCATCTGCGTTCACGTGCGCGGTCTCGGCGCAGATGATGGCGTGAAAAGGTCGCGTCATGGCTTGCAGCGCAATCACATTCGCCCCAGTGCCGTTGAAGGCAAAAAAGACGCGACTGTGTTCGCCGAAGTGTGATTGTATGCGTTCTGTTGCTTCTTGTGTGAGCGGGTCAGCGCCGTAAGCGAGTGCGTGCCCAGTGTTGGCGTTTGCGAGTGCTGCGATGACCGCAGGATGCGCTCCGGCGTTGTTGTCGCTGGCAAAACTTTTGAATGTGGTGTGCGAGGTATTCTGCATAATATTGGGAAGTAATCAACAAAAAATGCCGCCGCAATTTGGTAATTATTTGGGAGATTTCATAATTCCGCTGCGCCGAAGAGTGAGGAATTACGCCGCCTTTTCACTGGCAGATACAACAACGATTCAAAGAATCATCATGCTTCCTCTACATTAGTCGCCACTTTCACCATTTATTGCTTTGAGCATTTTCAGCAGACCGGGATAGGAAATTCCAAGATGCCGCGCAGCCTTTGTTTTATTGCCATTATATTTCTGCAACACCTCGCGGATAAGCCGTGCTTTAACGCCATCTAATTCATCAAACGTTCCTTCGCGGAAAGTGCTGTGCATAAAAGCTATTTCACTGCCCGTATCTTCTCGTAATGCAGATGAGGAGCTACTTTTCTGAGGTTGCTCAATCCATGTTGCGACATCGCGCTCGTCGGAATGTTCACCGAATAGACACCAGCGACGAATTACGTTGGAAAGTTGACGGATATTCCCTTCCCAGCGCTGTTGTTTGAGAACATTCATTACCACAGTAGGTATAGGAACTGCGGAAATTCCAAGCTGCTGTTCATATAATTTGACAAAATGCGCAGTGAGCACAGGAAGGTCATCGAGACGCTCCCGAAGCGGTG
The DNA here is from genome assembly GCA_014654705.1 of Ignavibacteria bacterium. GTDB lineage: Bacteria > Bacteroidota > Ignavibacteria > Kapaibacteriales > UBA4661 > PH2015. The sequence goes on from JACVZY010000027.1 coordinate 59,333, forward strand.
GCAGGACAAGTTCGACAGCCGCAAGCCGATGATACAAATCCAAGCGTAAAAACCCACCTTCGATAGCCTCGCTGATAATACGATTAGTGGAGCAAAGGATTTGCACATCTATTGACTTTGCATCAGCAGCGCCGACACGACGTATCATTTGCGACTCCACGACGCGGAGCAGTTTTGCTTGGAGGGCAAGTGGTATTTCGGTCAATTCATCCAAAAAAATAATCCCGCCATTTGCGACCTCAAAAAGCCCTGCACGAGCTTCACTTGCTCCGGTAAAGGCTCCTTTTTCATATCCAAAAAGCTCTGATTCAAAGAGTGATGGCGAAAGAGCAGCACAGTTCACCGCCACAAAAGGCTTGTTTGCACGTGTACCATGCTGCCGGATGTACTGCGCCATCATTTCTTTACCGGTGCCGCTTTCTCCACGAATAAGAGCATTGATACTATGCTGCCCGACTTTATCGGCTTGAGCAAGGCATTTTTGCAAAACCGAAGACTCACCAATAAGCCCTAACGTTTCAACTTTGATACGTTTATTGAGTTCGCGATGAAGAATAGTATTTTCAGTTTGCAAACGCTCACGAAACCGTTGATTTTCCTCTTCAAGGTCAAGCATTTTCACCGCTCGACCAACGGCGTGAAGTAATTCTCCTTCGCGATACGGTTTTTTCAGAAAATCGTCCACCCCCAAGCGCAAGGCACGAATAACAGAGGATTCGTCGGCATATCCCGTAACAATAATGAATTTACTGGATACGTTGCGTTTTTTACATTCTCCTATAAACTCCAATCCATCCATCACCGGTAGCTTTACATCACTAATAATGACATGGAATCGGCTTGTTTCCAATGCTTTGAGTGCTTTGTTTGCGGTAGGGAAGCCTTGCACGTCATAACCCTTACGCCGTAAAGTGGTCAAAATATTTTGCAGCGCAAACGTATCATCTTCCACTACCAGCACTGATGCTTGTTTGTCGGTAGATATTTCCGAGCTTGTGAAGTGAGAAGCATCGGGTGAAATTTGTTCGATAGTCATAGAAATGAAGAAGATAGAAATTTTCAATCAAAGATTTGATAAGACCTAAATTTCTCACAACTCTGCGAGTGGAAGAATCATAACAGCTTCGGCTCCCCCGCCCTCGCGGTTGCGCATAACAATACCACCACCAGCTTTCTTGAGAAGTGAACGTGTCACCCACAGACCAAGCCCCGTGCCTTTACCTTGTTCTTTGGAGGTGACAAAGGCATCGAAAAGCCGACTTTCGACCTCAGCCGAAATGCCGGGACCGTTATCTTGTATAGTGATGATGCAATGCGACGTATCGGCTTCTGCCCGAAGCGAAATATGACGCTCTTTCTCTTCTGTATTTTCAATTAATGCATCGCGAGCATTCATCAGTACGTTTGTGAGTGCCTGACTGAGTGCGGCATAGCTCAGTGCAACAGGACGGGTTTCTTCGACAACAAATTTATACTCAATTCCATACAACTCCAATTGCTTCTTGTACAATCGCAACCAACCATCAACAACTTCGACGACATGACAGGTCTCATTTTCACCGGGAGTTCTCGCCGATATTAATAGGTCTGCGACAACCGCACGTGAATGAAGTGCCGCCCGAATAAGAAGATCAATATCTTCCTGTAACTCTTCGTGAGCTGGCATTACATTCTCAAGAATGGCTTGTACACGTTCGGCAGCATTCAGGATTGCGCCAAGCGGGCTGTTTAATTCATGTGCTACACTACCAGCAATGGCACCGAGAGTGGCGAGTTTTTCGGTTTGAATGAGCGCTGCATTAGTTTCCACAATTTGCTGTTGTTGTCGTTTTAAGCGACGTTCCAAATGCAGAATACGCTCTCCCGCACGAATGCACACCCGTAACTCGCTTTGGTCGAAAGGTTTGCCCAAAAAATCATCTGCACCTGCTTCCATACCAGCTATCATATCGGCTTTTTCAGTATTGGCTGTAAGAAGAATAAAGTAGATATACCGATCAAATGATGCGGCGCGAATGCGGTTACATAACTCCAATCCGTTCATGACAGGCATAGACCAATCGCTCACAACAAGACTGATGTCGGATTGCAGGAGTATATTCCACGCCTCTTCACCGTCACGCGCCTGCACCACCGTATAACGCCATGAACGCAAAAAAGCGGAAAGGCTCAACCGAATTTCCTCGGCATCATCGACAATAAGAATTTTTTGACCACTTGTGCTTTCACGACTCATGCGTACTCCTGTTTTAATATGCCTACTTTATAGTTATACAAAGTATAAAATTCTTCTACTTTTTATCGTTTTTGAAGTCCCACATAATTTTCTTCTATTTTGCACAAAAATCATGTAAATACTTAAAAAACAATGAATTACAGATGATGCAGAACAGCCAATACCTTTTTGGCACACAAATGCCACTAGAGAGAATATCAACGACAATAAATGAAACAAAAAAGATACAGCTAACTACTTTTACAACAATATATTACGCAAGAAATATGCGCCGATTTAACCGAATTTACAGAAGCCCGCCAAGCACAGGATTCAACAAGACTTATGTTGGCAGTTACGGCAATAGCGCTGTTATCCAATCTTTTATAGCGGAACATTTGCTATCAATAAATATATGTAATTCATCGACAAAACCGTATAGAAACTCATAAACAAACACAAATACTTTTCTCTTTTTTAACTCTCTTTCTTTTTGAGGTATTACCATGAAACGCATCCTTTTCCTTCTCGCAGCAGTCGTCTTCGTTACGGCTCCTTTCTTGTCCTTCGCACAAAATAGTGCTTCGGAAAACGCCTTAGTCTCAGCGCGAGTTATCTCCTCTCTGAGCATCGCCAAAAACAAAGACCTTGATTTTGGCAAAGTAGCCCAAGGTGTCGGCGCGGTAGCAATCGCCCCCGACAACACCAAAGCCGTCAAATTCACCATCACTGGTGAGCCGAGCGAAAGCATCAAAGTAACCTTCACTTCGCCAGCAAATCTTGTTTCCGGCTCGAACACACTTCCTTTCACCTCCAACGTCAAAGCCAACACTGCGGATGTCGTCGCAAGCGCTGCGGCTCTGACTTCTGGCTCAAATCTCAGCCTTGGCTCGGACGGCAAAGCCTACGTGTACTTGGGCGGTAGTATCAACGTCGGAGCAACACAACCTCGCGGCAGTTATACTGGTACTTTCGCCATCAACGTCGAGTATTAACATAAACAAACACAAATACTTTTTTCTTTTCTTTAACTCTCTTTCTTTTTGAGGTATTACCATGAAACGCATCCTTTTCCTTCTCGCAGCAGTCGTCTTCGTTACGGCTCCTTTCTTGTCCTTCGCACAAAATAGTGCTTCGGAAAACGCCTTAGTCTCAGCGCGAGTTATCTCCTCTCTGAGCATCGCCAAAAACAAAGACCTTGATTTTGGCAAAGTAGCCCAAGGTGTCGGCGCGGTAGCAATCGCCCCCGACAACACCAAAGCCGTCAAATTCACCATCACTGGTGAGCCGAGCGAAAGCATCAAAGTAACCTTCACTTCGCCAGCAAATCTTGTTTCCGGCTCGAACACACTTCCTTTCACCTCCAACGTCAAAGCCAACACTGCGGATGTCGTCGCAAGCGCTGCGGCTCTCACTTCTGGCTCAAATATGGATTTAGGCTCGGATGGTAAAGCGTATGTGTACTTGGGCGGCAGCATCAACGTCGGAGCAACGCAGCCACGCGGCAGCTATACCGGTACTTTCGCTATCAACGTCGAATACTAAAAGCATACACACCCTTCGGCACGGCGTGGACGCGGATGGCGTTCACGCCGTTTTTATTCCTACCATTTTACTGACGCTCTATTTTTATACCGCTATGAAACCCATGACTGCTTTTTCCCAGCTTGCTGTCTGTATGATGTGTGTAGGATTTTTTTTCATAACAGCACAGAACACAAGCCTCGCACAGCAGCAAATACCTACGGGAATATCCGCAAATGCCCCTGCTCCACAAAACATTTTGTCGCTTTTGCGCATACAACGCCTTACAGACCTTGCTTGCGGCGTTACGATACTTGGTTTTCCCAAGGAAATTCGCTTTAGCGATGCGGCTGCTGCACGCTTTCGGATTATGGCTCCCCCTGCATCTGAAATTTTGGTAGCACTTGCTTTACCTCTACGGCTGCTTTGCGACAAGGCAGAAACCCCTTTAACCTTTGGTGCAGCCAGCGCTGCATGGTCTGAACGTGATTCTCCCTCACTGGGCGTTACCACTTTTAATCCGATGTTACCACAACGCCTTAAAGTACCTGCATCGGGAGTCATCTTTATTTGGATTGGCTGTTCGGTGTCTCCCGCAAAAACATTGCGCAGTGGTCGCTATACCGCATTAGTGCAGGTGGAAGCAACTCTGATGAATCGCTGAAATGAAAACGTATTCTTGCGCAGCAATTCAAACTTTATACACAATATGAATACTTTGTATTTGTTTTGCATACTGTGTGTTCATTTTGTGAGAATAAATAATTCTGCCTTTGAAAATCGAAGCTGCTATTTGACAAGCACTTACAGGAAAATCATACAGATATTCTTCTCTTGGCATGATGCTTGAATTTTCTAGGGTATAATAGTGAATGTACATCGTCAACGCGGTAATTCATTCATGATTACGTTGAATATTTTTTTACCATTTTTTCTCGAAGGTGTGTACCATGAATCGCTTATGTATTACTCTCGCCCTTGTTGTGACAGCTTTTGTCATCTCGTTCCATAGTGTCTCGGCTCAAGTCATCATCGCTCCAACCGCCGTATTTATGGACGACGGTAGCAAGTTTGCCAGTGTGATGATTATCAATCGCTCCAATGAATCGCGCGATGTCGCCCTAGATTTCAAATTCGGCTATCCTCAATCCGACTCTCTCGGCAACATTACGGTTAATTATCAAGATAGCGCCACCGAGCGTAAATACTCGCTTGTATCGTGGATAAAAGTTTTTCCACGCCAGTTCACTTTACAACCCGGAGAACAACGCACTGTGCGGCTTACCGTCAAAACGCCTGCTGATTTGCCGGATGGAGCATATTGGGGGCGCATGATTACGACTTCTTCCCCTAAAGCGCAACTGATTGACACGAATGCGACTGCTATCGGCGCACAATTAAATTTTGTTTTTAATCAAGTTGTTCCTGTTGTCTTCCAACACGGCAAATTAGAATCAGCATTGTCCGTAGAGCGCAATAGCGTTGTTGCCGACACGGGGCGCATTGACATTATCAGCGCAATCCGTTGTAGCGGACATACGCCATTTTTTGGAGCAACATCGCTCAGAATTGTAGATGACAAAGGCTCTGTCGTTGAGGAGCAGAAAGCACCTCTGGCAGTGTACTTCAATCTCGCTAAACGCTTCACCCTTGATCGCAAACTCTACAAAGCAGGTAAATACAAGGCGGAAATCGCTATATCGGGTCAAAGGGGCGATGTAGAAGAACGCTTTTTACGCACTATAACGCCTGTTAATATTACCGTGCCATTTTCTATTACAGCCACTCCCAAGAATCGCTAATTATTTTATCTCGTTCATCGTACCATTGCCAGCAATCTTTGTGCTTCGGTTATCACGCATCGTCTCCGCGATAGGTACAAAGTATGAATTGGGGAAAGTCTTTTGGACTTTCCCTTTTTCACAATTCTCCACTTTGAAGAGTGTCTCTTTTCCCATTTCCTTTTCATAGTAACTGCTATGCTTGCGCATATTGGAATACCACGCTATTTCGCTCTCTTTACCGCTTGCCTCGTCATTATGTGGAGCTGTTTATGGCTGACTACTACCCAGATTCAAGCGCAAATTCCAGAAGATGCTCAGGAAATTTATGTAGAAACTTCCTACAAACGGTATCTGCGAACGGTGTTGGTATGCCAGTTCCACCATGATTCTGTCTATGTGCCACTCCGTGATGTGTTTGTGAAATTGAATCTTGACATACAGCTTGATATTGGCGCTGCTACGGCGCAAGGCTTTTTTATTCGTACTGATTCAGCGTTTACATTTACTTTTAAGCGTAATACTGTAACGTACGCTCAACGCCTTTATACGCTCAAGAAAGAGGATTACCTTATTGGTGCTATTGATGTGTGGATTTTGCCATCAGTATTGGAGCGGGTATTTGGCTTGAAGGTGGACGTAGATATTAACAATCTTGCTGCAAATATTTCTTGCGCTCTACCCCTTCCGGCAGAAGAGCAGTACGAACGCAAGATGCGCCGTAAGCAAGCCGAACTCGCTCGGCAGCGCGAAACGGATGCAGAAGGAAAAGCGTTTGCACGAAAAGGAGCATTTTTCGACCGCACGCGCCATGTACTCAATGGTGGATTTCTCACTTACTCGCTTTCGTCATCGTTTAGTAAATCAGCAAGCGCACATAGCTACTCTTTGAACGCCCAAGCAGAGCTTTTTGGTGGCGACTTGTCTGCTGCTGCGCTTGGTACAATCGTGCCGAATGCGACCAGCACTTTTACTCCATCATTTCGATGGGATTATGCGCTCAAACAAAATGCTTGGCTAACACATATTCGGCTTGGTACGCTACCGGGGATTGGTACACGTCAAGGGACGCTTCTTGGTGTACAGTTAAGCAATGAACCGCTTCGCCCAATGTCGGACTTAGGAAAGTTCAGCTATCAAGGACTAGCACTGCCCAATTGGGAAGTGGAAGCATTTTTGAATAGTCAATTTTTGGGTGTCGTCTTTGCTGATAGTGTAGGGCGATACTCTTTTGATGTGCCGCTTCAGTATGGCTCAGGTCTATTGCAAATAAAAATGTACAGCCCCAAAGGGGAAATCCGCGAAGAAACGCACCGTATCCAAGTGCCGACGGCATTTGCTCCTCCCGGAGAACTACGATATATTCTGACCGGTGGCGTTGTTCTGAATGACACGTGCTTTGGAATGTCTCTACGAACCGGATACGGCATTGCCTCATGGTTAAGCGCTCAAGCGAATATAGAGCTTGACCCATTCAGCAATCGTTGGACAGCAACAGGCGCTCTTGCTCTTAGGCTGGGTACTGGCTATATCGCTCTTTTGGAAGCCGCTCCCGGAACATTGTACCGTGCTACTCTCAATGGCGAAATTGGCACGGCTCTGACAGCAACACTCTCTCATACGATGTATGCCGATAATAGCTTAACTGTTTCGGGCGGTAAGTCCGCTCAGACACTTCTTAGCGCGTCGGTTGCAGCCGATATTGCTGGTTTACCTCTGAACCTCCGTTTGCAAGCCTCAAGAGACGCATATCCGCTTAATGTCAACAGTTATAGCGGTCTCTTGGGTTTTGCTGCCAATATCGCAGGGATGCGTGTTTCACTTGATGCACGGGGCTTTGCCGGAAGCCTGCAAACTGGCGAAACGCAAGCGAATGGCTCACTGGTCGCTGCGGTTTCTTACGCGATACAAGGTATCAATGGTATGATGAATTTTATGGACGGAACGACCATTTCTGCCGGAACGACGTACCAATTCGCCAGTCATCAGTTGACCGATATTCGGGGTGAGATTTCACGAACGCTGTGGTCAGGCTCGCGCTTGCGGTATATTTTCTTTCGGGATATGACTTCGGGCTATACCAGTTCGGCACTGCAATTATCCATAGATGCTTCTTTCATGCGGGCTGGCGCGTCGGCAACACTAGACCCTCAGCAGCCGAGTTATAGCGCGAACATACAGGGGAGCATTGTCTATGATCGTAATTATGGGAAAGTCTTTTTCACCAATACTCCTCCCTCAGGCGGCGCAGCTTCTATTCGACTTTATTTGGATAAAAATGGGAACGGCGTATTTGATGGCAAAGATGAGGTACTCAAAAATGTATCCGTCGCATTCAAACAGTCGGTTATCACCACGCGCGATGACGATGGAATTATCCGTGTGAAAGACCTAACTCCGTACGCAGAATACGAAGTTTCGATTGATGAAGCCTCATTGGATAATCCTTTACTTGTGCCAACTTCACCGGGATATATTTTTATCGCCGACCCCAGTGCGTATAAACCTGTGGACATACCGCTTTTTATGGCAGGTGCCGTCAGCGGCTCTGTAACGCGCGACGACGAGAAAAAAACGCCCGTTCCCGGACTGACGGTGACTTTTCGCAAACGTGATGGCACAGTGGAAAAAACCGCCACAACCTTCGGCGATGGTGCATTTTATCTTATGGGACTTCCGCCCGGCTCGTACACGGCAACGCTAGACACGGCGCAGCTTGGCTTGTTAAAGGTTACGGCTTCACCTGAAAAACGTTTTTTTACTGTGCGCATCACGTCTGACGGTGATATTATTGAAAATGTTGACTTTACATTATCGGCTATTCCCGCACAAATACCTCTGAACAAAGCAAAGAAAGAAAAAACTCCCACCCCAAAAACGAACACGAACAAACCGACTCAGAAGCCAAATAAATAACGGTTACCATAAAAAATTGATTTTGTATAGATACTTTGTATCTACAATGAGCAACAAAGTATTCAATCACCACAAGTACGAACAGCGCTGTCAATAGCTTTCACCGGAAAAGCAACTCATTAAGCCATTGATAAATCAAATTATTAAGGCTGGACTGTTAAAATCGTACACGTTTTGTGAAAAACTGGCATTGTATTCGCACTTTATTCAGAATAACAAACAATTACATTGCAAAATATACTGAAAATTTTAGAGGTATTACTATGCAAGCCGCTTCTCACACTTGCACGATGTATCAACAAGCAATGGAAGCTCTACCCACGCCTGTTGTGATGCAACGCCACGATCAAATCATTTTCGCTAATCAAGCGGCAATCCAGCTACTCGGCTTTCAGATGGATGAATTATCCACAAAATTCTTAATCCAATTCGGCGCAGAATCTTTAGCCGCCAATCTCCTTGCCAAGCCAGCACTTGCACGCGTTATCAGCGCGGTTTACAACAACGGTGTTCTCCATTATGAGGTTCGGCTTGCCACAAAGTGCAATGAAATAAAGGTTTGTCTTTTGCACACAAGCGACATCGTGATAGACGGCGAAACAATTGACATTTGCACACTGGAAGATTTAACCGAGCGTGCACAAGCAGAGCATAAACTCCAACAGAACGAGTCAAATCTGAGCGCTATCATTTCTTCTCTTGAAGACATTGTCTTTGAATTGAATCACAGAAGCATATTCCTCAATGTTTGGACAGCAAACGAGCATCAGCTCTTTTTTCCCAAAGAAACTTTTATCGGCAAAACAATCTCGGAGGCATTTGGGGAAGAGTTTGGAAGCCAGTTTGACGATGTTATAGCACAGGTAATCTCTACAAAAGAAACGGTTGTATTGGAATATCAATCGCCCATTGATAGTCAGTGGTATTCGTCCAAAACAAGTTATATCCACGATAACAACTTATCGGAACCAAAAGTTTCGATGCTCGTCCAAAATATTACCAAACGGAAACTTGCCGAAGAAGCCGTACAAATCACCGCAAGTCGCTTAACAGCCTTGATTCAAAATCTTCAAGCCGGTATCATAGTCGAAGATGAACATCGCTGTATCGCCCTTGTTAATGAGACATTTTGCACCATGTTTCACATTCCTGCTCCCCCAGCAATGCTCGTGGGAGTAGATTGCTCTAATTCCGCAGAACAGTCGAAATCATTATTTCTTGCGCCTGACCAATTTGTAGAGCGCATCAATGAAATTTTAGCAAACAGAGAAATTGTAACAAACGAGGAATTGCGCCTCGTCAGTGGTCAAATTCTGGAGCGTGACTACATACCGATTTTTATTGAAAATCGCTATTATGGTCATCTTTGGCAATATCGTGATATCACGGACAAAGTGCATATTCAAGAGGAATTACAAAAAAGCGAGGCACGGTACCGCGTCGTCACCGAATCAGCAAGCGATGGAATTATTACCATCAATCAACGAGGCGTAATTCTCTTTGTCAATCAAGGAATGGAGCGCATCTTTGGCTACAAAGAATCAGAAATGTTGAACTCTTCTATCAGCATGATTATTCCTGAGAAATTTCGCGCTATGCACCAAGCAGGAACGGAGCGCTATATAGCGACAGGGCAAAAACGACTTAATTGGAAAAGCGTGGAAGCGTTTGCTGTACGCAAAGACGGGAAAGAAATTGCTGTGGAAATCTCCTTCGGCGAGTATGCCAAAGACGGCGATCACCTCTTCACTGCTATTATCCGTGACATTACTCAGCGCAAAGAAACAGAGCGCCAACTGCAAACCATTTCATCGCACCTTGCCGAAGCGCAGCACGTGGCACGCCTTGGCTCATGGGAACTGGATATCAACGCAAATGCGATTGTATATTGGTCGGATGAAATTTACAGCCTTTTTGGTTTCGACAAGAATACACAAACCCCGACATTGGCACAATTCCTTGAGGTTATTTATACGGAAGATTTGGTCACGTTCAATTTCTCCTTGCAAAATGCAATCGAGACAAACATGGTACAAGATTTTGAATTCCGCATCTATCACGCAAGCGGTATCAAATGGTGCAATACGAAAATGCGTCCTATTGCAAATGAACAGGGCAACGTCACCAAAATTGTCGGCACCACGATGGACATTACCGAACGGAAAGAAACCGAAGAAATAATCCGACAATTAGCACGCTTCCCCGATGAAAGTCCGAGTCCTATTTTGCGTGTAGCGATGGATGGAACAATTATGTATGCCAACCAAATGAGCATCTCGCTTCTACATTTATGGCAAACATTCGTTGGTCAGCAGCTCAATGAAGAATACCAGTATTACATTGCAAACGTCTTGGTGAACGGAATGAATATGGAATTAGAGGTTGCTTGCGGCGACATAACGTATTCGCTTATTTTTGCTCCTATCTGCGAAAGCAACTACGTCAATATCTATGGGCGCGATATTACAGCAAGTAAGCTGGCAGAGATTCAACTGCTCGCCGCAAAAGAATCTGCTGAAGGCGCTAACCGCGCAAAAAGTGAATTTCTTGCGAATATGAGCCATGAAATTCGCACTCCAATGAACGCTATTCTCGGCTTCGCGGATATTCTTCAACGCTACGTTATTGAAGAAAAATACCTTGACTATCTGCGTGGAATTCAATCTGCCGGAACAAATCTACTGAAGCTCATTGATGATATTCTTGATTTGTCGAAAATCGAAGCCGGTCGCCTTGATATTCAATACGAACCTTGCGACCCACACGTTTTCTCAAGCGAATTGCAGCAAATTTTTTCGCTTCGGACTCAAGAGAAAGGATTGGATTTTCGGATTGATATCAATCCAAAACTACCACGCAGCCTGCTTTTGGACGAAATTCGACTTCGCCAAATTCTGTTCAATCTTCTCGGCAATGCGGTAAAATTTACTCATTTGGGTTGTGTCAGCCTTATGATAGATGCAATCGAGTATCAAGGAGACGACAGTACCATTGACCTCATATTCGAGGTGTCGGATACCGGTATTGGTATTCCGAGAGAACAACAATCAATTATCTTTGAACCTTTCCGCCAGCAAGAAGGACAGAGTACACGAAAATATGGTGGCACAGGCTTGGGGCTTACGATTTCGCGCCGTCTGGTCGAGATGATGAATGGGACAATCCAATTGGAAAGCGAACCTGGGCGCGGCACTTCGTTCAAGGTACTTCTGCCCGGCGTTAAGGTTGCGGTTGTCAATAAGACATATCTAGCGCTCGAAGAATTGCACGATGAAGACATTTCATTCAACAACACAAAGATATTAGTCATTGAAGATATTGAATCTAATCGCGCGGTGATTCGAGGATTTCTTGAGCCATATAGCATCGAACTCTTTGAAGCAAGTAATGGGGAAGAAGGGCTTGTCACAGCACGGAAGCATTTGCCTAATGTAATTCTGCTTGATATGCAAATGCCCGTCATGGATGGCTATGAAACTACTCATGCCGTCCGCAGCGATCCGGCTCTACAAAATATCCCGATTATAGCTCTCACGGCGACCTCTCTCGAACGTGAGGATGAAATCATCAAGGCACAATGCCAAGCATATTTGCGCAAGCCCATCAAACGCACACAGCTCTTGCAGAAATTATCCGATGTCTTATTTGTTCAGCATCACGTTCATACACTATCAGACAATACCACGCTTCAAACGCACTCGTCTCATCAGTCCGCAATAGAAACGACTACTGGGATAGCCCATAACGACAAGGTTGCGCCGGAATTCTACGACAAATTGATAGCAGAAGCCTATCCATACTGGCAGGATATTCGGCACATATTGAGCAATGATGATATTCAAAACTTTGCAATAATTGTCGTCGATATTGCCATGGAATTTTCACATAATCCGACAATAAGATACGGGCAAGCGTTGTTAAAGAGTGCTACCAGTTTCAAAATTAACAAAATGCAGAGCCTTTTCTTACAGTTTCCTACTATTCTCGATAGACTCCAAGAATGTCATGCAGAATTGGAAAAGGCGTAGCTCCTTCAGTCTTCCACTACAAGTACTTAAAATTTTTCTCATCCTTGATTACTCATCGCCATGAAACCCAATTATATCCTCTCCAAAAGTGTTGTCCTCATTGTGGATGACGTCGCCGAAAATCTTGAAGTTTTGGGTAGCAAACTCCAGGCAGAATCTGTTACCGTTTTGGCGGCGCAAAGTGGGGAAAGTGCCTTAAAAATTGCAGCAGCAAAACGTCCGGACTTGATTTTGCTTGATATTCAAATGCCGATTATGGATGGTTATATGGTAAAAGCGGCATTAAAACAAAACCCTTTAACGGCGGATATTCCCGTGATTTTTCTTACCGCCCGCACCGATACGGACGATATCGTACGAGGTTTCGAGCTTGGCGCAGAGGACTATATCACGAAACCCGTCCAGACGGCTGAACTTATTGCACGCGTTCGCCATCAATTGGAATTACGCTTTTTATATCGCGAACGGGAAGAGCGTCAGCAAGCTCTGGAGCAGGAAATACAAGAGCGTATCGTAGCTGAACAGTCACTTTCTGCTGCAAATGCTCGTCTGCAAGAAATGAACATACAAAAAAATGAATTTATTGGGATTGCTGTGCATGATTTAAAAAACCCTCTATCCGGCATTGCAGCACTCGCCGAAACCGTTCGTGACCTGTCCGATATTGAGCGCCGCGACGTGGAGCTGTATATGGATAAAATCATCGCCTCCTCAAATCGAATGTTCGCATTAATTAAAAGTTTTCTTAATGTCAACGCTATTGAGCAGGGTGCTCTAAGAATTGAGCTGACGCCGGCAAACATCTCACTCATCACCCTCATGGCATCGCAGAGTTATATGCTCAAGGCAAAAGCAAAAGCAATTACGCTGCATATAGATTCCGGCGAAGATCTCTACGGCATAGCCGACGAATCAGCATTGGTGCAGGTGCTGGACAATCTTATCTCAAATGCCCTCAAGTTTTCTTTCTGTGGGAAATCAGTTTTTGTCCGCGTCCGAAGCAATGAACATTCAATTTATATCGAGGTTCAAGATGAAGGTCAAGGCATAAGCCCAGAAGATCAAAAGAAATTATTTGGTAAGTTTGCACGCTTATCGGCACGTCCCACAGCTGGCGAAAGCTCTACGGGTTTGGGTTTATCCATTGTGAAATCAATGGTTGAAGCAATGAACGGCAAAATTTGGTGCGAAAGCGAATGTGGAAAAGGAGCGACGTTCATTGTAGAACTACCCATAGCGGAAATGGAAAGCGTGTATGAGGAAGAAGAATTAGCGGTAGCATAAAATCACATTCACCAATCGCAACACCTCAATAGTACCCATAGTTTCTCTGCGTGAGCCGCTGTAACAATGGCTCAAAAAAGACTCAAAAGTTGCAATACATCTTCGTGCCCTCCTCCCTTCTTTGTCTGCATAGTCTGGGGCATTCTCCATGCCCCAGCGCCAGAAAATTTTACCACTCTCTGAAAAATCTGTAAGAAAACGCCGACCACTCGTAACTAATATCCATAGACAGGCAAACCACACAAACGAAACCACTTCACACAATGGCACAGCATGACTTCACATTGACGCTCTTCGGGCAGCCACTGAGCAGGAAGGAGGCTGCTATGCAGAATAGCGATGCTCTGGGCGGCAAGGAAATACAGGATTTGCAACAGCTTTGGCAGGAATCCGCAAAAAATGAATCAATCAATATCAAGGAACAAACTATGATAAAAAGCATGAATCCGCAACTGTCTAACTTTGAGGTAGAATTTGGTACAGGTAAGAAACGCACTGTACTCGCATACGGCTTGCTGACCTGCATCTGGGCGTTTGATCTTATTCAAGACATTCGGCAGAATGAGGGCATTTACGAGATTATTTTTCACGCTGTTGCACTGTTGTTTGGTGCCAGTATGCTCTTCTTTCACTTTTGGGTTCACCGTAATACTAGCCACTACGATGAATCTTCGATGCAAAGTTATGTGGAAATGAACTTATGGCGTACTGAACAACAATTACGACTTGAGCACAGAGTTTTCCCCATAGCAATGGCAATCCTGTTTGCTTTTTTGACGCTTGATATTACAGCAGATTTCAGTCTTTGGCATACATTCTTGTTTGGAATGATGATGACGATAATATTTATCGGAATCTATGCTTATCGCAAAGGTCGTGTTGGCGACCTCTTAAAGCCGCTCCGCGACAAGCTCCAGTCGGCACTCCAACAACTCAACGAACACTAATCCGCTCACACAGAATGACGCAAACAACCGATACAAAAAGCACGACGGCGCGCGAAGCAGAGTTCGTGCGTCTGCTGAACAACAACAAAGCCCGTGTCATGCGCCTTTGCAAAGCATACACCACCTCACGCGAGGACCGTGAAGATTTGTTCCAAGAAATTGCCGTGCAACTCTGGAAAGCGCTTCCCACCTATCGGGGCGAGGCGCAGATTTCGACATGGCTCTACCGCATTGCGCTGAACGTGGCATTACGATTTTCTTACGACACCAAACGCCGCAAACCAGTATCGGAGCGCATTTCGTGGATAGAAGAAACCACGCCGCACCCGCACGATGACGCGACACGCGAACGTATCGAACAGCTTCAGCGTTGCATTGCGGCACTGCCGGAGGTTGACCGCTCAGTAATGGTACTGTATTTGGAGGAGTGTTCGTACAAGGAAATAAGCGAGATTACAGGCTTGACGGAAACGAATGTGGGTGTGAAGATTAGTCGCATCAAGGACAAACTGCTTGGATGTATGCGGAAAGATGATGGAGGTGCGGCGTGACACAACATTCTCAAATCCCACCCACAGAAGACTTTGCAGCACTGGCACGACTCTGGCAGAGTACCACAACAAACGATTCTCTTACGCTCAACAACGAGGCAATTATCGCCCATATCGCTACGATTGCACCGCTTGAACACAATGCCGCGCCTACGGCAGCCAAGCGATCATCACCATTTTCTCCTCTTTCCGAAAGGACTTCGTTTATGCAAACGCTCATGGCGATTCTGCAAAACCGCGAACGCTTCATCCAAAGTATTCTTGCAAAAGAGCATCTGCGCCTGATGGCAGTGGCACTCTTGGCGATTTCGTGCGTGTCGTTTTTTGTGTATGGGTTTGTGCTTGGCTTGCAACATAGCCTATTGCAAGCGCTTTCGTCGGCAGTAAAACTTCCGGTTCTGTTTTTGCTGACCATTATTATCACCTTCCCGACGCTGTTTATTTTCGGCTCGCTTATCGGCATCGGGCGGACGTTTATGCAGACGGTTGTGATATTGCTGGGAGGCACCGCCATTATCAGCCTTGCACTTGTGGCACTCTCGCCCGTAACGCTGCTTTTTGGCATGACCACAAGCAGTTATGCGTTCTTCAAGCTGCTGAACGTTGGAATATTTGTCGTCGCATGGTTTTTAGGAGCGGCATTTTTTCGTGCCATTTACGCGCCACCCGTGAGTACGGGCGCTGTTCTGCGTGTACATCACGCGGGAGACGATGACGATGAAGCAACTGTGCTAGCGTCTTCCCAAGCGCTCTCCGAAGAACAGGCAGAAAACCACACCAAGGTACAAGCATATTTCATTCGCTTTTGGTTTTTGCTTTACGGCTTTGTGGCGGTACAGATTTCGTGGATGTTGCGCCCATTTGTATGTTCGTCATCATTGGAATTCCAGCTTTTGCGCGGTCTGCGGGATAATGTGTATGGTGATATTTTGTATTCGATAGCGCATATTTTGGGTTTGCGCTAGAAGATTTGGTGAGAACTAAGGACTTCACTGAGGACTTCGGAAATTTTACGGAAACTCTGTGTATGCTTGCTTGTACAGGAGCGTTCTGCAACTGGAAATCTAGTTTTGAAGCGGCATTCGCGCTCTGCTACCAAAAAATTCCGAAGTTCTCAGGTAGTATGGATAGAGAGATTCTGCTCATCTCGCAAATTTGAACATGGTCAAAAAAATGATTGAATCCATGAATGGTAAGGTTTGGTGCGATTCTGAGTATGATCATGGGTTGTTTTTATCCTGAAACAATTCAAATGTCACGGTACAAAATTGGATATTATGCTAAAATCGGGGCGGGCATGTGGTGAGGTATTGGCAAAGAGTTGGAATTTGGGAGCAAATTCGAGGTATATTTGAGTCTTTTATGAGGGGTGTTTGTAGTGGCAAGGAGGTAAATGTGCAAAAAAGTGCATTTTTTTTATTTGCTGCAAAGGCAAGCATTGGAGCGGTATTGGCGGTTTTTGACAGAGGTGAATAAAGAATTATTTTGCGCAATTTGTAAAAAACATTTGCATATCAATTAGGAAACCTGTAATTTAGCAGTCCGTTCACTAC
>JACVZY010000028.1 GCA_014654705.1 Ignavibacteria bacterium
GTTAAAGAATTGCTTACACCCAAAATTGCTTTTACTTGACTTTGCGAAAGTCCTATGTAGAATACCTGTTAGTGCTCCTTTGACACCTACAACCTTCATCAACTTTATTTTGCGTAACTTTTACAATCGTGCAATTCAGCTTAAAGGAGAAAAACTTATCTCTATAAGTTCATATAGATTTGATAATTGTATCACAGAGGCTGAAAAGAAAATTCTACATCTAAGCATTGAATAACAGATATTATTACCCGCCCACCCTCAACAACTGCGGATTCACCAAATTAAACTTCTGCTGATTCTGCACCTCCTCCACCGCGAAATCTATCATCCGCGCTATTTCGCTCATGGCTTGGTTAAAGGTCGCGTCGCGTTGTGCCGTCCATTCTCCGTTTGGTAAGGCACGGCGGCGGTATTGCAGCGAAAATGTCGGGTCGGCGTTGGCAGCAGCGACAAGTTCACGGCATTTGTTCGCGGCTTGTGCCATCGAAAGTGCTTGCGTACTGATGAAATCTATATCCCACACGCGGTACGTTCCTCCTGCCGACTTTTGAATACCGTTCAACTTCGTAAAGTCGCGGATGAGATAGTCCGCGTTGCGACGCACGGGAACGATGGCTCCGGGTGGAAGAGGTGCAGGAACTTCAACTCGAATTTCCACCGCTTGCAGCGACAACGACATTTCAAAGCGATGACTTTCCACTACTAATCCGCCCGATATTCTGGAAACAAATGCTTCAATGCTTATGCTTGAAGCAATTCGCCCGCTTTGGTCTTTGGTTGGCAATGAAAATGGTGCCGTAGAATACGTTGTGCCGTTGAACGAATAGGATTGGTCAAACACGCCTCGTGCATGAATGGCAAAAACGCGGACGGTGTACTGTCCTGCCGTTGCGTCCTCAATATCCACTCGGCAAAGGCGTGTATCGCTGCCGCCCATATCGTGTATCCGAACTCTCATGGTGTGGTCTCCTTCAATGTGTGGTGAAGTTGGTGAAAAAGATGTTGGTATGCGGTGTCGGTGGTAAACAAACTCTCATGCGTCTGCACAAAGTGAACAACCGTGCTGTGTGGTCGGCAAAGTTCGGCGGCGATTTCTCGCACGGAATAGCCTTGCTCCACCAAAATTGCCGAGAGCGCACGGCGAATGTCCACGAGCTTACGGGCGCGAGATTTTGCTTTTAGCCGCCGCTCCAAATCGGGGATGTTGAGTGTTTGCGCTATTTGGGGGTAGTTTACCATTACCTTTTGATGAAACATCGCTGAAAACGCCTGTAAATGCGTTGTAACGAATCGGTGTTTTGGGGTGTTCTGCCTGAGTGGAAGCGAGACTTCCGCTCTTGGCGTGGTTTTGTTGGTTTATGCCCTTCTAACGAGCTAAAAACGATACTGTTTGAGCAGTGAAGGGGTATTTTTTGCATGAATTTTACCGCAAGATATGGTAAAAATTGTGGTGTTTTCGCCGTTCCCAGCGAATACAGCCTTTTTCACGCAAGCTCATCAGCAGCGACCGCGTAAAGCGGAGCGAACAGCCGTAATGGTCAGCAATGGTACGCTGTTGCAAGCGACACTCCCCTTCCGCCGTAGCATAACTGGCAAGAATCAGGTACATCGCTTTTTCAGCGTTGGTCAAGTTTGCATCGAGAGCGACAGACGTTGCTATGGTGGCAAATTCTTTCACTCGTGCCGTGCGTACAGAGGTTTTATGTACTGTGCGGGGCATTTTCTTTTCTCAAAAGTTGGTATTCTTGATAGGTTAAAAGTGCCTTGTCGCGCAGATGTTCGGCACGGCTGAAGTCCAACGAATCCAGTCTGATAGTAGGATTCACGCCACCTTGCGGCATTTCAACCGCAACATAATGGCGTTGTTGTTGATTGCTTGGACTAAACGCCCGTGCCGGAAATTTCATATCATCGGTCGGACGTGCCAGAGCGCGGAAATCCGCTTCTACACTGAATTTCAAGATTTTACGCGGGTCATAGCCGTTTGCCAGATGCTCCAGAAGCGTTTCCAACTGCGACCGCGCCGCGCTGACACTTGGCTTCCGTGCGTTTTCCCACTTTTCCCATTCGTGAGCAAACCCTTTCAGTGTTTTCAAAGCCTCCGGCATCTCGACCGTGTTTGCGGGGGTGGGTGGGAGGGTTTTTCTACTCTCCTCTCCTTTACTGTACTCTTCTCTACTCTGCTCGTTTGTAGCAGTGTCGTTTGGTACATGTGCTGGTTGCGTAACGGGTACAAGGTCGGATGTAACCGTTACATCCTCATCATGTAACCGATTCTTTTTGCTTTGGCGATACTTGCGAACCTTTTCCGCGTTCCGCGCCCGCTTTTCGTACATGGGTGCGAGACGTTTGATTAAACCGTTGCTGAAAAGCCAGCCGTCGTGAAGCAGAAATGCTGCCACTTCGGGGCGCGTTGCCTCTTCGATGAAGGATTGAAACATCGCACGTTCACAACCGAACTTCCGCGCATAAACACCGCATTGAAACTCATTCCATTGGATGCGATTGTCGGTTGCGCGAGACAGCACTTCAAGCATTTTGTTGAAAAGTGCGTAACCCACAAGTCCAAACTGCGATTCGAGGTAAATCACTTTTTCATCGGCGGACATATCCGCGTCGTGTTTGAACCATTCCGCTCCTGTCATGCTTGCTCAAAATAGTGTCGAAAAATACTTTGAAAATCTTTGCTTGCGTGGATTGATCGGGTTTGTCGTTGTGCGGGATTATGCGTCTTGGCAGCTTGTTCTCGTGAGAAGAGTGCGGCACGTTCATAATCCTCCATGCGGAAATACTCCCGCGAACCGTTGTGCTGAAACGGCGTGAGCAAACCGCGTGAGCGCAAGGAATACACGACCTTGTAGCCAACACCAAGTGTGCGGGCGAGTTGCGGTATGGTGTAGAGCTTGCTCACTGTTACGAACCTTTACGCACGTGGAGTACCATTGAGACCAAACACTTTTGCAATCTCCGCTTCCTGTTCTTGAATCTCGCGCTCAATTTCGGCAGCAACTTTCATCGCTTCCAATTCGCGCCGTGCTATACGTTGCTGTGCCGTTTGGTACTTGATGCCAAGCCGCTCGGCAACCTTTTTTATCGTGCCGTGCCGGAGTTGGATTTGAGATAAATGTGGATTTTGCATTGTTGTTTTGTCATACTTTTATTATGTTACACTAATAATATAACACAAATATAATAAAATTAGCATAAAAAGCAATAATTTTAGCATAAATTACTATGGAAAATCGTGAAGAAATACTTGCGCGGCTTCAACACTGGGTGTTTGAGGAGCAACGCTGGACCAAAGCGGAGTTTGCGCGTCGTACAGGTATTGCTGCGCAGAATGTGAATAAGTATTTATCGGGCGAATTGAACATTGAGAACCTGTACATGACTCTACAAGACGCGGGCTGCGATATTCATTGGCTCAAAACAGGCGAACACGCCACGCCGGATGCAGAAATGGTGAAAATTCTGAAAGATGCGGGCATTGATACACCCGAAAAGCTGAAGGATTTTCTTAAAGTCGAGAGCGTGGTTGAGGATATTACGGCGATTGCTACCAAGCTGGCTTCCTACAAACGTCGAAAGCCCCGACGCTAACGCGGTTTCGGTTACAATAGTTGTTGGTGATGTTCGCATTGCTCAGAAACCGGAGCGTAAGCAAGGATTGGCAGTATTACTTGTATGGTTACTCCTGCTCATATCATGTACGGTTGCGCTGCTCACCCAAAGCGATACACCGGAAGTCATCGAAGCACAACAATTTTTGCTCCGCGATAGTAGCGGCAGAGTTCGTGCAGGTTTGGTGCTGGAACACAACGAACCGACATTATTTTTTGCCGATACAAGCGGCAAACGAATTTCAGAGTACAAATAAATAACGGAGATAAGAATCTATGCCCCGCCCACGCCGTGAAGACAGATGGACACACCCGCTTTATCGCATTGGTTTTTGTTTGAATCATAAAGGTATTGTGTACACGGAAGTCGGCGGTGTGCGCCGAACAACAGGTTTGGTCTGGCATGAGAAAAATAAAAAAGCCGGGCTGCAAGCACTAGAAAAACGCATTCAAGAGTACCTGAATCCTACGCCGATTGTTGAAGAAAGTGAACCGATTGAAAAACCAAAACAACACACCACAAACAGTGCGTTTGAAGTTTTTGCGAAGCAGACATTTCCCACGCGCTCAAAAAGTTATCTTTACAACTGGAAACAGGCGGTGGATTTACTATTGCCTACAAATGTATTACTGACGCTGACGGATGAAATTCGGAACTACATGATTGAGCAACTGGCTGAATCTGCGTTGCATCCGAACACAAAACGCCAACATATATCGTGTATGCAACAGTTCTTTGATTTTTGTATTGAAGAAAATTTTTGTGCGCGGAATCCTGTGAAGAAATCCATGTACCCCAAAAAAGTAAAAGCAGATGTGAAGCCGTTTACGTTGGAAGAGTTTCAACGGATTGTGGAGTATTTTGAGGCAATGCCGCCATCACTCAAAGCTCGTTCCGATACGAACAAAGACAAAAAGCAATTTGTGCTGCTGCTAAAATTCATCGGCACAACAGCGATTCGGATTAACGAGGCATTAGGGATTTACTGGTCGGATATTACGGACGACTACATTTTGATTCATGGTAAAGGTGGGCGCGATAGAAAATTTCCACTTGAGCCATTTCCCGATGTTCAAGCAGTCTTGCGGGAGTGTGAAGCATATCGTGAGGCAAATCATGGCAAGTTGTTTGTGTGGACGGCATACGCGAAGCTGGAATTATGGGTGCGTCAGGCACTTGAAGCATTGGAAATTCAGGGCAACGGTCGCAATTTTCATAGCATCCGCAAGATGCGGGAAAACTATTGGATAAAACAGGAGCGATTACCTGCCGATGTGATTGCAGCTATTGTTGGACACACAACAAAAGTACAAACGGAGCATTACATTCAGGCACTCGAAATCAGCGAAATGAAAACTATCTTGACGCAATCCCGATACCTAATCAATACCTAAACTCTGGTAGGTTTTCGGCATTATTTGGAAACTCAGGAATTTTAGAATGCAGTTTTGGTGCGACTTTGCAAGGGGTATTGAAAGTGGATATTGCACCCACCTTCTGCACAACTTAACGTTGTAAACCTCGCATCAATACTTGATTGCGGGGTTTTTTTTGCCCAAAATTATACAAGTAGTTATACTAAAGCCTTGTTGCCTGTGATTTTTGTTGATAACGAATCGTTACGTCAGGTGCAAAATACCATCACTAGAAATGATGCAAAAGGGTGTAACGTTTCGTTATTCCCTTCACAGTTTCATCAAAAGTGGTGAAATATCCCCAAACACAAGCATACAAGCCACTTCCAAGAAAAACGCATTAGAAGCCATTAGAGCGACGTTAGCAGCAATTCCGATATTCCCGCTGCGGTGCGCTCGCTGGAAGGGGTAAAAAAAACTAACGCATTAGAAGCCCGTAGCGCGGTTTTTATTCGTAATCCGATACCGAATAAGCCTATGCGCGTTTCAAACGAGATACGCCCGTTACTGCTTTTTCAGTAACAGAACAACCTGCTCCGATTTGAAATCGGAACGATAGATTTTGTGCGGGTTTGGCAAAAAAAAGCCCGTCCAACAATTAAAGGACGGGCTTCTGGTTCTCCAAAAAGAATAGAATCAAGTCAGATTTTCTGCTAACTGTTTGGCTACGGCTTCGCTCACTGGTTCGCCGATGCAAGCATCATTCAGCCTTGCGTAGGCGCTTATCGATTGCGATAAGGCGTGAACAGCCCGTAGCACTGTCTCTGGTTGTCGCTCGTTCTCAATTATGGTGGTTGTGCGTTCAATCGCAGCCCAAAGACGCATCTTAGCTTCCTTTAGACTGCCTTTCTTACGCCGTTTGTGCGGCTTCTGTGCTGTCTTTGCTTGTGTTGGCATAGGTTGTACCCCCCCCCTCGTTTTAAGTGATTACAGCATCCCTCAAAACGCCGTATCGGATTGCAAGACCTACGCCGTGTGCCGGAACTATCTCGCCGTTTTTGTTTTCAGCAAGCATCTGTGCTGTGTACACACGCCCGTTTACTTCCAAGCGCACAAGTACGCCGTTTTCAGTGCATACACGAATAGTATTCGCCTCGTCTCGTATAACTACGGTATCAAGAGCGCTTGCGGTGGTGGGTTTCGGGAAAAGTTTATTGAGTAATCGCATAGAAAAATCTTTCAAAGTAGTGTTACAAGTGAGAGTGCAGACGGATTGCTGCAAAGTACAGCGCATCGTACCTCACCCAAAAGCGTCAGAATGTTGCGCGTGAAAAGATTCGTATGGCTATCGGTGCTGCGAATACCACTATCTAACGCCGTCTTTGCAACAATAGTAGCCTGTGAATCAAGTACAAGCGCCGTCTTTGCTGGTAACTTTGGACTTTCAACGCATTGCAAGCCCCACAAATACACGTCTTGCGCCTCTGGATTCACGATATACCGCCCGCTTGCGTCCTTCTCTTCACGAAGAGCAAGCCACGAAGCGCTGTCTAGGACTGCCAAGTTTGGTACAACGCTTTGGGGTGCATCAACATTCGCAGCCCGAATCTGCACAGCCGCTCGTAATAGCGCCCCTGCTATCGTGCTGGTTTGTGTGTAATTAAGCCCTGCCATTGCAAGTAGTCCAGGGCTGAGAACATCGGTAGAATTGAGAACGAAGCTATCTACTTCATTTTCAACGCCCGCAAGTAACGCCGTATCTATCACGGATTGCGCTAGGCTCTCCGTAGCAAGCGCCTGACGTGTTGCAAATGTGTGGTGCGATATGCGACGGGGAACAGTTTCCGCCGGAAGATAGTCGTAGTGTGATTCGGCGGATGCTGTGCCGTCTGGTACAATTGCAGCGTTGGAAGTCGCTGCTATAAGTTGTCCATACCGAATAACATTGCCGTCCGTGATTTCGGCTTGTGGCAATAGCAGATTAACAGCCCGTACCGTCCTAGCGTTGTAGCTGGTTGCATGGTCGTTGTAGGCTATTGCCTTAAATGACGCGCTCACGTCGCTGTGTTCGTTGCCCTTCGCTAGGTTGTGCCGGAGTTGCTGCGTAGTTTGTCGGAATTGTGCATCATTCACGATGCTTTTGGAAAGTGTAGTCATTAGGAAACCTTCGATAAGTAATTAAAAAATAAAACGATTAAAGAGACCACTTATACTGAGTGTGCCGTGCTTTTGTTGGTTGTTGTGCTAGTGATTGCAGCGAGATTGTATGCGGTTCTTTGGCATTTGTGAGCCGAAAACCAAGCAAATAGGCGCTTGCTGCTATGTTGTTACGCTGTTTAACGTCTGCAAAAATTGGCTGTACATGAATAGACAAGCCTTTCGCAGCCCGTTCACGGATAAATTGTAGTGCTGTTTTTGCCTGTGCTGTGCTGTGGAAGTGTGCTGTGAACAGGCTTGCGACGGGGTTAAGGCGAATGTCTGTCAACATACCAATCGTTGTGCCGTCATGGTCAAAGAGCGCCCCTTCGTGTGCGAGTTCTGACAAGCCTTTGAGAGCAAAGGACGGGACTTGAAGCCCCTGCGTACTTGGCTTGTCATGCCTAAGAATTATTGTCATTCGGTTTGCCCTCAAAATGTTGGATAACTGCAATTAAGTCGGACGGCGTGAATAGGTGCGGAGCGTTTTGCAGCCGAAACAGTAGGACGTGCCTTGCTATTTCTACAATCTCGCTATCGGTCTTTGTGGATTGTTGTTTTGCCATGCTGGTCTTTCAAATGATGAAATAAATAGCGACGGCAATATTTCGTGCCGTCGCTGGTGGTTGGTCGTTAGTTCAAACTCATTGCCGGTACGCCTTCGCAGAAATGATTTAGATACGATGCACAGGTCGCTACAACGGTGTTTTCAATGTCGGACGGTGGTAGTTGTAGGATTGCAAATAAAACATCGTTAAACGCAGCGTGTCCGTGTTCTGGTATCAGTGTGCGGAAAATGTTCAATGCCTCTTTGCTATCAAAAATGACGGTTAAGCCATTGCTTGTAGGCTCTTCATACCGCCGCTTGCTTGTGCAGTACGGTTTAAGTCTTTCCAGTAGGTTGTTAAATTCAAAAGTTTCCATGTTAGTCTTTCAAAAGTTGTGTGTCAAAAATTGTAAATGCTGTTCTCGTAATCTGGTGGTGCTTCATCGGCAAAATTTGGGATTACTGCTTGTTCCTGCATCATTTTCAGCACAGCCGCTTTGGGGTCTGCTGCGATAGCTGCCTTTACCGCCTCTGCCTTTGCGGACACTTTTCCCCGCTCTTCATTGCGCCCGCCAACGTCCGCCAATTCTTTTACGCCACTTTTGGCGGTTGGCGGAACAGGCGGAACAGGCGGAAGTTCTGTCTTTACTTTTCCGCCACTTCCGCCACTTCCGCCATTGGCGGTATTTGGCGGAATAATATACTTGCCTTGCACAATTTGTTTGATGTTCCCTGAATTTGTCAGTGATTTGATGTACCGTTCCGCCGTCCGCTTTGCGATATTGTTCTTCACGGCTATATCTATTGCCTCGTTTGTATCAAACGCTTTAGGCAGTAACTCTAAGAAACGCATAACACTTGGCTTCATACCGCTCACGGCTTTGGTGGTTCGTGGGAGCAGGCTTGATAGACTGTGTGCATGATTGGTGAACAGTTTGCCCAACGCAATGCCACATTCTACGTCGTCGTTAGTTGCCTCAATTTCCGCGTTTTCCTCTTTGCATAGTCCTTTGAACGCCTCTAAGCCGTGAGTGTCCTTCCAACGAATGACGGCGAATTGCATTGCCAGACGAAACGCCACGATTGCGCCCCGCCGTGCTGACGGCAATAAGTCCGGTCGTTGTTCCTCGTTGTAGAAATCGTTTTGCATATCAGAGAACGCAAGGTCAATCAAAGCCCATTGATAATCGCTCAATTCGACAAGTACAGGCGGAAACGCCTCATTGCGTCCCGTGAGCGCCTTGTAAAGGCTCTTTAGTACTTCCGCTTGCGTCTTTATTGCGTCTTTGCGTCCTCTGCTTTGTTTGGTCGGAGCATGGGAGCGCCACTTTAGCGGTGGGTTGTGAAAATAAACGCCGAAACGAGAGAACAAGCCGTTTTCGGTACTTTGCATCA
This sequence comes from Ignavibacteria bacterium, assembly GCA_014654705.1. GTDB lineage: Bacteria > Bacteroidota > Ignavibacteria > Kapaibacteriales > UBA4661 > PH2015. Next base: position 9,115 of record JACVZY010000028.1, read on the forward strand.
GTTCCGTGAATTGGCTTGGAGTGCCGGAAAGGAAAACCGATAGTCGTGGGCAGTTGATGGTAAGCGTAGTTTTGCCACGATACGCCGTTTTGCGTTTGACGCTCACGGTCTCATGGTGAAATGCACCGCGCAAGATGCTTGAAACGTTGCCCCAATCTGCGTTTCTGTCCGCCGCAAGGAGACTGTCTATTTCGGTTTCAAAGAGATATGCCCGCCCGCCGTTATCGTGCAACGATTGGATAAGAGCGATAGCGCTTGCGTTTGCTGGTACGATGTGGCATTCCTCTGGTGGTGGTGGTTCTGTCATACTTTCGCCTTTTCCCAAAGCCTTCTCACGGGCTTCGTAGTCAAGCCGTGCGGCTTCGCTTTGATTACGCAACAGTCCATCTACCGCCTCTGCCAAGCCCTTTGCCTCTGCTGCTTTCCCCTTACCTTGTCCCGCCCCTGCTACGACAGCAAGGAATATATCTGGTGAATAAAAGCCGTCAGCGTGAGCGCCCTCTACATTAGGGAGCACGCTTGCGATAGTTGGCAGCATACCGCACAAAAAGACGTGCTTTTCGTGTATATCGCTAAACAGTTCGCACAATTCGCGGTGGGTGTTCGGGAGTAATGCGTACACATCTAAGGGAATTTCTACCGCCGCATCTAATAGACCGTCTTTCGGTTCGTCTGTCTCGCTGGTGGTTTCACGCTTGCCCCAAAAATGATTGTAAATGTCAAGCGGTATGCCTTTATCGTCCTTTGAGTAATGGTGGCTTGTGCCGTCTTTCCTTGTGTATATCAGTTGTGGAAAGGCGTTCTCCCTGTTCACTTTCCAGTTGTCAAGGCTGTGGAAATGCTCGTTTTCCTCTTGGTTGTATGCTGAATTTTGCATATTTTTGACCTCAGAAATTGTTATGAATTATTCGCCCGAAACGCAGGTTTGTCGCTGCTTTCGGGCTTTTTTATTGTCATAGGTTGACCAAATCAGAACGGCGAAAAAGAACACGTCCGCCAATTTTCGTATAAGGCAAAGAGCCGTCTCGCATCCGCCGAAACAAAGACGGCTGCGATATTCGGAGCAAGCTGCAAGTTTCCGATTTTGTCAGAAACTCATCACTTGATGCAAGCGGTGGTGCTGGTTGTTGCTGGTTTGCAAAGTAGCGGGAAATTTCGCCAGAGACAGCATCACGCACGATGCTATCAAGTTTGTGTGCCGGAATAACGATAAACTCCGCACTGTTATCAGAGTGTGGCATAGAAATAAAAAAAAGAGTGAGAAAGCACTCTCGGACAGCATAGAAGCAACCCAAAAACCTTCGGAGCGAAGATTTTTTAGCGGGGAATCAAAAGAAGATGTAATTTTGAACATCCTACCTTTCAAAAAGACACTTTGTTTTTTTGATTCCCCGCTCTTGCGGTGCTATCGCGCTGTGAGAGCGTTTTTTTTACAACACAAAAATATGACAATTTTTGATTCGTAAAACGTGTTCTTCATATCAAATTTTCGACACGGTTGCAATGCGTTGATATGCAAAGATTAAACGCTTCATCCGTCGTTTACAACCAATCGCAGATTTTCATTGCCCCACGCGGCGTAAAATTCAGTTTTCACGGTGTCGGAAGATTTACCGATATAGGTTTCAAGCTGCTTTATTGAGGCATGACCTGTGATTTTTTGTATTGCGCTCAGTCTCATGCCTTGTTTCATGCTTAGTGTGCAGAATGTTCTTCGTGCCGTATGGCTGCCAATCATTGAATAAAGCGGCTTCATTTCGTCTTGACGCTGGTTTCCTTTGAAAGTGGTCTTGCGGCAAGGTCTGTTTAGTCCGGCTCGTTGAGCGCCTTCCTGAAGGTATTTGTTGAATTTTTGATTGCTAATAACAGGCAGCTTTCCTGACTCTTGGTATCGGCTTAAAATCTCTAATGCTTCCTCAGTCAAAGGAACTTCAATAATATCATTTGTCTTTTGCGTCCGCACGTGCCATGTTTTACCATGAATAGCATCGAAAGTGAGTCCTCTCAAATCGCTGAAACGTTGTCCCGTGAGGCATCCAAAGCAAAAAACGTCCCTTACACGTGCGAGATAGTGCGATGTACCGAAATCGTAACGCAAGTACGCTATCAGTTCCGATTTTTCTAGCGATACAACATCAGTTGACTGCATTTTTGGTGGCTTGAATCCCTTAAAACTTTCGTTTGTGTTGAATCCGCGTTCTGTTGCCCAAAACAGAAAAGTTTTAAGGAATCGTACTGTTCTCGCTACATGATTCGTGGAAAGGTCTTTATCTTCCAGTAGATAGGCAAGGAATTTTCCATAAAATGATTTGTCAACATTGCTAAACGATAGCACGAAGCGCTTCTTACTGGCAAAGTCTTGTAGATAGCCGCGTAATGTCGTGAACTTTTTGCGCGTGTTCACAGACCAAAGCGGACGCTGCGTATCAAGGAACTCATCAAATGCCTCTTGAAAGCTATACACTTTCTTAGGCTTGTCTGGTTCTTCACCTTTGATTATCCGTTTGAAATTTTCTTGAAAAAACTCAAAATCTGTCTTGCCTTCTCGCAAGCTGCTATCGTAAAACGTGCGTAGTTCCTGCTTAATTTCAGCAAGACGTTTGTTTGTTTGGAAAGCGCCTTCCGTCCCTGCCTTTTGCTCTTGGCGCGTTACGTGCCAGTCTTGGACGGGAACACGCAGCCCTGTAACAACGCTAATCACCTTGTAGGCAGAATCTTTGCCCGTTTTGGTGATTCGGCATACAATCGAAACGCGCTTGTCTTTCTTGGAAGGAGCGGCAACCTTGAAAAAATTGATATTCATTTGCTCTTGTGCCTTTAGTATAATTGATAAAGCCTAAGTAAATATACGAATAGTTGTACAAAAAAATGCAATACAAAGATTCACAATGAATAATTTTGAGCAAAGTAAACAATCTAAACGACCACAAAGCGCTATTTTGCTAGGTTTCCAAATTTCAAGATATTTCAAAAGAATTAATAGGGTTAAAGAGCCACCTTCTGCACTGCCTTCATGGTAAAAAAGGCTTCAAACCTACAATGTTTGAAGCCTTTTTTGTTTTCGTCCTTTTCACGTCCTAAACTTTCTCCAATCCTCCTACTTTTTCGCCTATTTTCTCCCAAAATGCTTGCGCCGTGTCGCGCATCCGCTCAATAAGTTCTTCATCGCGCACAATCGGCTGCACGTGCAGCTTCCAGCCTTGCTCAAGAGCGCAAATATAGCCAAACTTCACACCCAGCACAAAACAGTACCACTGCACTTGATATGCAGCCATTGTGCGCTTGTCCTTTGACCAATACGCGGCGTTTTTGATTTCCAATACTGCGTGAGCTTTACTGCTCCCAATCGCAAGCAAGCGGTCAGGCGTTGCCAAAAAGATGCCGTCGCGTTTGTACAAGCGTTTCGGATTCTGTACGGTAAATTCCGGCTTCAGACGTTTGAACTCACGGACGGTAAAGGATTCAATGCGTTTACCGATGCGCATTTGTTCGGTTTCGGGCGTTTCGTAGCCTTCGACTTTGGAGCGGTACACGTCTTCTGCGGTGGCGAATGGGTTTACGCCCATGAGCGCGGCAATATCGCTGCCGCCGATGCCGCTTCGCCGCATAGTGCGCCATTTCTTGAGCGAAGTTATTTTGATTTCTTCCAGCATAATTTTGAAAAATAATACGCCCGCTTGCCAAACGAATTATCGTGGCTTACGGGCGCGGTTGATAGTGTACGGATTAGTGCAGCACTCGTGCTGCATGATTGGGCGGAACTTTTTCGCTGCCGTATTTTTTGCGGATGTCGTTGATGTCTTGCGCTTCGCCTCTGGTATGAGTCTTGTATTCTAATGCCCGATAAAACCACAGTTTTTTCACGGGCGCAAAACAAAAGCCTTCGTGCTTTAGTGTTGTGCGGTGCGCGTAGGTGTTGCCCGATACCCACAGCCATTTACCAATGATTTCCAGTTCCAAGCCGTCTAAATGTGCAATCGCCGCAATTTTATCGCGGTAGAGAAGTTCGCTTGCTTCGGCTTCGGTGCTGTAATCGCCTTGCATCACGCGCCGAAGCATGGTTTGATACTCGGCGTTGAGTGCCTTCATTTCCTCATCGTTACCGCCTACGTCGGGATGCAGTTTTTTGCACCATGCGTGATAAGCGCGTTTGAGGTCGTCCAGCGTGTGAATATTTTCAAAGTAGTGCATTGTTTTTGCTCCTTTCTTGAACCACAAAAAGCCGCTCCGAAACAGATTCAAAGCGGCTTTCGTGCTTATGGTATGCTTAGTAAAGCGGTTTGACTTCATAAATTTTTGCTTTACCAATTTCTACTTTGATGCTTTCGGTGTACTTGATTTCAACAGGCGTACCGCTCGGAATATGCTCAAACTGTTTGCGGAGTGTAACACCTGCATTTATCCATACTTGCTTCTGATTGTCAATCCATGTAACGCCGATAATTTCTTTGCGCTCGTCGCCTTTGCCTTTGACAATCGTTTTTTCTCCCAGATACACACCGCGTACAGTCTCACCTTCGGTGGTAAATTCTTTGTATTTGGCATTCATTGAAACACCGCTTTGCATCGTTTCCAAGCGGGAAAGAGCCGATTCCATTGCAAGAAGTTTTTCGGCGGAAATCAGCACTGGTGCGGTAGCAAGTTCAGTTTCCTTTTCCACGCCGTGAGAATCTATGCTGTTTATGGGCTGTTCAACACCCATTTCCAGAATTTCCCCTGTTGCGGTATTTACAGCCGTGTTATTTACAAGTGCTACATCTTCGGAAACCGGAGAAACGATTGTTTCTTTAGCGAGTTTTTGAGTTTTGGTATTCATGGAAATTTGTCCTTGATAAAAGCCGCTTGCACTTGATGACAAGCGGCTTGTGAGTAAATTTTTCGAGTAATAAAGAATTAGCACGGAAACTGCGTCAGCCCTGCAATAAGCGACGCGGCTTCATCAACGGAACACAACAGCAGCGAGCAAAGATGCCGACAATGATAGTCATTGCTGGCGGTACAAGGCGTAAGCACCGATACTTCACACTTGCCCACTTTGCCGACGCAGGAAAAATAGAGCGACACCGTAAAGCCGTCGCGCCGTGCGGCGTTGATAGCCGAAAGAAGTTCAGGCATTGCACACCTCCCACACTCTATCGTCCATTTCACGCGCCATATTGTTGTAATCAGGTTCAGGATTCATAAAGCCCTCATCACTACCAAAACTCAAAAAATCGCTGTCATTGTACAAGTACATAAACCATTCTTGCACGTCAGAACAAAATTTCATCACAAACGCCATCTTCACGCGGTCGCCCGATTTCCAAAATTCTTTCATCGTGCGAATGCTCTCAAGAGCGTTGTGTAATACTTGTTCGCGCTCAATCTGCGCGAGTTCCTCCGTAGTCGGAAGGAACGGTATTTCAGGCATTGCGCCGATGCCGTGCGGTTCTTCTTGCATAGCTTTGTCAAGAAGTATATTTTTGAGGTAGCTCATATCGTTATGCTAATAAAATGTGAGTAAAAATCGGGCTTTCAATGTCACAACCATTGAAAGCCCTTGTTTTATACGGGCAACGTGATTGCCAGCGAGGATTTGCTTTCGGAAATAACAGGCGGAAAAACTTCTACGCCTTCTTCGGTAACAGGCAGCACCAATTTTTTCAAGAACTCTTCCCGTGCTTTGAGCAGTGATTTTGTGCGCTCCACTTCTGCCACAAGTTGCGTGTGCTTCGCATCACGGGAAAAATCCCATTCGCTTTCCAAGCGCACGGAAAACTTTACGCCTGTTTCGGTGGCGTGGATGCCGTTTGTGCGTTGGCTTTCGGCATAAGCAAGCGCCCGCATCATAATCGCGGCTTTGAGGATTTTCAAATACTCTTCTGTGGCTTTGATGGCAACCAGAAGCGCAAACTTATCGCTATCAGTGCGGATAAAGCCCGCATAATTACTGGCAAGTTCAGCAAGCGCGGACTTATTGAGCGGAATAGAGCGCAAGGGCAAAAGTTCGGAGACTTTCGCCGTTTTGCGGCGTACATCTGATTTTGCAATGGGTTTCATAGCATTTTCCTTTCGGAAGAAGTGAACAAAAAAAGTGTGTGTGCTTCTCTCGCACCGTTGGGGCTGTGCAACGTAAACGCTTGAACGAGAGAAACAATAAATTGTCAAAGAACATCCTTTGCCACTACCGAGCGGAGAGCGCACGGCGCGGCGAGGGGCTGCGCTCTTGCGCTACGCGGGGACGAAACGAGCGAGGCAGGAGCGAGAGTAGCTCCCCAAGCGATTTCCCAAAAAACCGCCGCTAAAACAGCGACGGCGAAGGAGACAGCAAAAACCACCCCGCACCAAGAGCAACAAAGCCCCACGCAGGAACGCCAAGCGGCGCAAACACCAACAACGGCACACCCAAGCCCGCAGCAAACGCCGCCGAAGCCCACGAACCAGAACCAAACCCCGCGAAACACGCCGACACAACGGGCGACGGCGCAAGACCACGAGGACACACCGACGACGGAAACACCACCACAAGCGACGGAGCACGACCAGAACCCGCCCGCACCACCGCAGCCGAACGCAGCGCCAGACGCGCCGACCACGACGAAGCGGAAAACGAGGCAGCACGGAACACACACGCACCCTCAAGCCCGGAGCGCACCGCAGCATCAACGCCGGAAGCACAGCCCACCGCAACAAAGGCACGAGACGAGACCAACGCCAACACAGGCGCAAGCACGGGCGGCACAACCGAGCGCGAACCCGAAAACGCCAAAGAACGCGCCCCCGCCACAAGAGCGGCAACGGACGGGGGCAACACAGAACCAACAGCAGGAGCGAAAGAAGAAGCAACCACAGCGCACCCCTCAAGAAAAAGTAGGAGAAGAAACGACACGACGACGAGCCGCCGACAAACGCCCCAACCACGCAGCCGGAGCAAGCGCAACGCCCACAGGCGCAGGAACACCCGAAGGCAAAACCGCAGGAACAGAAACCGACCAGACAGCACCCGCACGACGCACCACACAAAACAGCCCAACAAACCGCGCAGCCCGCACCGAAAACGCCCGCGCCGCACCAAACGACGAAAACGAACACTCCGCAACAAAACCCGACACCGAGCGCACCGACAAACGGAACGAAACGGAAGAACAACCACGCCCAACCAACCAAGCGGAAAGCGAAAACACCGACGGAGCGCGAAGAACGCGAGAGCCAAAAGGAAAAGAAGAAGAGAGCATAAAAACACCTACAAAAAGAAGTGAAAGAAGAACGAACTGAACACTACAAAGATACGAGAAAGCGCAAAGAAAAGCAAGAAAAAAAATACAAAATAGAAAAATAAAAAATACAAAAATACTTGTACACAACCCCAGAAAAAACAAACACACGCACTCCACACTCTGCACCACACACCTAACAACAAATGCCATGCTGCCGCAGGCGAAGGCGATAGCAAGCAGCCCCAATACAATCTTTGCCGATGCTTGGGCAGCGCAGCCGCCGAAACAATATGCCGAGCCGCCCGACGCACAACAAGAGCAAGGCACGACGACCGAACAAGATGCAAGGGCGGAGGCTTTGCGACGTGCATTTTACCCTTGCATCTTTTTTCGGCGACGTGCTATTTTGCCCATGCGGAGGGTGTGCCTTCCTGCCCGGATAGGGCAAAATGAACAATAATGCCGATGATTTTGTTTGCAATGATTTGTAGTGTATATTTGCCGATTATGTAATCAACAAAGATTCCTTTTTACCGACAACAAATCAAGGCATTTCGTATGGCAAAATTAGGTCGGAAACCTCGTTCGGAAGATGGATCGGTTCGTGTGGTAACGGTTCGTTTAACCGAAGAAGAATTTGCACGATTAACCAAGGAATCGGAAGAGGTAGGCTTGGGCATTTCCCAACTGATGCGGTCGCGGTCATTGGACACGCCGGAGACAATCGCCCAAAAGTATCAGGAATTGAAAGAAGCGGTCGCAATGGTTTTGGCAAAGTTTTAGACACAGGATTGTACTTCCCTCTCGGTTCACTGCCGAGGAGAGCGCGGCGAAGGACGCGGAGCAGCCGCGCCCGTAGTCCACGCACCGACAAGGCAAATCTTTTCGCTTTTACATTGGTTTCTGTCGAGATTTTTTTATTGCAATTGCTTCGCAAGGATTTTTACGCTACTTTTGTATCGTGTTGCACAAATTTCGTCATATCGCCCGTCCAATCGTCGCGCTCGTACTTGTTTTGTACAGCGTGTCTATGCTCGTTTGCCTCGACGCGGAATGTCTTCGTGGCGATAACGATGGTTGTACCACCCTTGTTTCAACATTGCTACAACAAGGCTCGTCGTTTCACCAGAGCGACAATCATGCTTCCTACGGAAACAATGACGGAACGACTGTAATAGCGCAACCCGATTCGTCAAGCAATCACGAACACCATGAAGGCGACGCTCATCATTGTTCGTGTGTGTGCCATGTTCCCGCATTTGTGCAAGCACTTTCCTTTCCGACCGCAATTTTTATCGAACACTCCTATCCTGTGGCAAATCCTCTTGCTGCACATTCTCTTCGTTCCGGTTCGCTCTACCGTCCTCCGATAGCATAACGCTTCCTTATCGTTGAATTCATGCTACTTCATTCCGAATGTAGCACTAATCCTCGTTTTATTTTCTCAAGGAAGATTATGCTTGCTTCTGCTCTCTCGGCGTTTGCTGCCGCGAGTTTCTTATCATTTGCTCCCTGTAACACTAATACTGTCAGCGATTCTCTCGAAAAAAAAGATGATGCGCCACTGGATTCTCTACGGCAAACCACTGATTCTTGCCGTTACACAGTGCAAGAATTTACCTACGCCGATACACGTGCTTATACCATTGATGGTACAATGCCGCGACGCACCACCGAATGGCAGCTTGTTCCGACGATAATAACAAGCGGCGTGTATACTTCACTTGTTGCAGGACTTCACATTTACCAATCGCAAAAGGTGTGGGCGGATAAAGCCTCATTCCGCATTCTTGATGACTTTGATGTGGATTTACTCGCCGATAAAGGCGGGCATTTCTTGGCAGGATACACCATGTCAAAGTTTTCAGCCGACGCACTGATGGCATCGGGCGTAAGTAGAAATGATGCGATGTTGGGTGGAATGGCAATGGGCTTCGGCTATCAACTCTATGTCGAAATCATGGATGGTTTCGGAAAAAATTGGGGCTTCTCGCCGACTGATGTTCTCTTCAATGGTATTGGTGCAGGATTGTTCATTGCACAGCACTACGCGCCTGTGTTACAAAATTTTACCCCCAAAGCAACATTCTTCCCTGCACCGTGGTTTGGCGAAAAAAAGCGTTTTTATGCTACCGATATTTGGGTAGATGATTACAGCGCATGGACGTGGTGGGTGTCGGTGAATGTTCACAATCTTCTGCCGGAAACAATACAACCTTACTATCCTTCATGGCTGAATATCGCCGTTGGCTACACTGCCCGCAACTTGGATTGGGATGATGCCACGCGCCGCATTATCATTTCTTTGGATTACGACTTGACAAAAATTCTTCCCGAAGGCGGGGCGTTTTGGAATTGGATTAGGCAGTATGTCAATCTGATAAAACTACCTGCGCCTGCCATTGAGTTTACGCTATCGCCGTCGTGGGGATATGTTCGCCCACCACGCTTCTATCTATTGTTTCCGTTCAAAATCGGTGCAACGCCGTAGGCAATCAACTATCAATCTATTTTCATAAACAAATTACTATGCTTGACCGTATCATTCTTTTTTCCATTCGCAACAAGCTCATTATTGCGATGCTCACGCTGGCACTCGTAGCGTGGGGAACGTATTCTATTACGCAACTTCCCATAGATGCTGTGCCGGATATTACCAACAACCAAGTCCAAATCATCACGCGCAGTCCCTCGCTCGCGCCGCCGGAGGTGGAACGCCTTATCACCTTCCCTATCGAAATTGCTCTTTCTTCCATTCCATACCGCACCGAAATTCGCTCCATTTCACGTTTCGGGCTGTCGGTGGTAACGATTGTATTCGAGGAGCATATTGATATTTATTGGGCGCGGCAGCGAGTTTCCGAGCGCATGAAAGAAGCCGAAAGTCAGATACCAAGCGGCATCGGCAAACCCGAACTTGCGCCCGTCAGTACCGGTTTAGGGGAAATTTACCAGTACGTCCTTCGCGCAAAAAGTGGTTTCGAGGCAAAATTTACCCCTATGGAACTACGCTCCGTCCAAGATTGGATCGTGCGTCGCCAACTTCTTGGTACCCAAGGTGTAGCGGATGTAAGCAGCTTCGGCGGTTTTTTGAAACAATACGAAATTGCGCTCGACCCCGACCGCCTCCGCGCTATGAACATTAGTACGCAAGAGGTATTCACCGCATTAGAAGAGAATAATCAAAACTCCGGCGGCGCGTACATTGACAACAAACCGCAAGCCTACTCCATTCGCACCGAAGGCTTGGCAAAAAATACCGACGACATCGCCAAAATTGTGGTCAAAACTCGTGCGGACGGCATCCCCATTCTCATCCGCGATGTGGCAACCGTCCAACTTGGGAGTGCAATCCGCTACGGTGCAATGACCCGTACCGCACCGAACGAGACAAGTGGCGAAGTCGTTGGTGGTATCGTGATGATGCTCAAAGGAGAAAATTCCTCAAAGGTCATTGCAAACGTGAAAGAGCGCATCGAAACGATTTCCGCAAGCCTTCCCGAAGGCGTTGAAATTGTGCCGTATCTTGACCGCACCAAATTGGTATTTAATGCCATCAAAACCGTCATCACCAATCTTGCCGAAGGCGCACTTATCGTGATTTTCGTGTTGGTGGTGTTCTTGGGCAATGTTCGTGCGGGCTTGGTGGTTGCCTCCGCGATTCCTCTGTCGCTGCTCTTTGCCATTTCGCTGATGAATGTTTTTGGTGTGTCGGGCAATCTTATGTCGCTGGGAGCGATTGACTTTGGTATTATCGTGGACGGCGCGGTGATTATCGTGGAAGCCACGCTGCATCACTTCCACGAGCACAAAATCACCCACCGCATGACACAAACCGAAATGGATGCCGAAGTGTATGATGCTGCTTCAAAAATTCGCTCTTCCGCAGCGTTTGGCGAAATCATCATCCTTATTGTGTATTTGCCGATTTTGGCACTCGTAGGCGTGGAAGGCAAAATGTTTCGCCCAATGGCTGAGACGGTTTCCTTTGCCATTTTGGGCGCATTTATCCTTTCGCTCACCTATATTCCGATGATGTCCGCTCTCTTTTTGAGCAAAGAACCTTCTACCAAAGAAACACTCTCCGACCGCATGATGTCAGCATTGCAGCGTGTGTACGAACCTGTCTTGCGCTGGGCGTTGCGGCAAAAAATTGTTGTGGTCGGTGTGTCGTTGGCGATGCTAACGGGCGCACTTGTGCTATTTCTTTCAATGGGCGGTGAATTTATTCCAACGCTCGACGAAGGCGATTTTGCCGTCGGGGTGCGCGTGATGACAGGTTCATCGCTTTCGCACAGTGTGGAAACGGCTATCAAGGTTGGCGAAACATTGATGAAGCGGTTTCCCGAAGTGGAACAAACGGTTGGGCGCATCGGCGCAAGTGAAATTCCCACCGACCCTATGCCCGTCGAAGCAACGGATTTGATGGTAATTTTGAAACCGCACAGCGAGTGGAAAACAGCACATACCCGCGAAGAACTGGCGGAAAAAATGCAGGAAGTCTTGGAAACCATTCCGGGTGCGGAATACGAGTTTTTGCAGCCAATTCAAATGCGCTTTAACGAACTTATCAGTGGTGCGCGGCAGGATGTGGTGGTAAAGATTTTTGGCGAAAATATGGACGTGCTGGCGGAACAAGCCACAAAAATTGGCGCAATCGCAGGAAAAATTCAAGGAGCGCAAGATATTTACGTCGAGCGTGTGTCGGGCTTGCCGCAAATCATTGTGCGCCCCGACCGCGACGCGCTTGCCCGCTTCGGCGTGTCCGTGAATGCCGTCAATGGTGCTGTTCGTACAGCGTTTGCGGGCGAATCTGCGGGACTTATCTATGAAAACGAACAACGCTACGACCTCGTTGTACGGCTCGACACCGCAAACCGTCGCAGCATTGAAGATGTTCAACGTTTGCTTATTGCTACGCCCGCAGGCAACACGGTTCCGCTTTCCGAACTTGCCGACGTGCGCTTTGAACTCGGACCCAACCAAGTGCAACGCGAGGACGCAAAACGGCGTATTATGGTCGGCTTCAACGTCCGCAACCGCGACGTAGAAAGTATTGTTGCTGAACTGCGTGGAAAAATTCAAGCGCAAGTGAAGCTGCCTACGGGCTATTTCATACACTACGGCGGCAGTTTTGAAAACCTCATTGAAGCAAAAAAACGTTTGTCCATTGCCGTACCGATTGCCCTCTTACTCATTTTCACGCTGTTATATTTTACGTTTCGTTCGGTCAAGTTTGGATTGCTCATTTTTACAGCGATTCCGCTCTCCGCCATTGGTGGTGTAGTGGCGTTGTGGTTGCGCGGGATGCCGTTTTCGATTTCGGCGGGCATTGGCTTTATCGCGCTCTTTGGCGTGGCGGTGCTGAACGGCATTGTCCTTGTGGGATACTTTAATCGTCTCAAAGCTGAAGGTATGACCGACCTCCGCGAAATTGTCCTCAAGGGAACACGAGTGCGCCTGCGTCCTGTCTTGATGACGGCGGCAGTCGCTTCGCTCGGCTTTTTGCCAATGGCGATTTCTACGTCGTCGGGTGCAGAAGTTCAGAAACCGCTTGCAACAGTGGTCATCGGTGGTTTGGTATCGGCAACACTACTCACGCTTATTGTGCTGCCTGTGCTGTATATCCTTGTGGAAACGTGGTCGGAGCGTCGGGACAAAAAACGTTCCGAACAAGATTCCGATAACAAAACACCGCTTCAAACGGGCGGCGAAACGGCATTGATTATTCTCGTGTTGTTCTTTTGCGGAACATCTGCTTTTGCACAAGCATCACCGCAAAGCTCATTACCGCAAAACTCATCACCGCAAGCAATCTCGCTGGAGCAAGCAATCGAAACTGCTCTGAAGCGCAACCCTACGCTGCAAACGGGACGGACGGAAATTGAGCTGCAACGCGCCTTGAAGCGCACGGCAACGGACATCGGCAAAACAAATGTATCGCTTCAGCTTGGGCAGTACAACAGTTTCGCACAAGACAATAACCTCACTATTTCGCAAACAATTCCTTTCCCCACCGTCTTCACAAGCCAAGCCGCTTTCGGCGAGGCTCAGATTCACGGTGCGGAATTGAAATTTGCCACGACACGCAATGAACTCGTTTTTGCGGTGAAGTCAGCGTTTTATCAGCTTGCGGTGCTGTCGGAGCGGGAACGGCTCTTGCGTGAGCAAGATAGCCTCCTTGCTGCGTTTGCCAAAGCCGCCGCAAAACGCTACACCACAGGCGAGACCACGCAGCTTGAGGCAGGGGTTGCCGCGCTCCAAGCCTCCGAAATCACTGCCACACTTGCTCAAACCCGCGCCGATATGCTCTCGGCGCAAACGCAGCTTCAAACCGTGCTTGCCACGGGCGCACCCGTACAAATTCTTGCACCCGCATCGCTCAAGCGTTCATTGCAAATGCCGACCGACACCACGACGTTTACTCGCAACCCGCTCTACGCCTTTGTGAAGCAGCAAATCGCTATTGCACAAGCTGCGCAATCAGTGGAAGCCGCACGGGTACTGCCCGACATTAGCATTGGCTATTTTTCGCAAACGCTCATCGGGACGCAGGAAGGAAGCCGTGTGTTTGGCTCAAGCGACCGTTTTTCGGGAGTGCAGCTTGGTATTGCGCTGCCACTCTGGTTTGTGCCGCAGCTTGCAAAAGTGGAAGCCGCCGAACTTGCCGCCGATATTGCCCGCACAAATGCGGAGGCATATCGTGTACAACTTTCGGGCGAATACGCCAAAGCAGTGCAGCAGTTTGTGAAATACAAAACAAACGTGGATTACTACGAGCAAAACGCTTTGCCGCAAGCGGCACAAGTGCAAAAGACAGCGCAACAACTCTATGAGCGTGGCGAAATAGGCTATCTGGAATACTCGCAAAGTCTCGCCCGTGTGCTTGCCGTGAAAACGAACTATGTGGAATCGGTCGCCGCGTACAACCACGCTGTTCTCACGCTGGAATTGCTTGCGGGCATTGAATAACACACAACTCAACCATCATTTTCATTTTGACACTATGAACCCATTTATCAAACTCTCGCTTTCCTGCATCTTTGCTGCCACGCTTCTTGCTTCTTGCGGAAAAAAGGATGCACCCGCAGAAAAACCAACAGAAGAACACGCTCACGAAGAACACGCCGCTACCGTTGAATTTACAGCCGACCAATACGCAATGGCGGGCATCGAACTTGGCGCAGTGGAAACCAAAAATCTCAGTAGCGTTGTGAAAGTAAACGGTATGCTCGATGCGCCGCCGCAAAATGTGGTGTCCATGTCGCCGCGCATCGGTGGCTATATTCGCTCTACGCCGCTTTTGCAAGGGCTTCGTGTTCGCAAAGGGCAAACTCTCGCCGTGCTGGAACATCAAGACGTGGCAACACTTCAGCAGGAATTTTTAGAAACGCGAAGCCGCTTGGAATTTGCTGAAGCAGAATTTAAGCGACAAGAGGCACTGCAAAAAGAAAACATCAATGCCGTAAAAACCTTTCAGCAAAGCTCAAGCGACTACAAAAGCCTGCAATCCCGCTTTGCCGCCTTGAAGCAACGCCTCGCGCTTATCGGTGTGAATGGCGACAAACTCCGCGACAATGACGTGAGCGCGACATATAGCATCACCTCGCCGATAGACGGCTATGTGGCGGAGGTGAACGTAACGCTTGGGCAGTTTGTGTCGCCCAATGATGTTGTGTGCCGCATCATCAATACCTCGCACGTTCACGCTGAATTGACGGTATTTGAGCGCGATGCACCGAAGTTGCGTGAAGGTCAGCGTGTGCGCTTTACGCTGGTGAACGAAACCGAAGAACGCACGGCAAAGGTGTATTTGATTGGACGGGAAATCACGAAAGAGCGCACCGTGCGTGTTCATGCTCATTTGGACAAAGACGACGGGCGACTTTTGCCAAATACTGCACTGAAAGCACTTATTGAACTTGGCGAGCAGTCTGTTCCCGCCGTACCGAATGCCGCATTGGTCAGCGCAGATGGCAAGGATTATCTTTTTGTTCTCGCCGAAGAGCACCATCACGAGGACGGAGAAAAACACGAGCCAAACGAAAAAGAAGCCGCACACAACGATACCGACCATAAAGAAGGTGAAGCAAAAAGCGACGAACACCATGAAGAACACGAACACGGTAAACGCTTTACGTTCCAAATGGTCGAAGTGAAGCGCGGCGCATCGGCGGGCGGTTTTACGGAAGTGCTGTTACCGGAAAATTTCAATCGCACAGCGACAAAAATTGTCGTCAAAGGCACGTACTCACTTCTTTCGCAGATGAAATCGGGCGAAGGTGGCGATGAACATGGGCATTAGACATGCCTACGTTCGGATTACCCATAATTTTTTATTTCTTCACGGACAATGTAAACTTACAAGGACATTTCAATCATGGAAAACGATAACAAACCAGAGCAAAAGCAAAGCGATCAGCTTGCAAACGTTGCAGAAAAAGAAACAGAACAAGAGATTGACGACCACGCCGAAGGCGACGACCATCAGCACGATGATGCAGGAGCTACCGAAGAGCCAGCAGATACGGGTTGGAAATCCCATTGGGATTTACTCTTGGGGTTATTCATCTTGCTTGTCATGATGATACTCAATTTCGGCTTTCAGTATGTTCCGCCGCAGTGGGCAGACTTCGCAATTCACGCCGTTGCGTACGTACTTGCTGGCTGGCGTGTGTTGGCAATGGCTTTCCGAAAACTGAAGCGGGCAGATTTTTTCAACGAGTTTTTCCTCATGAGCGTCGCAACGTTAGGTGCATTCTATATCGGCTCTTATAGCGAGGGCGTTGCTGTGATGGTGTTCTATCGCATTGGCGAATGGTTTCAGGATGTTGCCGTAAGCAATGCAAAACGGAGCATCAAGGCTTTGTTGGATGTTCGCCCCGATACGGTTTCTGTTCTGCGCAATGGAAGTGTAGTGGTGCTTAAGCCCTCAGAGGTGAGCGTCGGTGAAACCATACAGGTAAAGCCGGGCGAAAAAGTAGCATTAGATGGCGAATTACTATCCGAAAGTGCTTCTTTCAATACAGCCGCACTGACGGGCGAAAGCAAACCCGATACGAAGCGCAAAGGTGAAGCAATTTTGGCGGGTATGATAAACCTTGCCACCGTCGCAGAAATCACTATCACCGCCCTTTTCAAAGACAGCAAACTGAGTCGCATTCTGGAAATGGTGCAGGACGCAACGGCACGGAAATCACAGACGCAGTTGTTTATTTCAAAGTTTGCTGCGGTGTATACGCCGATTGTTTTTGCCCTTGCCGTAGCCGTGTGTTTTGTACCGTATTTTTTTGTGGGCGAATATGTGTTCAATACGTGGTTTTACCGAGCATTGGTGTTTCTGGTCATTAGTTGCCCGTGTGCGCTTGTGGTCTCGATTCCGCTTGGATATTTTGGAGGTATTGGTCTTGCATCGCGTAACGGCATTCTTTTCAAAGGCGGCAATTTTCTGGACGTGATGACCACCATCAATACGGTCGTTATGGACAAAACAGGTACGTTGACAAAAGGTGTTTTCAAGGTACAAAAGGTTGTGCCAAACGGTGTGCAAGAAAACGAACTTCTCCGTATTGCGGCAGTCATAGAAGCAAACTCTACGCATCCCGTAGCAAAGGCAGTAGTAGAATATGCCAAAGGTAAAGAAGGTGATTCAAAAGCAAGTGATGTGGAAGAAATCGCAGGACATGGCTTGAAAGGTATCGTTGATGGCAAAGAGGTATTGGCGGGTAATACAAAGTTGATGAAAAAATACAACGTCGTCTATCCTAACGACATCGAAACCATCGTGGATACCATTGTTCTTCTTGCTATTGACAATACATTTGCAGGATATATCACCATTGCCGACGAAATCAAAGAAGACGCAGCGCAAGCCATCAAGGATATGCACGGATTGAGTATCAAAACCGTGATGCTTTCCGGCGACAAACAAAGCGTAGTGGACGCGGTGGCAAAGCAAATAGGCATTGATGAAGCCTACGGCGATTTGCTGCCCGAAGGAAAAGTAGAAAAGGTGCAGAAGCTCAAAGATGAAGGTCGGCGTATAGCCTTCGCGGGCGATGGCGTGAACGACGCGCCAGTGGTGGCATTGGCGGATGCAGGAATAGCAATGGGCGGTCTGGGCAGCGATGCGACCATTGAAACCGCAGACGTGGTTATTCAGAATGACAAGCCTTCGAGTATTGTTGCCGCTATTACCATTGGCAAGATTACACGAGGCATTGTTTGGCAGAATATTATTTTAGCAATGGCGGTCAAGGCGATAGTTCTCGTGTTGGGTGCGGGCGGTATCGCCACGTTGTGGGAAGCGGTGATTGCTGATGTGGGCGTTGCACTTTTGGCAATTCTGAATGCCGTAAGGATACAGAAAACGACGTTCAAATAATCACTTTTTTATCATAATATAGCTTGATTTCAAGCTGTCTATTTTTTTTTCATTATGACCATCAAACTTACAACAGTCTTACACGCTTTGCCGGAGCGTGTTTGGCATGAAGTTCTCACGCCGAAACTTCTTCAATTTGTTGCTGCTCCGCTTGTTCATTTCATACCCTTGCAACCACCTTCTTTTCCTGAAAACTGGGGCAATGGTAGGTACTTGGCAGAAGTACGGATATTCGGCTGGCTGCCCTTCGGCACACAATGGATTGTAACGAGCATTGAGAGCGAAGACAACGAGCAGGGTCGGCAAGTCTATACGCTGCGTGATAATGGTCATAGCCACCTTATCTCCACGTGGGATCATTGGATTTTTATTGAAGAATTGCCGAACGGCTTTACCCGCTA
This sequence comes from Ignavibacteria bacterium, assembly GCA_014654705.1. Classification (GTDB taxonomy): domain Bacteria; phylum Bacteroidota; class Ignavibacteria; order Kapaibacteriales; family UBA4661; genus PH2015. The sequence goes on from JACVZY010000028.1 coordinate 27,096, forward strand.
TACCGACCGAATAGAAGTTCGAGCTGGCATTCTCACGCCCTTTATCGGAATTTTTGCATGGATATTTTATTGGCATCGGCAACGTCGCTGGCGGCTGTTCGTGAAGCGGGGCTTTCAGTATCAATAAGTCTTTTTCAATAATCTTACTTGAAAATATCTTTTTGCGTGTTCATTCATTTTTGAAATAACTATGAAACGCATTGCTGTTTTCGTTTATGCTGAACGACATAAAGAGCGAGGTGTACACCATTTTGTAGAGCCATTTTGTAAAAATTGTACGCAGAGGCAAAGCCATGATGAATAGATTTCATATTGAAAATAGTTTCGGACTGTTTATAGGGAAACTCCTTGAAAACAGACTGCATAAACATTATGCTCTTCAGCTTAGTATGGCAAAGAGTGGCGTTCTTATGCTCACCGATGACCAAAATCAACAACAAATCTCGCAATACTTTTTTATCAATTCCAAAGTGCCGCATTTGCTTGTTGGTCAAGATGTGCAGCTTACCGTACTTATCAATCCTCTCAGCCCGATTGGACACACACTATCGCTGGAATACGGTCAGCATACCATCTTGACCACACCTTTGCGGCTCACCGATGAATTACAAAAGGGTTTCCTTGACTTTACCGCCGAGTCCATGAGCGAACGTGCGTTTACCGAATTCACACAACGAGTCAATGATATATTTTTTCGGTATAAGTGCCAATGTGAGGAGAAGCACCATTTGTCCGATGAAAGAGTTTTCAAAGCATTGGAGTTTTTAGATGCTCATTTTGACAGAACGGTAACGCTCGGCGAGGTTGCAAGTCACTGTTTCCTTTCGGAGACACGTTTTCTCCACCTTTTTAAGGAAAAAACACATCTCAATTTCAGGAGATACCAACTATGGAATAAACTTGTAAAGTCTATGCCGTTGTTGAAACACAATTCTATTACCGAAACAGCCTTTCGGTGTGGTTTTACCGACAGCGCACACTACACGAGAACATTTGTCGAGACCTTTGGCATAACGCCCAAATTCCTTCAACGCAAAGAATAGCCGGTTTGTACAATTTTTTCCTTTTATCGCTTACTATTTTTGAGAAATACAATCACAAACCCTATGGGTATTTTTATTTTTCAATTGTAGGAGCAACATATATGCAAACCGAAACAGTACAGCAGCAGCAGTATCTGGCAACAACAGCCATACTCAACTATCAGGATGAGAGTATTCAAGCCCTGATTCGTTCAAAGGATTGGAAATCTCTATCGGACTATGAGCGTATTGGTGCAGTGTATAACTTCGTCCGCGATGAAATTGCATTCGGCTATAATGCCAGCGATGCCATTCCTGCTTCCGAGGTTCTGCGGGACGGATACGGGCAGTGCAACACCAAAACAACCCTCTGTATGGCATTGTTGCGGGCGCTTGGTATTCCTACGCGCTTTCGTGGCTTGACCATCCATAAACAACTACAAAAAGGTGCTGTAACCGGACTGTGGTATCAGATGGCTCCGGCAGAAATTATTCATAGCTGGGCGGAGGTATGGTACGATGGACGCTGGATATATTTAGAGGGCTTTATCCTTGATATGCCCTATTTGTCTGCTTTGCAGCAAAAATTTGCCAACTGCAACGGCAGTTTTTGCGGCTATGGCGTAGATACGGACAATTTCAAAAACCCACCTGTAAATTGGCGCGGTGAAGATACCTACATCCAACACAAAGGTATTGTTCGAGACTTTGGGGTGTTTGATTCGCCCGATGATTTTTATACAAAACATGGAACAAATTTTAGAGGGCTAAGAAAATTCATGTTTACTTCAATCATTCGGCACTTGATGAATCGGAATGTCGCACGGATTCGCTCGAAAAAATAGCTTCGTGAAGCTCACTCTCCGATAATTCGCCGATGTGCACATACCTTCGCTTTTGGGGAAAAAGTAAAGTGTGGAAAATTGAGTGTAAAGCCGTATTTTTAGCCTACACTAAAAAAATAGTTTGTTACTCAATTTTTCATACTTTATACATTTATATCAATGATGAAACATTTTCTTATTTGCATTGTCGCCGCTTTTCTCCTCGCCTCGTGCGATTTCTTGCTTCCGCCAGCACCCGTTGCCGAGGATACGTTAGCAGAGCCGCTTGAAGGTTTGACCGAAGCACAGCAGGCAAATCACATCCAAGGCGATACGGAATTTGCCCGCTCATTTGGCGTGGCGGACGGTTTGGGACCGATGTTCAATGCACCTTCCTGCGAAAGCTGTCATATCGGCGATGGCAAAGGACACGCGCTTACAACGCTCATTCGCTTCGGGCGCATGAACGGTGCGACCTTCGACCCGATGACCGCACACGGCGGACCGCAACTGCAAAACCGCTCCATTGCGGGCTATTTGCCGGAAACGCTACCGACACTTGCCACAGGCGTAACGCGCTTGTTACCGCCTGCCGTTACGGGACTGGGTTATCTTGCGGCGGTAAGTGATGAAACGCTGCTTGCCCTTGCCGACCCCGACGACCTGAATGGTGACGGTATTTCCGGTGTACCGAATTACGACGAGCCGCCCGATTTTTTTGAACCACTTCCGATGCACAAACCCTTGAACGGCAGGTACATCGGGCGTTTTGGGCGTAAAGCGGGTGCGATTGACCTTTTGCAACAAACCGCCGCCGCGTATCGCAACGACATGGGCATCACGTCCGATTTCATCATGCAAGACCTCGCTAACGTGCAAACAGGAGCGTTCACGGGCGATAATGTTCCTGACCCCGAAGTAAGTGCGAGTGTGGTACGGAATGTGGTCTTTTACCTTCGCACCCTCAAAGCCCCACCCCGTCGTAATGCGAATGCTACGGACGTGAAAGCGGGCGAACAAATCTTTGCGCGTATAGGCTGTGCAGGTTGCCACGTGCCGACACTGAAAACGGGCGCGTCCGACATTGCGGTACTGAACGAGGTAGAATTTCATCCCTATACCGATTTACTTCTGCACGACATGGGCGCGGAGCTTGACGACAAGTACACCGAAGGCAGTGCGAAAACTGCCGAATGGCGCACTACGCCGCTTTGGGGCGTGGGGCTTTCGGCGCAGTCGCAAGGCGGAGCGGCGACGTATCTGCACGACGGACGCGCCCGCACACTGCCAGAGGCAATCCAAGCGCATGGCGGCGAAGCGAGCCGCTCACGCACCCGCTTCAACGCGCTCACGGGGAGCGAAAAGCAACAACTCATCACATTTTTGCAATCGCTTTAAGGGGAAACAACTAATGACACCAAAAACAATAACGCGCAAAGAATTTTTAGAACAAACAGCCGCACTTGCGGTGCTGGGGGCAAGCACAGGGACACTTGCAACGCTGCTCACGGGCTGCACAACGGTTCGGTACGTGAGTGGCACGGAAAGTACAACTGCAAACGCTGTTACCGTACCGCTTGCGGAATTTGCCGACGGTACATTTGTGGTTGTTCGCAAAGGCGGCAAATTATCTGCACCTGTGTATCTATGCAAACACGCGGACGGTACATTTTCAGCGCTTGTGATGAAATGCACTCACAAAGGCTGCGAAGTCCGTCCTGCGGGCGATTTGCTCATCTGCCCTTGTCATGGCAGCGAATTTACGAACAAAGGCGTGGTGCTGTCTCCGCCAGCGTTGGAAAATCTGCTTTCCTTCCACACAAGCGTTGATGCGGCTTCGGTAACGATTTACATTCAGGACGGAGGCGTACAATGAAGACTGTAACATTCTTTATTTGCTTTCTTGTCATCGCCTTTCCTGTTTTTGCTCAAGACAACAAAGATTCTACACAAATGCAGACCCGAAGCGTCGTACCGCAAAATGCAACAACACAAAACGCAACTACGCAGGATGCCGTCTATCGCCGACCGTTTATCACGTCCTTTGCGAATACTTCCATTGGCGGCTATGCGGAAGCAAACACGAATTATTTTGTCCAAGATGGCGTAACGGAGGGCTTTTCAATGGAAATGCGCCGTTTTAACCTATTTATTTTTTCCAGTATCAGTTCGCGGATAAAATTGCTTTCGGAAATAGAATTTGAGCGTGGCACAGAGGCAATCAGCATCGAAACTGCACTTGTGGATTTTGAGATTGATCCTGCATTGACATTACGCGGCGGAATTATTTTGCCGCCCGTGGGCGCATTTAACCTTCGGCACGACAGCCCGTTGTATGAAATTGTCGAGCGTCCGCTGGTGGCAACGCAGATTATCCCTTCGACGCTTTCATCGGTGGGCTTTGGCGTGTATGGGCGATACTTTTTTGGTGATTTTATCGCCACCTACGACGCATACATCGTGAACGGTTTGCAAGACGGCATTATTCTGAATGCCGAAGGCAGAACGTTTTTACAGGCAGGTAAGGTGAAAGAAATTTTTAGCGAAAGCAACAACGGCGTTCCGGCGTTTACAGGCAAGGTCGCGCTTCGCAAGCGGGGTTTGGGGGAAATCGGTGCGTCATACTACGGCGGCATTTACAACCGCTTCCGCAGAGACGGTATCACGGTGGATGCCCAACGGTCGCTTCATATCGTGGCTCTGGACGCAAACGCCACGATTGGCAAGGTGCTTTTGCAAGGTGAGGCAGCAATGAGCATCGTGGACGTTCCCGAAAGCGCAGGCGAGTTTTACGGACGCAGGCAATGGGGGGCGTATCTGGATGCGGTCGTACCTGTATGGACGGGCGCGGTGTTGGACTACACCGCGGCAACGGTGAACGCTACGCTGCGCGTGGAACACGTAGATTACAACGTTGGGCAGTTTGCCGCAACAGGTGGGAATATCGGTGATGAAGTAACGGCGGGCGCAGTGGGCATCAGCTTCCGCCCCACACCGAACACCGTCTTTCGCTTGAATTACCGTCAGGAATTTATCCGCGACCTCTTGGGCAATGTGCCAGTGCGCCGTGCGGGTGTGCAGTTTGGTTTTGCAACCTATTTTTAACGATTCCTTTTTAGAATCATCATGGCTCATTCCCGCCGCAATCATTCACATGGACACGCACATTCTCACGCGCCCGCAACCTTTGACCGCACACTTAGAGTCGGTATGACACTCAATTTTGCTTTTGTCGTTGCCGGAGATAGGCTCGGAACGCTGGATGCTGCGGCAGCGTGTCATCAAAACGGCGAGGGATAAAAAAGACTGTATGAATCAGCAACGCAGTTTGTCATTTATTGTGCAGCTTTTATTGCTTCTCTGTGGTCTCGTGTGCATCATTACTACATCGCTGGTGATAATGGCACTACGCCCCTCACTGCCAAAGGCAGTGGAAGCACGAAGTTTTGTGCTGCGAGATTCCCTAGGGCGTGTGCGGGCAGAATTGAGTGTAGATGCGGCGGGCAATGCTGCCCTATTTTTTGTGGATAGTTTGGGACAGAAGAAAGCGGTGTTGAAGTAATACCAAAAGATTTTGCGAACTACGTCTAACCAACAAAAAAGCCCGTCTATGCGTAAGCATAAGCGGGCTTTTTAACAGCGAATTTCTTGAATAAGAATTTATTGAGCCTCATTGAGCTGGACGGCTTCCGGTGGAGTAAATTCTTCAAGCGTTCCTTGAAAAAACTGCACCGGAATTGTGATTGCTCCTGTAACCGTACCAAGGCTTGCCGTAAAATTAGTAATGAATGCCCGAACATACGGGAACATAATAGCGGCGGCGTTGATGTGGGCAAACTGCTTGCGTGTTTCTTCCGAGATTTCCCCTTGCAATTCAAAACGTCCTGTTGCTGTTACAGTAACGGAAAAAAAAGTAGGGGCTACCAAATGCGCTTCCATAATCACAACAAACGCATTATGTTCATCGGGGGGGAAAAAGACCTTAGGCTTAAAGTCAAACGTGATTGGAGTGGAATTATCATAGCGTTGTTCGGTCTCAAACTGAACGCTCAGAATTTCCACGCCGTGAAATGCAAGTGCTGTATTTGTCTGTACATCTGACATAATTACGCAGCAATTGGATATAAAGTTCCTTGACCGATGTTATTTGAATACGTCAGGTTTGATACAACGATACAACGGGTCATCGCTTGAGCAATAGTAATTTCTTGCGAGGGAACAAATGATTGCACGGCTGCTTCATATACGCCGTCATCCGCAAGAAATTGTGCATTATTGCGGTCTTGTTCAGCATACCACTCAAGCAATGACTCTTTCGTTTCTCGGTTCAAAACGTCCATGAGTTCCTGTTCTAATGCTTGAAGGTTTATCATGGTATCTCCTTACAATTAAAGTGTTTGAAATAAATACACTCTATCCTTCGCTATGGAAGGTGAATGTCTGCATGATACGGAGGTCGTACACGGCAAGTTGAATGCGTTTTCGATACGCAAGTGGTTCATGTGGTCTGATATACAGCTTGGGTCGGCTTGTCGGTGAATCACTAAACATCAATCCACTCAGTTGCTGAAACCACGTAAGCCTACTATCAAAGTAGGAGTACACTTCGTGAACATGGGGCTTTCTTCCTGTTTTTTCCTCTAATATCTTCGTTACAGTTTCTATCTGTTTTACCCAAAAGCGATAATGCTCTTCGTTGAATACCGTATCCAAAACATTATCACAATCAATTTCTGCTTGATAGATTTCATATTTCGGTCGTTTTGCTTGCCGTCCCCACTGGACAGCATCTTCAAGATCGTCCCAAAAATAAAATCCTTTTCCTAACCACGCATCACGTCGTACACATCGGATTGGGTCTGTCAAACGCAGTGTGCGTTTTTCTTGTGTGTGAAACATGACACGAATCAAAGCAGTAAGAGTAAGAATAAATAGGTTTGCCAGACGGTTTAGAAGTTCTTTTCTATAAAGACGGCAAATATACAGATTCCGTGTGAAATTTTGGAAGAAAAATAATAATAGCGAGATTCAATTAAAAAAGCCCGCTTGAGCAGTACGCTCAAGCGGGCTTCACTCTTTATGTACAATCTTCTCAACATTCTCCAATCTTCGGTCGCGGTCTTCATCGGCTTGGTGCTTCACGGCGATTTCTTTTTCGATGTACTGAAGGTTTTGACGGATGCCCAGCACGTCACCATGCAATGCCTTCAGGAAATACGCTATCACCGACACCAAGCCTGTGATAATGTACAACTCAAGTTTGTCCATTGGTTTTTTCCTCCAAGACTTGCCAAGCTGCATCCACTTTTTGCGGATTCACGACCTGCTTACCTGTAAAGAAGCCAATCACGGCGATTGCCGCAGCTTCCAGCATTTTCACGGTGCTGTCGTCTATCGGCAAACCAAAAAGATTACCCAAGTATGCCAAGAGCGCAACAAGTGCGGCGGCGGTGCTTACCCAATTCTTCGTTTGGGCGGACACAATCACGCGCTGGATTTTGCCGATAAGCGTTGGTGCGCTCATTATCCATTGAAAGACCGATGGAATTTTGAGATTTGTCAAGTTTACAGAACTCATAATGCTCTCCTAATAGAAATGATGCGGTGTGTGGGATATGGTGAAATGGAAACTTTGTTACCTTGATTGCCACCTAAGAGCAAGACCGAATCTTGTTCGCGTCCGGCAAAAAAGCCAACATGACCAAATGCAGGATTTGTGCCACGCGATAGCACTACAATATCGCCGCGTCGTGCTTCCCGAAGCGAAATCTCTTTGCCCCATGCTAGAAAACTTCTCGCACGGGCAGAATTTGTTCCCTGAAAACCAGCCTTTTTCAAGCACCAGTTTATGAAGCTCGCACACCACGCAACCTCGTCGCTCGTGGCTTTCAGGTTCGTGGCTTGGTGATACTCAAGGATGCGGGTATTATCGGTATCGCCGAAGATTTCCGACGTACCAAGCTCGTGAACGGCAATATCGAAAGCTGCTCTGCTCATGGAATGTGGTAATTGATGAAGAAAAAAAAGCCGAAGCGTGGTGATTGAGTATGATGCTCAGGCTTCGGCTTGATTCTTTATGCGTCATGCCGCTTAGTGAGGAACGATTACGGCAACGGTAATTGCACAGCACCAACGGCAGTTTTTGCAGAGGTGAGCGCAGTTTTAACATTCTCCAATGCCGTTCGGAACGCGGCATTCGGCGTGAACTGTACTTCGCCTTCGATACCTTTTGCCACAACGATGACTTTGCCATCGGTATCGGCTTGAAGCACGTCAAACGCAGCAAGAGCATCGGTACAATTTTTCTCCAAGGTTCCGATAGAGCGCACCGCGCTCACGAAATCTTGGAATTCGTTGAACTGGCGGTAATTGCCGTTATCCTGCGTGGCAATACCTTCCAATTTGGTTACTTGCGACAATGCAATATCCATGATTGCATCCTTTCAATAAGTGGTGGTGAAAAGTGATATTGAACGGATGCAAAATAACAAGGCGGGAGGCGGTATGGAAGGAATTGAAATAGACCGTTATGGTGATTGAGAATTGCTTGTAAAAGTTTGTGGCTTTTTTGTAGGTTATGGTGAAATGCTAAGATAGTCCGTAACTCACATGATTTCGAGTAACTCTAAACACCTAAAATTATATGGCAGATAAAAAATTTGCAGTTTTATTTGACACCAACTCATATAGACAGTTTGTTAGCGGTAAAAAAACAAATGAGGCTCTGTGTGAGATAAAAGCACTAAAAAAAATGGAGAACAGGAAGAACATTCAAGCCTATGGAGTAATGGTAGTCGCGTTGGAGATGCTTGGAAATCTTGCTGAAGGAGAAACGGGGGTTAATTACAGGGATTGCCTAAATGGACTTTTGGCAATGATAGAACACTGCTCTGATGGACATGGTACACCACCAAGATATACTCTACAACCAGCCTTACACATAGCCAATTCTTTTTTTGGAGGGGTTCCGCAAGAAATTGAAAACCGAGCAAAAAATCTTATGGGTATAGCGGAGGATCTTAGTCGTGATTTACAAACGGCATTAAAACACCATCAGGAAAAGGGAACTTTTAATACTATCAGAACTTACATAGATAATGAAGAACAAGTATTCTCGACGACGATAACTGACTTTATCGAAGGAGTTAAACAAAAAGTAGTCAGTGAGCATCCTCGTATTGCGGATAGAGACCTTAGAACCAAGTTGTTAGCTTACATTCAGACCAAGGAATTTGAATCAATTATTGCAAAGGGAATTATTGTTGCAACTGCCCAAAAGTTGAATCAAGGTTTACCAGAACAAGAAATCGATAAACGTGCTTTGAAAATGATGGAAGAGTTTCCATTATCAGCTGGTTTTCATCAATGGATATGTCACAAGATTGTTCATGATACTATTGATATGCAATCAAGCACATCAAGAAAAAAAAGGTGGAATTGGTTGTGGGATTATCAGGTAGCGTTTTTAGTGAATAAGCATACATTAGACGGTAGAGAGGTCATATTAGTTACTTCAGACGGTGATTTAATTAAAATGCTCAAAGACTGTGGTTACAATAACAAAGTGCTAACAATTACACAGTACATAGATTTTGTAAAAAGCTCTGGAAAAAGGCAATGGTGTTTTAATTTATGCCGTTTATTAACTTTTTTCAACAAGGTAAAATAATTTAGCAATCCCCAATTCTACGGATTCACCTTCAACAACTGCGGATTCACCAAATTAAACTTCTGCTGATTCTGTACCTCCTCCACCGCAAAATCTATCACCCGCGCTATCTCGCCCATTGCCTGATTAAAGGTTGCGTCGCGTTGCGCTGTCCACTCTTCGTTCGATAACGCACGAGTGCGGTATTGCAAGGAAAACGTCGGGTCGGCTGTGGCGGCTGCGACGAGTTCACGGCATTTGTTCGCGGCTTGCGCCATCGAAAGTGCTTGTGTGCTGATGAAATCTATATCCCACACCCGATACGTTCCGCCCGCCGATTTTTGGATGCCGTTCAGCTTCGTGAAGTCACGGATGAGATATTGTGCCGTGCGGCGCTGCGGGATGTATCCGTTTTGTGCCGGAGCCGCATCAGAAAAAATCGTTTCGCCAAAGCCGAATTGTTTATTTCCCGCATCCAGATACACGCCTTGTAGCATATTTGTTCCTGTTGGATAAGCGCTACTGTCAATGTACGACGCGCCCGAATACGTGTTCGGTGTGGCGGGAGACGTAACTTGCGTGAGCGGAATTTCTCGCGTGTCGAGTAATTGTGCGGGATTCACGCCGTCAAAACGGAAGAATCGTACACGAAAACGAAACGGTGGTGTAAATGTACCACCAGCGTTTGTGTAGGTGATGTTTGCATCGGCAGCGTCGCGCCGGAGCAACATGACGAAATTTTCTACGATTGCCATTGGGTTATGTCCTTCAGTTGGTGAAAAAGATGTTGATATGCGGTGTCGGTGATGAATAAACTTTGATGCGTCTGCACAAAGTGAACAACGGTGCTGTGCGGGCGACAGAGTTCGGAAGCAATCTCGCGCACGGAATACCCTTGTTCGATAAGAATTGCCGAAAGCGCACGGCGAATATCCACCAGACGGCGGGCGCGTGATTTCGCTTTCAAACGCCGCTCCAAATCAGGGATATTGAGTGTTTGCGCTATTTTTGGGTAGTCTAACATTGCCTTTTGATGAAAAATCGCTTACAACGCCTGTAAATGCGAAATAACGAATCCGCGTTTTGTAAGTACAGTAGTGAGCGGAATACTCGCTTCCGCTCGTGGTTTGGTTCAGCCGCTCCATGCCGCTCTAACAGCCTAAAAAGGGTATTTTTTGGGTGCTTGAGCAACATTTTCGGTCATTTTCAGCGAAGAATCTGGTACAAATTATAGTGATTGCGCCGTTCCCATCGGATGCAGCCTTTGGTGCGAAGCCCCATGAGCAGCGACCGCGCAAAGCGGAGCGAACAGCCGTAGTGTTCAGCAATGGTGCGCTGTTGCAGTCTGCACTCCCCTTCTGCGGTAGCATAAGTGGCAAGAATGAGGTACATCGCTTTTTCGGCGTTGGTCAAATTTGCATCGAGGGCGACGGAGGAAGCGATCGTTGCCACGTCCTTTGGTCGTGTCGTGAGTTTCGTCAGCTTCACCGCCTTCGGCGGCTTGATTTTACGCGGTGTTTGGGGCATTGGCTTTCTTCAACAGTTGATATTCATCGTAACTCAAGATGCTTTTTTCGCGCAAGTGTTCAGCGCGAGTGAAATCCAGCGACTCAAGAAGAACGTGCGGATTGATGCCGCCTTCGGGCATTTCAACTGACACATAACGGCGTGTCGGCTGGTAGCCTTGGCTTGCCGTTCTCACGGGAAACTTCATGTCGTCGGTCGGACGCGCAAGAGCGCGGAAATCCGCTTCCACACTGAACTTCAGGATTTTACGCGGGTCGTAGCCGTTTGCAAAATGTTCCAGAAGCGTTTCCAACTGCGACCGCGCCGCGCCCATGCTTGGCTTTCGTTCGCTTTCCCACTTTTCCCATTCCTGAGCAAAACCCTTCAATACCTTCAAAGCCTCCGGTATTTCCATCGAGTTTGCGGGGGTGGGTGGGTGGGTTTTTCTACTCTGCTCTCCTCTACTGTACTCTCCTCTACTCTGCTCGTTTGTAGCGGTGTTGTTTGATGAGTGTGCTGGTTGCGTGGCGGGTACAAGTTCGGATGTAACCGTTACATCGTCGTTATGTACTCCGTTATCCTGCATCTTGCCCTTTTTACTTTGGCGATACTTGCGAACCTTTTCCGCGTTCCGCGCCCGCTTTTCGTACATCGGTGCGAGACGTTGCACCAAACCCTTGCTGAAAAGCCAACCATCTTGCACGAAAAACGCCGCCACTTCGGGGCGTGTTGCTTCTTCGATGAAGGATTGAAACAGAACACGATCACAACCGAACTTCCGTGCATACACCCCGCATTGAAAGTCATTCCATTGGATACGATTATCGTTTGCACGAGACAGTACCTCCAGCATTTTGTTGAAAAGCGCGTAGCCCACAAGTCCAAACTGCGATTCGAGATAAATCACCTTTTCATCGGCGGACATATCCGCATCGTGTTTGAACCATTCTGCTCCGTTCATACTTGCTCAAAAAAATGCCGAAAAATACTTTGAAAGTCCTTGCTTGCGTGGATTGGTCGGGCTTGCCTTTGTGCGGGATTATGCGTTTTGGTAGCTTGTTCGCGGGAGAAGAGCGCGGCACGTTCATAATCTTCCATTCGGAAATACTCACGCGAACCGTTGTATTGAAACGGTGTAAGTAGTCCACGAGACCGCAGCGAATAGACCACTTTGTAGCCAACGCCGAGGGCGCGGGCGAGTTGCGGTATGGTGTAGAGCTTACTCACTTTTACGCACGTGGAGTACCGTTGATGCCAAACACTTTTGCAATCTCCGCTTCCTGTTCTTGTATCTCGCGCTCAATCTCGGCAGCAATTTTCATCGCTTCCAACTCTCGGCGGGCGATACGCTGTTGTGCTGTCTGATATTTGATACCAAGCCGTTCGGCAACCTTTTTTATCGTGCCATGCCGGAGGCGGATATGAGATAAATGTGGATTTTGCATTGTTGTTTTGTCATACTTTTATTATGTTACAGTAATAATACAAGGCAAATATAATAAAATTAGCACAAAAAGCAATAATTTTAGCATGAATAATCGTGAAGAAATACTTGCGCGGCTTCAACACTGGGTGTTTGAGGAGCAACGCTGGACGAAAGCGGAGTTTGCACGGCGCACAGGTATTGCTCCGCAGAACGTCAATAAGTATCTGTCGGGAGAATTGAACATTGAGAACTTGTACATGGCTCTGCAAGATGCGGGTTGCGATATTCATTGGCTCAAAACTGGCGAACGCGCCACACCTGACGTGGAAATGATGAAGATTCTGAAGGATGCCGGCATTGACACACCCGATAAGCTGAAAGACTTTCTTAAAGTCGAGAGCGTGGTTGAGGATATTGCGGCGATTGCTACCAAGCTGGCTTCCTATCAACGTCGAAAGCCCCGACGTTAATGTGGTTGCGATTATCGTTGCAGATGTCCGTAGCACGTCGGCAACGAATGACCGTGCAAACTATGGTGTACGTTTTGTACTGCTCGTGTTCACAGTGTGCATGATACTTGCTCTCTTTTGGCAGCGTGAATCAACGACAGAAGTGATCGAAGCACGACAATTTTTGCTTCGAGACAGTAACGGTACAATTCGTGCGGGTTTGGTGATGGAGCAGAACGAGCCAGTATTATTTTTTGCCGACACAAACGGCAAACGAATTTCAGAGTACAAATAACGGAGACAAGTATTTATGCCTCGCCCACGCCGTGAAGATAGATGGACGCATCCGTTGTACAACATCGGCTTTTGCCGTGAGCGCGACGGCATGGTTCATACGGAAATCAAGGGACAACGGTTTGCGACGGGGTTAGTCTGGCATGACAAGAACAAAAAACTTGCACTGCAAATTCTTGAGCAGCGTATCATGGCGTATTTGAATCCCACACCTCAGCAATCGGACGCACCCAAACTCCACACCACAAACAGCGCATTTGAATTATTTGCACAACAACAATTTCCAACGCGCTCGAAGAGCTACCTTTACAACTGGAAGCAAGCTGTCGAGGTCTTGTTACCGTCAAATATTCTTATCACTGCGACGGAAGAAATTCGCAGTTACATGATTGAACGGTTGGCGAAATCCCATCTTCACGCCAACACCAAACGCCAGCACCTCGCGTGTATGCAGCAATTTTTCGAGTATTGCATTGATGAGCATTATTGTTCGCGCAGTCCTGTGAAAAAGTCCATGTATCCGAAAAAGGTGAAACAAGATGTGAAGCCGTTCACGCTGGAAGAGTACGAGCGTATTGTGAAATATTTCGAGACCAAACCACCTTCGGCAAAAGCACGATTGGATAAGAACAGAGACAAGAAGCAGTTCGTGTTACTCTTGAAATTTGTCGGTACAACAGCAGTACGCATCAATGAGGTGTTAGGTATTCATTGGTCGGATATTAGCGAGGACTACATTTTGATTCACGGCAAGGGCGCACGAGATAGGAAATTCCCACTGAAATCTTTCCCCGAAGTGCACGAGATTGTACGGCAGTGCGAGGAATACCGCGAAACGAACAAAGAAAAGTTGTTTGTGTGGACAAGTTATGCGAAATTAGAACTGTGGATTCGTCAGGCATTGGAGGCGTTAGAAATTCCGGGTGACGGGCGAAATTTTCACAGCATTCGCAAGATGCGTGAAAATTATTGGATAAAGCAAGAGCGATTGCCTTCGGATGTTGTTGCTGCGATTGTCGGACACACAACCCGCGTCCAAAGTGAACACTATTTGCAAGCGTTGGAAATTCAGGAAATGGACGCAATTATTTCGCATTCTCGCGTCCTAATCACGTCCTAAACTCCCGTTAAATAGCAGCATCAATGAGCAATCTAATCAAACATACTTTTCAGAAATCATGCAGCATTGAAGGCAGGCAAAATGTGGCTGTTTCACCCACCTTCTGCACATAAAACGGCTTGAAACTTAATGTTTCAAGCCTTTTTGTTTTGAAATGCCTAATCAATACCTAAACTTTTCCCGACCTTCCTACTTTTCCTCCTATTTTCTCCCAAAATGCCTGTGCCGTGTCTTTCATGCGTTCAATAAGCTCTTCATCACGCACAATCGGCTGCACGTGCAGTTTCCATCCTTGCTCAAGAGCGCAAATATAGCCAAACTTCATGCCCAAAACGAACAAGTACCACTGAACCTGATACGCAGCCATAGTGCGCTTGTCTTTCGACCAATACGCAGCATTTTTGATTTCCAATACTGCGTGAGCTTCACTGCTGCCAACAGATAACAAGCGGTCGGGCGTAGCAAGAAAAATGCCGCCGCGTTTGTACAAACGCTTGGGATTGAGAATAGTAAACTCCGGCTTCAAACGTTTGAACTCGCGCACAGTAAAGGCTTCAATGCGTTTGCCGATGCGCATTTGTTCGGTTTCGGGTGTTTCGTAGCCTTCGACTTTGGAGCGGTACACGTCCTCTGCCGTGGCGAATGGGTTTACGCCCATCAGCGCGGCAATATCGCTGCCTCCGATGCCGCTTCGTCTCGCCTCTCGCCAGCGTTTTTGCGAAGTGATGTTGATTTCTTCCAGCATAGTTTTGAAAAAAAATGCGCCCGCTCCGATGGTTATCAAAGCGGGCTTTGTTTTTGAAATGGTGACTTAATGCAGCACACGTGCTGCGGGCGATACTTTTTCGCTACCGTATTTTTTGCGGATGTCGTTGATGTCGTGCGCCTCGCCACGTGTGCGCGTTGCGTATTCCAGCGCCCGATAAAACCATAACTTTTTCACAGGCGCAAAACAAAAGCCTTCGCGCTTGAGCGCTTCGCGGTGCGCGTAGGTGTTGCCACCAACCCACAGCCATTTGCCGATGATTTCCAGTTCCAAGCCGTCCAAGTGGGCAATCGCCGCAATTTTGTCGCGGTAGAGAAGTTCGCTTGCTTCGGCTTCCGTGCTGAAATCGCCGTGCATCACGCGCCGAAGCACGGCTTGATACTCGGCGTTGAGTGCCTTCATGTCTTCATCATTACCGCCTACGTCGGGATGCAGTTTTTTGCACCATGCGTGGTACGCGCGTTTGAGGTCGTCGAGGGTGTGAATATTTTCAAAGTAGCGCATTATTTTTTTCCTTTCTTGAAACACAAAAAGCCGCTCCGAAATAGATTCAAAGCGGCTTCTGCGTTCAGATATGCTTAGTAAAGCGGTTTAACTTCATAAATTTTTGCTTTACCAATCTCTACTTTAATGCTTTCGGTGTAGGTGATTTCGACAGGCGTACCGATTGGAATATGTTCAAACTGTTTGCGGAGCGTCACCCCCGCATTTATCCAGACTTGTTTGCTGTTGTCTATCCACGTAACCCCGATAATTTCTTTACGGTCGTCGCCTTTGCCTTTGACGATGGTTTTTTCGCCCAGATACACACCGCGCACGGTCTCGCCTTCGGTGGTAAATTCTTTGTATTTGGCATTGAGCGACACGCCGCTTTGCATCGTGTCCAAGCGGGAAAGTGCGGATTCCATTGCCTGAAACTTTTCGACGGGAATCAGTACCGGAGCGGCGGCAAGTTCAGTTTCTTTCTCCACACCCAAGGAATCAACACTGTTGATAGGCTGTTCAGCGCCCATTTCCAACACTTCACCGGTGGCAGTGTTCACGAGGTCGTTGTTTACGAGGGCTACATTGTCAGAAACAATCGTTTCTTTTGCGATTTTTTGAGCTTTGGTATTCATGGTAAAGATCCTTAATGAAAAGCCGCTTGCACAAGATAACAAGCGGCTTGTGAGAAAAAGTGAGTGATACATTTAGCACGGAAAATCCGTGAGCTTCGCAATACGCCGAGCGGCTTCTTTTGCCGTCATAGTGCGATATTCACAGGCTATCATCGAAGAATGATGATGCACCGAAAATGAGGCAATATGCGGCTCTGCATCGTGAGAGTGCTGCCAGACTTGAAAGCTGCACGAAAAGCCCTCCCGTGCAGCAAGCGCAATGGTTTCTAAGAGTTGTTTCATGGTTGTCTCCTAAAAACATAAGTCATAATCAGCATCTTCACGGCGGCGTACTTCATTATCCCAATCAGGTTCAGGACTACCAAAATTTTCATCACTACCAAAACTCAAAAAATCACTGTCGTAGTACAAGTAATTGAGCCACTCTTGTACATCCGAACAAAATTTCATGGCAAATGCCATCTTCACGCGGTCGCCGGATTTCCAAAATTCTTTCATCAGGCGAATACCTTCCAACGCAACATTTAATGCCTGTTCACGCTCAACTTGCGCGAGTTCTTCAGCACTCGGCAAAAATGGAACATTGGGCATTGTACCAAAGCCATGCGGTTCTTCTTGCATAGCTCGGTCAAGAACGATATTTTTGGTGTAACTCATTTTGACACCTTTAGCGGTTTAATAAGTGAGAAAAATCGGGCTTGTGAGTGGCTTCAACACTTACAAGCCCTTTGTTTTATGCGGGTAATGTAATCGCAAGCGACGAAGATGTTTCGGTAATAACAGGCGGAACAACTTCAACACCTTCTTCAGTGATGGGCGTAACAAGTTTTTTCAAAAACTCCTCGCGGGTTTTGAGTGCAGACTTCGTGCTTTCAAGCTGTGCCGTAAGCTGACGATGTTTGGCATCGCGGGAAAAATCCCATGAACTTTCCAAACGCAGAGAAAACTTTACACCTGTTTCGGTGGAGTGAATACCGTTTGCGCGTTGTGCTGCGGCGTATGCAAGAGCATTTGCCATGATAGCAACTTTGAGTGCTTTCAAATACTCTTCTGCGGCTTTAATGGTAACAAGCAGCGAAAATTTATCGCTATCGGTACGGACAAAACCCGCATAGTTTCGAGCGAGTTCGACAAGTGCGGATTTATTGAGCGGAATGGAGCGCAAAGGCAACAGTTCCGCGACTTTCGCAGTTTTCCTACGGCTATCAGTTTTTGCAATGGGTTTCATAACAGTTTCCTTTCGGAAAAAGTGAACAAAAAAAGTGAGTGTACTTCCCTCGCAGCGTTGGGGCTGTGCAACGTAAACACTTGTGCGAGAGAAGCAGATGAATTTTCAAAGAACATCCTTTTGCCGCTACCGAGCGGAAAGCGCACGGCGCGGCGAGGGTCAGGCGTAGCCACGCGGGGGCGAAACGAGCGAGGCAGGAGCGAGAGTAGTCCCCCAAGCGATTTCGCCGCCCCCGCTAAAAAAGCGAGGGAGCAGGAGCAAGCAACCACCACCCCGCACCAAGCGAGGAAAAACCCCACGACGGCACACCAAACGGAGCAAACACCAAGAGCGGCACACCCAAGCCCGCAGCAAACGCCGCCGAAGACCACGAACCCGAACCCAAGCCACAGAAGCACACAGAGGACAAAGGCGACGGCGCAAGACCACGAGGACACACCGAAGAAGGAAAAACCACAAAAACAGAACCACCGGCACGAGAAGAAGCAGAAGCCACACACCGAACCACAGCCGCCGACCGCAAGACCAAACGCCCCGACCACGAAGAAGCAGAGAACGAAGCCGCCGAAAACACCGCACAGCCAACAACAGAAGCCCGCACAGCCGCGTCCACACCCGAAGCACAGCCCACAGCCACAAACGCACGGGGAGAAACAGCCGAACACACCGAAGCAAGACACAACGGAACAACCGAGCGAGAGCCGGAGAAGCCCACCGCACCCGCCCCACCCACAAGGGCGAGGACGGACGCAGGAACAGAAGCGAAAGAGGAAGCAACCACAGCACACCCCCTACAAAACAGAAGAAGAAAGAACACCACGACGACGAGCCGCCGACAACAAGCCCAACCACGCAGCAGGAGCAAGCGCAGAACCAAAGGGAACAGCCACACCCGAAGGAACAACGGCAGGAACGGAAACCAACCACGAAGAGCCAACACGACGCACCACACAGAACAAGCCGACAAACCGCGCCGCACGAGAAGCAAACGCACGAGCCGCGCCAAACGACGAGAACGAACACACCGCCACAAAACCCGACACCGACCGCACCGACAAACGAAACGAAACAGAAGAACAACCACGACCGACCAACCAACCCGAAAGCGAGAACAACGACGGAGCGCGAAGAACACGCGAGCCAAAAGGAAAAGAGGAAGAAAGCATAAAAACACCTACAAAAAGAAGTGAAAGAAGAACGAACTGAACACTACAAAGATACAAGAAAACGCAACAAAAAGCAAGAAAAAAAATACAAAAAAGAAAAATAAAAAATACAAAAACACTTGCACACAACCCCAGAAAAAACAAACACACGCACTCCACATCCGCCACACCACACACAGAGAACAATAAGCCATGCTGCCGCAGGCGAAGGCGAAAGCAAGCAGCGAAAGAACAATCTTTTGCCGACAAGGAAACGCCGCGCAGCCGCCGAAACATTATGCCGAGCCGACCGACGCACAACAAAAGCAAGGCACGACGACCGAAAAAGATGCAAGGGCGGAGGCTTTGCGACGTTTATTATACCCTTGCTTCTTTTTTCGGCGACGTGCTATTTTGTTCAAGCGGAGGGCGTGCCTTCCCGCCCAGATAGGGCAAAATGAACAATAATGCCGATGATTTTGTTTGTTGTAATTTGTAGTGTATATTTGCCGATTATGTAATTAACAATGATTCCTTTTTACCAATAGCAAATTAAGGTGTTTTGTATGGCAAAATTAGGCAGGAAACCTCGTTCGGAAGATGGGTCGGTTCGTGTGGTAACTGTTCGCTTAACCGAAGAAGAATTTGCACGATTAACAAAAGAATCGGAAGAAGCAGGCTTGGGCATTTCCCAACTGATGCGGGCGCGGTCGTTGGAAACACCTGACGTTATCAATCACAAGTATCAGGAATTGAAAGAGGCGGTTGCTATGGTCTTGGCAAAGTTTTAATTGTTTCTCACTCTTCCCCCTCTCGGTTCACTGCCGAGGAGAGCGCAGCGAAGGGCGCGGAGCAGCCGCACCCGTAGTTTGCGCACCGACGAGGCAAATCGGTACTTCGTGGAATAGTTGTATCGTGGCAGAATGGTTTACAGCACCGATGTTGGTAACTAGTTGCAGCAATGCTATTTATACAAAACCTCGGTACAATGCCGATGTATTGAGCCACAGGTGCGGGATGACTGAAGCGTACTTGCACAATTTGCTCCCAGAGGCAAGAAAAGCAAATCTAAACAGCATGATTCTCTTTTTTTACTCCCACAACAAATTTGTATTGGCAATAACTTGTAGGCTTGCTACATTTGTAACGGTTCTTGCTCATCACTCGCACAAATATGTGTTTTTTGAACGTGAAACTTTTTCAACCCGCCTCATGTTTATGCTTCTGTGAAACGCATTTTTTCCATAGTGCTGCTTGTCTTGATGACGCTCCAACTCAACGCTTCGCTGTTGATATGGGGCGCATACGGTCTATTGCAAAAACAAATTGCAGAAAAATATTGCGAATTTTACCTCGAAGATCGCTTGTGTAACGGACAGTGCTTTGTTCGCAAAATTATTATCAAAACTGAGCAGCAAGAACCAAAGCAAACCACACCCCAAATTCGTATTTTGGAACTGTCTCCCGTCATCACACCTGATATACCTTCGTTAGCAAGTGTTTGCGTCGCAAAAGAATCCTACACGACTCCTTTTCTTGAATCTTCTCCTCTACTCGGCTTCAAAAATTCGATTTTCCGCCCCCCGACTGCGTAACTGTCCCTCTCTGCGAAGCCTTCGCTCCTTTTCCGACTAAAATTGTTCAACACTGCGGCACCAGCCTCAGTGCATATCTGCTTGTAAGCATACTATTTCAATCACGGTTATAGTGGTTATGTAGTCCATAGCAGAATGCACTTGTGATGTTTATTCCCCTGTTGCCGCAAATGTATTTCTCTTCTTGCGGCAATACATTTGTAAGCCCGTTCTATGCAATGTATAATCTATTGCAGTGTAATGTATTGCAGCGTTTCTTTCATGACTAAAAAAAGGCACTATTACTATGAATACTAATTCTCAAACGTCTTCTGTCGTTCTTACTCTCTCTCATGCGGCAGAACTATTTTCCCTCGGCGACACAGTTCGCGCACATGAAGGTGCTTTAGACAATCGTGTCAATATTTCTCTTGAAGGTTGGTATGGCACTATTTACCTCCTTATACGAAAATGAACAAGGCGAAGAATACGCCACAGTTCAGTGGTCGCCTGCTACACTTCAGGCACTTTCTGACAGCATCCTACACGAATACGCGATTCACAACCTTTCGCCCTACAACGCTGATGTTTTGCTTGCTGACCTTCGCTTGACTTCTCTTGATGAAAGCCCCGCCGATACTGATAATGGTACTGTCTATCAAAACATATCGGCACGTCTCAAGCAGCTTCAAGCCGGATACCACCAACTTCTCCGTTCGCGGCGAATCCTTGGTGTGATTATCGGTGTGTTGGGTTTGGGAATAGCTGCAACGCTTGGTGTACGCCTTCTCAACATAGAAAATGCTGCCGTACTTCAGGTTTGTGATAGCCTTTGTGCGTGGAATGTTGCATCGTCTTCGCTTGATGAGAATATCTTCAAAATTCCCATCAAACTTGAATTTCTCGCTCATCTTCCTCAAGCAACACTGGTGGCTTTTTTGCTTACAGCACTTTCAAGCCTAAAACTCCTTTGGCGACCCGGGGTTGTTCCTCAGTTACTCTTAGCTGGCTTTAGTGTTGTGCAGATAAATCTTGTTGCCCAAGGGTGGATTGCCCCTATTCTTTGCTTCATTATCCCCTTCACACTCTATGAATTGTATCTGTTCCGCCCCAAAGTATTACGAGGCTCAACACAGATTGCGTTGAGTATTTTGATGATAATTGGTATCGCCTCGTTGTCTGCTCCGGTAGCAGTTTCGGCGAAAGGTTTTACCTTTACTCAAACTGCATCAAACAACAATTCGGCAGAGCGGGGTACGCAAAAACAAGAGAAATACTGGGTGGCGGGCGTATGCGACGGCTGCAAAAAAGAAATTGAAACCGCAGTTAAGGGAGTGAAAGGCGTAACTAAAGCAGAATGGGACTTGAAAACCAAAACTGTTACCATAGACTATAATGCTGCTCAAACCAGCCCCGACGCACTCAAGAAAGCACTTGTGGCAACGGGTCGTAAAGTAAAATCTCCCAAACCTTAGCTATAACCTCGTTTATTACCAAAACTTTCACAAAAAACTATGAAAACTCCAATGAAATATCAGCCCAATAACCGATTTGCAGCCATTCTTTTCTGCACGTTTGCGTTTGTTGCCTCATACATTGCCGCAAAAAATGCCCCATCAGCAAATGCCCATACCAATACGCTCACTACTCATGCCACCAATGCTGCTTCGGTAGGTATAGCCGAAGCTCATATGATTGCCTATAATCCACTTGCCGCCGTTGCTCTCGCCGACGACAAAGCTGCTCTCATGGCAAAAGGCGAAAAAGTCTATAAAGGTTATTGTCAGACGTGCCATCAAGCCAATGGGCAGGGATTAGCAAGCGTGTATCCGCCTGTGGCAGCATCCGATTACATCAAGAAAAACGGTATCAAAGACGTTGCACTTGGCGTTCTTTGGGGCAGAAGCGGCAAAATGACCGTGAACGGCAAAGAGTACAACGGCGTAATGGCTCCGATTCCATCGAATTACACCGACGAAGACGTAGCGGGCGTTGTTACCTACGTCATGAACTCTTTCGGTAATCCGGGCGGAATCATCACCACCGCCGAAATCACCAAACTCCGCAAAGCGGGTAAACCCAAAAAATAGGAGACATTATCATGGGGTACATGATCAATACTCGCGGGCAACTCGTCAATGACACCATTGCTGTTACCAGAACGTTTGTTACGACTGAGGGCGGAATGGAGGTATGCAAATTTGTCATTGACGATTTGTATGCCCCAAAGCCTGATGAAATGAAGGTGATTGAACGCTGGGAAACAGCGTACTTCTGTAAAGAGCAGCCAATAGCTACGGACAAAGAACATTCATTCCTGAAGGATAAAGGGGTGTGGTTTTCTGTCAGTGCGGCTACTTTCCTCTGGTGCTGCATCTATTTTTTCTCCACTCATTGAGTTTGAATGTGAAAGGCTATTTGCTATGAAATCATTAGCGATATTCATGGTGGTATGTACTACTATCTTTTTGTTCAGTTACACCGTACTTCTGGGAATGGATGTTTCATTGCAGGTTATGACCGCCCTCTTTATCATCGGGAACGGTTTAGTACCTCTGATGGTGTATCTTGTATTGAAAGACAAGTACATAACCGCCAAAACATTTGAAGATTGGTACTGAGCGCAACGCTCAGGAAGACCGTCCGAAATCAACACTGTAAAGGCATTTTCATTCATTGAACAATCACATTCCATCATCACATTATGCTACAACTTTTCAAACGCTTCGGTGTCGCCGCTTTCGGTATCGCTGGCGGAATACTTGGATTAACCTTCTTGCTGCGGGCAAGCCGTCCGGTGGAAATTGACACCTCGCATTTGCACAGTTCCAAATACGACCACAGTAATTGCGCACGATTGCTCTGGGGCAAACAACTCCCGCGAACTGTTCATGCACTGACCGACATAAACAACCAAGAACTTGACCTGAAAGCACTGTCTGAGAAGGGCGAATCGGTTGTACTCATTCGGTATTTGGGGTATTCCTGTTCGCATTGCATAGCACAGTTAATTGCGCTCAATGCACGTGCGGACACCTTGAAAAAACTTGGTGTGCGTGTTATCGCTTTTAGTGAGGATGATGCAGAGCAAAATGCGGTGATAGCAAAAAAAATGGCTTTGACCCCGACGTGTTTACGCTCGCCTCCGATGCTGATAACCGCTTCGGGCGGCGATTAGGCGCGGTGTTCAAAGAACCCAACGGCGAGGAGACCAATCTCCATGCCGCAATCGTCGTGCGCCGCGATACGGTCATGTTTGCTGTCATGGACATTAAACCTTTTATGGCGATTGATTCGCTCCTGAAGGAATCACAGCGCACTACGCCGATAAAAGCTGTGCCAGCATTGTGAGCGTACAACGGAAAAGAAGTTTCTTTTCCTCAAATCCAATTACTTGACCTCAATATGTACTTCAATATCTATGGACTTACCTATTTTTCATCTCGACTGGTTGAATAACCGATTTCTTATCGGTATTATCGCCGTTCTCCACGTATTTATCAACCATCCGCTTGCCGTCGGCGGCATTGCTTTTGTTTCAACTCTTGAATGGTGGGGGCGACGCACGGGCGATGCTCGCTGGGATAAACTCGCCTATCGCATTATGACAACTTTTTTTGTTATTACCACAACCATTGGCGCAATGACCGGCGTTGGGATATGGTTCTCGGCAGGTCTCGTGAATCCGATTGCTATTGGCAGTTTGATTCGAGTTTTTTACTGGGGCTGGTTTACCGAATGGATTGTCTTTGTTACGGAAGTAGTCTTGATTCTGATTTACTACTTGACATGGAAATCATGGACTGCTCAAGGCGACGCAAAAAAACGCTCTCATATTCGTTTAGGATTCGGCTTGGCTGCCGCATCATGGCTTACTATGGTGTTGATAGTCGCTATTTTAGGCTTTATGATGGATACCGGGACATGGCTACGTGATAAATCGTTCTTTTCCGCATTTTTGAACCCTGCATATCTACCACAACTCTCCTTTCGCACTCCTGTTGCGATGATGATGGCGGGCGGAGCAGGGTTATTTTTAGTTGTATTTTTCACACGTGGAGACCGCGAGTTCCGCATGAAGGCTGTACGGGCAATTGCCTTATGGCAATTATGCTGGTCTCCATTTGCATTTTTGGGAGCAACATGGTACGCTAACATTATTCCCAGCACGATGATTGCGAATTTATCCGTAGCAAACACGACACAACACTTTGCTGAATGGTTTAGTATTGTAAAGCAGCTTGTTCTGTACGTTACTTTAGGTGGTATGGTGCTTGCTGCGTGGGCTGTTATTCGCCCTCAATGGTATCCGCGTGCAATGTATTTTGTTCCGTTTATTGGTTTTTTGTTTTTGCTCGGACATTTTGAACGTGTACGGGAGTTTATTCGTAAACCCTTTGCAATCGGCAATTATCTGTATTCTAACGGTATTCGCGCTCAAGACTATCCGCTTTTGCAAAAAGAAGGTATGCTGAAGCATCTCACCTATATCAGCGCACGGGAAATTACTCCCGAAAATCAGGTGCGTGTGGGCAAAGAATTGTTTATGGCGGCTTGTAGTCGTTGCCATACCATCAATGGCATAAACAATATCAGCAGTAATTTGGAAGCAATGTATGGTAAGAGTAAAACGTGGGAAACAGATGTAGTTGCAAACTATTTTGTTGCTATGCACAAAACACGGACGTTTATGCCACCGTTTCCGGGAAATGATGATGAGCGAAAAGCGATTGCTTCGTATTTAGTGTGGTTGCAGACCAATAGAGACGAAGCTGAACCCGCTCAATCATCTGGAGTAACCATTCCCAAAACAGAACAGCAGCCCGGCATGGCTCA
This sequence comes from Ignavibacteria bacterium, assembly GCA_014654705.1. Classification (GTDB taxonomy): domain Bacteria; phylum Bacteroidota; class Ignavibacteria; order Kapaibacteriales; family UBA4661; genus PH2015. The sequence goes on from JACVZY010000028.1 coordinate 52,052, forward strand.
ACAACGCTAACCAAAGGAGAAATAATCACTATGAAAACATTCTTATTTGCCCAATCCATGTTACTGGCTCAAATACAATCAGCAGCACCTATTCCCCGTGATATTCCTTTGCCTCTTCCTGCCCCGGAATGGCTCTTGATAACACTGCTGGTCGTTTCGTTTATACTGCACATTTTGTTTGTGAATCTCATGCTTGGCTCGGCAGTGCTGACGCTTATTTATGAGATTCGCGGGCGCAAACAGCCCGAATACGATGGTTTAGCGTATGAAATTGCCCGAACTATCACCGTTAATAAATCTCTTGCTGTGGTGTTAGGAGTTGCCCCGCTACTGTCTATCAATGTGTTGTACACAATGCACTTTTATACAGCAAATGCACTTACCGGAACGGCATGGATACTCCTTATTCCGATGATTATTCTTACGTTTTTATTGCTCTATGCGCATAAATACTCATGGGAAAAATTGCGTGAGCATAAGGGATTACATATTTCCATGATTGCCGCCGCCGTGTTGTTATTTTTAATGATACCACTCGTGTTTTTGGCAAATGTAAACCTTATGCTTTTTCCTGAAAAATGGCTGACCGTCAAAGGGTTTTTCTCGGCGTTGCTCTTACCGAATGTCTTCCCGCGTTATTTCCATTTTCTTTGTGCATCACTGGCAATTACAGGGTTGTTTTTGGTGTGGTATGTCGGACGTAAACAGTTTAATCTTGCCGAACGCTTGCCACAGTTTGAAAAAAACGCCTTACGCAAACAGTTTTACTCTCTTGCTTTTGGTGTGAGTGTTGCACAGTTTACGATTGGTCCATTAGTGCTTTTTACGCTGCCTGAGCGGGGAATAAGTGCAAAAATGGTTGTTACTATTTTGAGCGGTGCGGTCATTGCTCTCCCTGCACTCTGGTATATGTGGAAAGAAATTACTTCTCAAGAGGCAAATGTCGGTCAGCACTTATATCGTATTGCGGGTTTATTTTCGTTGGTTGTTGTTGCAATGGCAAGCGGACGACATTTATACCGTGAAGAAGCACTTGCCGACCATCGTACACAAATGAAAATCAAAACGGAAGCGTTTGAACGTGCTTCGGTCGAAGCTCTCAAAGAACGTATGAAAACACTTGGAAAAGAGCATCCTAACGTGGGAAATATGACCGAGCGCAAAGCTCTTGCATTGCAAAAAGGTGAATGTGAAACCTGTCATCATCCTGTGGAATGGAACGAGGAAATGCAAGCTCCTCCTATGTCATTTTTAGCAGCACATACCGATTTAAGTCCACCGATAAAAGCGGGTGCTTCTCATGGCGAGACTGTTTTTGTCCAAAATTGCGGTGCTTGCCATGCAGTGGACAAAAAACTTATCGGTCCGCCGCTAACAGAAATTGCTCAAGTCTATAATGAGCCAAACGGTATTGTAACGTGGGCAAAAGCTCCCGGTAAAAAACGCCCCGATTATCCGCAGATGCCTGCGTTTGCTCACGTGCCGGAGACAGACTTAAAAGCTGTCGGCGAGTATATGCTTCAAGCAGGCAAGCGGTAGGTATTGCTTGGAATGAGCAAGATAAAACTCGGTAATGCTCAGATACAGTTGATGTTATGTTCGATAAACAAGGCAGCATACTGCCTTGCTGCAGTTTATCAACTCAAAAAGAACAGTACCTAAAACTCTTGTAAGGTATTACGGCATAGTGTTGGTACAAGGCGACATGGATACATTATTACCGGCGTGGTGTTCTTCATCATGCCGGTAATAATGTGATAATGTACAAGAACAGTTTGTCCAAAAGAAGATACATCCAACCATATCATAAATGTAATTTTTATTGTTTATTAACAATTTACAGTTGTGAATGGTACAAAGTAAACCTAGTGAAATACTTATGGCATTTTTCGGTAAAAGGTGGAACATCTGAAAGTACATAGCCGAATGAACAGAGTGCTAGAGATTACGAAAACTTCTTTTTATTGCAAATGATTTGCAAATAAAAGCCGATTATTGTAATTTGAAAACATGAATCTATGGATTATCATAACCAATAGACTTCGTATTACTACGGCAGTCATCGTTATCGTCGCCTTTGCACTGCTTCGCTTTGCAGAGGTATGGCATACACATAGCAATTTTGACGACTCCCCTCATTCTTCACAAGAATTAAGTGTTTTTCAATTTTTTTCATTGTTTCCTGTACCATCTTCAGACGACGGACATACTAACGAGTCATCGTCGCACGAGGAATCTTGCCCACTTTGCAAACTTCTCCTTCAGCAAAGCCTTTTTTGCATCGGATTTGCTGCCATTATCTTTATTGAGTCTTCTTGGCTAATCTTTATTCCCTTGAGAATACAGCTCTGTATTTGCCAAATCCTACTAGGCATATTTGGTCGTTCCCCTCCACTGAGTTCTACTATCGCGTAATAATTTTCCACTGCTCACTTCCAATATTTTGTATCAACACGATTCGTAACGATTCGTGAGGTAGCATTCATTCTATTCTACTATGCTTGTTATTCGCCTGATTTCGTTTATCAGGTGACAGACATTGCGTTGTATCTATATGCCAATAACTCAGTATCCACTTTTATTGTATTTAGCTCATTATGCTTGAAGCAATCAATCTCTCAAAAACATACAACACTGCAATTGCTCTTCACAGCTTGAATCTCTACATTCCGGCGGGCGAGATTTTCTGCCTCTTGGGGGCGAATGGTGCGGGCAAAACCACGACCATCAACCTGTTTATGGGCTTTACCGAACCCACAATTGGTGAGGTGCTGGTCGGTGGAATAAATGTGGCGCAAAAACCGCATGAAATCAAGAAACTCATCGCGTATATTCCTGAAAATGTGATGCTGTACCCGACGCTTACAGGCTTGGAAAATTTAGCGTATTTGAGCGGTCTTTCGGGCACGGCGTATTCCGATGCGGAACTTGTCGTTTTTCTGCAACGTGCTGGTTTGCAGAAAGAAGCAATGAAGAGGCGTGTAGGCGAATATTCCAAAGGAATGCGTCAAAAAGTCGGCATCGCTATTGCACTTGCCAAACACGCAAAAGCACTGTTTTTAGACGAACCCACATCCGGTTTAGACCCGCTTGCGAGCAATGAATTTTCGCGCCTCATCCGTGGGCTTGCGGATACCGAAGGCGTTGCCGTTCTCATGGCGACACATGATCTTTTCCGAGCAAAAGAAGTCGGAGACCGCATCGGGATTATGAACGCAGGGCATTTGGCAAGCGTTGTGAAGGCTGGAGACGTGTCGCCATCACGCTTGGAGGAATTATACATGGAGACGATTTTGCAAAAACACGCTCAACGGGAGGCAGCATGATTACTCACGTGTTCTTTATCGCAAAAAAAGAAATCGCGGATTTGCTGCGCGACAAGCGCTTGCGCTGGTCAGCACTTACATTGTACGTGCTTTTCGCCGTCGCACTTTTTTCGGGCTGGCAGTATTTCACCCAAACTAAGCCACGCCATGCTGACGCACAAGCCGCATCCTATCAGCAATGGCTGGCACAAGGGTCAAAAAATCCGCACTCGGCAGCGCATTACGGCTTCTATGCCTACAAACCCGTGCCGCTTTTGGCAGTTGTGGACAAAGGCATGGATGACTATTTGGGCAATGCTGTGTGGATGGAAGCGCACAAACAAAATAACGTAAGCAATCGCACCGCGCAAGATGTGGCGGACGTTTCGCGCTTTGGCAATATCACTGTCGGCTTTGTGTTGCAATTTTTGCTGCCGATTGTGATTATCCTCCTCACCTTCAATGCCGTGAGCAAAGAGCGCGAATCAGGAACGCTCCGAATACTCCTCAGCACACAAACAAGCGGTGTCCAGATTCTGGTGGGCAAAGGCGCGGCAGCATTTGCAGCGGTGTTCGGCGTAATTGTTCTGCCGATGCTGCTTGTAAGCGCAGGCGTGATGATGCTTGCGGTCGGTGGACAGGACTTTGTTGCATCCCTGCCGGCTTTTGGCGTGTGGGTGCTGTTTGTGCTGGTGAGCGTGGTGCTGTGGATCGCTCTGGGGCTTGTTGTGTCGGCATCTGTACGAGAATCGGGCGCGGCACTGGTGGTTTTACTTGGCGTGTGGACGCTGGGAGCATTTTTCGTGCCGCGTTTGAGCGGCAGCCTAGCGCGGACACTGCATCCAACGCCGTCGGCATTTGCCTTCAATGAACAAATCATTTTTGAAAAAGCAAACGGCGTAGATGGTCATAATTCCGCTGACGAGCGCAGCAAAGCACTCGAAGCACGGGTTCTCAAGCAGTACGGAGTGGATAGTCTTTCACAGCTTCCCGTCAGCTTTGCGGGAATTGCCTTGCAGGAAGGCGAAGAAAGCGATTATCTCGTGTTCGACAAAAATTACGGCAATCTTTTTCAAATATTTCAACGCCAAGAAAGCGTGATGGAAGCATTAAACCTGCTCTCGCCCGTGCTTGCGGCGCAATCAATTTCCCGCGCTCTTGCCGGAACGGACACCGATAAGCACCTCCATTTTACCAACAACGCCGAGCAGTTCCGCCGTGTGATAATGAAAACGATGAACGACGATATGCGCGACAACGGCGCGAAAGATAAAACAAAACGCGACTTTGGCTATATGGCGAGCGATGAACTGTGGCACAAAATCCCGCCCTACACGTATTCGCAGCCCGGTGTGGGCTTCGTGCTTGGAAATCAAGTGCTGAATATCGCATCATTACTGGCGTGGACAGTAGGCACTCTGGGGCTGTTGGTATGGCGTGGGCGCTTGCTCAAGCCGTAGTAGTACCTTTTTTCTTACTGAACCATCTCTCAATACAAGGAATTACCTCATGTTCAAGCATATCATGTACTATGATTGGCTGCTTTTGTGGGCGAATCGCACTTTGGCGGTCAGTGTGTCGCTGCTCACGCTCTTCACTGCCTTCGCGCTGTGGAATGGCGCACAGCACGTGAGTTTTCAGCGCCAAACATTGGCTGTAATTCAGGATTCTTCCCAAAAGACATCCTCCGCTCTGCAAGCCGCCGTCCACGAAATTGAAGCGGGCAAGCCGTACACAGGCAATGCCTTCCAAAACCCGCAATCGCCCTATCCGATTGGCGCGAACAAAGGCGCACGCTTCGCCACACTCGCACCTGAGCCGCTTGCACTAATCGCCTTTGGGCAAAGCGACCTTCTGCCGTATTACTACCGTATAACCATGACCAAAAAACAATCGCTCTACCACGCCGAAGAAATTGAAAATGCGGCGATTCTCTACAACGGTAATTTCGACGTAGCGTTTGTGATTGTGTACCTTGTACCGCTTCTCATTATCGCCCTTTCTTACAATATCGTTGCCTCCGAACGCGAGCAGGGAACGCTCGCAATGCTGCTTTCCAGTAATGCCCGCTTTGATAGCCTTGTGCTGACGAAATACCTTTTTCGCTTCGCGCTTGTGGACGCAGCGTTTTCGGTGGTCTTGATTGTGGGATTATTGCTGGCACGAGTTAATCTCGTTGAAGCAGCGCCACAGCTTGGTTTGCTTTTGCTCACAACGCTCTTGTATGCAGCGTTTTGGTTCGCGCTGTCCTTTGCGGTCAATAGTTTTGGGCGCAATTCCGGCTTCAATGCGGCGATACTTGTGGGCGCGTGGCTGCTTCTCGTGTTGATTATTCCCGCAACGCTCAGTGTTCTTGCCACGACGCTCCATCCAACGCCATCGCGTGTGGAACTCATCACCACAACCCGCGAGGCTTCCGATGCAGCAAAAAAGCGTTCAAGCCAGATTTTATCGAAGTTTCTCGAAGACCATCCCGAACTTGCGCCGAAGGACAAACAAGTGGATGCGAAGGATTTCGCCGTTATCGCGCTCACGGCGCAAATGGACGTAGATAAAACACTGAAACCGCTCCAAGACCGCTTTGAATCACAGTTACAGGCGCAGCAATCGCTTGTGCGCTTCTACCGTGTGCTTTCGCCCGCAGTCTTTGTGCAGCACACGTTGAACGATATTGCTGGCACGGGGCATGAGCGTTACGCGACATTCAACGCGCAAGTTGTGAGGTTCTATGCGGATTTCCAGCAGTTTTTTGTCAAAAAAATATTTCGCCAAGAACAAATGACCAGCGCAGATTTTGAGCAGGTTCCCGCATTTCGCTACCAAAAGCCTGATGCGCCTTTGCTTGGGTGGTCGAATATTCTTAATCTCTCATTATTATTGGCTTTGACGGTAGTATGCGCAGGTGTGGGCTTGCGTCGGACAGCGCGTTTGCAGCTTGTCTATGCAGTGGCGTAAATACCCCATTTTCTTACAGCTTTTTCATACGAACACATTCAGTGTTATGCGACAACGATACCAATGGATAATAATAGCAGTGTCCATAATTTTTTCGATAAGCTCGTCAATGCTTGCTTTCGGGCAAGACAATACCGTACGCAAACATCTGCAAGGTAACTTTCCGCCACCTGCCAAACAGCCTGTTGTCATTGCCCGCGAAGTAGATGAAAGGTCAATCACACTTGATGGGCTTTTGGACGAATCAGTATGGCTTCACGCGGAGGCAATTACCGATTTTTTTCAAATGGAACCCGTACAAGGCTCACAAAACCGTCATTCTACAAGTGTTCGGGTGTTGTTCGACGAGCGGTTTTTGTACATCGGTGTCGTCTGTCGCGATAGCGCGGGGCGAGGCGGTACGCGGGTTCAAGACCTTCGTCGTGATTTCATTTTTGGTGAAAATGATATGTTCGCCATTCAGTTTGACCCGCAAAACCTCAAGCGTTATTGCGTCTCGTTCCAAACCACGCCTTACGGCTCACAGCGCGACTTGCAGGTCTTTGACGATAACTTCCGCGACAACGATTGGGATGCGCTGTGGCAAGTTCGCACCAATATCAGCGATAGCGGCTGGACTGCCGAGTTTGCCATTCCTTTTGCCACGCTGCGCTATGATTATGCTGAAATACAGGACAGTGTTTCGTGGGGAATAAGTTTTTTCCGTGTTGCACGGCGAGACTTCGAGCAAACTGTCTTTCCGCCCGTGCCGCAATCGTATTCGCAGTACCGTATGGTCTATGCCGCACAGTTGCTTGGTTTGAAGTTGCCCAAACCATCGGTAAATCTTAGAGTGCAGCCTTACGCGCTCTATGATTTTTCAAGCTCGAAAGCAAGTCGTGATGCTGCTCCTGTGGTGCAAGGCGTTCCAAAATTCGGTGGCGACGCAAAGTGGGCGGTGAAGCCCGATGCGACGCTCGACCTCACCTTCAACACCGATTTTGCACAGGCGGATGTAGATAGAGCGGTGAACAACCTGACGCGCTTCAACCTTTTTTTTCCTGAACGACGGCAGTTTTTTCTCGAAAATTCGGGCGTGTTTGCGGGCGTGGATAACGCTTTTGTGCGTCCATTTTTCAGTCGGGCTATCGGGCTTGCCAACACGCAATTTGCCGCCACACCTGTTCCGATTGAAGTCGGTATGCGCTATGTGGAGCGCAACGCAGACCGCGCCATTGCCGGAATGTTCGTGCGTCAGCGTGGAGACGATGCACAGTCGGCGGCAAACTTTGGTATTCTGCGCTATGTGAAAAACTTTGGAGCGCAAAATAATATCGGCGCAATGCTCACTCATCGCTACGACGACGCTTCGGAACGGTTGAATTTTGGTGGCAAACATAACACAACGCTCACGCTAGACGGTCTTTTGCGTCCAACCGACGAACTCACTATCACCGCCACATTGACGGGTTCTCTTGATAGCAACAGTAGTCGTCTGGGTTCGGGAGGGAATGTCTTTGCGGGCTACAACACGAACGCATTTTATGTTGGAACACTACACGCATGGGCAACCGAAAAATTTCTGCCCGGAATGGGCTTCGTTGCTCAATCCAACACGATGTTTCATAATCCGGGCGGCTACGCAATTCTGCGTCCCACAGAACGTACATGGTGGCGACGGTGGGATCCGGGCGTGTTTTTGGAACTGTATCACAACGTGAGTGACGGCGCATTTCAACAGGCTTCACTGGATATTTTCCCTGTGTATTTTTTCTTCCAAGACAACGCATTTGCACGGTATAGCGTCGTTCCAACGTGGCAAAATATCAACTTCGCTTTCGCGCCTGTTGGTGTAGAAATTGAGCAAGGGCGGTACTTCTACGTCCGTCATATCCTGCAATACAGCAGCGATGCGTCGGCACCATTCTCCTTTGTAGCGCGAGGCGAATTGGGTGGCTATTTCAACGGCGCACTGACGACGTTTTATGGCTCCATGCGCTATGCGCCTCTCCCCAATATCGCATTCACGGCAGAGTACGAGCGCAATCAGTTTTTCGATGTTGGTATCAGACGTGAAAATCTCACGACCGACCTCATCACGGGCGCAGTACGGCTTGCGCTGAACCCGCAAGTTCAGCTTTCGGTGTTTTATCAGTACAATTCCTTCGACCGACGTTCACGCTGGAATGCGCGTGGTAGCTGGGAATTTTTGCCGCTCAGTTTTTTGTATTTGGTTTTTAACGATTCCATGATTCAGCCCGAAGGTCAGCAAACACAAGCCTTTATCGGTAAGGTGGTTTATACGCATCAGTTTTGAGCAATCTTCATTCAAACAATCATTATGGAAATTTCACATAATGCCGATGTTCTTATCATCGGCGGCAGCTACGCAGGATTGTCAGCGGCAATGGCTCTTGGGCGCTCCATGAGAAGTGTCGTCATCATTGACAGTGGCAAGCCGTGTAATCAGCAAACACCGCATTCTCACAACTTCATCACGCAGGACGGCGAAAAACCTGCGTCTATTTTTACCAAAGCCAGAACACAAGTACTTGCTTACCCTACTGTTCAGTTCTTTAGCGAACTCGCTCTTGATGGAAAAAAGACAAATGACGGATTTGAAATAAGAACCGACGGAGGGCATATTTTTACGGGTAAAAAAATCTTGTTCGCAACCGGAGTCAAGGATTTGCCACATATTCAGGGAATTGCTGCGTGTTGGGGGATTTCGGTGTTGCACTGTCCGTATTGTCATGGCTACGAAGTTCGCAACCAGCATATAGGAATTATTGGGAATGGTGATGTTGGTTTTCATCTGGTTAAACTTTTGAGTAATTGGACACAACGGCTCACGCTCTTCACCAACGGACTCTCTACGCTGACAGAAGAACAACGCAACAAAACACAGCGTCATCAGATTGAAATTATTGAAAAAGAAATTTCTTCGCTGGGGCACACAAATGGTCAGGTTGAAAGTATACAATTTTCGGACATGACAACGTACAATGGTATAAGTGCAGTATTTGCTAGGCTTCCTTTCGAGCAACATTGCGCTCTTCCTCAAGAGCTTGGCTGTGAAATGACGGAACAAGGCTATATCAAAGCCGATATGATGCAAAAAACCTCGCTTCACGGCGTATATGCTGCCGGAGATAATACAAGCATGATGCGCTCAGTCTCGGCAGCCGTAGCAGCAGGTACAATGGCAGGAGCCGCAATCAACGTTGAGATTATTGAGGAAGAATTTTGATATGAATACTGACCCATCCCCAAAACCAATTCACCTCGACCGCACAGGCATAGTGCTGACGACCATCTGCGCGGTGCATTGCGCCGCAATGCCGATGCTCGCGGTTGCCGCACCACTGCTCATTCCGGTCTTTCTTGGCTTGCACAAATATCTTGCCTTCGCTGTTGCACCGATAGCAGTGATTGCTGCCGTGCAAGGCTGGAATAAGCATCGTCGTTGGGATATTGTTGCGTTGCTCCTTTTCGGCGCAGCCTTGATTTCAAGCGCGTGTACGTGGCTTCTGCCCGTACTTTGGGAGCAAGGCATTTCCGCAAACGAGACCGTGCTAACGTGCGTGGGCGGTGCAATGCTGGTGGCTGGACATTGGATGAATAACCGATGTTCGCAAGTGCGTTTTTTGGTTGCGTCAAATACACACAGTATGCCGCGCCGTTTGCAGCGTAGCGCGTGGAGTGCATTGGCACTGGTAGTCTTGACACTTGCTCTTGCGCTGCTGCTTCCGCTCCGTGCGCCGACGATGGAAGCGTATCAGCGTGTTTCGTTCCGCACACTGCGTTTATATTTTCCCGGCAATCCGCCCCCGACCGATATTCGCAATTTGAATAATCAAAAAGTAGAAATTATGGGCTTTATGGCGGCACTCAATCAGTTGGAAGATATTGATGAATTTGTCCTCTCGTCCGCACCGCCCATGAACTGCTTTTGTCATCCGCCCGGACAAGTTAATGAACTCATTCTTGTCCAAATGAAAAAAGGTGCGGCTCTACCAAGTTACAAAGGTGGTGTTGTGCGGATTCGAGGGACACTTATCATCAACCTCAATCTCAAACGCGATAATCAGTACTCGGAGGTCATGTACACCATTTCCGCCGATGAAGTTCTGTAAGATTTTGTTAAACAACATTTTGCCCCTTTACTTTTCATCTTCAACCGACGATACATTTATGCCACTGTTAGAAATAACCAATCTTGTGAAACGTTTGGGGCGCAACAATAGCGAACACCAATTCACACTGCGCATACCGCACTTCACGCTCGAACAAGGCACAGACCTTGTGCTGACGGGCGAAAGCGGTTCCGGAAAAACCACGCTTCTGAACGTGATATGCGGCATCATCGCTGCCGACGAAGGAGCAGTACACCTTTTGGACACCAATATCAGTGCGCTTTCGGAAGCCAAACGCGACCGTTTTCGTGCGGAACACATCGGTATTGTCTATCAAACATTTAACCTGTTACAAGGCTTCTCAGCACTCGAAAATGTGATGATGGGAGCAGCATTTGCCAAAAGCAAATTCGACATTTCTGCGCGTGCCGAAGAACTTCTTGTGCGCTTGGGGTTGAAAGACCGCTTGCGCAATAAGCCCGCCGAATTGTCTGTCGGACAACAGCAGCGTGTGGCAGTTGCAAGGGCGCTTATCAGCAAACCCGCTTTGTTACTTACTGATGAACCGACGGCAAGTATTGATGCTCGCAACAGCATAATGGTTGTCGAAGAAATGCGCTCACTGGCGCGTGAACAAGGCTCTACGCTTCTTGTTGTAAGCCACGATACCAACGTTGCGGCGATGTTTTCCGCAACACAAACAATCCATGATTTTATCGTACCCTAAATTTTCACGTATCTCATGAGTTTTTTCCGCATTGTTCTTGGTTTTATGCGCCAACGCCTCTTTGCTTCGGTGCTGACAGCCTCATCGGTGGCGGTTGGTGTGGCACTTGTCGCAGCAATTCTTGCTTTGCGCCTCGAATCCGAGCGGGCATTTTCACAAAAAGATACCGGGTTTGAGGTAATTGTCGGGGCGAAAGGCAGTCCGCTTCAGTTGGTACTCAATACGATGTATCATCTTGGTTCACCGAATGGAAATGTTCCCCTTGCTGTGTATGAACAACTACGCACGGACAAGCGCGTTACTGCTATGTTGCCAATGGTTTTTGGCGATAACGTCGGTGGGTACAAGGTTATCGGTACGACACCGGAATTTTTCACCGAATTTCGCTATCGCAAAAATATTGGTGTGCAGGTAGCACAAGGCAAGCCGTTCGAGAAAAATTATCAAGTCGTCATCGGCACGGAAGTCGCACAACGTCTTGCCTTGCGGGTTGGCGATTCGGTAACGATTCGGCATGGTTTGGCGGAAACCGCCGAAGGCGCACACGACCACGGCAAAATGCCTGTTGTTGGCATTCTTGCGCCTACACAAACAGCGATTGACAAAGGTGTGTACTCGACAATGTACACCGTTTGGGACATTCACTACCACGAATACGAAGAAGCCCAAGAAGAAGCAGAAGAAGCTGCCGCAAAAGCCCGTGGCGAAGCGGTTCCCGAACACAAGCACGACGACCACGACGGTAAGCATGAACATCACGACCACGATAAAGACCACGACCATAAGCACGACCACGATGGCAAACACAAACACCATGACCATGGCGAAGAGCATGAACACAACCACGAAATACCTGCTGAATGGACGACCGTAACAGCAATGGCAGTAAAACTCAAAAGCCCGATTTTTTACGAGAGTTTCATTCGCAGTGTGAACGAAGGAACGGCGGCACAAGCAGCCATGCCGATTCGGGAGATTATGGCATTATTTCAAATTGTCGGCAACGTCAACGGTGTACTGCTTGGCATTTCCTATTTGGTCATTCTCATAGGCGTATTTTCGATTCTTGTTTCGCTCTACATCACACTCAATGAGCGGCGGCGTGAAATCGCCATTTTGCGCTCTTTAGGCGCACGGCGGCAGACGATATTTATGCTCATTCTTTCGGAATCGGTCATGATTGCTTTTGCTGGTGCTATCGTTGGGATTGGGCTGTCGCAGTTTGGGTTGTTCTTGGCACAAGACCGCCTGAAAGCGTCTATTGGCGGTAATCTGACCTTTGCTCCTTTCTACGCATTTGATGTGTGGTTGCTTGTGGGGGTTGTTGGTCTGTCCGCGCTTGTCGCACTTTTACCCGCCATTAAAGCATATCGGACGGATGTAGCACAAAATCTCGCACCACTTTCATAAGTCTTGCAAGGAAATTTCAAGAATATTCATGCTCAACCATTTCCCTCATCCCGATCTCACGCCGACGCTTTCGCCGAAAGAAACCGCCGAGTGCGTCCGCAGCGAGATTGCACGAGCTTTTCCGAGAACAACGTTTGAAATTGTTTTGCGAGAAACCAAGCCGCCTGTGCTAACGCTGCGTTGGTGGGACGGACCCGCCCGAAGCGTCGTGGATACTGCGCTGGAGGACTTTCGCTCCCGCAAATGGGACTGGCACAAGGATGCAGATGGCGAACTCTACAGTGAAGAATGGCGCGAGGCGCATACTGTTGTGGAAGCATCGGGCTTGCTGGGCTATCGGATGTATTTCGATATGACCTTCGACCTTGACCGCCATTTTACCTTGCCCACGCTCACACAAGCAGCCAAGCGTATTGCAGAGCAGCACGGCGTAGAAATGCCGCAGATACGCGACAGCATTGCTGAACTTCTTGCGGAATACGGTTCTACGCCTGACACTGAGCATTTACGCGCTTCTCTGGGGAAATTCTACGAAATAGACGACGGCGGCGTGAGTATCGGCGGCGTACCGCTTCAAACCGTGATTTTGAACGACCTTGAGTTTTTACCGTTTTTATGAAACATATCAATACCATTTTGCTCTCAACAATAGCGTATTTGCTTGCATGGCAGCAAGCATCACATCCGGCTAGCGCTCAAACCCGCACAGAAACTACTCTTGCAGCATCTACGCTCTGCGGCACAGTTGTTCACACTGCTACAAGCAAACCTCTTTCGGCTGTACGCATTACTCTTGTCGGTACAGAAATAGGTGCAATCACAAAAGCCGACGGAACATTTTGCCTTACGCTGCCTGTGCAGCAAGTATTAGTGCGGCTTCAGGTGCAACGTTTTGGTTTTGCCGTGCAAACGTTGGAGGTTTCGCCTGAGCAATATCGCTCAACACCGCTTGTCGTCAGGCTTGCAGAGCGCACCTTTGAAATGGAAAATGTAACGGTCATTGCCCGCGAGGAATCACGACACTCGCAGGGCAGCACCGTTTCGCGGATTGACCGTGCGGCGATTGAACACGTGCAAGCATCCAATTTGGCGGATGTGCTGCAACTTGTTCCCGGACAACTTGCGCAAAATCCGACCTTTGGCAGCGAGCAACAAAGCCTTCTTCGGCAAAATCCGACCAATGCCGACGCAAACCGCGCCAATGCTCTCGGAACAGCAGTCGTGCTGGACGGAACGCCACTTTCCAACAACGCGAATATGCAATCGAATGTAACGATTCTGAACTCTGGTCCGTCTGCCTTGCCGCCTTTTGCATCGGTTGCGGGGCGCGGTATGGATTTACGCGAAATTCCGGCGGCGAATATCGCTTCGGTCGAGGTTGTACGCGGTATTCCGTCGGCGCGGCACGGTGATTTAACCGCCGGAGCAATTCTCGTGGAAACGCTTGCAGGAGCTATGAAACCTCAAGTTCTGCTCCGTGCGAACCCGAATGCGCTGGAAGGAGATATTTCCGCAGGTTTTGGCAATGGCGTGAGCGAAAGCGGCTTCAATGCTGGTGTGAACATTGTTCGCTCGCAAGACGACCCGCGTATCACAACCGATAATTTTTACCGCCTCAACGCCAATGCCGCATGGACACAGCCTTGGGCGGTGAATGAGCAAGGCGCACCGATTCTTTCCTCAACGCTTCGGCTCGCTTATACGACTACGCTGGATGAATCGCTCGACGACCCCGATGACCGTCAGTTCTTGCGGGAACGCTTCTCGCGGGAATGGCGATTGCGCACCAATTTGAACGGCTTTTGGCGATTTAGCCCCAATCCCGCATCACTGCTGCGTTGGACGTTTTCTGCCACAACGGGCGAACAAAACAGCTTTTTCCAAGACCTCATCACGCGCTCCGATATTTTTCCGATAACGGCGGCAACGCCCCGCATCGGTTCTGATACAACGGTTCGCGGGATATTTGCTCCGGTGGAATATCTCAACAAAACGACTGTGAACGGGCGACCGCTCAATCTTTATGGGCGCGTGGAAGCCTCGCATTTGCTCACGTTTGAGACAAATTCGCCAAGTGCGCCTTTCGCACTCAAACCGATGATTGGCGTGGAATACCGCATGGATGCGAACTTCGGAGCAGGGCGGCAATTCGACGTTCTCACACCGCCGCGTCAGAACTATTCCGTCGGCGAGCGCCCGCGCTCCTACGATGACGTTCCGCCACTCACACAACTTTCGGGCTATGCCGAAGTTCTTGCAACGGGCAGCATGGCGATTGACAACGCGAATCGCCCGTTTTCACTCGTTGCGGGAATGCGATATGACAACATCGCTCCAATATCATTAACCGCAGGACGATTCGGCACAACGTTTGTACCCCGCATCAATGCTTCGTTTGAGCCGATTCAGGGATTGGAACTTCGTGCTGGCTACGGCATCACGGCGAAAGCCCCGGTGCTGGCGCATCTCTACCCAAATCCGCAGTTTTTCGATGTCGTGAATTATTCTTACTTCGCTCAAAATCCCGCAGAGCGCCTTGTTATCTTGACTTCTCGCGCTATTTCCACCGCACCCGCTTCGCTCCGTGCTTTCACGACAGAAAAGGCGGAACTTGGCGTGAACGCTCGTGTGGAAGGCTTTCGCGCAACATTGGTCGCCTACAACGAAGAAACACGCGGTGCGGTGGGAATTTCACGCTTGGTTCATGCCATGCCGTTTGCGCGGTTGCAAGCACAGAGTTTTCCTCGTAATGCCCCGCCAATCCTTGCGCCGGAGCCGATGCGCCTCGATACATTCTTGGGGCAATATGACACGCCTGTTCCAAGCCGCCGCATCTCCACACGTGGCGTAGAATGGACGCTCGACGCGCCGGAAATCACACCACTTCGCACAACACTGAATCTGTCGGGTGCTTGGACGCTTTCTCAGGCAATTGATGAGGCATTGGTTGTGGATTATGGCGCACTCACGCGCTTTGCAAATGCTCCGCCGCGCATCGGCGTTTTTCAAAACGACGAGCAGCGAGAATCGGAGCGGCTTGTAACGAGTTTGCGCGTGATAAACCGTTTCCCCGAACTTGGTCTTGTGATGTCGTGGCTTGTGCAAACGATTTGGATAGAGCGCGATAGATTTTTGGCTCTGAGCGAGATTCCGCAAGGCTTTGTGGATAAAACCGGGCGCATAACGCTCATTTCTCAAGTACAAGCCGAAGGTGATAATTTCAAAGACATCCGCCGCCCGTTTGACCAACGTTTGCTGCTCACCGAAGACCGTCCGCCCTTGTGGTTGCTCAATGTGCGGCTTTCCAAGACGCTTCCGGCGGGATTGCAACTTGCTTTCTACGTCAATAATCTGCTTGCAGACCGTCCGCTTTATTTTCAACGCCGTAATCAACGCTTCACCGAGCGGAATATCCAACTCTTTTTTGGGCTGGAATTGCAATACACGATTCCGCTTGAAATTCACGATTAATGCTTACTGTCATTTTCCACCATTATTTTTTCACTATTACTTTTTGTTCTATGTTCTTTTTTCGTCTTACAGCCCGCACCGTTACTGCATTTGCCCTCGTAGCTGCTTTTGTCGTGTCGTGTAACCCGCCGACGGAAGTTCAGCGTTTTGCACTCACCGTGGAAGTCGCACCACCACAGGGCTATCCATCGGCTGCGGCTTCGGGAGTCCGTCTTTCCTTGCGTAATGTTGATAGAGGCACAACTGATACCACTTCGACCGATGCTGCGGGCAAAGCCGTGTTTGCAAGCATTTTACCCGGAAAATACGAAGTTACCGCCACGCGCTCACTCACCGCAGAAGCCGCACAAATGCTTATCGGACGCAGCCAAGCCGTTACGCTGTCGGCGTTCAGCAGCAGCGCGACTTATAACGCTCCCCAGACCGTGAATCTCACATTGGAAGTGGCGGGCGTAGGCGGTTTGGTGATTAAGGAAATCTATTACACCGGCTCGAAAACACCGTCGGGCGGGAATTATTTCTCTGACCAGTTTGTCGAAATTTACAATAATTCCGCCGATACGATTTTCACCGATGGGCTGTGTATCGCTGATGTGTACGGTGTTTCGGGTTTAATTAATCCCGGACAACGCCCAACAGAGTTTAAGGATGACCAGAATAATGTGTACGTCAGCAGTGTTTGGCGTATTCCCGGCACAGGGCGACAGTATCCGCTTGCACCCGGACGCAGCATCATTATTGCTCAGGACGGTGTAAATCATAGCGGCGACACGACGCTCAACCGCAACAGCCCTGTGGATTTATCCCGTGCCGATTGGGAAACCTTCAACCAGCGCGACGACAACCGCGACATTGACTTTCCGAATGTTCCGAATTTAGAGCGGCTCTATTTCACGGGCGGCTTTGACTGGCTTTTGCCGGTGTTCGGTCCGGGCGTGGTGATTTTCCGCACAAGTGATTTTGCGGCGTTGGAGCGTACACCGATTCCGGGTGCAGCCGCAACGATTCAGCCGCGCATCAAAGTTCCCCGCGCACTCGTGATTGATGCCGTTGAAGCACTTCGTGATGCTTCCAGCGCAGATTTTAAGCGCATTGCACCGAGTATGGATGCGGGATTCACTTTCGCAAACGGAACCTACACCAGCGAAAGTGTGCGCCGCCGCGTACAAAGCACCGTGAGTGGTCGTGCGGTCTTGCAAGACGGCAATAATTCCAGCATGGACTTCCAACTGCTTTCGCGCCCGACACCACGCCGCACCGACGGAATGTAGTTCTTTACCAATCAGTAGAGACAAGGCACGCCTTGTCTCTACGATTATTTCCACCGTTGATTGCACTTTTTATCCGATTGTTCTACACCCGTACAACGCCGATGAAACCTTACAGAAAACATATCATTCACTGCATAGCTTGGCTATGGTCGTTCTATTTTTGCTTGATGCCATTCTCCGTAAATGCACAGGAAACAAACACACAGCAAACACCAGACACAACGCTGCACATCACACCCGCACTGTTACTTGTGCCAGACGTGTTCACGCCCGTGCGCTCCGGCGTTTGGCGCGAAAGCCTGAACTCGGCTGCTTTGGGAGAATCCGTAGAGCGCGGAGAACTCGGTGAGCAAGGCGTGATGCGCTTTTTTGGTGGGTACGAAGCCGGAAGATTCCGCGCACCGCAAACAGCAACGGCAATTTTGGGCGGTGGCTTCGATGCGCGAGGTTTGAAGCGGCTTGGCGGCACTTCGGGCAAAACTGCTTCTGATATTTCGACACGTAGCGCATGGACACTCGCGGGGCAATTCCGCTACGATCGCTCGGCACATGATTCGGTGCGGCTTTCAACCGTTGCCAATCCTTTGAACGGCAACCCGTATATTCTTGCCGACACAATCGGTGGAAACTGGCTACGCGACGACATTCGGCTTGAAACCTCACTTTCCACGCCGCTTTTGTGGGAAAATTTGCGCTTTGGTACGCAGCTTTGGTATGGCGTTGGGCAAGGCGCACGGCGCAATGACCCGCGTCCGCTTTTTCGCTATCGAACGCTCGGCATTGCACCTGCGGTTTTGTGGCAGATTGCCTCAGAACATAGTCTTGGTGCAGTGTTCAAGGTTGAATCGCGGCGCGAGGATGCCGAACTTGGCTTTTTTGCGAATGACAACTCGTTTGTTTGGCGGCTTCGCGGCATAGCCAGTTACGACCGCATACCGCTTGTTTCCTCGCAACGCCTAACGCAAGGCGTGAATATGGTGGGTGGTATGCAATATGCTTGGAATGAAGCACAGCCGCATCACGCGCAAACTACCTCCTCTCAACGCCGCATTGTCGTTGCTGCGGAGGCATATTCTCGGACGGATTCCGTGCGCGACGGCGTTGCAGAACCGCAGTTTGCGGGACTATATCTGGAACAAGGCGTAAATGCTACTCTTTCGGCGGGGCAAATGGGCGAAATACTTGGAATGGAGGGATTGCAGGAACTGAGGATTCATGCGCTTTCAGCGTTAGGACGGGGCATTGACCCGATTTTCCGCGCTGCCAACACCGCCGACATACGCACATCGACACAGGTGCAAGCACGGTTTCGTGTCGGCGCGGTGAATCGTATTTCACCTTTAGATGCCGCATTATACCTTGCATTTGAGGATGTTGTGCGGCGTGATGTCGCAGCAGATGTTCGCTCTCAGGTGAGCAATCTTGGGCTTGGAATTTCTGCGCAAGGCGCATCTGTGCTTGGTGCCTCAATGCCCAACACAGACCTTGTTCTGGAATGGCGTTCTGCTCTGCACTATCGCACTCCGCTTGCCACAAACCTTCAAATTGGCGCACCCGCCAATGCACAAGGTTTACAGAATGCACTTGCCGTGCCTGATTTCATCGTGCGCTCGGCACAGATTCTCGGTGCGGAAGCGGAATGCGCTGTTGTGTGGAATACGCGCCCGTCGCCAAGAAATGAATCATCGGGAAGTGCGTCGTCGGGAAGTTTGTGGCTTCGCGCAGGTATCGGTGGTTCATTCACCTCATCAAATCATGTTTTCTACAACCAACGCGCCGCCGTGAGGTGCTTTTTTGCGATTGTTTTATGAAGTTTTTTGCACAAATCATTGTCCGCATATTTCTGACAAATCTTGTTTTATGCGGCTTCTGGCAGAGTGCTTTAGCACAGGTAGATTTCTCCTCGTTAGAACAACTCTCGCCCGACGACCGCAAACTCGCCGATTCACTGCTGACCGTTGCACTCGACCACGAAGCACTCTACACGCTCTGGGGCGACTTGAAGCCGATGAGCGATGTGGCGATGTTCACTTTTCGCGTGGCGCGTCCCGTGTCGGTGTCGTCAGGCACGGCAAGTATTGTTGATACGGGCAATCCTGCACTTCAGCAAATACGCCGCTTACAGCGCGTTGTGAACGCGATGAATTTTGGCGATGTGCAGTTTTTTATTCACCCTTTCAAACGCGCCGATTCCACGAAGCGATTTTTACAAGTGGCAGTTGTGCGAAAAAGCAGCGTTGCAGCTTGTTTGGGGCGGAATCAATCATTTTTCGGACAGTTTGGTTTTGTATCGGAAAGCGACCCTGTGTCGGTGGTGATGGCAACAGAATACGAGGACAAATACGAGCGGTATCGCGCCTACGGCTATCTTTACGGCTATCCCGAACACGCTGTTACGTTTTTTGTGGAAGCCGCACGGCATCAGGACTCGACCAAAGAATTTGTGAAACGCGACTTTTTCCAGATCCCGACGTGGAGTGGCAAGCAAGGGCATTTCGTCTATGCCGTGCCGAAAGGGTATGTGCCGACAGAACTGGACTCAACGCTTTACCGTGCCGCAAGCAAGGTTTTAAGCGACTATCGTGCAATTCGCCCAACGTTCATGAATCCCGATTCTTCGCTCCGAGCGGCAGATTTGCTCAAGGCGTGGTACGCCAAGCAAACCAGCGTCAAAACAGCGTCGCACGGTCATTACGGCATTCTTTGGGCGCAATCCGCCGAAGCAAAAGCACTCTATCTGCAAGCCTTTTCGCTGGCGGAAGAACGCTTGGAAACCGCATTAAAGCAGCGTTCCAAGAAAAGCGGCAAAGCTCCTGCGGTGATTGTGGATATTGATGAAACGGTACTGGATAACAGTCCATTTAATGCTGCAGCGCATCTTGCTTCGGAAACAAGTATCAGTGCGCTCTGGCGGTCATGGGAACAAAAAGGCACAGCGAAGCCGCTTCCGGGTGCGGTGGAGTTTTTGCGGTTTGCCGACAAACGCGGCGTGAAGGTTTTCTACATTAGCAATCGCTCAGAGGCTGCAAAGGCAGCAACCATGCGGAATTTGAAGGACGCAGGATTTCCGCAGATTGAGAGTGCGAATATCCTTTTGCGCGATAGCACGTCGCAAGGCGAGAAAGAATCACGCCGCGAGGCAGTTGCCGCAAAGCATGATGTACTCTTGCTTGTGGGCGATAATTTGGGTGATTTTAGCGGTGCAATGGAATACAAACCCCTTGAAGAGCGCATGAATGCTATGCTGAAAGAGCGTTCAGCATGGGGCAAACGGTTTATTATTCTGCCAAATGCTATGTACGGGCAGTGGGAAGATGCGCTGTATGATTTCAAACAGCTTTCGCGGTCGGCTCAGAAAGAGCGTCAAATCAAGGTTTTGCAGGAACTCAGCAAATAATTTTTACTCAATTTTTCACAAATTTTCCATGATGAACGACCTCACTAAACACATCCGCGACGGCGTTACAGCAGCAATGAAGCCCCGCGTGAACAAACTTCCCGTTACCGTACTGTCCGGCTTTTTGGGTGCGGGAAAAACAACGCTGCTCAATCACGTTCTCAATAACCGCGAAGGCAAGCGTGTGGCGGTGATTGTGAACGATATGAGCGAAATCAACATTGACGCGGAACTCGTCAAACAAGGCGGTGCAGAACTCTCGCGGACGGACGAAAAGCTCGTCGAAATGTCCAACGGCTGTATTTGCTGCACACTGCGTGAGGACTTGCTTGCAGAAGTTTCGCGCTTGGCACGGGAAAACCGTTTTGATTATCTGCTTATCGAATCCACAGGAATTTCAGAGCCGATGCCCGTTGCAGAAACCTTCACGTTTGAGGACGATATGGGGCGGTCACTTTCGGACATGACGCGCCTCGACACGATGGTAACGGTGGTGGACGCGCTCAATTTTATCCGCGAAAACGCAGCTGGCGAATCGCTTAAAGACCGCAAGTTGGCACTCAGCGAAGGCGATGAACGGGGTATTGCCGATTTGTTACTCGACCAAGTAGAGTTTGCTGACGTGATTATTGTGAACAAAGCAGATTTGGTGAGCGAAGACGACCTAGCCAAACTCGAAATACTGCTGCGCCAACTCAACACCGAAGCAAAAATCATTCGCTCTGAATTTGGGAAAGTCCCGCTTGAGCGCGTACTGGACACAAAGCTCTTTAATTTCGATAAGGCTGCAAAAGCTGCCGGCTGGCTGAAGCAGTTGAACGGTGAACACGTACCGGAAACCGAAGAATATGGCATCCAAAATTTTGTCTATCGGGCGCGTCGTCCATTTCATCCCGTGCGGTTCTACAAATTTGGTGAACGGATTCCTACAACGATTATTCGTTCTAAAGGCTTTTTCTGGCTTGCATCGCGTATGAAGTTTGTCGGCGAATGGTCGCAAGCCGGAGCGCAAATTTCCGTGCGTCCTGTGGGAATGTGGTGGGCATCGTTCCCGAAAGAACGCCTACCGAAAGACAAGGAAAACCTTGATTACGTTATGGCTCGCTGGAACGAACCCTACGGCGACCGCCGTCAGGAAATCGTATTCATTGGTATTGATATAGATAAAGAAGCCATTACTCGCCAGCTGGATAAATGCTTGTTGACCGATGCGGAAATGGCACTTGGTGAAGAGGGGTGGGTGAAGCTCAACGACCCGTTCCCGCATTGGGTAAGTGAGCATAGTCATTAAAAAAATAAGAGGTTATATAGTGGGGCTATCTGAATGATAGCCTTTTCCGTAACGGGCATTATTTTATGGGAATTTCAAAAAAAATTAATAACAGAGAAGGATTAGTTTTTCTAAAGATTAGGCTTTTTAATTACTTCCAATCCATCACAAAGGGAATTGTAAAACTTTAATTGAAAATGCCAGCAAGTGTTGGTTTTTTAATTCGGATATTTTATACACTCATTAGACAAAATGTATTGATAGTTCTTTAATTTTCATTGTTTTATCGCCAAAGT
>JACVZY010000029.1 GCA_014654705.1 Ignavibacteria bacterium
GCAAACTTACGCAAACTCATACAAATAAACATTTTGTACTTAAATTTTGTCTATTACAGTTTCAGAGAATTATCAACGACTAATATCACAAACTCTTTCAGGAGTATTTGAACAAGCTAACAATTCAAAAACCGTAGAACAACTAAGAGAAGAATTGATTGGTAAAATAAAAACTTCCCTTGCAAATGTATTTGATGAACTAAACTTAAGTTCCATCGGAGATCCACTTTCAAACGGAAGTTTTTATTTTGAAAAGGGAGTTTCTAAAGATTTTCATTATAAAAATTTATCTGCCGGTGAAAAGTCTGTTTTTGACTTATTGCTTGATATGATAATAAAGTCAACATACTATAATGACGCAGTATTTTGTATTGACGAACCAGAAGCTCATATGCACACAAGACTTCAAGCAAAAGTCTTAAAGGAGCTTTTCAGTCTCACACCCGCAAATTCCCAATTATGGATTTCAACACATTCAATTGGAATGTTAAAGCAAGCTGAAGATTTGGAGAAATCCTCTCCTGGCAGCGTAGTTTTTCTGGATTTTGATAATAGAGATTTTGATTTAACGGAAGTCATAACGCCCGCTATCATCAATAAAACAATATGGAATAGATTTTTCGATTTAGCTTTTGCAGATTTTTCCCAATTAATAGCACCACAGAAGATTATTTTTTGCGAGGGGACTTCACAAGGAAGAAAATATAAAGATTTTGATGCTCAGATTTATGGTAAAATATTCGAGAATAAATATCACGATACCAAGTTCATTTCAATAGGTTCAAGTGCCGAGATTGAAAACATAGAAAATCAATCTGTGAAAATTGTTTCAAATATTTTGAAGTCTTCCAGTATTTTAAAGTTTGTTGATAGGGATGATAAAAGTCCGGAGGAAATAGCCGAATTGCTTCAAAAAGGTATTAAAACATCCAAAAGGCGACATATAGAAAGTTATCTATTAGATGACGAAATAATAAAAAAACTATGTGACAGCATTGGCAAAACTGAATTATACCAACAATGCATTCAAACTAAACAAGATGCTATTCGAGACAGTAATGAAAATCGTAACAATCCGATAGATGACATAAAATCTGCTAGTGGACAAATTTTTACTGAATTAAAGAGAATATTATCTCTAACGCAATGTGGGAATAATAAATGTGCTTTTTTAAGAGACACATTAACTCCATTGGTTACTGAAGAGACAGCTATATTTAAGGAGCTCGAAAGTGAAATATTCTTAGAATAGCCCCCTACACTTCCGTTGTATTTTTCCGTAATTCTGCCAGCATCTGTTTGATATGCCCGCTAAAGTCAAAGAGGTTCTGATAGACAGCCGCAATGCGCATATTCTCGTCAATCAAAAACGTCACGCGCTGCACAAAGCCCACAAACGGTGCAAGAACGTCATACGCACGGGCGGCAGTCTTTTCGGTATCGGCAAGCAAATGAAACGGTAGGTTCAGCGAATCGCGGAAGCGCATGTGCGTTGCCACGTCGTCAGCACTAATGCCGACAACAGGCACATCCAGCCCGCGAAATTCTGCAAAAGAATCGCGGAAGGAGCAGGCTTCCATCGTGCATCCGCCCGAAAAATCTTTTGGATAGAAGTAGAGGATACCAATTTTTCCACGAAATTCTTCGTGAAGAGTGAAAGTGCTGCCCGATGTGGAAGGCAAGGTAAAATTAGGCGCTTCTGCGCCGATAGAGAGTGCCATGGAATAGTGGTGAAAAACGGAAATCCGTTGAGGTGATAAAAAAGCACGAAATACATTTGGAATCCTAACAATAATTATTTTTCTACCGTCACTCCCTTCCAAAATGCCACATAGCCTTCGATATGTTTTGCCGAAGGCATTGTTTGTGGGTAGAACCAGGCAGCATCGGCATTTTGCTGCCCGTTCACTTCGATAGTGAAGTAGCTCGCAGTACCTTTCCAAGGGCATTTAGTGTGGGTGGAGCTATCCTTAAAATACTCTTTTTTAATTGCTGAAGCAGGAAAATAAACGTTACCTTCGACAAGCTCATATTTGTCGCTTTCGGCAATAACGGTGCCGTTCCAAAGTGCTCGTGCCATAGATTTGATAGTGTTGAATTTTGAATATTGAGTTTTGAGTGAAAAGATAAGAACGTCAGGCGAGACAAGTATTTTTGAGTTACACAATGTGCTATTAAGTACTCATTCTACGCCGCTTCAGCCACCGCATAGCGCTCTTCAATCGCTTTTTTGAGGTTTTCCATGAGCCATTGCGGGGTACTGGTCGCGCCGCTAATACCGACCTTTTCTACGCCTTCAAACCACTCATCCTGAAGTTCGTCGATGTCTTCGATGAAGTATGTACGCGGATTGGCGGATTTCGCAACGTTGTAGAGCACTTTGCCATTCGAGGACTCATGCCCTGCGATAAAGACCATAATATCTTGCCCCCCAGCAAACGCTGCCAGCTTGTCTTCCCGCCCCGACACCTGCCCGCATATCGTGTCTTTTGCGTGAAATTCTACCGCAATATTTTGCATCGTATCGACAATCAGTTCTTTCACGCGGGCTTGCAGTGCGTCGCGGAGTGCATAAAACGTTGGTCTGTCCATCGTGGTTTGCGAAAAAAGAACGGTCTTGCGCTCAACGTTCACCTCGTCAAGACCTTCTTGTACGCTTTTGACAACGATACATTCGTCATTGCAAACACCACGCACACCAATAACCTCTGCATGGTCTTTCTTGCCAAAAACGACGATTTGGTAGCCTTGATCGTAGAACTTGCGGACGCGCTCTTGGAGCTTCGTTACTACGGGACAAGTGGCATCAATGAGTTCAATGCCAAGTTCAAACGCCTTGCGATAGGTCTCCGGCGGCTCGCCATGAGCACGAATCAGCACACGCGGCGTGGAGCCGCTTTGCTTGGCATCTTCAGCAAGACGCTCAAAGTCGTGTACGTGTATCGTTCGCAAACCCTTTGCCTCAAGGCGTTCAATTTCTTTGGGGTTATGGATGATATGCCCCAACACCGAGACATTATCGTACTCGGCGAGGTATTGTTCGGCTATTTGTACCGTGCGGACAACGCCCCAGCAAAAGCCGGAATGGGAATCAATCGTAACAGTCATTTGTAGGATAATTTGGTGAAATGTGGCATAGTAACTGGTTTCGGTGGCACGGACTGAGCGCTGTGCTCACTTGTCTGTGTTCCCAATTCCGTTATCTAGATGCCTGATTAGGAAATAGTCTCACACTCTTTAGACGCAGACTTGCAAAATATTATTGTGAGCAAAGCAAAACAATAGTTTGTTGAAAGGAAAATCAGACAAACAAAGGAATCCTAACTATGCTACTGCACTCTGAGTGGTAATCTATATTTTGCTTGCAATTCATCTTTCGTTTTGACGGCGCTTTCCAGCGTAGGAAAGCCCCATAATTTTAAGCGATAGGCAGGAATCCTATTCACTAGAAATGAGTCGTAATACGCATCGTAACCGCGAGCGCTCCACGCAGCTTCAAGCCGCATTGCCTCTTCTTCGCTGGAAACCGCTTCGGCTAAAATTTCATACGGCACGAGAGCGGGGTCGAGCCAGCGTAATTCTACGCGCCTATTCACACGGGCTTGCCACTCTGCGCTCTCGAAATAATAGACCGGCTTTTCGCGTCCCGCACTGCGAAGACGTATTTGTGCGGGATTTGCGCCCATAGTACTTAGTCGCGCCTTTACCGCCTGCGCTCGCCTGAGTGCAAATGTGCGGTTTATGCCGTCATTACCCTGCATATCAGTATGCCCAATGAGTTCAATCACCTTCGAGGGATTATCTTTCAGTACTTGCGCTAAAGCTCCAATTTGCGAATCAAATTGCTCATCCGGCTCAAAAGAATTTGCTGCAAATGTTGCGAGAATCTGGTGTGCGGAGTAATAAGACTGTTCGTTTAGAGCAAAAGGCTTTGTTTCGCTGAGTGTGCGCCCATCCCCTGTTTTGAACGCAAGCGTAGCGTCAATCACTTTTGAGTGTGCCTGTACGCTCGTCCCGGAGGTTAATGCAAGTTCATAGAAGGCTTTGTACGACATTGAAATCTCTTTCAACACCGCCGCAAACTCTTCCGATTTTTCATCATCAATAGCGTAGAATCGCCCTCCAGTATAATCGGCAATGGTACGCAACGCGTAGGTATCAGCATTAGAACCAACGGCAATGGTATAAACAACGACACCAAATTCCCTTGCAGAACGCATAACATCTTGCATAGTGTAAAGAATCGAGGCATCATCCTTTCCGCCGGAGATGAGCACAAGTGCTTTATGCCGCCGCCCACTCTGCTTCAACGTCAGAACTCCTTTGTATGCAGCTTTGTAAAGTGCAGTGAGTCCTCCGGTAGCATTTTCAACACGTGGCAGAGGCTCATTCAGTGTGATACGATGGTCGAAGTAAATACGATGCTGCTCCACTCGGGCACCTAGCGAGCGCATAAAATCTTGACATGACGACGAAAGCGACGAAAGCGACGAAAGGGAGCGCATATATCCGGCGTTATCCAGACACAGTGTTACCGCCAAATCAGGTGAGTCATAGAGCGAGGCTTCACGGATACGGAATGGCGGGTCATTAGCACGCACGCGCCCTTCTCTCACTGACGTTGCCGCACTTGAATCAGACACGTCAAGGAGCGTCAACTGAAAGACTGAAACTTGGGCAGGGCTTTGCGCAGAAAGTACTGGCAAAAAATTCCCAAACTCATCTAGCATTACTGCATGAAAAAATGTACCTTCAAGGCTATTATCTGGAATCCTAACTATCTTCAACGTCTTGGCTTGCTTGGAAGCAACCGTATTACCGCGAACTATTCCGGCATAATACTTTGAAGGGTTCGTATTTGCCGCCGAGACTGCATAGACACTCTGTGGGAGCATTGAGCTAACATCAGACTGTAACTGTACAGCGCCTCGTGAGGCAGTTTCTAACGGCGTATTTGATTCTATTTGTGCAAGGCTATCAGCCTGTGCCTCAGTAAGCACTACTACACGCCAAAGTGTATCAAGGCGTTTTCCCTTTTGCCCAAGAGCCGTTATCGTATAGACCGTCGTCTTGGTCGGGGCTATCGTAATCATATCCCGCGCCCCGCGAATAACGCTCAGAGTATCGCCAACAATCTTTACGGATTCAAAGCCTTGAAAACGCCATGCAATAAAACCCTTATCGCCGGATTTCAATTCACGAGAACCGGTCAGTAGTTGCACCAACGCGCCCTCTTGGGCATTAAGCCTTAGATTGGAATATGTGAGAGCGATTACACAACAGACAACCACCACTCCGAGAGGAAGAGCGCGGATGTTTTTCATACTTTACTCATTTCCAATTCGCCATTCATGCCCATATCCACGCGCACGGTGTCGCCGGAAGTCATCTCGCCCGAAAGAACTTTGATGGCAAGGGGGTCGGCGATGCTTCGTTGAATAAGGCGCTTGAGTGGACGCGCACCGTAGGTAATCTCGTAGCCATGCACCGACAGCCATTCCAGCGCGGTATCGGTGATGTCGAGCGTCAGCTCTACGTTCCGCATGGTTTCTTCAAGACGTTTGATTTGTACTCGCGCTATCTGACGGACGTTTTTGCGAGAAAGCGGTCGGAAAAGAATCACATCGTCAATACGATTAAAGAACTCAGGACGGACGCGGGTTTTGAGCAAGTTCACGACTTTTTCTTTCAAACGCTCTAGTTCATGTTCCAGCTCCACATCGCTTTTGCGGTCATCCGTACTTTGCAAGGAATCCTGAATAATTTCCGTTCCGATGTTGGAGGTCATAATGATAATCGTATTGCGAAAATTCACCTCACGCCCCTTGCTGTCGGTCAGTCTTCCTTCGTCCAGCACTTGCAAGAGCACATTAAACACGTCGGGATGTGCTTTTTCGATTTCATCAAACAGTACAACCGAATACGGATGCTGCCGAACGGACTCCGTTAGCTGCCCGCCTTCGTCGTAGCCTACGTATCCGGGCGGAGCGCCTATCATGCGCGAAACGGCGTGTTTTTCCATGTACTCCGTCATGTCGAGGCGCACCATTGCTTGCTCATCATCAAAAAGGAACTCTGCCAGCGCCCGCGCCAGTTCTGTCTTTCCGACCCCTGTTGTGCCAAGAAAAATAAACGATCCTATCGGACGATTTGCATCCTGTAAGCCCGCCCGTGCGCGGCGAATGGCATTGCTTACCGCTCGCACGGCTTCTTCCTGTCCGATGACCCGCTCATGCAAGCGGTCTTCCATCTTCAGTAATTTTGTGCGCTCGGTCTCCAGCATACGGCTTACCGGTATGCCCGTCCAACGCGAGACGGTTTCGGCAATGTCGTCCGCTCCGACCTGCTCCTTTAGCATCGTGCCGTCCTTATGTGCCGTGCGGAGAGCTTCGTTTGCTTCTATGAGTTCTTTTTCAAGCTGCACAATCCGTCCATAGCGAATTTCTGCCACTTTGCCCAAGTCTCCGCGCCGCTCGTAGTCTGCTGCATCGGTTTTGGAGAGTTCTATGGCGGCTTTGAGCGCTTGAATGTGCTGAATTGCGTCTTTTTCTATTTGCCACCGCGCTCTGAGTGCTGAACGCTTTTCTCGTAAGTCCGAGAGATCGCGGTCAATGTCCTGAAGACGCTTGCGGGTGGCTTGTTCGGTGGAGATGTCTAGCATGATTGTGAGATTTGAATTTCAAGAAATATGGTTCATTTTTCGCTTCAGAATTTCATACCGCAAGCACCGCATAGTCAAGATACCGTGCTGCATAACGAAAACAAGCCTGAATGTCTTCTCGTTCCAAATCGGGCGGTTCTTCCAATATCTCTTCCGTGCTGAGGTCGGCAGTAATCAATTCCAACACGTCCGTCACCCGAATCCGCAGACCACGAATACACGGGCGACCACCACACTGCTCTGCGCGAATGGTTATGCGCTCCATGAGTACGAACCTTTCAAACGGTGAAAAAAATCTTTTTTCCTTTCCCTAAATTAGGAAAATTGTAGCAACTCTCGCAACTTCCCCATGAAATTTTGTGCAGAAGTGCAATAACGTCACAAGGCTGATGCACCGAAGCGCACCAGCCTTGCAAAACCTAGCCTTCAGCATTACCACTGAAACAGCGTTCCGCTCGTAAAGGCGTTTACAATATCGCCCAGTACGTTACGACCGAAGTAGAGCAAGAGAGTGAGTGAGGAGGAGAAGCCAATTCCGGCACTAACATTTACATTAACGCCACCTGTTACACTCTGATTATCTTGCTTACTGGAGGTTGATGGACTATAACTGTTTATCGAATTTGTCTGCGAGGTTGATAATCCTTGATCCAATCTACTTTCAGCAGAAAAGTTTCCCGTGAGACCGCCAAATACAGCTACCTGTGCAGCCAAAGATATAGATGGAAGTACAAAATATTCCGCTCCGGCAAGAATATGAGCAGATATATTCACTGATGTTTGCGTTACAATTGTTTGCCTTGAAGTTAATTGTTGTGATTGAGCATTTGGGTCATAATAAATTCCATTGAAATATGTTCTTGTGCCATTTGTATCACGACTGTTTGATGAATTCCCTGAAATGTTTGAGTAATTCGTTGAATTCACAAATAAACCCATACCGAATCCGACAAATGGTGAAAGATTTCGCTTTGCAAAAAGGTGCTTTTCGATAGTTGCCGATAGACCTAAATTAAGAGTTACGCTGGGACTGCCAAATGGTGAAAAGGATTGTCCATTGGAAGAACTTTTGCTTTGAGAAGAATCACGACTATAAAAACTGTTTGAATTATTTGCGGAAACTGAAAAATTTCCAGACAAACCTAATCCTAGATTAATACCAGTATTAACATACACACTTAGCGCCGTTACTTCCGACAACCAATACTTCACCCCCGCACCCACTCTCCCCGACTGCCACATTCCCATTTGCAGCGCCAAATTATCCTTCCGCGCTGTAGAATCGAAGGGCGTTGTAGCGGAAGAAGCATTCGTGCTTTGCAGAACAACGCTATTTATCGTGGACAAAACAGCTTGTGGGAAGGTGGAAAGCATATCCGAAAAGGTTGCGGATGTTGTAACCGTGCTTGGCTGCGCCTGCACGGAAGCCACATTCAGAGACAAGAGGCTTATCGCAAAAGCCCCAACAAGAACCAACAAACGATTACGCATAAAAGCAGAAGAAAGGGTAAAAAAAGAGGTTGAATTCAAACAAAAAAGTGTAGCCTGCTTTACCAATAAAAAGCAAACTACACTTGAAGAGCGCTTCACACCTTACGGGAAGAGCGCATAGACGTATTTGCGGAGATAGGCAGGCTTTGCCGGTGGCTTCTTTGCTGACCAGACTGTTGTCTCGATGACTTTTCCGGTG
This sequence comes from Ignavibacteria bacterium, assembly GCA_014654705.1. GTDB lineage: Bacteria > Bacteroidota > Ignavibacteria > Kapaibacteriales > UBA4661 > PH2015. The sequence goes on from JACVZY010000029.1 coordinate 8,352, forward strand.
GCATCATAGGAGTGTACAAGTTTGGAGACGATAACATTTTTCGCCGTATTTTCGGTTTCACTCGTGATGTTGCCGTTTGCGTCATAAGTGAAGACTTTTTTCGACTGCAATTTTGCCGATTTTTCGTCGAACTCCATGCCGCCAAAAATTGCTATTTCCGTGAGATTGCCGTTTGCATCATACTTATACTCTTCTTTTTTCTCAATGCTGTCGTCAATGCGGAAGCGCATGAGCTTTGTAGCACGCTTCGTTGCGTCGTCGTAGGTGATTACATCACGGTAGCCGACTTTATCCTTAGCAATATAAAATTTCACTTCTGTCAAAACGCCGTCATTCGCCGTAAACAAACCCTCACGGTACTTGAAGACTTGGCGCTGTGAGGAATTGCTCATCTGGCTTGAATAGACGGCTTCGGTCGTGCGACCTTTTTCGTCGTACTGATACTTCCACGTAAAGCCGGGCGTATTGAACTCCATGAAATTCGTCGTTTCGGCAAGTTGATTTTTGTCGTTAAAGACAAATTCCTGCTTGGTATCTATCACATCTTTGTTGTAGCGTCCTTCCAGCGTTTTGTTACCATTTTTGTCATACCGAATGAGCATATCCATTCTGCCCTTTTTCTCCGGTTTGTTGCCCTTGAGCGCATATTCCCACACGATAACGCTATCAATTTTTTGCGCTTGAATTTTTTTGCGAGCACTTTCCAGTTTTTCCGGCGTTTGCGGGATTTGGGCGAAAGCGAAGATTGGCAAGAAAGCGAGTATCAGTGCGGCACAGACAAGAATGTCTGTGCTACGAAGGATGGTTGTGTCACGAAGAGTTTTTGTCTGCTTTTTCATTATTTTTTTTCCTTTCCTGTGAGGTCAATAATCATTGCTTTTCCGGCGAGTTTCACGTTTGTAAAGCCGCCTTTGAATGCCACATCAGCTTCATCGTACTGAGGCGTTATGACTTCTGCGCCTGTTTTGTCCACATAGCCAAACTTTCCGCCAACCGCCACACGCGCCATTCCTTCCACGTGCGCGTCAGCTGCATCATATTTCGGCGCAACAAGTTCTTTCCCGTCTGCAGACACGAAACCCCATTTATCGGCAAGTTTTGCTTGCGAAATATTATCAGCGAAAGTGCGAAGCGAATCGTATTTTGGTGCAATCACCTCTGCACCGTCTTTGTTCACCAAGCCCCATTTTCCTGCTGCTACCACACGCGCAATACCACTTTTCATCGTTTCGGTAGCATCATACTTCAGTGCAACTTTTTCCTTGCCGTCAGGTGCTAAAAAGCCCCATTTTCCGCCTATTTGAGCAAGTGCCACGCCTTCTGAGAATGCTTGAAGCGAATCATATTGCACGGGAATCAGTTCTTTGCCCGTCATGTCCAGAAAGCCTGTTTTGCCGCCGCGTTTGGCTCGAAGAAGATTGTTCACTGGCTCTTCTACGGCGCTATATTCCACGCCCGCAGCCGTCCAGTAGGAAGTTTTACCCGCCAGCGTTGCCACAGCAACAACTTTTGCCATTTTCACATCGTCATATTTTGGCGCAAGAAACTCTTTGTATTCCTTGCCTGCGCCTTGCGGAGCGATTGCGCCAAATTTTCCCGCAGCCTTTACTTGAGCGCGACCGTCCACGGCAAACAAAATTGCATCATACTTGCACGGGATAAGCAGATTTCCTTGCATATCGTAGAAGCCGACTTTTCCGGCATTTTTGACCTCGATACGCTCATTGGCGCTGAGTTTCACGGTTTCATATTCGGCAGGAACAAGCTGCTTGCCGGTAGCGGTGAACAAGCCCATTTTCGTACCCAATTTCGTCTCCGCATATCCTGTAGCACCAACGGAAAAGAACTTAACAGCATCGAATTTAGCAGGCACAATTTCCACACCTTTTTCGTCCAGATAGCCCATTTTACCGCCTTCGGTGATTTGCACACGACCGTTTTTCATCATCAGCACGGCATCATATTTCGGGGCAACAAGTTCTTTACCCTTTTCGTCAACGAAGCCCATTTTGCCGTTCAGTTTCACTTGAGCGCGTCCGTCTTGCGCCATGATGATTTCATCGTATTTCGGAGCAACAAGCTCTTTGCCCTGTGCGTCCAAAATGCCCATTTTACCGCCCAATTTGACTTCATATTTGCCATTGCCGTAGAGGTCAATGTTATCGTATTTCGGAGCAGTTGCTTCTGTGCCGTCGGGCATCAAAATACCGTATTTGCCGCCGTCTTTGACTTTCAGCCATGCATTAGAAAAGACAATAATATCATCGTACTTAGCGGGAACAAGGATGACGTTGTCGCTCGCGCGAACAAGACCTTTTTTGCCATTTTTTTCAAATGTTGTGCCCTGTGCCAAAAGTTGGTCAACGGAGCACAAGCCACACCACACGAAAAGCGCACAAAAAAGCGCTTTACGCAATACACATTGCATCATATTTTTGATTTGAAAAGTGAAAAAAATAAATGAGAATGAACAATAGTCTTGAGGAAAATTGACAGGAATACGTATTCGTAGGCTTTTGCTAGAATTTGGGTTGCACGGTCACATTCGTTTAGGGTTGCAAAGCAGACCACCATGGACGCACAGAGGAACGTGTTGTGCATAAAAAAGAGGGAGCAAAACAACACGTTTTGTGATTGATTCGGCTGCAAATATAGGAGATATTGCGCGGAAAATCAAACGGAATCTCCGTTCCCGATGCTAACGCATCATACCCCGCACTTTAGAGTGTGCTAGGAACTCTGAAGAAATATTTCTCTGTGTGCAGCGCTGAAATAATCTTATTTTCTCCTTCGTATCCGTTCACGGTTTTAGCAGACTGCACTGTCTTTCCTCCAAGTTCACCCGCTATGAAAAAACGATATTATTTCTCAATGCTCAGTTTGTTCCCCATCATTCTCATTTTTGATGGCATCTACTTCCTGTACCATCGGTCATTGACTATATTTTTGACATTGGGTTCTGTTCATTTCGTTTTGTATGTACTTCTGAATTTGCTTGGTTCGTATTTCATTTACAAGCCAATTGACAAGGTGTTTGCTCGCGTTGGGGATATGGACGTAGCGAAAAAAAGAATCTCCCAGCTTACGTGGTATTCATCTGCTTGGATTTTTTTCCTTGGCAATCTATACGTTACGATAGCTTTTTTACCGCTCTACTTCTTCCCAACCATTTTTTCCAGCCCTGAGAATTTTGCTATTGAAAAGCTACCACCAGAACTGTTTTTTTACTCCATTGTTCCCGGAATATACTTCATTTATGCAGTTTTTCCTGCCTTTTTAGCGTATTTTTTAATCAATGATTTTATTCTTGATCTCAAAGAAACAGTTTACAAAGAATTCAAAATTCTGTTTGCCACCGGAAAGAAGAAGATAGGTTTCACGCTCTTTTTCGTCTTTCTCTTCCTTGTTTTTGTGCCGTCGTTGCTGGTAATGTTGGAATTAACAGTCGCATTGGAAATAGAGGGTAAATTTGCTCAGTTCACGAAATTAAGCCCTTTGGAAACGGTGATGATAGATCGCTTTGTGGTTTTTATCGGAACTATTCTTGCCGTCGTTCTCATCACTCGTGCCTTTACAAAGCCGATAAACTCCCTCCTCCACGCAATGAGCAACGTGCGCGAGGGTGATTTTTCCACGCAAGCGGCTCTGATTACGGAGGATGAAATTGGAGTGCTGACAAAAGAATTTAACGAGATGGTGCAAGGCTTACAGGAGCGAGAGTTAATGCGGGATACCTTCGGAAAGTACGTCACCAAAGACGTAGCAACGGTTATTCTCAAGAACAACATCAATCTGGAAGGTGAAGTCCGCTCTTGCACAATTTTGGTTACGGACATTGCGAACTACACCACCATTTCAGAAGAGCTTTCGCCGAAAGAGACCGTACTGATGCTGAATGAGTATTTTTCAGTGCTGGTCAATATCATTCAACAGAACAAAGGAATCGTGAATAAATTCATTGGCGATGCCGTCTTTGCGATGTTCAATGTGCCGCTCGACGACCCTCATCATGCTGTTCACGCGATACGAGCCGCCTTAGAAATAGAAAAAATCACCACTACGCGCACATTTGGAAACAAGCACCAACTCACAACCCGCATAGGCATAAACACGGGCGAAGTGGTGGCAGGAAATATCGGTTCTGCCGATAGAATGGAATACACGGTCATTGGCGATGATGTCAACGTTGCCGCTCGTTTGGAGCAGCTCAACAAACACTACGACACGCATATTCTTGTGGGAGAAAACACTTATTCGATGGCGCAGAATCACTTTCGTTTTACCGAACTCGGCGATTTTCAATTAAAAGGCAAAGAGAAAGTCATTAAAGTTTATACGCCGTCTGCGCCGGAAAAAGAGTGACTGTTTTCGGGCGAAATGCTGGGCGCACGTACTACTTTTTTTTTCTCAATTTCACTCCTCCTGTCCGCCTCGCGTAGTCGGCTCTAGGCGCTCACTCTCTTCATCGGTGAAAAGGCGCGATTGCGTAATGAAGCGCACACCCAGCGGAATTTCCAGCGAAAAACTCGCGCCTCTGCCCTTCACAACATCTATCGTGAGCTGCGTGTGCTTCCAGTACTCAAACTGGTCACCGCTCATAAAAAACTCGCACCCGTGGATTGTTCCCATCTTCACGTCGTTTGCGCCCACGCGGAACTCGCCTTTCGGGTAACACATCGGCTGCGAACCATCGCAGCAACCGCCGCTTTGGTGGAACATGAGTTCTCCATTGTCAGCACGGAGCGTGTCTATCAGCGCGGCGGCGGTCTCCGTTACCAACACACGTTTGACAGTTTCGGTCATTACAGCCTCAGCAAAAGGAATGGTTTCCATAGCACAGAAGAAAAATGGATAATGTGAAAAAAAGTTGTCGCCTACGTTCGGCGCAGACGACAACTCAGGTGAAAGGTGAATCTAGTGGAAGTTTTAGAAGAAACCAAGTGCTTTTTTGTCGTAGGAAATCAGCATATTTTTCGTCTGACGATATTGATTGATTGCCATTTTATGCGTTTCTCTGCCGTAACCCGATTTTTTATACCCACCAAAAGGAGAGTGCGCCGGATACGCATGATAGCAATTCACCCACACCCGTCCGGCGTGGATAGCGCGGGGCATCGTGTAGAGTTCGTGCGCATCGCGTGTCCACACGCCAGCACCTAAGCCGTAGAGCGTATCGTTTGCGATGGCTATTGCTTCTTCGGCGGTCTTGAAGGTTGTTGCAGAGGTAACAGGTCCGAAGATTTCTTCTTGGAACACACGCATTTTGTTGTGTCCTTTGAATATCGTCGGCTGAACGTAGTAGCCGCCTTCCAAGCCGCTATTGAGCAACATAGGTCCACCGCCCGTCAGCACCTCTGCACCTTCTTCTTTGCCAATTTTGAGATAGGAAAGAATTTTCTCGTACTGGTCGTTCGATGCCTGAGCACCCATCATCGTTTCGGGGTCGAGCGGATGACCGACTTTGATTTTGCGAACGCGCTCGGTAACACGCTTCAAAAAGGCATCGGCAATGGATTCATGCACAAGAATACGGGAAGGACACGTGCAGACTTCGCCTTGATTGAGCGCAAACATCACAGCGCCTTCCAAGCATTTATCGAAGAAATCGTCGTCATGATCCATCACGCTTGGCATGAAGATATTCGGGGATTTTCCGCCCAATTCCATCGTGACGGGGATAATATTCTCCGATGCATATTGCAAAATAAGTCGTCCCGTCGTGGTTTCACCCGTGAAAGCAACTTTGGCAATACGCGGCGAGCTTGCAAGCGGCTTACCGGCTTCCACGCCAAAACCGTTCACGATATTGACCACGCCCGGCGGCAGAATGTCTTGCAAAAGTTCCATAAAGCAGAGGATTCCGACCGGTGTTTGCTCGGCGGGCTTCATCACAACCGTACAGCCTGCGGCAAGCGCGGGTGCGAGTTTCCACGTTGCCATCAGCAAAGGAAAGTTCCATGGGATAATCTGCCCCACAACGCCGATTGGCTCGGAGATTTGCAACGAAAGCGTATTTGCATCATGCTCCGACAGCGTACCTTCATCGGCACGGAGGCAACCTGCAAAATAACGGAAGTGGTCAATAGCAAGCGGCAAATCAGCAGCCATCGTTTCGCGAATGGGTTTGCCGTTGTCAACCGTTTCCACGGCAGCAAGATAATTCAAATTCTTCTCCATGATGTCGGCGATTTTGAGCAAGATATTGCTTCGGTACGCTGCCGAGGTGCGCGACCACGACGGGAACGCAGCGTGTGCTGCGTCGAGTGCCATTTCAATATCATCTGCCGTTGAGCGAGCAACGTTTGTAAACGGCTTGCCGTCTATGGGCGAGACGTTCTCAAAATACTGACCTTTCTTCGGCGCAACCCATTTGCCACCAATAAAATTATCATATTGACTCTTGAACTCTGGGCGAGCCACAAGATTTTTTGCCGAATGTTTAACGGTCGGCGCGGTTTGGACTTCTGCTGTTGCCATAGCGATACACACAGATAAAGGAGGGTAACGAACACACAGTCGCGCTTGCAAGCAATCTCACAATAACGTTTCCTTTTACATGATACACGACAAAATTTCAGAACCATCTTGCAATCAGGCTTCGGTGGCACAGGCATTCTTGCCTGTGTAGTCCTCTCAGAGCGTGTCGCTTAGAAAACTGCTTCAAACCTCACAGACAGGAATGTCTGTACCACCGATTGATAAATTTTGCCTAGTAGCTATTTATCCCGAAAATCACTGCTTGCAGCACACTGCTTTGAATTGACGACAAACTATGATATTTTTTTTAGACCGTTGTTCTGGATTCTCTCATAAAATGTTGTTATCCTATCATTTTGCACGAAAACAAAAGTTTATTACCAAAGTTTATTGTGTATTTTTGTTTTCTGGTGTTTGTGTGTTCTTGCTCTGCCCCTAAGCGCGGGCGCTTATTTGTGCGGATGCTTGTGTTGGTGATAGTTATACGTCGTTGTGTAGCATGTATTTTTAGCTTTAATCCCCTATTTTCCCCTCTCTTTGTCTTCAGAGTTTCCATGAAAATGCTGGTCAATAGCCTCCCTACGACCGCTCTTCCGGCGAGCAAACTCTTTCGCCCCAAAGTGCAGGCTCTGACTGCGCCGGACAAGTTACAGACGCTCATTGAGAACCGTTCGGTGCATACGATGAGTCACTGCGAGTTCAACCTCTTCGAGACGCACCGCCAAAGTGAACGTGTCTCGCTCACCTTCGGCAGCCTCACTTTTACGGCTATGCTGCGCGGCAAAAAAGTGATGCACCTTTTTAACGGCAGGAATAATTTCGAGTACGTGCCGGGCGAATCCGTCATTGTGCCGGAGAACGAAGAAATGGTCATCGATTTCCCCGAAGCGACGCCGGAGAACCCCACACAGTGCATTGCGCTCGTGATAGACCGCCAGAAAGTACAAGAAACGCTGGATATGCTGAACGAACACCACGCCAAAGTGGAAGCACACGACGAATGGGCAATCAATACCGAACGCTTCCATCTGCAAAACACACACGCCATGACCGGCGCAATAGACCGCTTAGTTTATATCTCCCAAGAACAGCACAAAGCCAAGGATATTCTCGCCAATTTTGCGCTCCAAGAATTACTCATTCGGCTTATGCAAACGCAAGCTCGCAGTGTGATTCTGGACAATTACGGACGCTATTTGACCACACACCGCTTTGCTGCTGTGGTGGAGTACATCAAAGACCATCTCACCGAAGCGCTAACGATTGAGCGCCTCAGTGCTGTTGCGTATATGAGCCAGTCACATTTTTTTCGTAGCTTCAAGCAGGAATTTGGCATCTCGCCGATGGAATATATCATCCAAGAGCGTTTGGCACTTGCAAAGCAGTACCTCGCAGCACCCACCGCAACAGTGACCGATGCTTGCTTCCGCTCAGGATTCAACAGTGTCAATTATTTTTGTACGCTCTTCAAAAAGCACGAAGGCGTTTCACCGAAAGCATATCGCCAGACTATCATAAAAGGACATTACTAAAAAACGTGCTGTGAACTACTTTTTATTGACGTGCTCAATCCACATTTTTTCAGCAGCGCTCTACCGCACCACTTCCACCTTACCTGTCGCCGTTTCCGTCGAAGTCGAAATGCGTAGTAAATAAGAACCGCTACTCAGCCAGCCCAGTTTGAAACTCATTTTGTGCAGACCTGCGGCTTGCACTTCACTTGCAAGGCGCTGCACTTCGTTCCCGCGAGCATCTATGAGCGACAGAGTAACGAAATCATCCTTCGGTAATGAGTATGCTACTTCCACTTGCTCTTTTGCCGGATTGGGCGCAATGGCAGTAATAGCAACCGCTTGAGCCACCGTGCTAATAAGACGACGACCACCGGCAGTGGAAACCTTTGCCGTAAAGCTAAACAGCGTCGTATCGGCAGGCTCTTCCACAAAGACTTTACGTTCCCACGCCAGACGGGCGCTTGCGGTTGTTCCCCACTCCACACTTGCCAAATTGAGCAGTGTGCGATTGGTAGAACCTGCCACAGCTCGTGTTTCCGCCGTAGCCACAAATGAAGTTCTGCCGTCCCAGCGCGTATTGAAAAGAACATTTGCCGTTGTGCTACCTGTCGGGTCAGGCAGCAGCCTTGCGCCGCCGTTATTGGAAGCCAGCGAGAGTACTTGGCGGTTGAACTGAATACGGGCAATAATTTCAGGTTGTGCAGCTTTGAAAAGCGCATCTAGTTTTTCTTTCGTTGCATCTTCGATATACACGTTCAGCCGGACAAGCGTACCGGGCGGCGCAGACTCCGGTTCTGCCTTGACACGGAGGGTTACTGCGGCATCATCAGGCTTTGGCAAACGTGCATAAGCAGTGATACCAGCGACAGCTACATCAACAATACTGCTATCTTTCGTGCTGTGTGCATCCACTCGCAATGCAGCACGTCTGACACCCTCTTCCGGCGCAGCAGCCCGAATGGTAATGTATGCAGTCTCGCGCGGCGCTATCAGCAAACCACTCGCATCTTTAATCACAAAAGCCGTCTCACGCGGCGCACCCCGCACGGTCAATATCCGCACGGCATCTACTTGCATTGTGTGAATGGTGCTGCGGTTTGTTATCTCAATACTTTGCACCGATGCCTTGCCCACCCGTATCGTATCAAAATCCACCGCCTTCACCGAGAGTGCGCTGCCGCGACCGCGAAGTGCATCAGCAAAGGTTGCCACTCGCTGTGATCCTTGCGCATCGCGATAGTTCACTTGCAGCGTCGCCACAATCGGCTCTGCTTCTTGTGGTGTGAACTCAATGCCCAGGACCAGTTCGCCATTCGGCAGAAGCGTCGTATCTTTCACAATGCCTGCCACTTGTTCGGTTTTTACTTTGAATGCAGGGTCACGCGAGATAATGCTCAATCCATTTTTCAGAATGGTGAGCGGATTCGGGCTGACGTTAATCAAAATGCCCCCCGGCACGTCGCGGTTGTCTGCAATCGTCGTTTTTCCTGCATCCACCGTGCTGAAGGCAAGGTCAACACCTGCTGTGACAACGCGGAAGAACGCAGGAGTTGAAACGTTACTATTCTCGCTCACAGCGCCACGGTCGTTGCGAATCATTGCGCGAACGCTCCACTCATAGGATGCGCCACGCTCCAAGTTCCGCAGCACATAGATAGGTTCGCCTTCGTCGGGCTGCCCCAGCGTATCCACCCTTGCCGGAAGAGGTGCTGCGCCTTCCAGTTTCCACCAGCGTATTTCGTAGTCTGTCGCTCCTTCCACACGCGACCAGCGCAGCGTCAGATTCGGGCTGACATTGATGGCGCCGGGAGCCGGAGAAATAACCTCCGGCACAGCCAAAAGCACGTCCACGCTTGCTACCGAGACCGACACACGAGCGGTTTCCAGCGTCATTCCGGGAACGGCTGGATTGGTAGCGCGACAGAAATACGTGCCGCTATTAACCCGCACAGCACTATCTACCTTGAATGTGGGCAAGCGACCTGCCATGCCGCGAACAAGATTATCGTCTTTATACCATTGATGGACAGTGCTTGCGCCACTGATACCGGAGCGCAATTCCAAAAGTGCACCGCGCTCCAGCACCGTATCACGCGCCACGCCCAAACGTCCTTGCGGAATATACTCGAAGAAACGAGGACTCCGAGTGAGTTTGGCAATAGGCTCCAATGAACCAAATTCTATAAAATTATTTTCTACACTGAGCGTATCAATGGACGTGCGTAGCAGATTGGGCAAAGCCGTGAATCGGTTATTGGCGGCACGAATGGTGCGGAGACGGCTAGATTGTGCGAGTTCAAGCGGTAATGCACCCGTGAAACGATTGTTTTCTACGTTTAATTCCACAAGATTATCCCACTGTACACCGCTTGGAAGCTCGCCCGACAAACCATTATTGGCAAGGCGCAGCGCCGTAAGCGACCGCCACGATGCGATACCGCGCGGCACCACGCCCGACAACCGGTTTCTGCTCACATCCAGTTCGCGCAAGTTCGCCATACCTTCCCACTCCGGCGGAATTGCGCCGTCGAAGTCGTTTTGGCTCAGGTCGAAGATTTGAAGCGTCTGAGCTTGTGTTACGTTCGCGGTTGTTTTGGCAGCAGTTGGTTTTATGCCCACGATACCAAACTCGCGCGGCAACTGCCCAGATAAGCGGTTGTTGTTTAAGCGGAGTTCTCGCAAATTGGTCATTGCAGCGAGTTGCCACGGTATTTTGCCGCTAAACTGATTGCCGGAGAGGTTAATAATTTCGCCATTGTCGAGCGTCGATAGGCAAACAGGAATCTCGCCCGTGATATTATTGCTGCTTACATCAAAGCGGCGTAACCTCCGCCACGAACACACTACCTCAGCAAGCGAGCCGCTCAGTTGATTGCGCCGGGCATCAAATTCTTCCAAACGAACAAGCCCCGAAAAACTTGCCGGAATACCACCTGTGAAGCCGTTGCCCGACACATCCAGCACTTTTAATTCCGACAGCGCTCCCAGTGCAGGCGGCAGCGCTCCCCGCAAGCCCAACGAAGGTACGCGCACCGCCACAATGCGGTTACCGACCACTTCCACGCCCTGCCATTCGGTTATAGGCGTATTTGCTTTCCAATTCAGCATAGTTCCGCCTGCGGGCATGAGGCGAATAAACTCTGCCACTTGCGCTGAATCTGCCTCCAATGATTGAACAAAGCGGAATGACTCACGCGAGACCGTCTCGCCAAGCGGTGAGGTAAGCTGTATGAAGCCCTGCGCTGTGCGGCTGACTCCAGAGGCAATGCTAATGCTCAGTTCCGTTGGCGAAAGAAGTCTGAATGTTGCCACAGGTACGCCACCGACTGCAACTGCACTGACGAGGCTGAAGTTTGCACCCGTTACGATAATTGTCGTGCCACCATTGCCTGAAGCAGGGCTGAAGCTCGTTATTGCGGGCAAACCTCCTGCCAGATTAGCATTGATAATCACCCCAGTCGGTGTGGTAATGCCACCCACCGAAAGCAAATTCAAGCGCCCCGAAAGCGGCAACCCCGACGCATTAGCAGAAGGTGGCATCTGCACAACAATGCGCGTCGTGCCTTCCAAACGGAACGTTGCCCGTGTGCCGCCGATAGTAACGGCGCTGACCAAATCCAAATTGCTGCCCGTAATGACGATTTCTTCGCCGGAGGCGGCATCGATAGGCGTAACTTTCGTTACTTCGGGTGTGTTGATGATGCTGAACGCATTCTGTACCGCAACGGAGTTATAGGGTCCCAAAAACACAACCGTCGTTGCCGAAGAAGAGACCGTGCCGCCTGTGCCGGAAAGCAGATTTTGCTTGGGTAAAAGCAGCGTAATTTGCCCCGATGAAGAAGTCCGATATTCCGCTCTTCCTGTGCTGACGCTTGTTTTAAGCGAAATATCTGTTACCACATTCAGATTGGAGCCGCGCACTCGCACCTCGCCACCATTACCGACAATTTTATCAAGGAATTCTGTGACCTCAATTCGCTGCGACAAGTCAACACTGCCCGTTGTGGAGCCAGTTTCCAAACTTTTGTACGCGAACTTCGTAGCGCTTACCACGCGCACTCCTCCTGATGCGACAATCACAATCGGCACCTCAGTTCCCATGCCGGCTACACGCGCCGGAACCGTTACCGTGAGCCGTGTCGAATCATTGCGCGTGAAATTTGCGATTGCCGACGCATTTTCAGTACCAAAACGGACACTTTGAACCGTTGCAAAGCCTGTTCCACGCACGGTGATGATAGCACCGGTAGTTTCCACTGCCGGAGCAAAACTGGTAATGGTGGGCTGTGGCACAAAGACTACCGATGTTGTTGCCTGTACCGAACCACCCTCAGCATTCAGGCGTATTTGCGTATTGGTCGCGCCGGGCATTGCACCCGCAGGCACAACGAAGGTAATGCTGCCGTTGGGATTGATAGTAAAGTTCGTGATGACAACACCGCCAAACGTCAGCGTCGTTACGTTTTGCAAATTCTGTCCGGTAATTGTTACCGTCGCTCCGGGACCAGCCATTTGCGGGCTGACAGACTGAATGACGGGCGTGGGAACAAACGTAAAAATACCATTGGAAGCAGTGCCGCCGTTCGGTCCGCCGAGCTGGATAGGACCGGAGTTGACATTGCCGACCGTTAGACTGATACCGGTGGAAGAAAGTACACGGAAATCTGCCACCGGAACAGTGCCGATAGCCACCGAATTGACACCCGTAAGATTCTCACCAACAACCAATACAACCGTTTCGGCGCCCCCTCGCTCAGGAGAAAAACTTGTAATGCGTGGCAGAAGTATCGGCGTAGAATCTCCCGGAGCGGGTGCAGCACCGGCAACAGCAAAGAAACGCTGTGCGCCCACGCTGCCCGCAGGAATGCCATCGCTCACAACTGCCTGTGCAGAAGCAACATTTTGCAGCGTTCCGCCGATGTTTTGATAGGTTCCGCTCTTCGTGGAGCCGGAAGCCACACGGGTATTATCGTTCACCCCTGTGCGAATCAGCCCAATTTGTGCGCCCGTCAAATCTCCTGCAAGCGGTGTCCACGTCCAATACTCTGTCTTGCTCAGTGCGCCCGTCAAACCGATGCCCGAACTTCCGCCTGAACCAACATTAAACGCCTCTATCGCAAGAGTTGGCGACACACTGCCTGTTGTCACACCCTGCACAAACGCGGGCAAATACTGCACACCTTTGCCAACGGGGTACATCCACAATCGCCCATCAGCAGGCGTGAGATTGGGCGGTAGCACACGCGCAACACTACCCACCACAAACGACCCCAACGAACCACCCGACAATGCGGTATCAGCGGTGCCGGCAAGCGTCAGCACTTGACCGCTTGGTACGACGACATTTCCTCTGCCCAGCACCAGCGAACCTGTCAAATGAAGATTTCCCTCAAGAGTCAAGTTTACCCCCATACGCTGCATAGTAAGGCTGCCCAGCATACTTACCCCCGAACCATTATCGAAGAGGACGCTTCCAGAAATTGTACCGGAACCTGTCACGGCAAGCGCATTCGTGGAATCCGTACCCAAGCGGCTTGCCGTCAGCGTTATACTGCCACCAAGCGTGAGTCCGTTATTTGCGCCAAAGCGAAGAATACTACCGTTCACTGCGGTTAAGGCACCCTGAATACTTTTGCTATTATTCAAGCGCACCGATGCTGAATCTATGCGCACTGATGCTGAAAACGCGGGTGGGAATTCGGTATCGGAAGTTACACGATTTGAGCCGCCACGATATTCCAGCGTTGCATTGCCCCCAAGATATTGTACCCCCCCGACGCTTGAGACAGCGCCCGTTCCTTCCAAGCGCAAGCGACCACCGTCATTGACTCTAAGTGAGCCTTGTACGGTCAGCACTCTGCCCGTGGCAACAGCAAGGACACTACCGTTTTCGACCTGCATCGTAACACCCGCACCAATAGTAGCGCCGGCAGTGAACGTAGCAGTCCGCGCATTAGAAACATAAAAATTGTGTCCGGGCGTAGAGAAATTACTTGCTGTGATACCACCACCACCGGGCAGAGTATTCCAATTTGCTGGATTATCTGCCGCTCCCGATTGATAATAAAATTCCGATGCCGAGGCAACTAACATAAAAGACACGGCAGAAGCTGCCATACCAGCGGGCGTGGTAACGGAAACAGGCGCATTCGGCGCTCCCACCGGAACAATCGCCGTAATCTGCGTTGGAGAAACAACGGTAAAGGACGTAGCGTTCAATCCACCGAACTGTACTTGCGTTGTGCCGATAAAACCAGTTCCGGTAATCGTAATCATTGACCCCGCAGCAGCAACCATGGGCGAAATAGCCGTTACCGTTGGCGGCGCAAAGAACGAATACACCCCTAGCACGGCAGTACCGCCGGGAGTTGTTACGTTGACATTGCCTGTTGCTCCGCCTGCCGCTACCACAGCCGTTATCTGCGTCGCGGATACAAACGCAAACGATGCCGCCGGAACCCCGCCAAAGCTCACACCCGTTACCCCTGTGAAGTTCGTACCGTTAATTGTTATCGTCGCGCCTGCCAATGAGCCTGTGGGCGTGAAGTTCGTGATGGTAGGCGGTGCTTGGTTGATGGTGATGCTGAATGGAGCGGCATTGAACGTGCCCGCACCGTTACTTGCCTGCACGGTAATTGGTCCGAATGTCCCCCCAACGCTCGGCGTTCCCGCAATCTCACCCGTAGCCGCATTCAGTGTCAAGCCCGTTGGCAGCGTTCCGGCAACCACACTGTAGGTCGGTGTCGGTGAGCCATTTGCCGCCATCACATAGCTATACGCCGTGCCGACGTTCCCGCTTGGCGGTGTTTGCGCTGTAAAAGCCGTTGGTGCTGTGGGTGTGGCGGCAATGGTAATGCTCAAGGAAACAGTATTCACATTACCAAAGGCATTTTGTGCTTTTATGACAATACTGCTCGATACGCCCGCAGCAGTCGGTGTGCCGGAGAGAACGCCGCTTGCCGAAAGTGTTAAGCCCGCCGGAAGCGCCCCCGAAACAAGCGAGTATGTGGGAGCTGGATAGCCATCGGCAGAAATCACGTAGGAATATGCCACGCCAACAGCTCCACTTGGCGGAGTCTGCGCAGTGAAGGTGGTGGGAGCAGCATTAACCGTGATGTTGAACGGCGCAGAATTAACCGAACCCGAACCATTCATTGCCGAAAGCGTTATCGGACCAAATACCCCCGCAACCGACGGAACACCAGAGAGCAAACCATTGGAGCCGTTCAAGGTTAGCCCCGTTGGGAACGCCCCAGACACAAGGCTAAACGATGGCGCAGGCGAACCGTTTGCCGCAAAGGTATAAGCGTATGGACTTGCAACTAAGCCGTTTGGAGGGGATTGGGCGATGAAAAGTGTCGGTGCGCTGCCTGTTGCAGCAATAGTAATGCTAAATGCTGAGGTATTGACACTACCCGCACCGTTACTTGCTTGAACGGTTATCGGTCCAAACATGCCCGCCACAGTCGGTGTACCGGAAATCACGCCCGCACCGCTCAACGTCAAGCCCGTAGGCAATGTGCCGGAAACAAGACTATACGTCGGCGCTGGCAGACCGTTTGCTGCAAGAGCATAGTTGTACGGTGTTCCGACAACACCACTGCCGGGCGTTTGCGCGGAAAATGAGGTCGGAGCGCCGTTAATAGTCATCGTAAAAGGTGTAGAACCAAGCGAACCGGAGCCGTTACTTGCTTGCACGGTAATTGGTCCGTAACTACCCGAGACGGTTGGCGTGCCTGTGATTTCCCCTGTTACTGCGTTCAGCGTCAGTCCGGGCGGTAGCGCGCCGGAGGCAACGCTAAAAGTCGGTGAGGGAAAACCGTTTGCAGCAAAGGTGTAGCTATACGGCGTACCGCTTGTGCCAACCGTAGGCATTTGTGCGCTGAACGCCGTCGGTGAGGAGGGCGCTCCGGCAATGGTTATCGAAAAGCTATTGGAATTGAGTGAACCCGCACCATTGCTTGCGCTGATAATTGTTACGCCAAACACACCCGCCATTGTCGGTGTACCCGAAAGTTCACCTGTTGCACTGTTCAAGCTTAATCCCGGAGGCAATACACCCGAAAAAACAGCGTAGGTAGGAACGGGAAAACCATTCGCCGTGAAGAAATAGCTATAAGGCGTTCCGACTACCCCGCTCACGAGTGCGGCAGCAAAAACAGTCGGCGCACCACTAACGGTAATCGTAGCCGGAGCGGAGTTGAACGCACCCGCCACATT
The DNA here is from genome assembly GCA_014654705.1 of Ignavibacteria bacterium. Taxonomy (GTDB): domain Bacteria; phylum Bacteroidota; class Ignavibacteria; order Kapaibacteriales; family UBA4661; genus PH2015. Next base: position 24,563 of record JACVZY010000029.1, read on the forward strand.
ACTTGCACGAATAACAATGCCGCTATATGTGCCGCCGGCGGTCGGCGTGCCCAAGAGTTGCCCGTTTGCGCTGTTGAGCGTCAGTCCGGGCGGAAGCGTTCCGGCAAAAAGGCTATACGTGGGCGCGGGAGAACCGTTGGCAGCATAAAAATAATTGTACACCGCGCCAACTGTTCCCGCAGGCGGTGCTTGTGCCGTAAATGCTGATGGCGCGGTATTGATGGCAATTGAAAATGGCGCGGTGTCAAATGTTCCCATCATATTCGTTGCGCGAATCGTGATTGGACCAAATGTTCCGGTTGCCGTTGGTGTTCCCGAAATTTCCCCCGTAGCGGCGTTCAATGTTACGCCTGTCGGAAGCGTACCCGACTGCACAGAATATGTGGGTGCAGGGAAACCATTTGCCGTAAAAATGTACGAGTACGTCAGCCCCAACGCGCCCGATGGCGGTGTTTGAGCGCTAAAGGCTGTGGGCGCAACGTTCATTTGAATCGTAAAAGGCGCAGTATCGAATGTTCCGGCAATGTTAGCAGCGCGAACGACTATCGGACCAAACGAGCCGGAGACGGTCGGCGTTCCCGACAGCACACCCGCAGCACTCAGAGTCAATCCTGTGGGCAATGTTCCCGAAAAGACCGAATACGTCGGCGCGGGAAAACCATCAGCAACAAACGTATATCCGGCATAAACAACGCTCGGTGTTCCCCCGGACGGCGTTTGCGCAGAAAAAGCAGTTGGTGCGGCGTTGATGGTGATGGTGAAGGGCGTACAATCAAAGGTTCCGCCAATATTCGTGGCGCGAATGACGATTGCTCCGGACACGCCGCCTGCTCCCGTTGGCGTACCACTGAGAACGCCAGCAGCACTTAATGTTAATCCCGCCGGAAGCGTTCCCGAAAAGACCGAGTACGTCGGCGCGGGAGTTCCGTTGGCAACAAAAGTGTACGTGTATGCACTGCCCACCACGCCTGTTGGCGGTGTTTGTGCGCTAAAGGCGGTCGGCGGAACAGCGAAGGTAAATCCTGCGAGATTTGCAGTGCCGCCGGGCGTGGTAACGGTAACGTTTCCGCTTGCACCAGCGCCTACAACTGCCGTAATTTGGGTAGGTGAATTCACAACAAAAGAAGCGGCGTTTGTTCCTCCGAACTGTACGATTGAAGCGTTGTTAAAATTTGTACCCGTGATTGTTACCGTCGCTCCGGCAATGGCACTGGTCGGTAAAAAGCCTGTAATGGTCGGTGCCGGGGGCGGCGCAGGAGTTCCGTAAAGTACAACGCGATTGTTATTCCATTCCGACGAAATTAAAACATTGTCGCCAGGAACATACGTTAAAAACTGCCCTAGATTCATGCCTGTTTGCGAAGTCGCCGCAACGTTGGTAGTAAAGGTTGTTTGCCCGAATACTCGGTCTGCCGATGCTCCATTCGCCTTTGCCAAAGCATTATTGAAGCCAAGAATACGATTATTGCTCCTATCATTGACAAAGAGATCTCCGGCAGGTGACATAGCAAGACCACCTGGGAAATTCATTGCTGTTGCGGAAACTGCAGCGCTATTGGTTGTAAATAATGTCTGCCCAAGAACTCCATCAGCATTTGCACCATTGGGTTTTGAAGCGGCACTGTTGTAACGCAAAACACGGTTCGCATTGACATCAGCAACGTAGAGGTTTCCGGCAGCATCAATCGCAAGGCTAATCGGGGCATTCATGCCTGACTGTGAAAGGCTTGGTGCAGAGGAAGTAAAATTGGGCTGCCCCAAGACGGCTGAAGCATTTGCGCCATTTCCAAGGGAAGAAGCATTATCAAAACGCAAAACTCGATTGCTCAGAAAATCAGCAACCCACAATCGTCCACTGGCTTCGAGAGCCAGCCCATGTGGCTGATTCATGCCGTTTTGTAAAGCTGCCGCAGCATTAGAAGTAAAATTGGGCTGCCCCAGCACTTGCGTAGCATTAGTCTGATTAGTGGCAATCGCGTGAGCAGCAGCAAAACGGAGAACACGGTTGTTGAGGTAATCTGAAACCCACAAATCTCCATTTGATGGATCAACAATAATATCAGTTGGCTGATTCAAACTACTTGCTGACAAGCCGCCGTTATTCGCAACGGCACTTGTAAAATTAGGCTGTCCAAACACGAGTTGTGCTGTAGGATTATTCGCCGTTACGGGGTACGCATAGCGCAAGATGCGATTATTAAGACGGTCGGCAACGTAGAGTTTTCCTCGCGCCACGTCCACCGCCACGCCTTCGGGAAAATTCAAACCTGTGGAAGTAGTCGCAGCGACATTTGAGGTGAAGTTCGGCTGTCCAACAACGAACGTACCGTCAAAGCCAAAACCTGTGGCACTTGTCCCGGTGCCGACGGGCGTGGTAACGGAAATAATTCCACCACCGCCCAGTACAGGAACCGTCGTGGTTATCTGCGTTGCGGAAACAACGGTAAATCCGACACTCTGACTCCCGATTTGCACCGCAGTCGCACCAGTGAAGCCATTTCCATTGATAGTGATGGTTGCTCCGGCTTGAGCGGTAGCTGGCACAAAACCGCTAATCGTCGGCGGTACAAGAAAGGAGAATCCAGCAAGATTTGCCGTACCTGCGGGCGTTGTAACGCTTACGTTTCCGCTTGCACCACCAGCAGCGACAACAGCCGTAATCTGCGTTGCCGACACAATCGTAAACGAGGCAGCATTTACTCCACCAAACTGCACTTGGGTTGTGCCAGTGAAATTTGTGCCGTTTATCGTTACCGTTGCACCCGCTATGGCGCTTGTGGGTGTGAAGCCGGAAATAGTCGGCGCAGGGGTAGCAAAAGTAGGACCAAAGACAAGAACGCGATGATTCCCTTGGTCTGCGATAAACGTCTGCCCCGCAGCACTTACGGCAACGTCACGTAAACCATTCAATTTTGATTGCGTCAGACCGCTGGTGAGGGTTATGAAATCAGGCTGCCCAATGACGGCATCGGGAGCCGCACCGGAGGTTTTACTATTCACATTTCGATAGATAAGCACACGGTTATTTGCTACGTCCGCAAGAAACAAATCCGTTCCGTTGGTGTACAAATCCTGAGGAAAATTTAAGCCGAGTGTAGAATTGGGACTGTTCGCAGCACCCGTTCCCATCGTTGGCTGCCCCAGCACAACGCTTGCAGCCATGCCTGTTGTATAGGGCGCATCGAACCTTAAAATTCGGTGGTTAGAAATATCGCTCACATAGATGGACGTTCCGACAATTGCAACATCGCCGACGGTACCGGTTCTTGTGGCACTTGGCGCAACGACATTATTCGTCGTAAAATCCGGTACACCGATGGCGAGGGAAGCAGCGAGAAATGTGCTCAAGGGCGCATTAAATCGCAGCAGACGACGATTTGCTTGGTCGGCAACCCACAGATTGCCCGAAGCATCCAGACGCGGAGCGTAGGGATTGAATAGGTTTTGTGAACTCACCCCTGCACCATTCGCCGTGAAATTCGGCTGCCCCAAAACAAGTGTCGCAGATGCTCCGTTGGCAGCAGTATGCGCCGAGGGAATCATAACCATGCGATTGTTCAAAATATCCGAAATCCACAAGTCACCGCCCGTGCCGACGTTCATCGTAAATGGTCCATTGAAGACGGCTGCACCAGTTGTGCCGCCGCCATTAGCAAGACCGCTCGTAAAATTCACCTGCCCAAAGACTGCTTCGGGCAGTTGGGAATTTTGCGTTATCGGCAAGCTAAAGCGCATGACGCGGTGATTGCCAAATTCTGCGACATAGAGTTTATTGTTCGTGGCATCAATAGCCATGCCGTTGGGCGTAGTAAACTTATTGTTGAGCGTGCCGGGAGTTCCGGTGGTGAAATTCGTTTGCCCAAGCGTATAGGTTGCCAGAAAATTAAACCCCGCAAATGTGCCGGTTCCATTTGGTGTGGTCACGGAAATAAGACCACTTCCGGCAACATTCGGCACGGTAGCGGTTATTTGCGTTGCCGAGACCACCGTATATGAGGCAGCCGGCATACCGCCGATAAGCACTTGCGTGGCTCCGGTGAAACCTGTGCCGTTGATAGTGATAGTCGTTCCGGCTTGCGCACTTGTGGGCGCAAAAGAGGTGATAGTTGGCAGATTCAGTATTCCGGCAGAAATCACGACTTCCGCAGTCGCAGTAAATTCCGTTGCTCCCTCGGCGTGTCCAAACCAGCGATTATTCCAAGGCGAAAAGGTAATGGAAGCCATATCGCTAAGATTTGTAAAGGGGAACGCAAGACCTTCGGCTCCAGTGCTAGCATTACGACGCATAACTCTGTTGGCATTAGCTCCTGTGCCACAATACAATACGGTATATGTGCCTGCATTATGCTCGGCAATTCCCCACGTGAGCCAGTTTTCTGTGGTTTGGAACGAGCCAGCCATTGCTACGGTGCCGAGCGTTGTAACGGCACCAGTTCCGATATTGATAGCATAGAATACGCTATTGGCAGAATTCCACACCAGAAAAACGCCATTCCCGGCAAAAATCATAGAACCGGGGCTAAGCGCTATACTCGAAGATAACGTAACGATTGTGGGAAGAAGATTGAGGTTTGCATCCAACTGGCGAATGGCAGTGAGATTGTAGGGGCTTGTGTTCGAGCCATTACTCGGAACAGCCGAACCATTCCAAAGCGTCCATAACTGCCCGGAACCAAGATCACTAAACAACCCGTCCTGTATCGGCAAGACCGTCAAGGAACCAAGAGTATTAGCATCCAAACGAGCAGTACCACCATCTTGAACACGATATACAAATGTTGAGGTAACAGCGATACCTCCTCTATCATCACCAGCTGCAGGTTCCACGCTTGCCGAGACAAGAGCAGCATTATTTCCCATACCGGGTACGGTAAAATTCGGAACTGAAACCGGGTCGAATTGCAGAACGCGATGATTATTTTGCTCACTGACAAAGAGTGATGTCCCATTCACTGCAATTCCACGCGGGTTGTTGAACTGCGTTGCAGACAAGCCTGCGCCACTTAACCCGAAACCGGTTTGCCCTAAGACTGTGTTGGCACTTGCTCCGTTAGCAAGCCCCGTTGCGCTGTTGAAAGCGAGTACCCGATTGTTTGATTGGTCAGTAACATACAGCGTACCGGAGGCATCCATGGCAACATCGCGTGGATTGTTCATTTGATCGGCACCAGTACCCGTAGCGCTTACACTAAAACCTGTTTGCCCTAATACTGCGGCTGCAGAAACATTAAACACCATCGCAGGCGGTGTAGCGAAACGCAGGACACGATTATTAGCAGCATCAGCAATAAAGAGCCACGTAGCGGCTGCATTCGTACAAACACCGGCAGGCGAGTTCAACTGATTAGCGCCATTGCCTGTGGAATTATTTGTCCATGCTGTTTGTCCGATACAAAAATCAAAATTTGGCTGCGTTGAGGTAATACTGGCGTTAGGAAGTCGCAAAACACGGTGATTTCCTTGATCCACAATCCACATATTGCCAAAGCCGGGTGTGATAAAAACAGCGTGCGGCGCATTGAGCGTGTTTTGAGAAGCACTACCGACGTTTGTGGTAAAATTTGGCTGCCCGATAACGCTAGCTGCGCTTGGTCCGTGTGCACCATTGGCAACAGTGTGCGCAGCAGCAAAACGAACAATGCGATTATTGCTATTTTCGACAACAAACAAATCGCCGGTAGCGGGGTTGACTGCGACGCTTGTTGGTTGATTAAAGCCAATTGCTCCGAGACTTCCACCGGCGTTCGGTAAATTATTGGTCGTATTTGTCTGCCCAAAAACAACTTCCGCATTTGGTTGATTCGCCGTGATAGGAAAAGCAAACCGTAAGACACGATGATTTGCTCTGTCACAAACGTATATTTTGCCATTGGTCGCATCAATAGCAATTCCCTCACCCCAATTCATCCCGTTTGCACCCGCCGCTGGGGTATTAGAAGTGAAATTACTCTGTCCTATGACGTAGGTGGCAGTTTGACCGTTTGCAAACTGGGCAATACCATCGCAGATGCTGCTGAAGAAAATTACAGAGGCGATTAGGTAATGAGATATACGAAAGAAGGTTTGGAGGGATTTCATAATAATCACCAAAAGATATTTGGGGTGTTGGGTTCTGCAGCGTACCAAAATAGGCGGTAGTACGGATTAAAATACACAATCTGTGCGACACAACGTGTCACCGATTTTTGCGGAGGGGTGCTGGAATTTTGCGGGGTATGTCATATTTTTGCTTCACAAAACGAAGCACTACGACACATTTTGTGAAGGGGCAAGCAAAAGAATATCCTGAACGTAACGCGCCAAGTCGGGGCGAGTAGTAATGCTAGTTTTTTGATAGATTGTGGAGAGTGTATTCCGCACTGTCCCTTCGGAAATACCCAGCACAATAGCAATATCCGTATTGGAAAGCGTGATATTGCGTAATATATTCATCTCCACTACGGTAAAATTATATTTGAGAAGCTCCTGTGCCGCTGTAAAGAATTTTTCACCCAGAAGTGGGCTTACCCAGATGCCGGAGGAAGTATCCCAATCTAAAATGTGACGAATCACCTGCGGGCTATCCTCTTTCAGCATACAGCCGTTTGCGCCCGCTTCCAGAGCCAACTTTGCTAAATTTGCCCGTGCAGACATAGCAAAAATAGCCAGAGCAGGAAAGTCTTGCCGGATTCGCCTAATAATATCCACGCCCTGCATATCCGAGAGCATCATATCTTGAAGTATAATATCGGGCTTGAGTTCATGCACCATGCTGATAGTTTGTGCGCCGGTCGGTGCTACGCCTACTACTTCAGCCGAAGCATCCTGTTGCAGCCACATTTTTATCATCATGGCGAACATCGTATGGTCTTCGGAAATAAGGACTCGTTTCATTGAACAAAGATTGTGCTCATGGTAGCTTTGGCGCCACAAGCGATTGTGTCAAATATCCATGTAGTTTTGTGCTTTTGGGGTAAAAATCCAGATTGTTTACCGCCCAATATCCATGCGTTGTGTTACCGACGACGCACCATTTGCCCGAAGGCGTAGCATATACGTGCCCGTCGGAAGCGTACGGACACTCGCGGAAAGGCTATATTCTCCCACGCTACGGCTTGTTTCGGCAAGTAATATCTGTACCACATCGCCTTTCATGTTCAGCACATCAAGCGTTACAAGAGCATCGTCGAATAACGTGTAGGAAAGGCTAATTACGTCACTTGCAGGATTGGGGCGAGCCAGCGACAACAAAGGAGGCGTTGCCGACGAGGTAGTACCCGAAATCAATCGCCTGCCGCCTGCGGTCGAAACTCGTGTGGTGAACGTGGAAGCACGTGCAATATCAGGCTCCTCCACAAACACACGGCGTTCCCAATCAGGTTTTGCTGTTGCCGAAGTAGAACCCCACTCAGCATTGATAATCTCAAGCGAAGTGGTTGTGCGCTCTCCTGCCACCGCACGGCACTGGAGACTGGCAACTGTCCGCGAACGTCCGTCCCAACGCGCCGAGACTGTTACACTGGCATTGGTTGAGCTTCCGCGCTGCATTCTGGCAATACCCGACGCATCATCGAGCGCAAGAACTTGCTTATCAAAGCGCAGAGTCAAGCGCACTTCCGGTTGAGCCGCACCAATCAAGGCTGTGGCAAGTTGCTGCGAAAAATCGTTGATAACAACATCGAGGCGGACCGCACTGCCCGGGGCTGCTTCGCTTGGCGAGGGTTGCACTGAGAACGATACCGCCGGGTCATCGGGGCGAATCAAACGTGCAATTGCCGTAATATCAGCCTGTGTTTTGTCGTTATCGGTCACGATTTCAAGAATGGAACTCTTGAAACCACGTGTAAGTGTCAAACAGCGAATAGGGATAAATATCGTGTCCCGTGCAGATATTTTCAGATTCGCAACGGGCGCTACCAGTTCGAACGCGCTTTCCATGCTTCCCCGCTGTGCCAGAATTCGTGCGCTATTGATTATCACTTCTTTATCACTGCGATTGATAATGCGAGCGCTTTGAACCGAAACCTTACCCACACGCACTGAGTCGAAATCCAACGGGTCAACCTGCAATGCTCCACCACGACCCACCAGAGCCTTGTCAATACTCACCGAGCGTGCGCCCTGCCCTGCTGCATCTGCATAACGAACGGTAACATTGGCACGAATGGTATCGGCACGGTTAGGCTTGAATAGGACATCAAACGAGGCGGAGGCATCTTTGGGTAGGAGTTTTTGCGTAAAATTCAGTGCAAAAACATTCTCTAAACCGCTTTCTACCTGTGCGGACTGCACCAGAAGTGCATCGTCGCCGATATTAACTATCGAACCCGTCGCACGAGCGCTGTCACCAATCGTTGCTTTGCCCACATCCACACTGCTGAAGGCAAGGTCTTGTCCGAAAGGCACGACACGGAACGAGAGCGTATCCGACCACGACGGAAGAAACTCTTCCGAACTGGCAGCCGCCCGCACCGACCAATAATACTGCACTCCGCGCTCCAAGAGCACACCGCGCCCCGCAGCGCTCGCCCATGGAAGAACGATACTATCGCCTAACTCGGGCTGCGCAAGCGTGATGCTCTGTGCGTCCGTCCGCAATGCCCTATCGCGGGCAACCAGAATAGTGTAGGAATCAGCACCCGATGCACGCGACCAGCGGAAAGACGGGCGCGGTGCGATATTCGTGGCATTCGCAGACGGAAAAATAAGGCTCGGTGCAGCAATTGTCTGTGTAGCGCTTGTAAGCACAATTCGTTGGGACTGCGTGAAGAGCGTAACACCCTGCACCCTACTATTGGTCGCACGGCAAATATACGTGCCTACATCTTGTGGCACGATGCCTTGCAGCGTGAGTGTTGCTCCTGCTGCACCTCGCACTGCTACGCCGTTTTTGAGCCATTGATAGCTTGTACTTGCTCCGCCGATGTTGGAAGCTAGCTGCACCACATCACCCAAACTGGCAATAATGCTATCTCCCGCCGGTACACTGTCTTGCCCATTCGCTTGAAAAAATGTTGCACGAATCGGCTCAAGGCTGCCAAACTCCAAGCGGTTGCTGTCAAGACGCACCGTATCAAGTCTGCCGCTCACGGCAAGATTAGGAATGAGCGTCAATCGGTTGTTTGCAGCGCTGAGTGTACGCAGTACGGGTGCTTGCGAGAACGATGCGGGAAGTGCGCCCGTGAAGCGGTTATTATCAACGACAAATTCACGAAGACTTCCGGCATAAAATTCCGGAATAACACCACTAAACTTATTATTTGCCAAACGTATGATTGATATTCGTTGCCAATCCCGAATTGTGGCGGGTAATTTACCCGTCAGACCGCAATTTACCGCGCTCAGTTCGGTAAGCTGCGGAATGTTGCCCCATTCGTCGGGAATTCCGCCGGAGAACTGATTGTTGCTCACGTCTATCACCTGCACGGTTGGGACTCGCGTTGTTACGGCAGTTTTCTTTGCCGTTACGCGCACCCCGCCCGTACCGAGTTCTGCGGGCAACTCACCCGTCAACTGGTTATTGCCGAGGCGGAGTTCTCTCAAACTCGTCATTTTGCCTAATTGCCACGGGATTAAGGACGTAAAGCGGTTGAAGGTGAGGTTGAGTATTTCAATCTTGTCAAGGTCTGCTATACAGACAGGGATTTCGCCCGTGAGATTATTCCGGCTCACATCCAAAAAGCGCATATTCCCATAAGAGCAGAACACACCGGGCGTGAGAGCGCCGGAAAGCAGGTTATTACTGAGATTCAGACGTTCCAGCTTTTTCAACGCAGTAAGACTGACAGGAACTGAACCACTCAAGAAGTTATTCGATAAGTCCAACTCGCGTAATTCCGTCAGCGTGGCAATAACTGCCGGAATTGGTCCTCGCAAGCCGGCACCGCTCAACCGCAACACCGTGATACGATTATTGTCAGTTTGAATTGTCAGGCGACTTGGGTCACCGCCAAGACTTGTCACAATCGCATTTGCAGCGTTCTGGTCGGCTTCCAATGAGTATGGGAATGAGTACAAGGTGCGTGAATCCACGCTTGTTCCAAATGATGTTTGCAGCGTGATAGGTCCTTGCGAACGCAAACTTGCAGCCGTGCTCAGCACAAGTGTCATGCGCGTTGGAGAATTCACCACAAAACTAGCCACCGGAATACCGACAACCGCCACATCGCGTACCGAACCCAAGTTCGCACCCAGCAGGACGACTTCCGTACCCGGCGGACCACTTGTGGGGCTAAAGCTAGTGATAACAGGCTGACCGCCAGCCAGGGCGCTGTTGATAATTGTACCGCCCGTGCCAGTAATTCCGCCAAACGACGTAAAGCCCAATACGCCCGAAGCCGGAAGCCGTACACTATCGGCAGTAAGGCGAAATGGGACTGTAACACTAATACGAGTGCTATCCAGAACACGGAAGGTAGCTGCTGTACCGCCAATGGTGATGTTGGTAATCAGATTCATCGCCGTTCCGCCTACAATCACTTCCTCGCCTCCATTTGCTTCGGTAGGAGTAATACTCAGAATAGAAGGAATACCGAAAACAGTAAAGGCATTGGAAGACACAACGCGGTTAAACGCCCCCAGCACATCCATCGTAACGGGCGCTGAAGAAAGCGTTCCCGTGGAACTCTTGAGAAGCCCTGTCGTCGGTACAATCAGCGTCAGAGCGGCAGATGAAGACAGCAGCCATGAGGCATTCGTACTACCCGCAACGGTGATGAGCTTGATTTGTTGAATTAGCTCCATATTTGCGCCTGTTACGCGCACGCGACCGCCCAGAGTCGTGATTTTATCTCGCGCTTCGGAAATGACGACCAAACGAAGCGGGTCAACGCCATTCGGTATGCCACCGGGCTGCGGGTTATAGGCAAACCGCGTTGCCGTTGTCGCCGTGCCGCTCCCCGTCTGCACTGTGATAAAGACTTGAGAAGGCGCTGTATTCAATCGCGGCGGAACGATAACCGTGATGCGGGTTGGCGAATTAACAGTGTATTGCGCCGATGTCGTACCGAAGCGAACTGATTGTACATTCACGAAATTTGTTCCGAAGAGCGTAATGATTTCACTCGTGGACGCTACTTGCGGATTGATGCTCGTAATCGTTGGCGGCGGCAACAAGACAAGCGCATTGGTCGAAATCGCCGTGCCGCCGGGAGCACTAATCATAATCGTTGGATTGGTCGCATTCACGGGCACGGTTGTCGTGATGACAGTGCCGCCCATTGTCACCGTAAAGAGATTGCTGGGAATATCTACTCCGCCAATGTTCATATAGCTTGCGCCCGTAAAATTATCACCGGTAATGACAATGGGCACACCCAAGCCAGCAGGGCTGGGCGAAGCATTAAAGATACGGGGCGACGGTACAAACGTAAAACTAGAGTCCGATGCTGCGCCTCCAATAGGAGAACCAATCTGCACGGGACCGGATGCAACTGCACCGACGGTAATGCTAATGGTCGTGGAGGATAAGACCTGAAAACTTGCCACAGGTATCCCGCCGATAGCCACTGCACTGACACCGGTCAAATTTGTACCCGTAACAAGCATTGTTGTTTGCTCACCACCTCTGGAGGGCGAAAAACCCGTAATACGCGGCGAACCGAGCGTGGGACTTACGGCAGAATAGAAACGCTCGGTACTGTTTTCCACCGCATCGCCCACAAGCGATGTTCCTTGCGCTATTGGCGTGAGAACGCCGCCTGCACTTTGATACACGCCCGTTTTTGTACTGCTCACCACCAGTTTATCGCTTGCTGTGAAGGACGTACTGGTGCGCATCACGCCGACTTGCGCACCCGCAAAACCGCTTGAAAGCGACTGTACGCGCCAGTGTTCAGTGTTACTGAGTGCTCCGTTCACTCCTAATGCCACCGAACCACCTGCACCAATACTGAATGCTTCTGCGGCGACAAGCGGACTAACGCTGCCTGTGGTAGCATTTAAGAGCGTAAGCGGCAGATAGGTTGCGCCTTTGCCAATCGGATAAAAATGCGTTTTTGCGTCCGCGGGCGTAAGACTTGCCGGAAGAACTCGCGCAAAAATCCCACTCACAAAGGATGAGAACGAACCGCCCATGAGAGCCGTATCTGCGCTATTGGTCAAGGACAGCACTCGCGATGCAGGCGGCATAATGTTCCCGCTAAAAAGCGATAATTGCGAACCAATCTCAAGCGAATCGCCCAAAAGCAGTGTTACGCCCGGGCGCTGCATTGAGAGCGAACCAATCACATTATTGCTAAAGTTAATAGTACCGGAAATAGAACCACTTCCGGCAATAGTCAAGCTATGCGTACGATTGGTGTTAAACTGCGATGGGTTGAAGGAGATTGCCCCTTCGATGCGCAAGCGCGTTGAGTCTTTGCCGAAGTCCAGAGCCGAGTTTTTGAGCGTCAGTGCGCCTTGAATGGTGATATTGCGGACACTTGTGGTCGTGTCCAAGCGCACCGTACCATTGCTCACCATCACGCTTCCGGGCATAGTGGCAGGAAACTCGTTGCTTGTGGCGACGCGGTTGGCGGACGGTGTCTGATAAAGCAACTGCGCAGTTGGTGAAAGGTAGTTCACCCCGGAAGGCGCATTGATTTTTGCTGAATCCGCAAGCGACAGAGTAGCATCAGCACCAACACGAAAAATGCCGACATTGAGCGTACTTCCATTACGCACACTCAGCGTACCGCCACCATTGACCAAAATAGTAACACCCGGCGCAAAGGTTTGATTGCTGGTAAAGGGAGCATTTTTACCCGATGGGACGATAAACGTTGTGCCGCCAGTGATAAAATCCGTTGCCGGAGCGCCAATGCCGAGTATATCCGAGTTCCAACTGGTTACATTTTCTGCCGGACCGGAATTGTAGTAAAAGACATTAGACAATACGCCAAGTGCGAAGAATCTATCGGCAGACAGAACGGGACTTGCGCTCAAAACATTTGGCGACGAAACCGAACCGCCGATGCCTGTATATGAGCCTGTTTGCGTTGCAGAATGCCCCACCACTGCCGCAGCAACAAGCGGCGGAGCGGGACGAGAAAGCTGCACAAGACCACTGGAAAACGCGCCGCCCTGAAGACTTGATTGCCAATACTCAGTCGCGCTAACACTGGAAAAGCCCACACCTGAAGCCCCACCGGAGCCTACGGCAAATGCCTCTGCCTGAAGAACAACATTATTACCTGTTACATTTAGAAAGGTTATGGGCAAAAACACACCGGATTTGCCGACGGTAAACTCAAAAGAACCTGCGTTATTGAGTGTAGCCGGAAGCAAGGCGCGGCGGAGCTTGCCTTCGATGTATGTCGTCGCTGAACCGACAGGCGTAAAGGTTCCGGCAACATCAACATAATCAGCAGCAGCACTTGTACGAATGATACCATTGAGCAAACTCAAATTCACGGCGCGAAGATTAGAACCGGCACTCAAAGATAATACTTGATTAGCCCGATTCATCGTAAATTGCGCGAACTGTACACCACCGCCGAGCGTTCCCGAAATCGCTCCAGCGCCGTTAATATCAAGCGTTCCAAAGCCTGCCGAGGGTGTAACGGTGCCCGCACCGAAGTTGATTGCGCCACTAAGAGTAAGAGTAGTTGCGCCGATATTCACCGCTCCACCTTGCGATGAAAATCCACCTGCAATCGTCGCAGCGCCCGTTCCTGTGAGATTGAGCGAGCCGCCTGTGATAAGAAATGTGCCGGATGCCGGGACGTTGAGCGACCCCGTACCGGTTAGGTTCAGAGGACCACCCGAATAATACGTTCCTCCCTGCAAATCAAGCACCTGCCCTGTTCCAACGACCATTGTGCCGGCAGCATTTTTTTGGAACTCACCCAGAACAGTTTTGGAAGCATCCAGATTGAGGCTGAATGCACCCATTGAACGACTGACAATCAAACGTGCGTTCAAAGGTGAAGGAAACTCAATCGGGTTTGTAGTACGATTCATAGCTCCACCGCCCGCGTACTCAAGCGTGGCATTAGTGGTAGTATATGTAACAGGATTGGCAGATACGGCAGCAATCGTACCATCATCGGTAAGAAGCAAACGACCGCCTCCTTGAATAGACAATGTGCCATTATTGGTCAGTGTTTGCCCAGCATTCACGTTGAGTGTGGAGCCGCCCGCAGTGCCGCTTATTTGGAGAATAGAATTGGGGTTGATAGTCAACGGTGCGGTGATATTTGCAGCGGCGGGGTCAAACGCTGGCGAACCAACGATATACGTTGCGTCCGATAAACCAATAGCTACCGGATTAATGGTAGGGAAACCCGCAAGTTGCCAATTCGTTAGCACATTAGCACTTGCACTTGCAAACTTGAAATGGAATGTTGCCGGAACGACGTTAAAACTCATACTATTGGTTGTTGTCAAACCTCCTGAAGACTCACTCAGGACTCCATTAGTAAAAGCAGCATTAAAAGCAAGCCCAGAAAAGGTTGCAATGCCTGATGTCGAAGGAATAATAATTGGCGAACCGATGAGCCTTGGATGGGATATCGAAATTGGTGTAACGTAGTCAACATCAATATTATTATTGATATCAACAGCACGGATAGTAATCGGGGCAGTAATGAGAGTGCCGACTGGCGTAGAAGCGGGTGGCTGTGCTGTATAAACGGTTTTTGTGGCAGTAACAGTGACCCGATTATCGTTAAGGTTATTTGTACTGGTGGCAGTTACGAAGGGCGTAATCATACTCTTTTGTGTGCTCACTGCATTGGGGGCAGTTACGACATTTGCTGCACTGATGCTGAACGAAAACTGCCGATTATCCATTGGCGGCGTTAAAGCAGACGTTCTGAAGTTTGCTCGCACCAGAATATCAATTACTCCGTTGTCAGGCGCTATAACGACCGTACCTAGTGTTGGGAAGGTAATCAAACCCGACCCCGTTACCGTCACCGGAGTGCTAATCTGCCCTGCCCCTTGATATAAGGCTATTGACTGCAAGACACCACCCGGGTCAGTAACATTAATACCTAATGAAGTGATTTGCGTTGGCTTATTGTCCACATCGCCTTGCGTAGGAATTGTACCGTAATCCCGAACACGAAAGCCCCAAACCGCAGGGTTTCCAACACTCATGGTACTACTCGTGAATACAGCATAATTAATATTCGCAGGGTAAACAAAACCGGGTGTTTCGATAATATCAGGCTCATTGCATGCTCCCAGTGGAGTGGGTTCAACAACTTGAATCACTGCGATGGCATTAGCTGTATCTGATCCAAAAGTAACAGGATGTGGATTACAGTAATAGTGTAATGTCCAGTTTTGTTTAATATAGTAAACACCAGGCTTCGCTGGAGCATTAAATGTAAAATTCATTGTACCCGTAGAACCATTATACACACCGGAGCCTAAACACTGGGTAAAGCCACCTGCACTAGAGCCGTTACCAGCAGCCCCGAATCCACTTCCAATGCCCACGTACATCTGCACAACACAGCCCGGACAATAAACACCGCCGGGCCAATTCATTACCCAATCACCGGTAATCAGGATTGTCGTACCTGGAGCAACATTTGTAATACTATTTTGTCCGAGAACAGGAGGTGTTGGAGGGATACTCAACGTAACATTAGAAAAATTCATACTGCGACCACCAATAGGAAGCATCGGAACCGAAGCCGGAATTCTAGGTATCGTACAATCCCAATAAGTCGGAATGGTCGTAACATCAAATGTTGCGCTGTTTCCCGTTAATGCACCCATTGTTGCAATTAGAGATCCGGTCAAGCCAGTATTACTGACTTGCAACCCGGCAAACGAACTTGTTCCGGTTCCAAGCGGGACGGCGGCACTACCTCCTGCCGATATTGTAAACAAACCGCTTGATAGGGTTATTGTCCCGGTTATTGTTCTGTCCACATTGAAAAACGGATCCACAGCAAGAACGGTAATCGAGGGCGTAAAATTCGTATTGACAATTTGATTACCGATTGCATCCGGAAACGCTAACTGCGTCGCAACAATATCAATTCGATTTTTCAGCAGATTCGCCGGTAATCCCGTGGTAACGGAATTGTCAATGCTGATGGCACCGCCTGCATTAGCAGTTGCGAAGGTAGAACCCGCGATATTAGCCGCCGCGGAGACCACCTGGAAGCGCACATTAGCCGTGTCTATCACCCCTGTTTGCTTAAAAGTACCACGCAGAACTACATCAATAAAACCATTATCGGGAGCAGTAACATTCGCACCGAAAAGTCCCGCAAACGTTACGGTCGTTGCAGTTGTTCCCGATACGTTTTGTGTTACTCCGATCTGTACACCGCCTGGAGTAAAAAGAGCGACTTGATAGAGGGGGCTGGAAGGTGAATCCGTTGTGATATTCAACGTAAGCGAATTCAACTCAGTCGTCAAGGCGTCAGCATCAGCTGCTCCACCACCGTCGCGAAGACGCATACTCCAGAGTACATCCGAACCCGTTGTGGGCGATGCAGGTTCGCGGTTTGCGGGATTGCTGTGCGCAATGGATGACGTATAAGTATAACCCGGGGTTTCGATAATATCGCTATTGGCAGACGGTCCCGTGCCAATAACCACAAATCCTGCCGCCAATGCCAATGTGCTTTGCATATCGCCACTGCCGGGCGAGTTGACTGTCGCAGTCTGATTATTATAGGTTCCATTTACCGTTGAAGAATATCCTAAGCGCGAAGTTCCCGGTAACACTGTCGGTGTACGAGAGGGTCGCATTTGCGTGCTGGTGAGGTTTGCTCCCTGCACCGACCAATATTCCGGCACAGTGGCTATGCCCACAAAGCCGCCGCCGTCGGTAGCACCACCGCCCGGCGCACCTGCAAACACTGATGTCGTAACAGAGCCAAGCCCAGACATGGTCGTCGTAGAAAGGGTTATTGGACGATAAAATCCGGCACCATTCCCAAGAGGCATCGTAAATGGTCCGGCAGTGAGTCCTGCGGGCAATACCAGCGAGAGCGTTCCGCCACCCGCACAGTCGTAGTACGACGTACCACCTCCGCCAATAAGATTGGCTCCCACTACCGTTCCAAAACCACTCGAAATGAGCCTACCGGAAGTAAAATTCAACGTATTGATGGTCTTGCCTGCATTAAGCGTTACACCGCCGGAGTTATTGACAAGGACAGTTCCTGCCATAGCAGCCGGAAGCTCACCGCCAGTGGCAGCTTTGCCGATAGTGCCTGCATACTCAAGAGTTGATGTGGCGGCTGAATAGGTTGTCCCTACACCAACTGTAACAACGCTATTTTCCTGCATCCGCAAGCGTCCATTGGCGGCAACGACCAGATTTCCAGTGATTGCGTGCGTGAGCGACACGCCGATAGGAGCGGTTTGCAAAATGCCTTGCGTAATTGTTGCGTTCATACCGACTGTTTTTCCGGTGTTCAATATCACCATATTGCCCGCCACTGCACGATTGACTACGACACTACTAACACCAATGGCAGGAAATTCTTTCCCGGTCGTAAAACTCGGATTTGTGCCCGTATAGCGCAAAACTCCTGTAATTGTGGGTGAATTTGCGCTCGCTGCGTTATAAGAGCCAGTACCGTCCAGTGTGAGTGTACCATTAATATTCATTGTGCCGTTGTTGGTCAAATCGCCACCGCTTGTGATGACGCATTCTGCCGCACCCGCGTTCGCTACGAGAGTCGAACCGTTACCGATAGAATTCCCCCCTCCGGCAAGCGTGAGAATATTCGGGCTTGCTATTGTAAAAGTGCCGTTATTGGGCGATGCAGCCAGAAGTAGATTGCCATTCAACACTGTACTTGCGCCAAGAGTAGCATCACTTCCGGGGCTATTGAGGCTAATATTTCCATTCATTGTTGCAGGCAATTCCACGCCAGTGGTAAAAGGTCCACCGAAGTATTCCAGCACGGAATTGACTTGGTAGGTGGGCATGCCTGTCCATGTTGCCTTGGGTGTATTGACAAATTGCAGTTTTCCGCCAGTTTGAACAGTAAGATTCGCACCGCCGCCGACAGTTGAATTATTGACCGCCTGAAGCGTAGCACCATTCTGTACTTGGCTTCCGGCACCGAGGGTGAGATTGCCTCCAGCAGTTATGACGGCAAGACATCCCGACTGAACAATCATCGGTCCGGTCATGGTTTTGGTACTAGTAATAAAGAGCGTCGCATTACCGGGTTTGATAACATTGACCGTCCCGGGCATTGGGCTGGGAAATTCGGGACCTGCTTCCCAGACCCCGGATGCACTGCCGAGAGTATAATTAAGATTTGCCAGCGTACCACTGTAATTATACACCCCAGCTCCTGAAATGCGAGAATTGGGATTATTATCGCCTTGAAATTCAAGGATGCCGCCATTATTGATATTGATGGTGCCGCTATTGATAAGACCTCGTGTCGGCAAAATCGTTACTTTACCGCCATTGTTGATATTGAGAATGCGCCCGGCTGGAACAGTGAGTGCAGCCGGTATCGAAGCAATCAAATTACCAGTATTGTTGACATTCAGCGCACCGCTCGTGTAGTTCAGATTGACAATGTCCATCGTGTTGGTCAGGTTTACCCCGCCAGCGCGGTTGATGTAAAGATTATTCATGCCCGGAACATAATGATTTCCGTCAAGGTTATCGTCCTGCATATCCAGACCACTGCCGCAGCCTACGAGCGATATTCGCCCCGTGCTTGTTTGCGAAACACCTATTCCGTCAACGATACTCAATCCGCCACAATTCACAAAGAGATTACCTGTATTGACGAGTTGCAGTCCTCCGTTACCAACAGTCAGTGATCCGGTATAAGTAACATCAGTTGGGCGGTCAACAATAAGACAATAAATCCACGCCGACGTAAAGTTACCAGGAGTAAGCGTGGCAGCTTGTATCCGCACCGTACCATTGGAATTGGCTTTGATAAGCCCAGCACCGGTAACAGTAGAATTTGTAGCAAGAACGAGTGTTGAACTGGGAATATCAAGTTGGTCGCCGCCGCCGTTCAAGTTCATTGTGCCGTTCATAGTAAGCGTTTGACCACTGGCAACGGTTACTAATCCTGACGCAGCAACTGTCAGAGTACCATTAACCGAGACCGAACTGGCGGCTGAGAATGTTGAAGTAAAGCCTGCAGCGTCGAATACGCCCTGCGTAACAGTCAATCCCGCAATATTTGTTCCTGCGCTTAGAGTAATAGTTTCAGCTGCTAATGATTTATTAACAATCACAGCGCCATTCATCGTAGCGGGAAGCTCTTGACCTGTTATTCGATTACCGGAGCCACTATACTCCAGCGTTGAACCTGCAAAGTATTGGACTGCCGCCCCAGTAATAGTTGGGTTGCCGTTAATTCGCATCCTACCACCAGACTGAATGCGATAGCCGGAGGCGCCAGTTGTCGAGGCACCATTGGTAAATTCTATCGTTCCCAATACATCAATAAAGGATGTACCATTCACATTGCTGCCAGCTGCGGTAACAACCAACGTAGATCCGGCTGCGATTTCAACATTTCGCCCACTGATATTAATGATTCCCTGCACACTTGCAGGAAGACCCGAGAGCGTTATCGTTGTATAAACCCCCAAATCAGGGAAATTCGCCACATCGCCGGGACCGGGTGCCACACCTCCTGCCCAATTAGCACCATTGCTCCATGTGTACGCACCTCCTGCAGCCACATTCCAGCTAATAGTAGCGGCAGAGGACAGTACAGGGCGAAAAAACAGTATTGGCAAGGAGAGAAGAAGTACCCACAACTTCCACGAGCACCGCTTGTGCATTGGAGTACAAGCGGAAAAAAGTGTAAATGACGGTTCTGATATGAGAGGTTGCATAACCCAAGCTCCAAAAACAAAAATAAGATAGATTCTTCGTTTATACTAAAAACACGCGGATACTTTTCTAACGAAATGTGCAGACGAAGGAACAACGCGGAATATACGAAATTTTCGGAGTGTGGACAAGTGCCGAAAAGTCATATTCCATCAGAAAATAAGCGCTTTAGAGGAATTGTTCAATGTATTTGGGGCGAAAGGTCATTTTTTGGGGTGAAATGCAAAAAGTGCCGCTCGCTTTGATTACGAACGGCACTTTCTATGCCAATAAAAATATCTCACTGCACCGCAGCGTTACTTACTTACTTCACCACATTCACACTTTGGCTCACCTGCCCGTTGCCTGTGGTCAGCACCACGCGGTAACTCCCGCTTGCCATGCCGCGCAAACTCGTTTTTAGCTGATATTCGCCTGCTTCTTGCCGTCCCGCCCAGAGACGTTGCACTTCCTCGCCCGCAGCCGTCACAAGGGTTAGAATAATATTTCCCGGCTCTTGGATGGTGTAGCGTATTTCCACATCTTCACGTGCCGGATTCGGCTGCACAGCAAGAATTTTCGACTGTGCGGCGCCAATCAAGCGTGTTCCGCCGGCTCTGGAGACGTTGGTGGTAACCGTATCTATCAGTGAACTATCCTGCTCTTCTACTATCACAGCACGGTCGCCCGGCAGGCGCTCTAATAGAGGCTTACCCCACTGCAAACCTGACAACAAAAGAGGTGTCTTGACACGCTCACCCGCCACCGCTCGACATTCTATCGTTGCTATCACACCCGAACGGTTTGTCCATGTCGTCTGCACTTCTACCACCGTCTGCGCACCACTGCTCGTCCTTAGTTGACGTGCTCCACTGACCAATGCTAGCACCTGTGGGTCAAAACTCACACGCGCACGAATATCGGGCTGCGCGGCTTTGAAAATCGAATCACGGGGACTACTACCATCAAGAATATACACATCCAGCTGCACAAGGCTTCCTGGAGGAAGATTGTCCTGCCGTGCCTTCACACCGACGGATACCGATGGATTATTCGGATTGACTGCCCGTACCGTTGCCTTCACAAGTGCCGTTGCGGAATCTTTCACCCCGCCCGCCAGCCATTCTACCTGCACCTGCGCCCGCAAGTCTGCTTCTTCCGGCGCTGTACACCTCACCGTTACAAAGAGCGTATCGTTCGAATTGAGTGTTATCACCCCCAGAGCCGCTAGATTCTCAAGGCTAAAGGCAGTAACATCTCTCCTTGACTGCTCCGAGCTATTCGTCGGTAAAAGACGTACCGCACTCAACCTGACCGTATCCTTGCTCAAGTTAATCATCCGTAGGCTCTGCAATACCGTTCGGCGCGGACGAGCGGCTTCAAAGTTGACTTCATCAACGCGCAGCGCACCGCCTCTACCCTTCAGTGCATTATCAAATCGCACCTGTCGTGAGGTTTGCTGCGCATCCTTATACCAGACCTGCACACTCGCCAATGCCTCACCAGCCGCAACAGGCGTAAAGACGACGTTAATCGGAACCTCCGCATTCGGTGCCATCACCACATTCCGCGTCTGATTGGCAAGCGAGAAGACTGCCGTATTCGTAATCGCCGTTGCTGAGTCCAGTGTTATCGCACTTGTACCCACATTCACAATCACACCATCGCCCTGGCGCTGCGTCCCGATAAGTGTACGCCCCGCATCAATCGTACTAAAGCCTACATCAATGCCCAAGGGCACAATACGGAAACTCCGCGTCTCCGAAGGAATGCCTTCGCTTCCCACTGCCAGTGCCCGAACTCGCCAGTAATACTGCGCCCCGCGCTCCAGAGCTGCGTCGGTTACCTCCGGTCGGTAGGATTGTTCGCTGCTTTGGGCAAGCGCATTCACCGTACGACGCATCAATACATCCCGCAAAGTGGCATCACGTCCGATGGTGATTTCGTATTGCTCTGCACCCTCCACGCTGCTCCACTTCAAGCGCGGACGAACGGCAATATTCTCTGCTTGCTGTGAGGGAAACAGCAACTCCGGTGCATCGAGCGTTTGGTCGGCTCCCGTTACCACCAGCCTATACGACCGCGTAAAGAGTGTCAACTGCGGCAAGTCCTTGTTGGTCGCACGGCATACATACACCCCGCTGTGGAATGCTCGCGCACTTTCCAGTGTAAGCGTTGGCGACGTTGCACCTTCCAGCACCCGTCCGTTCCGTAACCACTGATACATCGTCTTTGAGCCGCGAATAGTGGACGGTATCACCAGACGGCTGCTCACACGCACGACCGTATCACCGCCGTTGCCGATACTATCTTGGGGAACATAATCAAATATTTTTGCGCTAGTATTTGGCTCCAAACTGCCAAATTCTATTTTGTTTCTTCCCAAACGAAGCGTGTTTATTCTTGGTAGTTTAGGCAGACCGGTGAGACTATTATTCTCAGCCGTCAGAGTACTAAGACCCGATGCGCCTAATTCCTCCGGCAGACGACCTGTAAAGCTATTATTCTCCAGTGCAAGGGTTGTCAAAGATTTTGTGGTCAATGCAGGCACGATTCCCGTAAAGCGGTTATTTGACAAACGCAGCGTTTTAAGCGACTCCCAGCCGATAATGCTGGCAGGCAGCGCTCCCGACAACCGATTATTACTCACATTTATCTGCTCCAGAGCACTCATCCCGCCCCATTCCGAGGGAATCGTACCGGTCAATTCATTCGTGCTCACATCCAGAACAAGCAACGTTTGTGCGCTTTGCGCCCTCGAAATCAACTTTGTACCAACCACTCCGCTCGGCGCACCAAACTCCGGCGGTAAGCCGCCTGTGAGCTTGTTATTGTTTACCATGAGTTCTTTCAAACTCACCATACCGCCCAACTCCTTCGGCAGACCGCCTGTAAACTGATTGTGCGACAAATTCAGCGTCTGAACTTTATCCAGCGTCGCAATACACACCGGAATCAGACCATCTAGCTTGTTCCGGCTCACATCCAATATCTGTAAATTTTTATACGAGCAAAATACTTCGGACGGAATGCTACCTGTAAGACTATTTCCGCTCATATTCAAACTCTCCAGCTTTGTGAACCGCGCTAGTGATCGCGGGATTACGCCCGTCAAACCGGAGTTCGATACATCCAAATTGCGAAGTTCCGTCAATGGCGCTAGCGCACTCACAAACGGCTCGGCAGCAATATTGAGCGCACGACCATTAGTACGAATACTCGTGATGCGGTTGTCCGTCTGCTCAATGCCAACATCTTTTATTGTTAAGTTCGCAAGCTGCAAGGCACGTTCCAGTGCTTCGGTATCACCCGCCAAAGAAGACGAAAAGACAAAAGGCTGCAAAGACACAGTACTTCCGAACGGGCTTAAAAGTGTAATTCCGCCCTGCGAACTTGCCGTTACCTGCGCCGACAACGTGATGGTAAGTTGGGTCGAAGAATTAATCACAAAACTTCCCACCGGTACACCGCCCACCAGAGCGTCCGTAACACGTGTAAAGTTCACCCCCGACACCTGAACCGTCGTACCCGGTCCTCCATTTGCGGGGCTAAAACTCATCACAACTGGCTGACCGCTTGCCAATGCCGCATTGATGATTGCGCCTGTCGTGCTAACGCCGCCGATAGAAGTAAATTCTAAGACTCCGGCGGCAGGAAGCGGCACACCCGAAACAGGTACGGTAGGCACTCGCACAAACAACTGACCATTGACTAGGCGGAAGGTAGCGTTTGTGCTGCCGATAGCAGCTCCGGTGATCAAATCAAGGTTCTCACCGATAACGAGTACCTCGTCGCCCGGAGCAGCATCGGTAGGCGTAACGCTTGTGATGATCGGTACGCCGACAACGGTGAACAAATCTGCCATCACTGTTCGATTGAATGCTCCCAATGCGTCCACCGTTACGAGTGCTTGGCTCAGGCTGGCATTTGTACCGCGAAGTAAGCCTGTTCTTGGGATAAGAACTGTCATTGCTGCCGACGACGAAATAAGATAACTTGCCTTGGTGCTGCCGATACTCGTGCGCAGCGTCAGTTCTTGTATCAACTCCAGATTTGCACCCGTTACTCGCACCTGAGCGCCCACCGGAACAACTTTATCGCGTGCCTCGCTCAGCACCACCAATCGCAACGGATCAACTCCATTGCCCGAACCACCATTCGGGAAAGGACTATACACAAACTGCGTTGCCGATGTAACCGTACCGCCGCCAGTACGAAGGGTCAGAAACACTGAAGTTGGTACCACCGACGTTACGCTGCTCCCAGGTTTGTCATTCACCAAAGCCGTCAGAGAAGGTATTTGCGCCGGAACAACCACGCTCAGGCGACCGCTATTATTCACCGTTACTGCCTGCGCAAAAACGTCCCCGAACTTTACCGTTATTCCCTGCGTGAAGTTTTGCCCAAGTATCGTTATCACCGCTCCGGTGGATGACACAGCAGGACTGAAACTCGTCAGGACAGGTGCAGCAACAAAAGTCAGTGCGTTGGTAGAAATAGCCGTTCCGCCCGGTGTGCTCAGGATAATCGTCGAAGTTGTCGCCGTAAGCGGTATTTGCGTTGTGAAACTGCCGTCGGCATTACTTGTAATGTTACCTTGTGGTATATTAACACCGCCGATACTAAGACCATTCAAGCCGCCAAGATTCGTTCCGCTTATTGTTATCACCGCCCCTACGCCCGCAGGATTAGGGAAAATGCCACCAATAACGGGCATTGGCACAAACGTAAAACTCGAATCTGATGCCGCACCGCCCAGAGGGCTACCGACTTGTATCGGACCTGTCGCCACCGCTCCCAAAACGACGCTTATCGTTGTGTCACTTAGTCTCATGAAACTTTGCACCGGCACACCACCAACCGCCACCGCATTGACGGTTGTAAAATTGATGCCCCTAATGAGCATAGTCGTTCCTTCCCCGCCAATGCTTGGTGTGAAGCCCGTAATTCGAGGGCTACCCTGCAGCGTTCCGACGATGGAATAAAACCGCGTGGAGCTATTGCTTACGCCATCGCTTAAAAGCGATAAGCCTTGGGGAAGATTACTGAACGAACCGCCAACGCTTGTGTACAAGCCTGTTTGTGTCTGCGAACTTGCCAGTGAGTTCATCGCGGTAATACCGCCGCGCATAACACCCACACGAGCACCTGTGAACGAGCCACTCACCGGCGTAAGCCGCCAATACTCACTCGTACTCAGTGCGCCCGGCACACCCAACGCTGGAGTACCACCCGCACCCACAGCAAAGGCTTCAGCGCCCACCTGTGGTGCAAGGGTGCCTGTCGTCGCTTCGGTGAGCGTCAGTGGTAGATAACTGATACCGCGACCTATGGGGTAAAATATCGGCTGCGTCGTCGTCGGTGTGAGATTGGGGCGAAGTTGGCGCACTAAAGAACCGGAGACGAAGGAAAGTGCATTTCCGCCCACCAGCGCTGTATCGGCGCTGCTTTGGAGCACAACGTTTGCACCATTGGGCACACTGATATTGCCGCCGAATAAGCCTAATTGTTGCGTTATCTGCGTTGTACCAGCAAGCGTGAGAGGCAATCCGCCACGATTCATCGTCAAGCGTGCAAGCTGCGGTATGGAAACGGCTCCGGCTAATGTTCCGCTACCATCTATGATAAGCGTATCGGTTGAATCGGTGACAAAACCCGTGCTGGAACCTAAGAACGTCGTACTGCCTGAGAGACGTAAACGGTCAGCCGTACCAAAGGTAAGGGTGCCATTATTGAGCAGGAAGCTACTTTGCAGGTGTTTACTTGCATCCATGCGTACCGAACCGTTGTGTATTTCTACTTGAGCTGGCATAGTATTCGGGAATTCCGTGCTTGAAGTAAGACGGTTTACAGGAGCGTTGTACTCCAGCGTTGCCGTGGGAGCGAGGTATTGTACTCCGCTTGGTGCAATGACGCTGCCCGTACCTTGTAGCGTCAAACGCCCGCCACCATTAACACGCATCAATCCATTCACCGTGAGTGTCCGACCGTTGGCAATGGTGATCGCACCACCACTTTCGATTTGGAGCAACGTACCACTGGCGAATATTGGCAGTGTCATGGCGGTAAAAGGAGCCGTGCGTCCGGCGGGAACGTAAAAACTACCCGTTGCAAACCCGCTTGGTTGAGAACCACCGCCATTGGGATTGGAATCCCAATTAGAAAGTATTTCGGCAGCACCGGTTTGATAGTAAAATGTGGTTGGCGCAGCGCCGGTAATTGCCACAAAATTTTGAATCGCTCCATTGATGACAGGGGTTGTTACCGTATTCATTGCTCCCAAGGCTACTGTTGTTGTTGGAGTGAGAATCGGACTATACGTGACGTTTGGGGTCGGCAAATTGGCATACGCAATTAAACTTGCTGACACTACGGGTGAAGCCGTACCGAGCATTAATTGCCCTGAGGTATATTGTGCGGCATTGGCAATGGTTTGTACGCGCCAATACTCATTTCCCAAAGGCAGTGTTATCGCCGTTCCGCCGGAGGGATAGTTAAAGGCTTCCACTTCCACCGTTGGTCCCGGTGCACCAGTCGTCACATTTTGCAATGTTACCGGCAAATATGACGCTCCGCGCCCGACGGGAATGATGCGCGTCGTCACACTTGATGCAGGAAAAGTCAGTTGAGCAGGACCGTTGATAAAACTATTTGAGGCTCCTCCCGATATACCGATACCACGGACATTGACTGTATTCCCCGTGGAAGTCGTCAAAATTCCCGTAACAAAGTTAAGATTGTTAGTGATGGCAAGATTATTCGTGAGGGTAACGCCACCGGCATTGGCAATACTGAGATTGTAGACGGAATTTGAGGAGAACCAATTACCATCCACATTGGAACGCTGGAGTAGAATAGTTGCGCCGACAGCAGAAGCATCTATACGATTGGCACCGGCAGTTGTAATAGGACTCACGCCAGTAGGTCTGAGAGTAATACCGGCATTAACTGTTAAGGAACCTATGGAGATATTAAGCCCTCCGTTGAGTGTTCTATTACCTGCAAGTTGGGGTGTCCCATTTTGAATATCAATATCGCCATTCATTGTGGCAGGTAATGTTTGGAAGTTTATCGCTCCTGCCCAAGCACTAGTGAATTGTAAAGTACCACCCGGCAAATACGTAGCGGAACCCGTGCCTGTTATCTGTGGTGAGAAGCCAGCAGCCCCACTCAATTCCAACGTACCTGTTCCGGAAACGGTTAACGACCCGGGAGCCGTAACAATGAGCGGATTTGCTGCTGAACTTGCTTGAATACGCCCTGCAGTAACAGTTGCTGCACCAGTCAGTGTTGTGGCTGCTGCACCGACAGCAAAATACTGACCACCATTGACGTTAAATGCTCCGTTAAAAGTATGATTAAAACCATTTGTAAATACATTATCATTTAGTAATCCAAACGTTCCGGCAACAGTTTTTCCCTGATTCAGAAAGAAACCAAAGCCTCCTGTACGATTAATCTCTACACTTCCGGGCATCATGTTCGGAAATTCCACTCCAGTCCCGCCTGGTCCTGCACCATTAATATAGCGCAAAAGAGCTGTTACACCAGCGTAGGTAACTGCTCCAGTTCCACTCATGGGAACACTGCCGTCAATTTCAAGTATTCCACCATTATCCACTTGTATCGTTACTCCAGCCGAGACATTAAATGGAGCAGTATACGTTGCTGTTTTTCCCATTTCAATCACAAAAGTCAAGCCACTTGTGGTAAAATTAGGCGGGTTTGCTCCCGAACCACCGGGATTGATACCCCAGCTGGTAAGCAGCGTTGGGTCGCCTGCATTGTAGTAATAGGTGCTTGCTACGGAAGCATATGCGATAAATTTTGGCACTCCGGCTGTAAAGGTTGCAACAGCAGGGGCTGTCTGAATATTATTTGCGGCAACAGATGCCGTTGCTAGAGCGGTATAGCCCCCCCCAAGTGCCGGAGCTTCAGCCAGCGTGGAAAAAGCATTAAATGAGGAAGTGTAACGGTCAGCATTAAAGCTAACAACACTCAAATTCACAGTCGAGGTAAAATTAATCGCCTGTGATGTAAACGGAGTTGCCAGTGACCCAGAAGCAGTTTTGCCACCTGCACTTGGACTTGCGACAGCAGAAATTGTTCCGACACCAGCAGCAGTTTCATTGATGATAATCGCCAAATTTTCCGTTGCGCTACTTCCAATCGGAAAGCTATAGTTACTGGCACCTGCTAATATTGCACGAGTAAGCGTACCGACAATCCAGCTTTGGTTGCTCACAAAAGTAATAGCTCCTGAACTGGAATTATTCACCGTAAAGCCTCCTGCACTTGCGTCTAAAATACCCTGCGTAAGGGTGAGTGTACCGGCGGCAGGCAAAGAACGCGCAGCAGGCAGTGTTACAATGCTGGTAGTAGCAGACTTATTGATAATCAGGTTCGTTGGTCCTGACACCGGGAACTCCGTGGCAGAAGGATTATTATTGTTGGGACCGCTATACGTTAGGCTTGAACCGGGATTATAGGTAACTGTTCCGCCGCCCGTAATAGCAGCAATGTTGGGTACAGTGTTATTGAGTTCGACACCACCAGTAACCGCAAGACCAGTACCTCCGCCAAGAGTTAAATTGTTACCGGACACTCTTAGTACGCCATTGAGAGGAACAACCACGCTATTCGCCCCGGGACCATTAACAGCATTAGCACAGCCGTTTGCAACCGTGCCAGCAAGAGTAAGAGTATTTGTTCCGGTGCTGAATTGACCACCACCGGGACCACCGAGAGTCAATGACCCGTGAACAGTTTTCAATGAGTTCAGTGTCAGCGAAGCATTTGCAGTAAATGTTACTGTTACATCACCGTTCATCGTTGCCGGAAATTCTTGTCCGGTTACGCTTGGCGGTACATTACTACTAACAATATATGCCAAACCACCCCGCGGCGATGCAGGACCTGCGTATATTGGTACACCAGTCCATGTACTGCTTGGCGGCATAGCCATGAGAATCCCCGTAGCACCACCGGCAATGTTGACATTCCCACCGCCGGAAATAGGTCCGGCAGTACCACCGGCAAGGATTCTCCCTGTACCACTGATAGCACAAGCAGCATTGAACTGCGTACTTGTTGCATTACTACGAAGATTAAGGTTTCCGCCAAGAACTGTTACCGTACCATTAAATATCTGTGCTTGCGAAGGAATATCGACGGATGCCCCAGCGCCTTTATTCACAATAACGTTACCGGGCATTGTTGCGGGAAGCTCTCTACCTGCTGTTACTCCGGCTCCAATGTATCGCAATGTCGAGCCAACATCATACTGCGTTGTCCCAGCACCGCTAAGGGACAAATTACCATCAATTTCAAGCGTTCCTCCCGAATATACACGAATAGCATTAGCCGGAGTAATCGTACCGCCGCCGCGTAAGCTAAGTGTTGGCGAGCCACACGATCCTACACCTAATTGCTGTCCGGCAGCGACCGTTAAAGCACCGTACAATGTCAGATTAGTCCCCAAGCCCATTCCACTGGCGTTCAGAACAAGTGTGTTTAATTCCTGTGGGGCTATAAAGTTGACACAACTACACGCCTGCGCCACCGCACCCATAAAACGCAAAGACGCGGTGTTATTGCCCTGCAAAGAACCGCCCCAGCAGTAACTTCCCGCGAACAAATCAAGAACTGTGTTGGCATTAAATGCAAGTACCCGCCCGGGATTCATCGTCATACCGCCATAAAGCTGGTATGTTACGCCCGCACCAAGCGTTACCCCGCCAGCATTGTCGAGAGTAATAAGCGCATTCATCGGTGCGGCGACAGGAATTTCTGCGCCGACCGTCTTCGGGGTGATTCCCGTATATTGGAGCTGCGAGCCTATGGCATACACTGGCGGCGTACCGGTGAAAGAACCGTTATCAACAATACGGATAAAGTTTGGTGCCATACCCGCAACGTTGATTGTACCGGTATTATTCAGTGTACCGCCGCCGTTGATAGTAAGAGAAAGTATCGATGAATTGCCGTGGTCAAGTGTAATCGTACCGGCATTTGTGAGCATCCCGGTTGCTCCTACGGTTAGGGTTCCACCCCAAATATAACTAATTGTCGAACCGCCATTTACTGTAAGAGTACCATTCAGAGCAATATTACAGCCATTAAAAAACATTCCTGCATTACCCGATAGCAGAAGCGTTGCGCCAGCGTTTAGAGTCATCGTTGAGGGTGTTTGAAAACCAATAGATGCCACTCCGTTTACAAAACTTCCTATTCCCGTAATGGTAAGAGCGCAGTTTGCCCCGTTTAAAAAGCTAACATCTCGTCCCGTAATCTGTATGGAATTTAACGAAAGTGCTCCAATGCCGATGTTAAGCGAAACAGCAGGTCCGGCATTAAAGACTGCATCATCACCTGTCGTGGGAAAGGGGAAACCACCCCAATTTGTATTGTCGGTCCACATACCAACTACACCACCACCTGTCCA
This sequence comes from Ignavibacteria bacterium, assembly GCA_014654705.1. Lineage (GTDB taxonomy): Bacteria > Bacteroidota > Ignavibacteria > Kapaibacteriales > UBA4661 > PH2015. Next base: position 54,748 of record JACVZY010000029.1, read on the forward strand.
CGTGCGCGTAGCAGAGAGAAGATTGTTTGGGAAAATGGTAAGCGCAAGCAGACACAGAACCAATGTACAAAACTTTTTCATTTGACCACCACGAGAGAATGAGGTTTGGAGAGAATATGCTGAGAATGACAGCAAACAATGTACAAGAAATCACGCGAAAAATCAAATACTTTGGGGCGAAACAACACCAGAAAGGGGCGAATTGCAAAACCACTACCATAAAAAAACCACTCGCACGAAGATTATCTCCGTAGAGTGGTTTTACTTACTTTTCGAGCATTTTTCACAACATTTTGTGAGTAAAAATGAATCACATTTTGCAACATCAACGCCGGACTTCATCACCGCTGCACTTGTACTCGTTCGGTCAGAAGTATTGCCGGAGTACGCAGCAGGACAAAATACGTTCCCGTCGGAAGGTCGTTGACCGGCACAGAAGCGACGTATTTTCCTTTCGCGTGGTCGCCGTCTGCCAGCACTTTCATCACTCTGCCGAAAACGTCCACCAGCACGACCTGCGCAGGTGTTAGCTCAGGCACAGAATATGTGATATTTCCAACATCCAAAACCGGATTGGGGTGCATTGCGCTCAGAGTGGCGCTCGTTCCGGCACGCCCAATCAGGCGTGTGCCGCCCGCGCGAGAAACCTTCGCAGTAAAACTACCGGCTCGCAAGCCTTCCACAAATATCACGCGCTCGCCCATAAATGGCGTAGGCAGAACAGTTGTGGGCAGCGTATCCACCGCAAAACGGAAATACTCCAGTTCGATGGCTGTTTGCGTCGTTTCGCCCGCAACTGCTATGCAGGAAAAGTGCAGTAAGACGCTATCGCGCAGCAGCGCTGAGATATTACGAGTGGTAATGGTGGCTGAGGTAATAGAAACGCGCTGCACATTATTTGACGGGTCGGGATTAGAAATCGCTTTCAGTGTTGCCGGATTCGTTCCCAATGCCAGCGCTTGCCTATTAAAGCGAATAATGGTGCTGTATGAAAGAGGGAGGTTTTGCAAAATAGTGCTGATACCTGCACCATTACCATCGGCATCATCCACTTTTTCAATAAAAAGCTCCATCGTAACTGATGCTCCAGGTGCAAGCGATTCCTGCCCGCGTGCGGGACGAATTCCGACCGTTACAGGAATATCACGACCCGGACGTGCGTTTCGTGCAAATGCCTTGACTTTGGTGGTAAGGGTGTCGTAAAATACAGTCTCGCCTTGAGAGCTTGTTTGGATAAAGCGTGCGAAATAGCGAATGGTTGCTGAAATATTACCCTCATTGATAGGAGTACACGTTACAACGACAGACGACGATGCGCCGGAGTTGATGTAAAGCGGACCGCGCGGGCTATTCACTGCAAAACCATTGGTGCTGCCGAGAATCATTGCACTGTCAATAATTACGCGCGTCGAAACGCCCCCGCGATTACTGATGAGTACGAGTGTTTGTGCGGTCTTGCCGATGCGTATGGTATCAAGATTTGCCGAATCCGCTTTGATAGGCGTTCCGCGCCCCATCAGTACATTCTCAAGCCTGATGCTGCTTGTATCGCCCGTTGGCAGAACGTACTTCACCGTTACCGCTGCCGATTTTATGCCCGGGCTGCGTGGCGCAAAGGTAATGCCGCGAATGGAAAATGTTTGCTCCGCTCGAAGGCGCAAGCCGCGCACGTCCAGCGGGATTCTAAAGCTAAATTCGTTATCATTACCGTCCACATCCAAAATCGTGAGATCTTGGCTCGTAAGATTCGTCAAAAAGGCAAAGTCGGAAAGGGACTCACCCAGTACAACGTTACCAAAGTTGACAGAACTCACCGCTACTGCGCTTCCGGGCGGCGCCGTTACAAAACTATTCAGCCCCGACCATGCGCTGGCAATATTCACACCATTCAGCGCCCTGACACGCCAGAAATATTGTGTAAGCGGCTGCAAGCCCTCCATGCGCGTATTGATGGTCGTGAGCGTCGTATCGGCAGAGCGCACGGAGGCTGTCGTGGCGATAAGCGAAAAATCGCGGAGTTGCGACACCTGCACTTCGTAGAGAATCGCATTGTCCACGCGCGTCCACTGCATTGTGGGATTGAAGGCAATAAAATTTGCACCATTTTGTGGGAACACAAGGTCGGGTGCTTGACTTGGCGGGCGTGGTGCTACGCCTCTCACACGAATGGGACGAGAGTAGAGCGTGAGCTTATCCACAAGCCGATTTGTGATGGCACACACGTAGGAGCCGGTATCTTGCGGCATAAATTGTTCTATCCGATAGCCGATTGTTGCCGATGTAGCCTGCACCTGTACGCCGTCCTTGAACCACTCATATAAATTATCACGCCCCGACACCGCAATCGCCAGCAGCATCGGATTACCGATGACAATGCCTGTATCCCGCACTGCACCAAGACTATCCTGCGGAATATAGGTAAAATCAGTAACAGCAGCATTTGTTTGCAAATCGCCGAATTGGAGGTTGTTGCCTTGCACTGCCAATGCCGAGAGAATAGCGCTCATACGGGGCAGCGAGGTAAATTTATTATACGACAGTCCAAGCGTCTGCAAATTACGCAATGCGCCAAGCTGTGCTGGAACTGTGCCGCTAAAGCTATTGCTATCCACATACAGCGTCTGAAGTGAGTCAAGATTACCCAACGTGCTGGGGAGCGCCCCGCTAAAGGCATTGCTCCGCAGAGACAAAAAGCGTAAACGCCTCAGATTACCGAGGTCGGCAGAAACAGAGCCTGTAAATGTGTTCCGCCCAATGTCCAGCGTCTGCAAATTCGGCAACGCAGGCAGAATACGCATAATGCTTTCACCCGCTAATTGGTTATTGTCAATCAACAATTCTTCGAGCGACGTCAAAGACCGAAGCGTCTCCGGCACTTCGCCCGTCAGTTTATTCCCGCCCAGCCACAGCCTGCGAAGCGCATTTGCGGCGGTGAGCGCTGAAGCATTTTTTGAAGATGTACTCGCCGCCACTGTTACCGTAGCCACCGTAGCATTACCCAACGTTTCGGGAATTGCACCTGTTAGCTGATTACGGTGCAGATAGAGCGATTGCAGTGTTGTCAAATTGCCAAGTTCCGGTGGGATAGCCCCCGTGAGCGCATTTTGCCCCAAGTCCAGACTTTGCAGAAGCGGAAGTCCGCCCAAACAAGGCGGTATTGTGCCTGAAAGTGCATTTTGATTCAGATTAATTTCTCGTGCTGTCGCCAGCGAACAAAGCGATTGCGGAAGCACCCCGCTCAGGCGATTGCGGTCAGCCACGAGAACGCGCAAATTCGGCAGTAACCCAATGCCTTCCGGCAAGGCTCCGCTGAACTGATTCCCTCCCAGACGCACTTCTTCAAGCGTTGTGACCGACGGAATCCATTGCGGAAAGACACCTCTGACGCCATTATCGGTAAGGTCGAGAATACGCAAAGCCGTCAGTTCTCGCAAAAGCTCGGGTAATTGTCCTTGCAGATTGTTGTCCGGAAGGCGTATTTGCGTGATGCGTCCGCCCTCAACCGTAACACCTGCCCATTCAGAAACAGGGTCGGCAGAAAGCCAACGATTTGTAGCACGATTCGTCCATGCTGCACCGCCCAAACTATCGTAGAGAACGCCCAGAATTGAGGCTTCGTATTCAATGCGTGAGAGTACCTTAATCTCCTGAGTGGACTGAGCCGTGCCTCTGGCTCCTGTGATGCGGATAAGCCCCGTCGAACCACTGCCAACAACCACCGTGAGCACAGTGTCAGAGCGTATGGAAAAACTGGCTGCGGGCATATTACCTATCACAACGGACGTTGTACCGTTAAAATTCCCACCGCTAATGGTTACGGTCGCACCGGAAACAGCAAAAGCGGGCGTAAAACTTGTGATATATGGTGAGGGAACAATAGTCATCCGCACGGTAGAAGTAGTCGAGCCGCCCAAAGTCGTGATGGTCATTGTGCCGCTTGTGCTCAAACGCGATACTCGCACAAGCAGTTCGGTCGGTGAGACGCTCTGCACAATGTCTGCCGCGCCGCCGCCAATTGTTACACTTCTCACACCGGTCAAAAACTGCCCCCGCACCTGGACAACGGAACCAAAGGTAGCATTAAGCGGTGAGATGGACGTGATGACAGGCTGCACAGACGTAACAAAAAATTCGGACGTTGTGCTCGCCGTACCCAGAGTGCTATTCACAAAGACTGCTCCACGAGTCGTTCGTGGGGGGAGTGTACCCACCACAGCAAATATTTGTGTGGTCGAAACTAACGTTACGCTCGTAGCAGTAGTGCCGCCAATACTAACAGCGACATCGCTGGTAAAACCACGCCCCGAAATCCCAACGAGCGTTCCTGCCGTACCCACAATCGGGCTAATATCAGTTATTGCCAAAGCGGGCTGCACATCGAACCGTGCCGAAGCAGTCGTTGTACCACCCGGCGTAGAAATACGGAGATTAGCAGTGGTGGAGCCTCGCAGTGGCAGGCGAATCGTCATCTCGGTAGAGGACAGAATTGAAACGATGGCAGCTGTTACATTCCCAATGGTTGCTTGGGTGGCAAATAGTAAATCTCGCCCACGCACAAGCAGCGTAGAACCGGCAACGGCAGCAGATGTGGGCAAACCATTAAAGAATGTTGCTGTTACCGTAGGCTGAGGGGAGTAAAAAAACACCGTTGCTGTTGTGGCTTCCCCACCGGGCGTACGGACAACAATTGTGCCTGTTGAGCCTTCCAGCACGGCAACGCTTATTTGCGTAGGCGAATTCACTGTTACCGAAAGCACAGGAGCACCGCCGACAAGCACATTGCTAATCTGGCTCAGGTTCGTGCCGGTGATGGTGATAACAGAGCGACGTGTACCGATGGTGGGCGTAAAGCTGCTAATTGTGGGTGGCAAAAAGAATGTAAAACTATCGGTCGTCGTAGCAACACCGCCAAGCGTTCCCAGACGAATAGATCCCGAAACATCACGGTTGGGGCACCGTACTTGCACGAGTGTGTCATTGCGCGTAATAATCGGTATTACATTTCCCCCAAACGTCACCGATGCCGTGGAAGAAAGATTTCGCCCACGCAGAGTAATCACCGTATTAAAGCCACCGTTGAGCGGCGTGATGGAGGTAATTTGCGGCGGAGGCGCGTAAACAAACGTTGAAGGTGAAAAAGCCGTACCGCCGATGGTAACAACGCTCACCGGACCGGTCGAACCATTATTGACCCTTGCGCGAATCACGGTAGGCGCGACAATCTCAAAACTCTGCGCAGGCGTACCGCCAAAGAACACCTGGGTTGCTGTCGAAAGGTTCAGCCCCACAATGGTCGCGACCGTCGCGTTACCGCCTGTAACGGGTGTAACACTGGTAATCAAAGGTAAGGGCGTAGCATTGCCCACAGCGAAAAACGATGGACCCACGAGACTGACGGGAAAAATATTACTTCGCAAAATTGAGCCGGTGAGTGTGCTACCAATGAGTGAAAATGTCGCATTTGTAGCATTTGCTCCGGCAAAAACAGAAGTAGTAACAAAAAACGGTGCTGAGCTGCGAGTTGCGGTAAGCACAATCTGGGAATAATCGCCTGCAAGAGCCGGCTGTACGTGCCAGTAATAGTTACTGAGCGAAGCCAAACCTGTGCCAAGCGTTCCGGTCGCAAGCCCTGTCAATGCTTCCACCACCACTCCCGGATTACCTGCGCTGGTCACAGCATCAGAAACATTGACAGGGAGATATGAACCAAGTTTTCCAACAGGAAAAAAGAATAACGAAGTACCGTTCTGATTTGCACCCATACGACGAAGCATTTGTCCCAGCACAAAGGAAGCCGCCGAACCACCCTGAACAGCACTAAGAGAGGTCGTTTCAATGCGGACTTGGGGTGCGGACAAATACCCCTGCTGCAAAGACAGCACCGAAGCGATTGGCAGTACAGATACACACGTAAGCGTTGCTCCGGCGCGATTCAGCGTCAAACTGCCCAGATTATTGGGTCCACCCTGCCAGTTAAATTCACCTGTTATCGTTCCTGTTCCGGCAAGCGTTAAACTTCCGCCACCACCGCCGGAATTATCCTGAAACATCGACCCCGTAACAAACGTGATATTTCCGTTCCACGTCAGCGTTCCGGCTTTCAGGTCAATCACTCCCGTTGCATTGGCAGTAAAAGAGCCATTTTGCGAAAGCGAAAAGCCCGCACAGTCTAGTGTGCCGTTCACTGTCAAAGCACCATTGATTGATTTTGCACTATTCAGCTGAAGACTGGTATTGAGCACGATTTGGACATCACCGGGCATGGAAGCGGGGAATTCGCCGTCGGTAACGACTGCACCGGTGGCATCATACTGTAGCCGCGCATTCGGCGTTCCGGTTTGATACTGAAATGTCCCCGCAGCAGCAGTTACATTACCCGTTCTCCGCAAAAAAACTGCTCCGGGCGCAATCACAACCGTATTAGCACCACCATTGAACGCATGATTTTGTGCGCCGCAGTCGAAAGTGCCCCGTTGCACAGTGAGCGAACCTGTTAGCGTAATGCCGTTGTCCATTTGAAGCGCTCCGGCAGTCGGTGCATTTTGGTTATTAACCGTAATGGACTGCGCCCCGGTGATGGCGGTGCCCGTAGCAAAGCCTGAAATCTGTGTGGCAGCGGCAGCATTAAAGGTGTAACTGGCGGTGGGATTGAATGTGCGCGTTCCGGTTACCTGCACAACGCCACCATTGACACCGCCTGCATTTGCCGTGATGAGCGATGCACCTGCTTGAAGATCAAAATCACCAGTTCCCATCACCGAAAATGACTGTCCGTCGAATGCACCGCCGGTCTGCACTTGCAGTATCACTCCGGCACCAAGAGTGAGATTGGCAGTAATTACTGCCGTACGACCACTCGGCACAAGGAATCTATCGGTGGCTGTTGTGAAGTTTGCAGGTGTTGCACCTCCGCCCGCCAATATAGTGTTCCAGCTCGCTAAAAGCGTTGCATCACCGGATTGATAAAAATAATCAACCGCGAGCAAAGGCGATGTCGGCACGGCAAAGCTAATGATGGCGAGGAAGATGAGCCTGCACAACCGTGAATGCAGAACCAAGCCTTTCCAAAAGTCAGTGCGGAGCGTTCGATTTTTCAATGCAAGCATTGGTATCGGAGAAAAAATGAAACAGAAGCAAGGTGAACGGTATATTTCAAGACAGATCCTTGAGACACAGACAGTGCTCAGAAAACAACCACTTGGGTAGTGTTGATTTTAGAGTGATAAGTGTTAAGTACAGTTTTCCGAAAGCATTAGTTGAGCAGTTATTTACACCTGCCAAACTCAAAGCTCATCATTCAGCACGGAACACTATCTTTTTTGTGCTCTTGGCTCTACTATTATCCGGCTATCGCCTTTTACTCTCCAAAAATCATACCATTTTTCAACAATCCATTAGAAAGAACGACACCGTATTCACAATTACCTACCGCACAACCTGTAATCGCTCCGTAATTACCTCGCCGCCCGAAGTCTTCATCCGAACCAGATATGACCCGCTTGCCAGACGCGATGTTTCCAAGCGCAGCGAATGTGCTCCGGCTTCATAATGTTCCCCGTTCGTACCCATCACCGCCATGCCTTGCAGCGTCAGTACCTCAAAGGAGAGCGCTCCCGCAGTTTGCACAGTAAAAGCCAGTTCGACGGAATTATCGGCGGGATTTGGGCTGAGCACAAGCATAGACTTTGCTGTATCAATAGGGGCGACAAGCCGCTTGCCGCCTGCCCGCGAGACGGCGGCGGTGAAACTTGCGGTCGAACCTGTCACTAAAGATTCGAGGTTAATAATCACCTGACTTTTATCTGCCAGATTTTTTCCGGCACTGGTCGTGTCCCAAAGAAATCGTGTTACACGGAGCGTTGTGGCATCGGTGCTTCCGGCAATGACGCGGCAGCGAATGCGCGTCAGGACAGAATCAAGCGCCCCCGCATCATCCGGCACCCAGCGCGTAGGAGCAATCGTGTACGTTACAAAGTCGCCCGAACTTGCCACTCGCCGCAGAGAAGATTCTCCCGCTTCGGGCAGGAGCACTTGGCTATTAAAGACAATATCAGCGGTGAACACCGGGTCAGCGGCACGATTCAGTGTCCCGAGGGCGCATTGTGCCTGCTCTTTCGGAGTAGTTCCGCAGGTAGAAGTTGCCAGATAATCCAATTGTGTAATTTTTAAGCCAAGCGTTACAATACCCCCAGGCGGAATCTGCTGTTGGTCTGCAATTAAGCGCGGGGCAATCGTTACGTCGCTCGTCTGCGGTGAGCGTACACTAACCAGAGTCGGTATCAATAATGTGTCAGTAACAGTACCGGATGCGGTTGAAACTTGCGCAACAAAACGAATGAAACCTGAAACTTTTGCTGTGGCAGTGTCAGCAGTCAGAATACAATTCACATTCACAAATGCGCTTTCATTGGGTTGCAGCGCAATAGGCTTTATCAGTGGGTCACTTAGTCCGAATAGGGCTTTGCTGCCATTCTCTGAACCGGATTCCACTTTCGTTCCAATCGATAGTGCGGTAGTCGCAACATTCGTTAGCTGAATATTTTCGGTCTTTGTCAGCCCGGCGGTCAGCAAACCAAAATCGACTTCCGACCCAGCAAACATCAGCGCACCGCCTACACCCGTCAGCACGGTGCCGAAGGAAACTTCCGTTGGGACGTTGCTGCCCGACGACGCTACCGTATAACCCACCACCACCGATGCGGTCTGCTCGCCAACATTTGTGGGCGTGAAGCGTACCTTCACAACAACGCTGCTATCCGGCTCCAAACGCACAGCACTCGTCAGTCCGCCGGATTGGAACTGCCCTTGTGTGCCCTGTTCCACGAGCCGAACACTCTGAACAATAACCGCCGCGCTGCTTAAATTCTGCACCGTCAAAGAGCGCTCCACAGATTTGCGAAGAATTACGCGCCCAAAATTTATCGTTTCCACATTCACGGTGCGTCCGGCGGGAATTGTCGTAAAACGCCCTACGTCCGACCACGCGCCCTGCAAGCCTTCGCTCACCGCCCGCACACGCCAGAAGTATGTCGTCAAATTCTCCAGTGCTTGCGCTGCCGCGAGCGAGAGCCGCGTACGGAAGGGGTCGCTCACTGTCAGCTTTATGACCATGTCAGAGAAATCACTCTTGGTGGAAATTTCGACTTCATAATTGCTCGTAAATGCCGTTGTGGACCACACAAGAGTCGGGGTGATGGTCACGCTCTGCGCTGCGAGCTGTGGTGCGATTAGCACAGGGCGCTCGGACGGAGCTTGTGGCGGCAATGCACGAAGCGACACCACGCGGCGAATAAGCGTTAGCTGTGAGGCAGTGCGATTACGCACATAGCACGTATATTCGCCCGTGTCTGCCCGCGCCACACGGTCGAGTTTGAGTACCGAATCCGTCGCTCCCGCCAGCAACCGTGAGCCTTTGTACCACTGGTAATCATTTGCAAAGCCGCCGATTGTGCCGGAAACCCGAAGTGCACCGAAGATACGAACAAGAGTATCTATGCGGCTTAAAACGCTATCCTGCGGGGAGTAAACCGCCGAGCGAATCCCGGTAAGGTTCCGCTCCAAACTTTCAAAGGTAAGCGAATTAAAAGCTACATTCATCGAATCCATCGTCGTCCCGCTCGTTCTGCGGAGTTGCGGCAGTGCCTTCAGACGATTATTTGCCATTGAGAAACGTTTCAGCGCTGTAAGATTTGCCACCGAATCCGTAAGCCCCGTAAAAGAATTGCTGTCCAGCCACATTGTCGTAAGTGCGCTCAAACGCCCTATCTCAAGCGGTACTGCGCCGGAAAAATTATTTGCCCGCAGCGAGAGCGTTTGCAGTTGGCGGAGATTGCCCCAGTACTTCGGCAATGTCTCCGAAAGTTGATTGCGGCTTACGTCCAGGCTTTGCAAAGCGGACAAATTACCAAACGAGAGCGGCAAATTACCCGTGAGACGATTGTTCGCAAGATTGACAGTGGTGAGCGCCAAACACTGACCCACGCTTGCCGGAATCGAACCCGAAAGCCGATTCCTACTAAGGTCGAGAATGCGTAAATTGGCAACACTTTGAAGCGAGGGCGTTCCGCGTTTATGCTCTGCACCATTGGTGGCTACAGCAGCAATATCTGCCACAAGGATTGTTGCTTGCGTACCCAACGTTTGAGGTATTGAGCCGGATAGTTGATTGCCGTTGAGAATAAGTTCTCGCAAGGCAGTCATAGAACCAATTGTGGCAGGAATTGTATCGCTCAGCAGATTTTCACTCAGGTTCAATATTTCGACCCTCTTCAAATCACCGATACAATTGGGAATCGCACCCGAAAAGCCGTTAGAATCCAAACGCACCTCGCGCAAATTCGGCAATGCGCAAAGTCCACGTGGCAGGTCGCCCACAAAACGGTTATTACCCAAGTCCAGCACTTGTAGGCTTGCCAAAGTGGAAAGAACGGGCACTGCGCCCGTGAACTGATTATTGCGCAAGCGTAAAATTTCAAGTGTTTTCAAGGTTGCAATGGAGCTTGGGAGCACTCCGGTTAGTTGATTGCCGGACAAATCCAGCACTTTGAGCGCCGGAAGTTCAGCCAGTAGCGACGGCAGCGAACCTAGAAGCCCATTGTTTGCAAGCACAAGTCGTGTTACCTGACCATTTTCAACTGTTACCCCCGCCCATGAAGAAACTGGCATTTCCGTCATCCAATTCCGCTCGTTGAACCACGCACCACCACCAGTAAGCGCATAAACACGCGCCAAGACGCTGGAATCGCGCTGAATAGGTGTAAGCCCTTCGCCGCCAATGGAAGCAGACACAAAGCGAAAGACTGCGACCGAAGTAGCCACACCGTTTGGTGTTGTAATACGCACCGAGCCGGAGGTAGCTCCCGCGGGAACAATCGCCGCAATGATAGTCGGCGACACAACCCTGAACGATGCTGCCGTCACGCCACCGAACTGCACAAGCCCTGCGTTCGCAATATTTTGCCCTGTAATGAATACCTCAGCCCCAGCTTCACCGGTGGGCGGCGTGAAGGAGAAAATAGTGGGCGGCGGACCAAGCGAAACAATGACCGTAAAGGGCGAAGCACTCGTTGCCTGCCCTTGCTGCGTCGTAACGCGCACCGTGCCGGACGTTGCCTTTGCACTAAGCGTCGCTACAATCCGCGTATCGCTTGCCACACTAAAACTTGCCACGGACACTCCGCCAATACTCACACTTGTTACGTTTACAAAATCAGTTCCCGTAATTTCCACACTCGCGCCCGTTGCGCCAGAGGTAGGCGAAAAAGCAGTAATTGTTGGCGGAAAGAGGAAGCGGAAGTCTTGTGTGGAGCGGGCAGTACCACCTGCTGCAATAACATCAACTTTACCACTTGCTCCTCCGAGTGCAATTTTTGCCCGAACCAACTGCGGCGAAACGGCTTGAATACTGTCTGCTTTGATACCGCCAAAGCTCACACTGGTAACACCCACCAGATTAGCCCCCGTGACTGACACCCAAGCGCCTGCGCCTGCGGACGGCGTAAATGACGTAATTTGCGGCGGAAGAACATATTGAAAAATCGTTTTTGAAGTGTCGCGCCCGCCGAGCGCAGATATAACGATGGCACTTGTGCTATTCTGCATTTGCGGCGGCATGGTGAAGGTAACGGCAGTCGTGGAACTTACCATAAAGCCCGTGATGTTGACGTTTCCAAAACGGAGCGTATCGACATTCACAAAATTCCGTCCCACAAGCCGCACAGCCGTATTTGCACCGCCCACCGACGGAACGATGCTATCAATTTTCGGCGCAGGAATGAACGTAAACGCTGTTGACGATATGGCTGCGCCGGAGGGCATCACAACTCTAATGCGACCGGAAAGCGGAATTGACTTGAGCGTTATGCGTAGTTCTGTGGGCGAAATCAGCGTTGCAGAGGCGTTAGCAGATCCACTTGCTGAATCTAAGTGCGTCGAGCCGATAAAGACAGAATCTATTGGCTGAAAATCTGTTCCCCGAACGGTAACTACGGTGTTTGCACCACCTTGCGCAGGGCTGATACTGGTAATAGTAGGCGCACCAAAAAATGAAAATGTGGTTACGGACGCGGCAGTACCGCCCGCGTTTTGTACCGTTACAACGCCGCTTGCACCATTTCCAACTTCTGCCAAAAGCTGCGTTGGGGAAAGAACCGTAACACTTGGGGAAGTAACGCTGCCAAAACTCACCGTAACGGGGCTAATAAAATTCTGTCCGGTGATAGTGATAATGCTTCCCGGGAAGCCGCTTACTGGTGTAAAATTTGTGATTTGTGGTGGCGGAACAATCGTGAACATTTGGGCTGCGGTCGCTATTCCACCCCCTGTTCCGACACGCACAAGCCCTGTGGATGCGCCGGGCGCTACGGTAGCCCGAATCTGCGTGGGGGAATCAACAATGATATTTTGCGCCGCCACCCCACCGATATTGACCGTTGCACCAGGTAAAAAAGCTGCACCCGTGATGGTGACTTGTGTGCCCACACCACCCGCCATAGGCGCAAATCCAGCAATAATAGGCGCTCCGGCACCAGTACTAATCGTCACTGTAATCGACGTAGCGTTTATCGGTGCACCTGCTGTGCGAAAAAGTGTAATCACGGCTTGCGTTGTGCCACCCGCAAGCGGCGGATTCGACCAATTGACTACCAATCCGGGCACAACAGCATTCGACTGATTCATAAACGAGGTTGTGTAGGCACAGGACAACTGCGCTGTGCCGCCCGCAACAGGAGCAATAGCGAGATTCAGCGTCGCTTCATTCGCATCCAACAATCCCGTGCGCTGCGAAAATATTCCCCACCTCATAGCAAACGGCGCACCTGCGTTGATAATGGAGGGCAAACCGAAGGTGCCAGTGCTGGAAGTGTTGCTGAACGCAAGCAAAAGCGGCTGTATCTGGCATGAGACCGCTTGACTGCCTGTGTAGCCGAAAGCATCTTGCCCTTGAAAAGTATAGGTAGCGTTCGTGAGCAACAGAACGCTTGGATTGGTCGTGTTTGTGGGTATAATGCTGGTCAGTGGTGCCCACCCCAGCGTTAGTGGATTGGTGCCACCGCGCAGCGAAGCCGTCGTGATTTGTGTCACTTTATTATAGCGCACAAATTGCGTTTCAGCAGCAATGACAGGGCGAAAACGTATTTCCACTGTCGCCGAGGACGAGTTCATACCATCGGAAACGCTGTACGTGAAAAAATCTGCATCATCGGTATTCACCGGACGGTTGGGCGTGTAGGTGAGATTTCCTATTGCATCCAGCCCCACCGTTGCCATCGTCGAGCCGCCGTTTGCGCCAGTGAGCGAAAAAGTTATCGGATTGCCGCCTACTTTTGTTGCGGGTAAAATCGCAGTGCCTGTTCCCGTTACATCCGTAATGCCGTTCACTTTGAGAGAATTATCAACCCATTGCGGCGGCGTGGGCTGTCCAACGCCAGTAAGAGAAACAGGATTATTGAGTCCGGATAAATCTGCCGATTGAAGCGGAAAGCCTTCGTTAAAACGCCAGTACCCGCGTAGATTCGCAGCTTGAGGGTGACTGCCTTGCAACTCGCGCCCGCGCCATTCGGCAATCACTGTCTGCGGTAATGCCGTGTTCCACAGCCGCACCTCGTCTATTGCGCCGCGCCAAAAGTCATTTGTGCCGCCATTGGAGCCAATGTGCAAGCGCCCGCCCGTACCGGAGCCAAGCGCTAAATTATCCTGCCCCGCAAGCCGTCCGTCAATGTAGTAGGTAATTGTTCCACCGGAATAAGTGACGGCAAGGTGGTATTGCGTAAAGCGGCGGAAAGCGCCAACTGCCGTCGTCTTCTGGCTTGAACCATTCGTAAATCTGAAACCGGCGAGTATATTTCCTAAGTGAACACTAAACTTCATTCCGGCTGTATTCCCCCCGTCTCCGATGGAAAAAAAGCAAGGGTCATAGCCGGCTCCACCTATTGACCACGCTGGGCGCACCAATGCTTCGACGGTGAACGTTGTCAAAGAGTCGTAGCTGGGATGGGCAGCGGCAACGGATTCTTGATTAAGCGACAAAGCGGATCCGCCATACTGTACCTGCCAACCGAAGCCTGCTTTGGGCGGGAGTGACATCGTTCCGGGTGTAATGTAGCGCTGAGTACCCGATGGTTGCATTGTTGCGATAATATCGCTCAAAAGACCATTGGTTAACGGCGTTCCCCCGACAAAAGTATAGTTTCCCGTTGGCATGCTAGGATTCATATTCTCCATCATACCAAGTCCAGTCGTAGCAGCAAATCCACCCGCTCGAAACACTCCAATTTGCATCTGGTTTATTGTGCCAAGAGCAACACCACACCGCCAATATTCCGAAGAACTGAGTTGCGTGAGTGGTGCAAGAGGCGTACCGCCACTCCCTACTGAATATGCTTCCGCCGCAAGAATAGTTCCACCGGCAACATTCGCGTTCTTCACCAGCATTGGCAAATATACACCACTTTTCCCTAGCGGATATAAATACGTCGCCGCACCAGTGGCAAGCGTACGCTGAAGCGGTCCTTCCACATACCCCGCGCCGGTATTGGCAAAGGTAACCGATGGTGTAAGACCACTCGTAATAGTTCCAAGTATGCGCAAGATACTTCTCACGCCCTGCCCGGCTTGCAGAATACCACTTGTTATGGAGAGGTATGCAGGAGCTGCCAGATCCACTCTATTCGCCGCGGAATTGCCGGGCATAAAAACTTGCGCACCTGCTGGTTTATTGATATGAATATTAGCGTTGAGAATCGCAGCAGGACCGTTACCATACGACATTTCTATTGCGGTTATCGTATGATTATTTGCACCAGTAAAAAGGAGATGGGAGCCACTATTATAGTTAATAAGAGTATCACCAATAACATATCCGCTACCATCCAAGCGCAGTGTTCCCCCCATTAAGACCTGCAATTGCGGCTGAGGTGTGCCGAATGGCTTTGTTACGCTCACACCATCTGCCACGAAAAGGACACCGTTATTAGAAATACTCAGCCCACCACGCTCAATAGTGCTGTGATGATTGAGTTGTAAAGTGTACGGTCCCGTACTTAATATTCCCGACAAGGGCGAAGGAACTGCATTCACCGACCCAACCGTCACAGCTCCCATAACCGACACGGAGAACCCAAGATTGACAACGCTACTATTATAAATCATAATACCACCCGGCATGGTTGCGGGTAATTCTTGAGGGGTAATTATTTTACTACCACTACCCACATACCGTAAGGTTGCCGTCGTTGCCAGATAATTGATTGTACTTGTTCCTTGAACAGTCGCAACATTTGTGAGAATACACGACCCACCACCAGCAATATTGAGTACACCATTGTTCGTCAAGGTTCTATTTGAGGCAAGTTCGAGCACTGCTCCATTATTGACGTTCAATGTTGTTCCCGAAGTTGTGGTATAATATGCCCCTGCACCGCCGTTGAGCAGTAACCGTCCGCCAGCGTTGTTGTTCCACGTACCTTGTTTTAACAGAAAACTTCCATTGACGGTGAGCGTGCCAGCAATGCCATTGACCGCGCTACCGGGTTTATTGACGAGAATCGTGCCGAACATCGGACCGGCACCGGAAATTTCCTGTCCGTCAATCGTAAAGTTTCCCGCCCCAATATATTCGAGAGTATCATTTTGACTGGCATAGTTGATATTTGCGCCGCCGCCCAACGTCGGAGTGCCATCAATTTGTATTTTACCACCGCTGGTCACATTCAATGCGGCACTAAGTGTAAGATTGTTTTTAATAGTACACACCCCACCTTGAAGGGTACGAGGATTATTCAGTGTCACCCCGCCGGTATTGCTGATTGTCGTCACCACACCGACAAGGGTCATGGGTAAATCAGTCATAGATATTACCTTTGGTGTTGTACCTGTATAGGTAAGTTTGGCTCCGCTAAGAAAAGCCCCGGGATTGACATTGATTTGAGCGTTGCCTCTCACTTCTAACTCTCCCCCGTTCTGAATTTCAAACCCACCATTAACGCCGTTAGATGAAGTTCCGTCTTGATAAATGAGTTTTCCAAAGACCCGTGTGGGAAACGTGGAATAGTTAAAGACATGAGTTACGCCGACCTCCAACTGAAGAGTCATATTGGCAGCAATAATCACACCACCGAAATCGACATGATTCCAGTGTGTTGTGCGAAGAACTCCACCGGTTTGGTTAAAGGTCACATTCCCAGTTGATTGTTTACGGATTTCACCAAAGACGATGGGCGGTATATTCGAGGAAATGGAGTAGGTTCCTGCACTCAGCGTAATGGATTGCCCCATCATGGGTAACACGCCACCCATCCAATTCGCAGGATTTGCCCAATTTCCGTCTGCTCCGCCATTGGTCCATACCGTTTGTGCAGAAACAGAAAAACGTGATAGAATGAAAAACAACAACACAGTGCAATAACGGCACCAGTAGCGATGTGATAACAAGTTCATAGCTATTCCCTTCAAAATGCTATCTAGGGATACAATTCATTTCCAGAACTTACAACTTTCCCAAGACATTTGCAATGCTGAGAAGTCACCGATTTCCATGCCAAGAAGTCATAGTTGCACATCTGTAGTAGTAAGTTCTTGTAGGAAGATAGGTCAAAGCACCATAGCGTTACAAAAACACCAACGCCCGCCCGAACTTTCGTTCAGGCGGGCGTTGGTGTTGGCATCCCCATG
>JACVZY010000030.1 GCA_014654705.1 Ignavibacteria bacterium
TAAAGAATTGCTTACACCCAAAATTGCTTTTACTTGACTTTGCGAAAGTCCTAATTTTTATACAAAGCCGATGCTTACGTAGAATTCCTGACTACTGTTTGATTTTCCCTTTCAGGCTGTTTTGTTTGAAAAATGCTAACCTGCTTCAAAGATGTATCGCGGGGAGGGGGTTCAAAATGAGCATTGGGAAAACTATTGTCTATCCGGTTTTATTGGCGACCCGAAAGTGGGTTGGAGAAATGCCGTTATGCTTGCGAAAGAAATTGCTAAAATGGGTATGCTCCTCGAACCCAAGTTCATAGGCTATTTCTTTGATGGTTTTTTCCGTGTAAAGAAGCAACCGTCTGGCTTCGAGATTAATACGGTCGTGAATGACTTCAAGCGGAGTTTTGGCATTGTACAGCCTAAAAAAATTAGATATTGTTTTGGGAGATTTATTCAGCATTCCTGCATATGAAGTCACACGGTGATACTTTCTGAAATTCTGTTCCACAAGCACATTAAATCGTCGAACTAAATCTAAATCGCCACTGGTTATGGATTTATCAATGATATACTGTTTTTTCGCAAGCCGCGTCAGCAATATGATAAGCCGTTTCAAAAGCACTCGCAGCATCTCGCCTTGAATCGTATCATGTGTTCTAAATTCATCTTCAAAAACTTGATATAAAAGACTGAACTTCTGTTGTTCTTCTGCTGTTGTTTCAAGCAACATAATATCAGATGCTCCATAAAACAGCAAGCCAATACAGGAGACTTCGTGGTCGTGGTCGGCAATGCAATAAAAATTCCGATTGTAACGCCAACAAATAACATCTTCCGAGTGCTCCAATAAATATGCCTGAAAAATACCGATTGCTACCAGCATATTTTCACGGAATGTATAGTCAACCCCATCAACGGTCAATCGTTGTTGCTTCCCCCGATTCCACATAATCACGTACTGTGGCACCGACTTCTCACGGTTGTATGCGTGGCGAGCCAGTGCCGTTGGCTCATTGCAACATAGTTCAAATTCTGCCTGCGTGCCCGGATCTTCAAATCGCATTATCATATCGTCGTAGCAGAGTGCTGCGTTAGGAGGTGTGGATAATTTCATATCAATCTTTGACTGTAAACCATCGTACTTCCAAGCAGCGCCTGAGGTGCATCCGTGCGCGATGGAGCATTACCCACAAATTTGCTTCGGTAATACCAAGTGAGGTGCAGATTTCAGACGACTCAGCATCTTCGATTTCTTTCATAGCAAATGCAAGCCCAACACGTTCCGGCAGTTTATCGAAGCAGGAGCGAAAGACCCTTTGAAAATCATTACGCTCTGCTGCGACATGAGGCGTATTGCCCCACTCGGCTGGTTTATATTCCGGTTTCCAATGTCCAGCCCAGTCATCGTCATTGTCAAGAAATAATTGTTCTCGTTCAAACGGCAATTGAACATCACTTTCCGGTATTTCCCGAGCACGCTTGCGAAAAGTATCAATGATTTTATGCTTCAGTATGCCGACAAGCCATGTTTTTTCTGAACTTCGTCCTGAGAATGTCTGCCGCGCTTTCAATGCCGCCAAGAATGTTTCCTGTACGGCATCCTCGGCAAGCGCGTCGTTGCGAAGCCGCATCAGAGCGAATTTGTAGAGATAGTTCCCGTACAATTCTACCCAGCGCTCAGGTGATGATAGCGTGTGAGTGTGTATTTCTTCTGGAATTGTTACTTTCGTGGACTGCATCGTCTGTCGCTTGAGTTGAGAGGTATTGCCTAAAGGGTAATGCGACTAAAATACAGAATTCTTTTCGCAATCAGAAGAATTCTTCTGTACTCTATGAGCGTTGTTTGCTATCATACAAAAAGCGAAGACCTCGCTTCAACATACATTGAAGCGAGGTCTTTGTTTTTCTTTGGAGGGTTACTACAAAGCGCTGTTCAAAGCATTTTTTAGTAATCCATGCCCGGATGAGCGTGTTGACCGCCAGCAGCAGCAGCAGCTTCTTGTGGTTTTTCCACAATAGCAGCTTCAGTTGTGATAAGAAGGCTTGCTACCGATGCAGCATTTTCGAGCGCGACACGAGATACTTTCGTCGGGTCAATAACGCCCATTTTGAACATATCGCCGTATTCTTCGGTTGCAGCATTAAAGCCGAAAGCGTCTTTGCCTTCTTTGATTTTGTTGACCACAACAGAACCTTCCAAGCCGGCATTGTTTACGATTTGGCGAATTGGCTCTTCAACAGCGCGACGGATGATGTCAACGCCAGTTTTTTGATCGTGGTTAGCAGGTTTTACGCTGTCCAATTCACTGACTGCACGAAGATACGCCGTACCGCCACCAGGAACGATACCTTCTTCAACAGCAGCGCGTGTAGCGTGGAGTGCGTCCTCAACGCGAGCTTTTTTCTCTTTCATTTCTACTTCGGTCGAAGCACCGATTTTGATAACCGCAACACCACCGGAGAGTTTCGCAAGGCGCTCTTGCAATTTCTCGCGATCATAATCGCTGGTTGTTTTTTCAACTTGTGCTTTGATTTCGTTAATGCGGCGTTTGATGTCGTCGCCTGAGCCGGCACCTTCAACAATGATGGTGTTATCTTTGTCAATTGCAATGCGCTTTGCTTGACCAAGATATTGCAAGGTGGCGCTTTCCAATTTGAAGCCTTTTTCTTCGCTGATAACCTGACCACCGGTCAGAACAGCGATGTCTTCAAGCATAGCTTTGCGGCGGTCGCCGAAGCCCGGTGCTTTTACAGCAGCGATGCGGAGTGTGCCACGAAGTTTGTTGACAACAAGAGTAGCAAGTGCTTCGCCTTCTACGTCCTCAGCAATGATAAGAAGCGGACGACCTGATTGAGCAACTTTCTCCAGAATTGGGAGAAGGTCTTTCATCGAAGCAATTTTTTTGTCGTAGATGAGAATATAAGGATTATCAAGTGCAGCTTCCATCAGCTCTGGATCGGTAACGAAGTACGGCGACAAATAACCACGGTCGAACTGCATACCTTCTACAACATCAAGTGTTGTGTCGGTGCCTTTTGCTTCTTCAACGGTGATAACGCCATCTTTGCCAACTTTTTCCATTGCTTCTGCAATGAGGTTGCCAATTTCGCTATCGCTGTTGGCAGAAATCGTACCAACTTGAGCAATTTCTTTCTGACCACCCACAGGACGGCTGATTTTCTTCAAGCCGGCTGTAATTGCTGTTACAGCAAGGTCAATACCTCGTTTCAAATCCATCGGGTTCGCACCGGCGGTTACGTTTTTCAAGCCTTCGCGGACGATAGCTTGTGCAAGAACGGTTGCTGTGGTAGTGCCGTCGCCAGCCATGTCGCTGGTTTTGGAGGCTACTTCTTTAACCATCTGAGCGCCCAAGTTTTCGAGGGAGTCAGAAAGTTCAATTTCTTTTGCAACGGTTACACCGTCTTTTGTGATTGTCGGAGCGCCAAATTTTTTGTCAATGACAACGTTGCGACCTTTTGGTCCCAGCGTTACTTTTACTGCATCGGCGAGTTGGTCAACGCCGCGTTTGAGCGCTGCGCGAGCGCCTACGTCGAATGTTACGTCTTTTGCTGCCATAGTTATTCTGTGAAGATTTTGAGTGATGAGTATTGTTTATTGAGTAGGGGATTTTGCAGGATTACTGAATCCAAGATTATTTAATCACTGCAAAAATGTCGCTTTCACGCATAATCAGTACGTCTTCGCCGTCAATGGTAACTTCCGTGCCGGAGTATTTACCATAGAGAACTTTGTCGCCTTTCTTGACTTGCATAGCAACTGATTTACCGTCATCACCGATTTTACCGGGTCCAACAGCAAGAACTTCACCTTGTTGTGGTTTTTCTTTTGCGGTGTCAGGGAGAATGATACCACCTTTGGTAACTTCTTCCGGCGCTGCGGAACGCACGATTACGCGGTCATGTAATGGGGTTAATGGCATGGTCTAAACCTCCAGAAATTGAATTTGATAAAAAATGTGAGTATGAAACTCTGAGTGTATGAACGAATGAAGTGTTTGAAAATTGTTAGCACTCGCTAGGTGAGAGTGCTAATTAAATCTCACGTGCAAAATTACAACGATTTTCCATTGAAGTCAAGGATTTGTAAAAAAAAATAAAAAAAAATCTTTTTCACGGAGTTTGCCAATCAACAGGGGGGAATATTTTTTTGAAGAAAAAATGTCTTGTCGCATTTGCGTTGTGGGAGATTTTATTGTATTTTGCTCGCTCAAAAATACATATTTCTCAGCTTCTCTGCGCCCTTACCGTTTGGGAGAATTATTATGGAATTGCGAGTAAATGGAAAGCCTTATTCGGTCAATTGCGACCCGAGCGAAATGCTTGTGTGGGTTTTGCGGGATGATTTGGGATTGACAGGTACAAAAATGGGATGTGGGGCTGGAATATGTGGCGCTTGCACGATCCATATCAGTGGCGTTCCGGTCAGGTCGTGCGTAACACCGATAAGTGCTGCTGTGGGGCTGGAAATAACGACGATAGAAGGTTTGGCAACAATACTTCCTGATGGTTCGGAAAAGCTTCACCCCTTGCAGCAGGCATTTATTGACGAGCAGGTGCCGCAGTGCGCGTGGTGTATCAGCGGACAAATTATGACTGCTGCAGCGTTCCTCAAAGAAAATCCGCATCCTAAGCCCCATGAAATTGATACTGCACTCGAAAATAACTACTGTCGTTGCGGCTGTTACGTGCGTATTCGAGCCGCAGTGGAAGTAGCTGCAAAGGAACTAGAGGCAAGTGCTTAGTATTTGCCACATCTCAAAGCAGACTTCGGACTATTTTTTCTTTTACTTGGCAAACGATGTTTTCTTACTTTAACCACCCATGAAATAATGAGTTCAGCAACCGGTCATAGTATGGGCGAAGAGCCTGAGAATGGGAAGAAACCCAAAGTAAAATCCACACGGCGGACGTTTTTGATAAGTGCAGGCGTGGGGGCGCTTACCATTGGTATTGGTGGGAAAATTGGTTGGGAATATTTGCGTAGAAATGTTCCTTCTATCGCCGAAAGCCGCTCTCCTTCTGCAAAGGTGCCCAATGAACCATTCGCTTGGT
The DNA here is from genome assembly GCA_014654705.1 of Ignavibacteria bacterium. Lineage (GTDB taxonomy): Bacteria > Bacteroidota > Ignavibacteria > Kapaibacteriales > UBA4661 > PH2015. The sequence continues at coordinate 5,059 of JACVZY010000030.1, forward strand.
TTACTATCAATGCCGATAACACGATTGTTTTCCATGTTCCCAAAATTGAGATGGGGCAGGGAATTCATACCGCATTAGCACAAATTGCCGCCGATGAATTAGAAGCCACTTGGGATATGTTTCGTGTCGTGCAGGCTGATACTGCTCATGGATTCGACTCTGGCACTCAATTTACGTTCGGAAGCGTTAGTGTTGCTTCGCTCTACCTGCCTATTCGTGAAGCCTCGGCTGCTGTTCGTGAGACCTTACGCGAGGAGGCGGCGCGGCGCTTTAATACGACAACGGAAAATATTATTGCCCAAAATGGCGTAATGGAGCTTCGCACTGACGCAAGCAAGCGCCTGACCTACGGCGAGTTGGTAGCAGGAAAGCACGACAAATGGTCACTTGCAAAAAATGCACCGCTCAAATCGGCGAATAATTTTACTTTTATTGGTAAGTCCGTTAAGCGAGTGGATGTTCGGGATAAAGTAACCGGAAAAGCAATCTATGGCTTGGATGCAAGGCTTCCCAATATGCTGTTTGGTGCTGTTGCACGTGCACCGCGTTACGGCGCACAGCTCAAAAGCGCAAAGGCGGGAGAAGCAGCAACCATACCGGGTGTGGTGAAAGTAGTCATAGAGAATGGTTTTGCCGGAGTCGTCGCCGAGAGGCGCTCTATCGCACGATTGGCTGCGGCACGGATTCAATGTGAGTGGGAAGGCGGCGTGACGGAAAGCCAAGAAGTCTTTGATGCACTCACGACCGTTCCTACGGACAAAAGCAATGCGGTTGCAATTCAAGAACGTGGGTCGGTAAGCGATAATCATACCAACAAAGACGTGTTTTCACAATATCGCACTGCCACTGCTGTTCATGCGCATTTAGAACCACAAGCGGCGCTGGCAGATGTTCGCAGTGATGGCACAACGATTCAGTCTATAACAATCATTGCTTCCACGCAAACACCGGACATGGTTCGCACAATGATTGCAGATGCTCTTGGGGTGGAAAAAGATATTATTGTCGTGAAGCCCACCTACGCGGGCGGCGGCTTTGGACGGCGCTTAGCGCACGAAGTCGGCGTTGAGGCGGCTCTCCTTTCTCGTGCTGTCGGGCGACCTGTCCACGTGGGGTGGACGCGGGAAGAGGAAATGCGCTATGGATATTATCGCCCACCCACGCATCACGTCCTCAGGGGCAGTGTAGGAGCAAATGGCAGAATAGCAGCAATGGAACATGAAGTTTCGAGCGGCGATGTGCTCTTGTCATTTGCGGGCGTTGCAGGTGGTGCGATTGCCGGCGGCGTTGCCGATGCTTTTGGCGTTGACCCGGGCGCATTGATTGGTGCGCTTTCAGAGTATGATATTCCGCATCATCGCGTTTTGTCTCATCGTGTAAAACTTCCTTTCCTCACAGCTTCATGGCGCGGATTGGGTTTATTGCCAAATATCTTCGCCCGTGAAAGTTTTATTGACGAACTGGCGTATCTGGCAAAGAAAGATCCCATCCAATTTCGTCTGGCACATTTGCCGGAAACTGAACTCGGAAAGCGGTACAAGCGAGCGCTAAAGCGCGTACATGAAATGTCTTCTTGGCAGACACCGCCGCCGACGGGACATGCTCGTGGTGTTGCGTTTTGTACGCAGTCCCACACCGTCGTTGCGCAGGTTGCAGAGGTGTCCGTATCGGAGGGGCGCTTAAAAGTGCATCGCGTCTGGGCGGCTGTAGATCCTGGAATGACGGTGAACCCAAATGGTGCTGTGGCTCAGATTCAAGGTGCTATTGTGATGGGACTGAGCAGCGTTTTCCACGAGAAGATTACTTTCGTAAATGGCATTGCTTCTGCGAAAAATTTTGATGATTACCCGCTTATTCGCTTGCCGGATGTGCCGGATATTGTGGTGGAACTCATCACCAGTTCGGATGTGCCGCATGGAATGGGTGAAGTGGGCATCGGACCAATTGCGGCTGCTGTCGGAAACGCGGTCTTTGCGCTCACCGGCAAACGTATGCGAGAGTTGCCCTTTGCGCTTGAAACGCTGGCATAGAGATGTAATCTTATTGTAGCTGATAACTTCAGGCTTTGGGTACAACCATAAAGCGAAAATTACTTCAAACCTATATTCCCTATTCAAATGCCAATTAAAAGTTAAAAATCAGAGCAATCAAAGCGGCAGCCAGTCTGC
>JACVZY010000031.1 GCA_014654705.1 Ignavibacteria bacterium
TTAAAGAATTGCTTACACCCAAAATTGCTTTTACTTGACTTTGCGAAAGTCCTAAGTAATATAGTTTGGGCTGTTATTAGTAGAAACGTGGCTTACAATATTGCGATTATAAATACCCGTAAAATTTGCAACAACCTCCTTACTTAATCCCGCATCTTCGCTATAATCTAATTGCTGCCCTTCAGGGCTGAAGGTCTGGATTCCGATAAAAATACGTCCATCACTCCTCGTTCTATCTCCAATCGAAACAATATTACCAACGGGGGAGACATCCATGAGCGGACCGAAAGTAGATTTTACCCATTCAAGCGTAGGAGTGAAGGAATCGGTTTGATTCGGTGGATTGACCGGCGGAAATAAGAAGCATCCACTCAATAGCCGCACCATCACAAGAAGGAGCACAAAAGCTATACTTTGTTGGCGATAGCGGGAGAATATTGTCATCATTGTAAGGTATCAATTTCACCGACGCTCAAGTCCGGTGGCGTTAGAAATATCTACTGTTGGTAAGCCCATGCGTTTGAGAATGCGGGCAGAGTGCAGTTACTCGCCCACCGCTTTGTGTGCTCTGAGAAGCCACATTTGCGCCAGCGAAAAAAGCAAAATAATCACAAACACAATATACGCCAAAGCACACGCATAGCCCATCATATCAGACTTGTCAAAGGCATTTGCATAAATAGAATAAATCAGCGTGGTCGTCGAACCGAGAGGACCGCCGCGTGTCATAACGTAAATTTCCACAAAAATTTGGAACGCGCGAATAGAATTGACCACGAGAACAAACAGCACCGTTGGGCGAAGCATCGGCAGAGTGATGTGCCGGAATTGTTGCCACGCCGTCGCACCGGCGAGCGCTGCGGCTTCGTAGAGGTCTTGCGGAATGGATTGTAGCGCGGCAAGGAACAGCACCATGTAGTACCCGCTTGCAATGAGCACATCCATTGCCATAATGCTCGGCAGCGCTGTGGCTTGATCTTGCAGCCAGCCCCGCACGGGAAAGGGCACGTGCAGAAAGCGGCAAATGGCAGTCAGATATCCGTCCGAAGCGTAGATGTTGCTAAAGATGAGTGCCAGCACTATCAACGACGTAACCGACGGCAAAAACATCGTCGCCCTGAAAAGACCCTGCAAACGCGGTGTGGAATGAAGCACCACCGCTAAACACAGCGCCAACGCAGTCGTGAAAGGAATCGTTCCGAAGCTAAAAAGTGCAGTATTCTGAAATGCCTGCCAAAAGAAACTGTCATGCAAAATATGGGCATAGTTACTCAATCCCACGAAGACCGCTTCATTGCGCAGCGTGTAGTATTTCGTGAAACTCAAGTACAACGCATATCCAAGCGGATACAACCAAAAGACAACCAGCGTAAGCGCCCACGGAGCCAAGAAAAGCGGAGTACTCATATCAAGACGTTTCGCAAACGAGCGTTTCATTTTTTGAAAACCTCCCTGTAAATTGGCTGCCGTGCGGCAAACTGACCCGATAGAACCAGGTACACAATGGGCAGCAAATACCACGGTGTGCGGTATTCGATGTCGTCAATAATCACCGCTCCCGCGCCGCCTTCTACCCGCAATACTCGATGCGTATGCCGCCAATACGTCAGGAAAAACGGCAGCTTGATACCCTCGTCTATAAAATACCATTCGTCGGTGAAGGTGTCGTGCCCTACGATTTCGCCTGCCTTCACGATGCGGCTTATCCATTCTTCTTTGCGATTCAGAATGGGGAGCACCATTTCGATATGCACTTCGTCGCCCTGCTTGCAGCCGTCGAAGCGCTTCAGGACAACGGGTGGGGTTTTTGGAGAAAGTTTTTCAAAAAGCTCGCGAGTGAATCCGGCAGCAACGTCTTGATACGGCTGCTCAACATTTGTTCTGAAAAGAATGTTCATGTGGAAGGAGCGTTTTTTGAATGTAAAAAATTCACCGAGCGACGACGAGGTTGCTGCCGCTCAGTGATAACAACAGTGGCAAGGGTATTTAACTCACGAGTTGTTTTGTATAAATCATGCGTAGCACCATGTAAAGTAATAAACCAACAGGTCCCGCCATAAATGTTGCAAACAGACACGGAATGACGAGCCAATGCGAGATGCCGCAAGTACGGGAATCCTGCACCTCCCATACGCCAACAAATAAATCAAACGCCAGATAATGTACCCAGCCTACAAGCATTACAATAGGATTTTGAAATGCTGCGGATAAGCTACTGAGTGCCATTCCACCACCACCCATAACAATAGCAAAATTGCTAAAAAACAAAATGGCATACGTGACAGCAAGTAAAAAGATATTGCCCATCAGAACAACTCGCCGCGTGTACCGCCATCCCGGAAAAACAGCCAACATAAGCCAGCCAAGCATGGCGAAGATGTTCGCCGCCTGAAAAAGAGCGTCGTTTATCATAATTCTCCTTTGAAATCAAATGGTACGCAAAAATGGTGCGCAAAAAGAGATGCGAAGAGCTATATACTCGTTGGTGGTTATAGCTAAATGCGAGTGGCAGATAAGAGGAGCATGACCGTAAAGAATAGTGGACAGATTGGCGTAAACTGCAAGTGCAATTTACAAAAGAATGTTTGAAAAGTGCACCTCAAAACCCTTACTGGGAAAGTATCAATATTTTTGTAGATTCCGAACGGGACTTTTTTCGGAAAAAATCGCAGAAAGTTTACGAAAATATGTATTTTGCCGTGTTTGAAACTGATTATCGCTTGTACTATACTTTAGTTTGATTACCCCCAACGAATGAAACGAACACTTGTTACTTCCGCTCTTCCCTACGCAAACGGTTATCTGCATTTAGGACACGTCGCCGGATCGTTTTTGCCCGCCGACTTATACGTGCGGTTTTTGCGCCTTGCCCACGAAAACGTCCTTTATATCGGCGGTTCGGATGAATACGGCGTTGCTATTTCCATCGCCGCAGAAAAAGAAGGCGTTACCCCAAAGGACATCATTGACCGCTACCACACAGCGAACAGTGAGGCTTTGCAGGCGTTTGGTATGAGCTTTGACATCTACTCGCGCACGTCCATTCCGCGCCATGTTGAGACCACGCAAGAATTCTTTCTTGATTTGCTCGAAAAAGGCTTCATGGCTGAAAAAGAAGAAGCACAATTCTACGATGCCGACGCAAATATGTTCTTGCCCGACCGCTACGTGGAGGGAATTTGCCCGAACTGTGGCTATGACAAAGCACGGGGCGACCAGTGCGACCGCTGTGGTGCATACTACAACCAACTCGATCTCAAAAGCCCGCGCAGCCTCGTTTCGGGCAAAACACCGGTCGTAAAAAACACGACGCATTGGTACTTCAAACTAGGCGATTTTCAAACGATGCTAGAAGAGTACATCGCAAGCAATAGTGCTGCATGGAAAGATAACGTCGTGCAGCAAACGCGCTCATGGCTGAAGCAAGGACTGAGCGACCGTGCCATCACGCGCGACTTGACGTGGGGCGTTCCTGTACCCCTTGCCGAAGCAAAAGGCAAGGTTATTTACGTCTGGTTCGATGCGGTCTTGGGCTATATTTCGGCAACGAAAGAATGGGCGGCTTTGAAAGGGAAACCGGACGAATGGAAAGACTGGTGGATTCTGCCCGACGGCAAGACACAAACCGAAGCTGAAATGCGCTATATTGCTTTTTTGGGCAAGGACAACATCGTGTTTCATACCATTATGTTTCCGGCAATGCTTCAAGCACGCGGTAATTACGTGCTTCCGACGAATGTTCCTGCGAACGAGTTTTTGAATCTGGAAGGCGAAAAGTTCTCCAAGTCGAGGAATTGGGCAATTGATTTACGGGAGTATTTTGTGGAATTTCCCGAGCCGCAGCACGTGGACGCGCTTCGCTACACACTGGCAATGAATATGCCCGAAAATAAAGATGCAGACTTCACTTGGCGCGACTTCCAAGCCCGCGTCAATAATGAACTTGCTGCCATTCTTGGTAACTTCGTCAACCGCGTAGCGCAGTTTATGCAGAAAAATTTTGCAGGACGTGTTCCGGTGCTCCCTGCAAACCTTGCAAAACTGCCCGAAGCATGGAAACTACTCACGGGCGACATCATCGCTTATAATGCCGAAACCGCCGACGCTGCCGTCGAAGCGCTCCATGCCAAATATCTGCACTATTTCTCGACGGACGATGTACGCATGATTGCAGCACTTGCACTCGGCACACGAAAGATTGAGACCGGGTACCGCACCTTCCGTTTCCGCGATGCGGTGAGCGAGACTATGAACATTGCCCGCGCCGCGAACAAATATTTCAACGACGCTGCACCCTGGAAAACGATAAAAGACAATCCCGCAGAAGCCGCAAAGACACTCTACGTCTGCGCACAACTCATCCGCTCGCTCGGCATTGCATTTGAGCCAATTCTCCCCAATTCTTCAGCATCGCTTCTGGCACTCGTGAGCGCCCAGACAAGCGAAAAAAGCTGGCAGTCGCTTGTGCTGCCACTTGTCGGCGAAAATGCCGTGCTGCAAGAACCCAAAATTTTATTCAGCAAAATTGAGGATGACGTCGTTGCTCGGCAAGTAGCAAAACTCGGTGCCGTGCCCGCAAATGCGTCATCACAACCTTCTCTTCCAATGACTATTTCTACCTCCACGACCGAACCGTTACACTCTGCAACGAATACCGCCTTGCCAGCAACCGCTTCCGCAGCACCCACTCCGGCAGTAACCGCAAACAACCTGATTTCGATAGATGATTTTAAAAACGTGCAGCTTCGCACGGGTAGAATCCTCGAAGCCGAGCGCGTTCCGAAGTCGGATAAGTTGCTCAAACTACAAGTTGACCTTGGTTCGGAAAAGCGTCAAATCCTTGCGGGCATCGGCAAATACTACACGCCGGAGGAAATGGTCGGCAAAATTGTTACCGTCGTTGCTAATCTGAAGCCCGCGAAACTAATGGGTTTGGAGTCGCAAGGGATGTTGCTTGCTGCCAATATGCCCGATGGCTCGCTCTCGCTCGTCACGCCCGAAAAACCAGGCATTGCAGCGGGCGCTGAAGTACGATAGCATTTGCCGATAGTCGTCCCAGAAGCTCTATATCGCTCGTGCGATGATTCAACACAAAATGTCAAACTACTGCCCAGTTTTCTGCAAGTCTGTACTACGCGATTATTACCTGTGTCTATGAGCAATCACAATCTCTTTTTTCGAGCCTTTGCTGAAATGCGCCCGCTGAGGATTTCTTCTTCTGCACGGGTGATTGCTTGCTCTTGGATACTGATTATTGCCAGTGTCGCATCTGCCCTCGGTATGCCGCGTATAGACAGCCTCAAATCTGTGTTGAATATCGCCACCGACAAAGAACGTGTACAGATTCTGAACAATCTTTCGCGTGAATATCGCTACATAGCGCTTGATTCCTCGTTCATGTACGCACGGCAGGCACAAATGCTGGCGGAAAAACTGGACGACAAGCTCGGCATCGGCTTCGCACTACGCAGCATTGGACAAGTCTATGAGAATCAGGGTAAATACGATCTGGCGTTGGACTATCAACTTCAGGCGCTGGCAGCTTTCGAGCAGGCGGAGCACCTGCCGGGTATTGCGAGTTCATCGAACCTTATCGGCGACATCTACCGCGCTCAGGAAAAATATGAAAAAGCACTCACAAGCTACCGCCGTGCGCTTGAAATTCACCGCTCTATGCAAAACAAAGAGCGCATTGCGACCGTGCTGAACAATATTGCGGTCTCGTATATTCGCCAGAAAAAATTTGATAACGTACTGGACACGCTTCTTTATACCGAAAAATTATTCAAAGAAGTGGGCAGCCCGAACATTGCGTGGGCGTGGCTGAACATTAGCGAATATTACGTTCAGCAACGGGCGTACTCAAATGCAAGAGTGTACGCACTGCTCGCTCTTGATGCTACGCAGCAATCGCAAGATCGCCGCTCTATGGTGAGTGCCTTGCATACGCTGGGATTAAGTTATGGTCGGTTAGGACGCGCCGATTCTGCCTTGCAGTATGCACTTCGTGCCGAATCCGTTGCTCGGCAGTTTGGTTTCCGCGAAGAACTGAAAACTTCCTATATCGTGCTGTCAGAAATTTACGACAGTGCCAAGCGCTATGACAGCGCACTCTACTACTACAAGCATTATTCTGCCTTGCGCGATTCCTTGCTATCTGCCGAAATGCAGAATAACACGATGAACCTCCAAATGCAGTTGGAATCCTCTAAGCAGGAAGCTCAAATTAAACGTTTGTCGCTCTTGCGGAACTCCCTTTTGGCAGGCGTTGGGCTGTTGGTCGTACTGGCACTTCTTATTGCGAATCGCTATCGTCTGAAAAAACGATCGGAAGACGAACTCAAGCGCACCAACGACGAAATCTTGCGCCAGCAGTCCATTTTGGAGAAGCAAGCAACTGAAATTGAGCTGACCAATACAGAATTACAAACATCTATTGAATCTGTTCATCAGCGCAATTATGAGCTTGCCGAGCTCAATCGGGAAAAAAATGAGATTCTGGGCATCGTCGCGCATGACCTTAAGAATCCCGTCTCGAATATACGTATGCTTTCAAAACTGCTTCGGGATGACGCGGAGACATTAACCAAATCCGAAATTGTCGAATTTTCGGGTGACATTTACACCGTTTCCGAGCGGATGTTTGAACTTATCACGACTCTCTTGGACGTGAGCGCGATAGAGCAAGGAACGTTACGCTTCAACTTCTCCGTGTTTGAAATTGCCTCACTTGCGGAAAACGTGGTTAATAATTACAAAGGTCGTGCTCAGGCGAAAGAAATTACACTCCATTTTGAGCAAAACCAGAACACAGAAGGCTTAGAGCGTTATACGCTGGTCGCTTACGCCGACAAAAATGCCACGCTGCAAATATTGGACAATCTTCTTTCCAATGCCGTCAAATACTCGCCCTACGGCAATAATGTATGGGTACGTGTCTTGGACGATTATGAAGCGCTTCTCAATGATTCTACGCCGCGCGGCAGCTTGCTTGCGCCTTCGCAAGAGTATGTTCGTATCGAAATTCAGGACGAAGGTCCCGGACTGACAGAAGAAGATAAAGAAAAGCTCTTCGGCAAGTTCACACGACTTTCTGCAAAGCCCACCGGCGGCGAACATTCAACGGGATTAGGGCTGTCCATTGTGAAAAAGATGGTCGAGGGAATGAGCGGCAAAGTATGGGTAGAGAGCGAATACGGCAAGGGAGCAACATTTGTGGTGCTGCTCCCTAAAGGCGATGCTATTCTTTAACGAAAGTTTACACGCTGTTTCTACCCCCGATACAGTGTTATCGGAGGTCTTTACTGTTAATGCTATATGTCCAAATTTCTTTCCCCGTTGGGTTATAGACACTGCATTTGAGCGTACGGTCTTTGAGTGCGCCACTAAACTCAAATACGGCAAAATTATGTTCAGCGGTGAATGTACCCGGGACGCGCAACGGATTTGCTTCGTTCACAGCACCAGGATTCGTGCCTGCGGTAAGGGAGGAAATAGTAAAATCGTATAGTGGATATGTACCTTTTCGCTCCAATTTACTCAGTTCTGTGTGGTGGCGGTCTCCTGTTACAAAAATCACGCCCTTGATGCCTTCCTTCTCAATCAAATCCAAGACTTTCTGCCGCTCTTCCGGATACGTTGAATAATTTTCATAGATGGAAAGCGGATTCAAGACTTGACCGCCGACAGCCACAATCTTGAACGTTGCTCGGCTGGTCACAAGTGCATCAATAAGCCATTGCACTTGCCATTCGCTCAACATCTCACGTGTGCCCGTTTTTCGGTTGTTTGGCGAACGAAATGTGCGGTTGTCCAGAAAGAAAAATTCTGCGTCGCCCCACTCGAATTGGGTTACACAGCTTGCTTTACCCATCACACCATAACTTGGGTTTGCCCAAAACAGCTTAAACGCCTCCAAGGTAAAATCTTTACCCCAGAACGAACGGTCGGCATCATTGGGACCGTAATCGTGGTCATCAAAAATCGCATAGTTGTGCGTAGAGGCAAGCAACGGCTGCATTTCGGGCAAGGAACGTGTGTGGGTGTACCGCTTCAAAACCCCGGAGCGCGAACTCCAATCTACCTCGCGAGTATAGACATTATCACCAAGCCAGAGCATTGCGTCGGGGCGCTGGTCGTGCACAGCCTTAAAAATCTCATAATCGCTACCGTACAGGCGGTCAGGGCGTTCATACGGAGGCTGATTGACATATGTGCAGCTCCCCAAAGCAATCTTGAAGGTAGGTGGGTCGCCGCGCCACTGCCAGAGCTTGAGTGTTTGGAATTCCAGAGGATAGGGACGAGGAACTTTTTTACCATTGATATAGAGCTCGTAGGTATATTTGCGCCCCGGCTCCAATTCGGTAGCAATAAGATGTGCGGTGTAAGCAGCGTTTTTCATTGTTACCACTTCGTCCGTTTCATAGCGAACAGAAGCGTTAGTAGTTTCGTAATAGACAAATTTCACACGAGCAGATTGCTTTGTCTGCGCCCAAAGAGCAACTTCACGCATTTGTGCATAACCAAGCATTGGACCGGATTGCAGGAGGGAACTGGGACCTTGAGCAGAAGCGGCGCTCAACGTCATCCCCAGAGTGAGCGCGGCAAGAATCCATCGAACAAGACTCATAGCGGTAACGTAAGGAAGGAATAATTGTAGTGATTATGTGGTAATAATGCTATGATAAGCGGTATTCAACCCGTAGAAGGTGCCATCAATCCACAAACTTACGGAATGATGATTTGAAATAGACATACACTGAATCGTATTTTTTGCCAATAGACGCATCACGAAACTTAAAACCATACACCAAACGTCGTCCCGCCATAAAAGCAATCGTATCTTCAAAGATTCGTATATAAGAACCATCTTTGGCTTTGATGCGAACGGTGCGGATACGCACACCGTCTTTTTCTTCAATCGTTTGGCTCAGCTGCTCTTCGGTCTCGCGGTTCAATTCAATATCCGTAGGTTTGCCACTATAACGCGGGCAATAGACATAAAATTCAGCCGTGCTGTCCGGTGCGGTAAAAAACACACTATCGTCCTCACCCTTATTTCCTCTGAGCGACGGTCGTACAAACCAGCCAAGCGGGAAATACAGACCATACCACATTCCGCGATAGGCTTCGTATTGAACGGAATCTTTTCCAGATTTCCGTGAGGTATTGCCGACTTTTTGCGTTTTTTTTGTCTTCGTCTGCGCAGAAATCGAATCTGGTGCATGACTTGAGGCGGAAAGATTGCCGGTAAGCAGTATTGCAGCAACAAGCAGTATCAAATAAAGATTCAAACGACAACGATAGAGATTCATAGTATGATCAAAATGAAAATACAACATCACATTAGTCACACAAGAGACCAAGCACTTGTGATAACGTTTTGCGGAGTTCTTTGCGATGAACAATCATGTCCAAAAAGCCGTGCTCAAGGACAAACTCTGAGCTTTGGAAGCCTTCGGGCAATTTTTTGCGAATGGTCTGCTCTATCACGCGCGGTCCGGCAAAGCCAATAAGTGCGCCGGGTTCGGCTATATTCAAATCACCAAGCATGGCAAATGAAGCGCTCACACCGCCGGTTGTGGGGTCGGTGATGATAGAAATATACGGAATACCAGCTTCCGAGAGCTGCGCCAGTTTTGCGCTCGTTTTCGCCATCTGCATCAGCGAGAGTGCTGCTTCTTGCATCCGTGCACCGCCGGAAGCCGAGATAGATACCATTGGGATTCGTTCTGCCAGCGAAAGGTTTGCTGCACGGGCAAATTTTTCCCCAACGACCGACCCCATGCTACCACCAACAAAGTTAAAGTTCATGCTGGCAAACGAGATTTTACGCTGCTCAATAGTGCCATAGCCCGTGGTGAGAGCGTCGGCGGCATCTGTCTTTGCATATGCTTCTTGCAAGCGCTTGGTGTAGGGCTTGGTATCAACAAATTCCAGTGGGTCAGCCGAGCGCACATTTCTATGCGTTTCCACAAAGCTACCTTCATCAAAAATAACCTCAATGTATTCATGTGTAGAAATGCGAAAGTGGTTACTGCATTTAGGGCAGGTGTAGAGCGCCTCTTCAAGCTGTTTTTTGTAAATAATTTCAGCACACTGATCGCATTTTGTCCATAAGCCGTCGGGCATATTTGTTGTTACTTGCGAACGTTCGGCAAGCGATGTTTTGGGTCGAAAAAACCAAGCCATATCTGGTCTCGTGAAAATGTTGTGATTCGTTAGTTGTTGACAGCTGAATAGCGTTGAGCGTTGAATACTCCGTCTTGGTCTTGAACTCTCAATCGCTGAATTTCTTTCTTGTAGAGCGCCAAATTTACACAATTCATCCGCTTTTTTTGCAGACAATCTCTTACCTCACAGCAAGCATCGGCAGAAAGCAAGCATTTATGCGCTCTTGTCGGTTTGGTCTGTTTTCGGTGCAAGGCTATCGGACACACTTTTGGCAAGGTGAATAAACTCCGACGGCATCATCACGATCGTTGTCGTGTTGTTCTCCGCGCCGATTTCTGATAGCATCTGCATTCTCCGCAGTTCAAGCGACGCGGGGTTTTGGGCAATTTGCCGCGCTGCTTCGGTAAGTTTCTGCGAAGCCTCCAGTTCTGCTTCCGCCTTGATAATCCGCGCTCGTTTCTCGCGCATTGCTTCTGCCTCACGCGCCATAGCGCGTTGCATCGCCACAGGGATTTCTACATCGCGCATTTCGACCATCTCAATTTTTACACCCCACGGCGCAGTTGCTTGGTCCACAATGCCTTCCAGCATATCGTTGATTTTATCGCGCTCCTTCAGAACTTCATCCAAATCGTGCTGCCCGATGATATTCCGAAGCGAAGTCTGGGCAATTTGATAGACCGCCTGCTGATAATCCGCCACACGCACAATCGCATTTTCAGGGTCAGCGATACGATACCACAGGACGGCATTCACCTTTACAGTTACACTATCTTTGGTAATGGTTTCTTGCTGCTCAATAGAAACCGTCTTTGTGCGAATATCCAGCCCACTGGAGGATTCCAGCAGTGGTATCACGTAGTAAACGCCCGGTCCGCGAGTGGAATGATACCGTCCCAGACGAAAAACGACATTGCGTTTGTACTCCTTTGCCACCCGAAAACCCGATAACAACACAGGTACAGCAAGAGCCACGAGAGCATATATAATTTCCATGACGATATTCTCCAAAGTAAGTATGACAACTATACGAGCGAGGATTAAATTTTCAGCGAAAGTAATTATTGCCCCTTGAGTGCTCCGTTCACAGCAGAAACAAAGCCAGTCGTGCCGCCACTCTGCGGAAGAGACCAATTTGTGAGGTCAAACGTGCCGTTGCCTTGCGAGGAACCGGAAACAACGTAAGAGCGCACTGCCTGACCGTTATTGTTCCACGTGAGCGGCATTCCTGCTTGTATCACTTCGGGCATCGTTTGAGCGCCATTTTGCCAGAGGAAAAACGCTCTCCCGCTTCCGAAAACAGTTGCTTTGCCCTCAGCATTAATGGCTACTGCTGTGCGCTCCTCCACGCCGATTCCCTGCACGGGCGCACCAAGAGCCGTGTCCTTGACAATACGCGCCATAAACGCCACGTGCCGCCCCAAGCGCTCTGGATTGTCATAATGGGTATCGGTAATCGTGTTCGCCAGATACGGCATCATTAAAAAGTCGTTTCGCCCAAGTGTAACACGAGCATCAAAGGGATTTGCCAATGCCTCTTCGGAGCGAACCGTACCTTGCAGCGCACTGAAATACAAACGCCCCAGAACTGCACACCCCGCACTTGTGCCGCCTATTGGTATTTTCTTGACATTCGCCAGATAGTTCAAAGCCTCATGCAATCTCGTATTGCGCCAATAATTCACGTAATTCGCCTGATCACCACCGGCAATGAAAAGCATTTCGGCATTCCGCACGCGGCGCTCTATTGCGGGGTTATTAGCAAGCTCACGCGAATTGATCAGCAACGTTTCGACGGAATTAACTTTCGCGCCAAGCGTGAAAAGATAATCGTTATAGCCGTTGCCACCACTTGCGCGAATAATTACCACGTCGCCGCCACCTGCCCGCGAGAGCATCCAGCGCATAGCCTCGTCCACGTCGGTGCTACCACCCATGAGTACCGTTGCGGACTGCGTCGTGCCTTGTACGTCAGCAGTGTCGCCCACTAGTCCAAGCCAAACAGACTGCCCAGAAGTGGTTCCCGCAGTCATTGTGGTTGTTTGAGCGTTGGTATTGTTCGCTTGCTGGCAAGCAAGCATCCATGCGCTTGCCACAATGACAAACATCATCACGAAAGGAGGTCGTAACGGCATAATCGTATCTGCGAAATATTGTTGATATTTTACGGGTTAATTACCAAGATACTTCTTCAGCCATGCCTGTACTTCTTGGTAGAAATAACGGCTGTCTTCGGGTTTCAAAATCCAGTGATTTGCATCGGGAAAAACAATCAGTTTGCTCGGAATCTGAAGACGCTGCAAGACGCTCCAGTTCTCAAGTGTCTGGTTGATTGGTACTCGGAAGTCATTCTCACCGACCGTCAGCAAAATAGGCGTTTTGAAGTTTTTAGCGAAGCGAATCGGATTTTGCTCACGCCAGACTTTGCCCTGCTCCCAGACCGGACCTCCGGCATTGACTTCGCGATGATAAATAGCATCGCTTGTTCCCCACTGCGATTCCACATTGATGAGTCCCGCATGAGAGATAAGACATTTGTAGCGAGTGGTCGTAGCCTGCATCCAATTCGCTAAGTGACCGCCGTAGCTTGCGCCGCCAGCCACCTGCCGTGATGCGTCAATGAATGAAAAGCGCTTTATAGCTTCGTCGGCTGCTTGATTGATTTCGTTCCCGGGCGTTACAAAGGGGTCGCCTTGAATCTCTTGCGCAAACTTCTCGCCAAAGCCCGTCGAACCGGTATAATTTGTGAGAAGCACCACATATCCTTGCTGCGCGAGCAAATGATAATTCCAACGCAAACCAAACGCATCCCGATACATAATCGAAGGACCGCCGTGCATGAGCACAAAAAGCGGATATTTTTTCTTTTCGTCGAAAGCAGGCGGCAGCGCAAGCATATTGTGAATCGCCTTACCGCCGTTACTCGTAAAGGTAAAATGGCGCAAAGGCTGCCAATCAATGCTCTTCAGCGCCTCTGCATTGAAGTCAGTAAGCGTATTCATGCGCTTTGCAGATACATCCACGCGCACCAGTTCATTCGGCGAAACGGCAGTTTCGTATTGCGCTATGAGCACCGTCGTTTTCTCACCACCAATACTAAAACCATTGAAACAGCCTGCGGTTTGCTCCAACACAGGTTGAATTTTCTCACCCGTGCTACTCATGCCGTAGAGCCGCACTAAACCTGCATCTTCGGCACTAAAATAAATCGTACCGCCGTCGGGCGAAAACTCAAAACTTTCTACAGAGCGGTCAAAGCCTGATGTAATCATAGTGCGCTCACCATTTTCGGGGTTGATGAGCGCAATGCGCGTGAGGTTATAGACTTTATCATTATTCGGATTGAACGAGCAGTAAAGCCGTCCATTGGGGGCAAATTTTGCACCTCCATAGCTGTCTTTCCCTTTCGTAATTTGTTTGGGTTCGCCGCCTGTCGCCGGAACGCTCCAGAGGTGATATGATGCCTCTGCAAAAGCAGTCGTGTTGCGCTCAGTTGTGGCAGTAAAAACAATCGTCTTCCCGTCCGGCGACCACGTGGGCTGTACGTCATAACCACTATTGCCCGGAACGCCTGCAAAACCTGCTTGCTTAACAAGTACTGTATTTGCCAGAAGGTCTTTTGGCTGCGCAGGCTTGCTCATGAGTGCGTCGTCTAGAGGCAGCACAAATACGTGCGCCTGCATATCGTCCAACCAATGATCCCATTGGCGAATCGGGAAGGATTCGTACACACGGGCTTTGTATTTGCGGGCTTTGCGCTCGGCAGCAATTTTTTTATTTGCCTCGTCGTCCGGAGCACCCGGATACACGGTGCTTTGAAAGAGCAATGCTTTTCCATCGGCACGCCATTCGGGGCTTGATGCGCCCGTAGAGAGTGTTGTCAAGCGCTGCGCCTCGCCGCCACCTGCAATATCAAGCAGATACAGCTGACTCGTTTCATCACCCTCACGCTTGGCAGCAAAAACAATTTTTGTGCCGTCAGGGCTCCATGCCATGCCGCTTTCGCCGCCCTTTGTTGCTGTGATGCGTCGCGGTTTCTTACTCCCGTCTGAGGGAACCAGCCAAATGTCCGTGCTTTGCTCTTTTTCGTCGTAGCTGGGTTCTGTTACCGAAAAGACCACCCATTTCCCGTCAGGACTTACCGCAGGCGCACCAACGCGCTTCATCAACCACATGGTTTCATGCGTAATAGGCTGTTTGCCTTTTGCCTCATTTGCAGCGGGCGCAGGTGATTTGGTGATTTGGCTCACAAGCGTTGTAGAAGCAAGCGAGAGAAGGGTTGCGAAGAAGAGGAGGTGACGTTTCATAGAACTTAGTTTGGTTGGGGGTGGCATATTCAAAAAACGTGATAAACGGGATATTTTTCCACTATACGGTTGTTACTTATTTTTCTCCTGAAGCTGGGGAAAGCGGCGACGCATCACGGTTATAAATATCAATAGAATGAGCGATGCCCCCACAAAAATCCAGCCGCATAAGTTCAGGAGGGCGTTCTGAGAAAGAATTCCTGTTGTAAAAAAGACAGCTGCGGCAGAGAGATTCCCCGCGATAAGGATATAAAAGGCTTTAACCATAGCGAACACAACAAATGACAATTTGAGAAATGCGTAAGGATGCGTAATTTGGAGGTGTATATGAACCCACAAAATACATACGAAAATACAAATTCTCTGAGGAATTTTCTCATGCGACATATCCACATCATACTCCACCGATACGGACAGCTGATAGTAGCATTGGCGATAACGCTGGTCATCGCCATTAGCTGTGACGGAGGTTTGCGTCCGCCTGAAATCCCACCTCTTACAAGCATATCCGGCACTGTCCGCTACGTGGGCGGGAAAGCAAGTTGGCCCCGCCGCGATAGCGTCTGGACAGTCCGCGTGGTAGGTTTTAAGCAATTTCCACCGCAAGACCTTATTGGCGATTTGCTACAAGGTCGTGCTTTTTTCACACCCGCAGCGTTACAACTGGACAGCACTCTTGAGCTTTTTTCTGATTCTGCACGATATTCTCTCGTCTTTGGCGATTCTATCCCGACAAGCATCAAGTATTTATGCGTTGCCATGCTGACCGATACAACACGATTGCTGACCACTCAGGGCTGGCGCGTCATCGGAGTTTACAGCACCAGTGGCAATCAAGCACAGCCAACGCCTATAGCCATCACAGCCGGCAAAGACCATCGTGCCGACATCAGGGTTGACTTTAAGAACCCACCCCCACAGCCGTTTTAGCGTGTGGCTTTTTCAACTTGTGCTTTGTTGGCAAGATTGAGGCAGCGCGTCACTCTCGCACACAATCTAAAACGCAGAGCGGCTCTTTCCCATTGCGGAATTCCTGCCGCACCACGACTCCGCCCTGCCCAACGACTTTGGTCTTGATACCGGCAGCGTGAAGTAGCGTCAATGCTCGCCGGATGCTCATCCCACGCACGTCAGGTATCGTTGCGGCGGTGATTTTTTCGGCAACAAAGTCCGGCTGTAATGTACCGACAGGAATTTCTGTACCCGATTTAACTTCCGCTCCGGGCTTGATTTTCTGGCTACTGATGATGATTGCACCCGTTTTGGGATTCGGGGAAATGGGTTTCAATTTCAGTCCAAGATTTTGTGCAATATCCAGAGCATCCGCCCACATCAGCCCACGCAAGTCAGGCACTTCGACCGTATTAGTTTCCTTGGGGTTGCTTGTAGCGGTATCGCTCGAATGAGCAGAGGCGTTGGCACCGCTTACAGAAACTAGCCCCGACGAAACAAATTTTTGTGCAATACGCTGAAAAATAGGTGCTGCCACATCGCCTCCGTAGTACCCCTTGCGTGGTTTGTCCATACGCACCACGATAACTACTTCCGGCTTATTTGCAGGAAAATACCCCACAAATGAACCGTTGTAATCCCGCTTAGAATACTTGCCTTCCGTGATTTGCTGCGAAGTTCCGGTCTTTCCGGCAATTGCCAAGCCCGGTATTCGTGCAGGCATACCTGTTCCGCGTTCCACCACACCGCACAGCAGTTCTGTCATAGTCGTTGCTGTTGCCTCCGACACCACGCGGCGAACGCGTTGTGGCTCAAATACTTGCACGTCCTCACCTTGAGCATTGATAATGCGCTGCACCAGAAAGGGCTTCATCATCACGCCGCCGTTAGCAATGGTTGCGTAGGCATTGGCAAGTTGCAGAACGGTCGAAGAAAGCTCGTAGCCGTGCGCCATGTAGATCTTTGTCGTATAATCAAATTCATGCGGCTTCTTCACGGTACCGCGCACTTCGCCCGGCACGTCAATTCCCGTGAAAATACCAAAACCAAAATCGCGCGTATATTTGTAAAACTTGGGAGTAGGAATTCGTTGCGCAAGCGTGGACATCACAACGTTACTCGATTTTTCCAGCGCCCGCGCAAATGTTACCGTTCCGACGGGATGCTCATCGCGTACCACCACCACACCGTCACGTCCGGTGATAGTCTCCGCGCCCGTTACCATTTCGTTCGGCGTAATTTTTCCCTCTTCTAAAAGCGCGGCAGCAGTTATTAGTTTGAACGTAGAACCGGGTTCGTAGGTGTCGGTAAAGCACGCATTTCGCGTAAGTTCAGGCGTGGCGCTGAGGAGATTATTGGGGTTGAAGGTAGGATAGCTTGCCATAGCAAGAATTTCGCCTGTTGTGGGATTGAGCGCAATGACTGAGCCGGAGACAGCCTCAACGCTTTCGACGCCCTGCTTGAGTTCATTTTCGACAATGGTTTGCATATCCATATCAAGCGTCAGCACAAGTGAGTATCCGGGCTGAGGCGCAAGCATCGGCGCGTCAGGGACGGGGCGTTTTTTTCCGCGTCCGTCGCGCTGAAGAAACATATAGCCATTTTTGCCCGAAAGTACGGAATCCCAGCCCAACTCAAGCCCGCTTGCACCCTGACTATCGGAGTTCGTAAAACCTAGTATTTGTGCGGCAAGAGAGCCGTAGGCAAAGCTCCGTCGCGGCTCGCGTATTTTAATAAGCCCCGATGCTTCGAGGGTGTCTAATGTAGCGTTCATGACGCTTGAGGGGGAGTCAATTGCCCGCTCAAGCCAAACAAAACGCGAGGACGTATTGCGAATTTTTGCAATGTAGCTTTCCACCGACTTGCCCGTCACGGCGGCAATAGCACGAAAAACACGGAGGGTATCGTCAAGCATCTTGGGGTCAACAGCGAGCGATGTTTTTTCAACGGTTGTGGCAATAAGTCGCCGCTTACGGTCATAAACCTTCCCACGCTCGGCTGCCAATTCAATTTTGGATTCATATTGCTTCCGCGCAATGTCCTGATAGTAATCACTCCGAATCACCTGAATCATAAACAACTTCGCCAGCACAAGCACAAAAGCGAGCAGAAACAACAAAAAGATGATCTTCACTTTAGTATTCATGCGTCGCGTAGTGCGGTCATCACGCTCCGGCGCCTGCCCGACGGTTGCATCGCGAAAAGTTTGCTCCGGCGGTGCATTGCGCATATACTCAGGGTCTATCGGCTGAATCATGGCAAAAAAATTCAGGAAAGAAAATTCAGTAGCGGTCTTTTTTATGCCCAAAGCGCACTGCTGCTGTGCGCTTTGAGGAGGAAACGGCTCTGTGTAGTGGAAAATTTTATTTCTTCATCTGTTGCGCTTGCTCGACCATGAGTATCCACCATGGCTTGCTGTAATCAACTTTGTTAGCCGGCACAACTACGGCTTCTTTTGGTACATCGAACATTTTCCAAAAGTTCTTTTTGTAGGTTGCATCAAGAATTTCAAAGGACTTCCCTTTTTCTTTGTCTTCGAGAAACTTCTTGTATGCGCCAATTGGCTCAAAAGGATTTGCCTGCTTCATCACGACTGTTCCGCCAAATTGCTTGTAAAGCGACTGGTCGAATTTCCAGACCTGTACCGTGCGCTGAGCAAAATCTTTTTCCTGCTGCGAAGGGTCGGGGAGTGGTTTGGAAAGCTGGGTGAGCGCGTCTTGAAATTGTTTTTTGAGTGCTTCGCCCTGCTGCTTTTGCTGGGCGGTCAACTGACCACTTTGCATCTGAGCGTTGAGCTGTTGAAGGTTCTGCTGAAATTGCGTTTTCTGCATTTCACGTGCTTTTTTGGCATAATCGAAGAATGTGGTTACTTCATTCGGTGCAACGGTGATGTTTTTTTCTTTAAGAAATTGCTGCTGAAGCGGTTCCCAAATAAGTGCCGCCATTTTGACATAGCGTATTTGCGTAAGCCATTCGTTGTATTTGCCCTTGAGTGCTTGTTTTGCTTGTTGCTTCGTTTTGTCGTCGGGTTCGAGTTGTGAGGCGACAATGGGTTGCTGTAAAACTCGTGCAAGTGGTTTTTCGGTCGAAGCGGCTGGCGCTTTTTGCGCTAATGCCGCCAAAGGCATAGTAAGAAGCGCGATAAAAACGGAAAAGAATGTTGATTTCAAGAGGTCTCCAGAAAAATAACGGTCAGAAAATAACGATAAGCAATGCGCCGTGCCGGATAGTGAACTGCGAAGGCAAGCGGATGGCGCTAAGTTACGAATTTTCCGCCAAAAAACGTTGCGCCAAAATAGCAGGACAGCGATAGACCTATCAAGCGTACAAAGCCGCACCGTTTTAGGTCGGCGATAAAAATACGCTTGCTATGTCATAAAATTTTCCCATTTTAGCGGTCTTGTTAATTCAACGTTGAGCGGCTGCTTCTAATGGTTTCATTCTTGTTTGATGTACAATTCGGACAAAGACTTGCGATTTTTGGAGAAACGCGCGAAGCCAAAAAAATTGCTTTTTCCGGCAATGTGTAAAGAACGTCGCACTATCAACGAATCTCCACTTTCTTTTTTCCTATTCAATCATGTCCAATTATACAGGACCAAAAATCCGCCTTTCGCGCAAGCTGGGTATAGCACTGACCGCTAAATCCGGCAAGTACATGGAGCGCAAACCGAATCCGCCCGGACAACACGGTGGAAATAAGCGCCGTGCCAAAGTCTCTGACTACGGCAAGCAGCTTTTTGAAAAACAGCGTCTCCGCCTTCAGTACAACGTCCATGAGCGCCAACTGCGCCGTTACGTTGACCAGGCACAACGCTCGCTGGGCAATACCGGTGAAATTCTCGTGCAACTGCTTGAGTCTCGCTTGGATGCTGTTGTGTTTCGTGCAGGTCTGGCTCGATCAGTATATGCTTCGCGCCAGTACGTCACGCACGGACACATATTGGTTAATGGCAAGCGCGTGAACATTCCTTCCTATCGTGTCAAAGTTAATGATGTGATTACCGTCCGCGAAAAAAGCCGCAAACTCGTCTGCTTCCAAGAAGCTATCCGCACTTCCGCTCCTCCGGCATACTTAGAGGTATCAAAATCGAACTTGAGCGTGAAAATGCTCTATGTTCCGCCGCGCGAAGAAGTACCGATTATCTGCGAAATGCCGCTTGTCGTTGAGTACTACTCACGGTAATCCAGCTAGAGAGAACAAAACCGCGACAACAAGACATTTTAGGCAAAAATATTTTATTTTTGCTACGCAATTTGCGACAAAAAGAACGCTTCACTGGAAATATTTTCTAGGGAGCGTTCTTTTTTTTGAGACCTCCACAGAAGAACTCATCTGCATTGTGAAAGACTATTTTTACCATCCAAAGAGCAATTCTACATTTTGCGGATGCCGTAACTGCTCATTGTGTCATCGCCAAAGGTGGTATTTCGACCCCGCAACGCCTACAAAGCAGACAACATCTGAGATTCGAGGGACTGGGAAACAGTTTTTGTTGATTTTTCACCGGATAATTTATCATTCCCCAGTATTGGTAGGACTTGCGGGAGATGGTCGGCAAAAAATATAGAAAACAGCTCAAACAGCATGTTTATCTCTCAGAAAATTTCTTTCCATCAATACTCCTGACAGACCTTTGTCAGGAGTGTACAGTATATTTGCTATTATTTGAATTGAGAAGTCGCCTCCAAAGCGACGTCAATTATCTACACCAAATAGAAAGCAACATTATGGCAAGGCACACAGCATCAAGCACGTGGGAGATTATCAAGCAATCGCTCAAAGGCGAGGAACAAGACTACACACAAGGAAGCATACGGAAAGCCGTTTTTTTGCTGGCAATACCCATGATGCTGGAACTCTGCTTGGAAAGCGTCTTTGCGGTTGTGGACATGTTTTTCGTCGGCAAGTTAGGTGCAAACGCTATTGCAACTGTTGGAATGACTGAATCGGTGATGTTTCTAGTCTATTCGCTCGCAATGGGAATCAGCATCGCCGCAACGGCTATTGTTGCGCGCAGAGTTGGTGAGAAAAATCCTGAAGCAGCCGCACACGCGGGAACACAGGCAGTGGCGCTCTCCGTTCTTGTTGCGGCAGTGTTTAGCGTTATCGGGGTAGTCTTTGCGGGTGAGATTTTAGCGCTCATGGGCGCTGCTCCGGCGGTTGTTGCCGAGGGCGCTCCCTTCACACGCACGATGTTTGGCGCTTCGGTGGTGGTGGTACTGATTTTTGTCATCAACGGCATATTTCGCGGTGCCGGCGATGCAGCAATGGCAATGCGTAGCTTGTGGATTGCCAGCATTATCAACATTATTCTTTGCCCCATCTTTATTCACTTTTTCGGACTTGTTGGCGCAGCAATGGCTACGGTCGTCGGGCGCAGCGCGGGCGTGGCATATCAAGTGTGGCATTTGCAAGCGGGGCTGGGCATATTGAAATTCGATCTGCGTCGGTTCAGAATAGATGTTGAGACGCTGCGTTCAATTATTACGATTGCGATGCCGGCAGCATTTCAAAATATCATCGCAAGCGGCAGTTGGGTTTTTCTCGTGAAACTTGTCGCAGAAACAGGCGGCACGGCTGCTTCGGCGGGCTACCAAATTGCCGTGCGGAATATCATGTTTTTTATGATGCCGGCATGGGGATTGAGCAATGCCGCCGCAACACTCGTGGGGCAGAATCTGGGCGCAGGACACATCCAACGCGCAGAGGAAAGCGTGATGCTGACCACAAAGTATAATATCGTGTTCATGGGCTTCGTTACCGTTCTTTTTGTTGTGGCAGCCACTCCGATTGTGGGAGTATTTACCCAAGATTCTGCTGTGTTGCAGTTTGGGGCGCTTTCGCTTCAAATCATCGGCTCCGGATATATTTTCTATGGTATCGAAATGGTGATGATACAAGCACTGAACGGGGCGGGCGACACTAAAACACCGACCATGATTCATATTCTGGGCTTTTGGTTCTTCCAGATTCCCTTTGCCTATTTTTTATCGAAGGGCTTACAGTGGAATGCGACGGGCGCATTTGCTGCCGTTCCGGTAGCTGAAACGCTCATGGCAATTATTGCATGGTATTATTTCAAAAAAGGCGCTTGGAAAGAAGTGAAAATATAGCACTATGGGAAGGAGGTGTACACTGTTTTTGCAATTTTATATTCGACAATCAAATACCCCACTTTTTTTAACACAGCAATATGAATAGTACCCACACACATACTCCAAGCCTGTTTCAGGCGGAAGACAACCAAACATTTATCAACCGCATTCGTGCGCTCACATCCGATTCCATGCCGCTCTGGGGCAAAATGAATGTTGCGCAAATGCTTGTTCACTGCCAGCAACCACTCAAATCGGCACTGGGAGAGCTTCCAACAAAACGGCGGCTCATCGGAAGACTTTTGGGCGCATTTGCGAAAAAGAGAATTTTGGGCGAAGGCGGTTTTGGGAAAAATTTGCCGACCGACCCAATGTTCCTTATCTCGGACAAACACTCGTTTGAAGAGGAAAAGTATAATCTCATCATGCTTCTTGAGCGCTTTCTGCAAAGCGGTCCGGGCGCAATCACTCAAGAACCACATCCGTTTTTTGGGAAACTTACCTCCGAGGAGTGGGACACCCTCCAATCCAAGCACCTCGACCACCATTTACGGCAGTTTGGAGTGTGATGAACTTCATGGAAATCTACTTTTTATGTGAGTGAAGAGCTTCACAGAACCATTTTTTGTACCTCAAAAACATAACAATATGGATAAAAAATTTCCAATCTGGATATCTATTGGTTCAATGGCAATTGCAATATTGGGTTTATTTGTCGGTTTCTCACTTTATATTTCGCCCGATACATTTGTCGAGAAAACCAATTTTTCTGAGCCGACAGTCCGATTCTTGTCGAATATGTGGGCTGCACGGCAAATAGCCATTGCGCTTATTATTGGGTACTCGGTCATAAAAAAGTCGGTGCCGATGCTCACAATTGCTCTTGCGGCTTACTGTCTGATGAATATTCAAGACCTGATTATTGGTATCATCAGCCATGACTTTGGCTTGGCGACCGGCTCCGGTTTGTTTTCACTGCTTACGGGAATTATGATTGTCGTTCTCAATAAACAAAAGGTGTCTTAAATTGAAGTGTAAGCCTTTTTCTTTTGTGTCCTTTTATTTTTCAAAACAACTATGAACTCTACACAATCCACATATTTTATTGCAGAAGCAAACATTGACCTTGCCGCCAGCCGTTCGATAATTTGGGATGCTCTTACGAATCCAGCTATTATCAAGCAGTATTTTTTCGGTACGGAAGCCGACAGCGACTGGCAACTTGGTAAAACCATCACCTTTCGGGGCGAGTGGGATGGCAAGCCATACAAGGACAAAGGTGTTATTCTGGAAATAACGCCTGAATACTTTGTGAAATACAATTATTGGAGTTCAATGTCGGACAAAGATGATAAAGCAGAGCATTACAGGGCGGTCAGTTATGAAATCAAGGAATCTGAATCAAAGAGCGGGTGTCACACATTAAGTATCACACAGGAATGTGATACAGCCGCGCAACGAGACGATTCCTCGAATAATTGGGCGTATATTCTCAAGAGTTTGCAAACACTCCTTGAATCTTAGTCATAAATGAGTCTCAATTGTCAATGAATCTCAATCATAAAGGTGTGATGAAAACATCCTCTCAAAGCTCTTTACAACAAGGCTCGTTCGGTTTCGAGGCTACACTTCAATCCTCAGAAAGCAAAATTTACCAAACACACGTGGTCGTGCCAAACGAGATAGCCTCGCATTTCCTTGCAGAAGGCACAAAGCGTGTCGTGGCAATGCTCATTGCCGAGAATATGAGCGTGGAGTATCAATGCGGCTTAATTCCTCGTGGCAAAGGGAAAACGGTCATCATGGTCAATAAAGACTATCGTACAAAGCTCAACATTGATGCCGGAAGCAAGGTGATTGTGCAGTTGCGTAAAGACGACAGCGAATACGGTTTAGAAATGCCCGAAGAACTGGCAGAATTGCTGAGACAAGACGCGGAGGGCGACCGCTTGTTTCATACCTTGCCGGAAGGCAAACAAAGAACACTTCTATACATTGTGTCATCCATGAAAAACCCTACACGCCGCATTGAAAGAGCGATTGCAGTCGTGGAGCATCTGAAAGCGCGAGAAGGAAAAATAGATTATAGACAGCTTTACAACGACCTCAAAGTATCCAAAAGATTTGAGTAGTATTTTTTGGGGGATTTGCTTTACGGCTCTTTTTCATTACTTTTGTACACTTGCCAGCCGAGGCTCATTCCAAGAATAATTTACTAACTGAATTCGCTATTTCTATGGTTGAAAAATTGCTTTTTCCTTTAACACTCTGTAGCACACTCGGAAGCGGTATGGTTGCGGGATTGCTGTTTGTATTTTCAAATTTTATGATGAAAATTCTCGCCCGGATGTCGCCTGAAAACGGTATTTCTACAATGCAATCCATAAATACAGCCATTGTCAACCCGCTTTTTTTGTTGATATTTCTCGGTTCTGCCCTTGCCTGTGTTGCCAATGTACTCTATTGTTTTATACACTGGAGCCAGCCCGGAATCTTCTTTTTGCTTGCCGGAAGTGCGACCTACCTTATTGGAACATTCGGGGTAACGATTATGTTCAATGTTCCACTCAATGATACTCTGGCAGGTTTAGATGTCTCGAACCCCTCATCTGTACAGGTCTGGAAAGACTACCTTGCTGCTTGGGTTGTCTGGAATCATGTCCGAACTACTGCTGCGATTGCTGCGACAGGACTATTCATTATAGCAGTTTATCAGTTGCGTCCAATAAATTGAAAACACTTCTATCGAAAGCTGGGTACCGATTCGATGCGCATAAACTCCTTTGTCATTCATAACCAATTACCAAGAGAAAACTCATGGAGCAACAGTTTCTACCATTGGGCAAAACACCCACAAGCCTTATCACGGCTATTCTTCAGGCATGGCTGGTAGTGGGAAGTCTGGATATTACAGCGGCAATAATTCACTTTTTGCTACGCGGCGGCACAAGCCCTTTGCGTTTGTTGCAGTTTGTGGCAAGTGGTGCAATGGGGCAAGATGCTTTTACGAGTGGTATGACATCCGGGGCTGTGGGGTTGCTGCTCCATTATTGTATCGCGCTTATCTGGACGACTCTGTTTTTCCTTGCCGCCGCGAAACTGCCGATTCTCGTCGAGAACGTTGCTGTGAGCGGTGTTCTGTATGCAGTCTTTGTGTGGGTTGTCATGAGTTTTGTCGTTCTTCCACTTTCCAACACACCTAAATCACCCTTTAATCCGATACAAGCCGCCATTGGTGCGTGCATTCTCATCGTTTGTATTGGGCTGCCGATAGCGTATTTTGCACGAAAATATTTTTCATAACATATTTTATTGGACTATCAATGACCAATCGCAAAGCCGCATTACCGTTCATTTTTACCACAATTTTGCTGGACGCTATCGGCTTGGGAATTATCATTCCCGTCTTCCCGAAGTTAATTGCCGAAATGACAGGCGGGAGTGTAAGTGTCGCTGCGGAGTACGGAGGCTGGCTGTCGTTCACCTATGCAATTATGCAGTTCGTGTTCGCGCCAATACTCGGAAATTTAAGCGATAGTATTGGTCGTCGTCCGGTGTTACTTATTTCTCTCTTGGGCTTGGGGGCAGATTATGTGCTGCTTGCGCTTGCGCCGAATCTTGCGTGGCTTTTTGTGGGACGAGCATTGGCAGGCATACTGGGTGCGAGCTACACGACGGCTTCAGCATACATAGCCGATGTCAGTACACCGGAGAATAAAGCACAAAATTTCGGTCTCATTGGTG
The DNA here is from genome assembly GCA_014654705.1 of Ignavibacteria bacterium. GTDB lineage: Bacteria > Bacteroidota > Ignavibacteria > Kapaibacteriales > UBA4661 > PH2015. The sequence continues at coordinate 25,275 of JACVZY010000031.1, forward strand.
CAGCATTTGGTATTGGATTTGTGCTGGGACCTGTGCTGGGCGGTGTGGTGGGGCAGTTCGGTGTCCACGTGCCGTTTTGGGTGTCGGCTGGATTGACGTTTACCAATTTGCTCTATGGTTATTTTGTTGTGCCGGAATCATTGCCACAAGAACGTCGGCGCTCTTTCGATTGGAAACGTGCCAATCCACTTGGTTCGCTGGCACATTTGCGCAAATACCCGATGGTGGCAAGTCTTATCGCAGCACTGCTTCTGCTGTATGTGAGCAATCACGGTCTGGAATCAACGTGGACATATTATGTCATGGAAAAATTTCACTGGAACGAGGCAGAAATAGGTTATTCGCTCGGTACGTTTGGCGTGATGATGATTCTGGTGCAAGGCTTTTTGATTCGTGTTGTGATGGCAAAACTGGGTGTGCGGCTTGCGGTAATTATCGGCTTTTCACTGCGTGTGCTGGGGAATATTCTTTTTGCTTTTGCCTCGCAAGGCTGGATGCTGTATGCGATTATTGTTCCACACGTACTTGGCTTTGTTGCCACGCCCGCATTGCAAGCAATCGTCTCCGATAATGTTCCCGCTAACGAGCAAGGAGAATTGCAAGGAGTTCTGGGAAGCATGATGAGCGTGAATCAAATTATGGGACCACTCTTGATGACCAATGCTTTTGCTCTTTCTACCCGACCGGGTGCCGCAATATATTTCCCCGGAAGCCCATTTCTTGTTGCGGTGGTGCTGGTTTTATGTAGTTTATTTTTGGTGGAGCGGTTTTTACGGACACATGACCCAGTAGCCAAAATGTCTTCATAGATATTTCCTTAGTTCACTGCCCTTCTTCACACTATTTGCTAGTACTTGATGTGCTACTGTCACTTTCTCAATTTTTCTACGCTCACAGCACGGGAACGAGAGTCATTCTCTCTTTCATGCTGATGATGCTCTTTAATTATTTTCATTTTTCCGTTTGGTCGCATGGGAACGTTCGTGAACCCGATGGATATGCGCTTTGGTTTTACGGAGAACGACGTGCTGTCATTTTTTACGCTACTGGGTGCAGAAGGGCGCTCGGTCTATCTTTTTGTCGAAAGCGTTATGGATGTTCTGTATCCGCTGGTGTACACAGGTTTTTCCGTGCTGGTTTTGAGCTTTTTCTACCGTTCACTGCTTCCCGAGAATACTCTTTGGCGGCTCATGAACGTTGTTCTGCCCTTGGTGGTAATGATCAGTGATTTTGCAGAGAATGCTGGGATTATACTCATGCTGCAAGGTTTTCCAAGCGCAATCGCGATGCACGTGGGCTGGACTTCCATTGCGAATGAATGCAAATGGACAGCATTTGTATTCTTGATTGGAAGCGTTATTGTTGGCGGTATTCTTTGGCTTATCAAAGGTCGTCGGTCGTAAAAAATCCTCCCACACTTTACCTCAAGCGGTACTCAAGTCGTTTGTGTAGAAAGAAACAATACTTCAAGAACAGCCCTCAAAGCATGATACATTGTAACTTTGAAGGCTGTTTTCGCATTGTGCAAACAAGATACTTTTTGGCGTGATGGTGCTCACGTCATAAACAAGTAAGGTTTCCAGCTTTCGTCCAGTTCACCACCGATATTTTTGATAAATGTGACGTGGCTTGGTCGGCGCGGCGTTTTGAGCAATTTCATTCCTGCTTCGTCGGGCGTACGATTGCCTTTTTTCGTATTACACTTCACGCAGGCGCAAACAAGGTTTTCCCACGTATCCGTGCCTGCGCGAGACTTCGGCAGCACGTGGTCGATGGTGAGCGGTGCTTTGGGTGTGCCGCAGTATTGGCATTGGTGATTGTCGCGGCGCAGAATATTCTTCCGCGAAAGTTCTACTTTTTTCACCGGTACGTGGATATAACGACGGAGCCGGATGACGCTCGGACACGCGAAAATGCTGCGGATGGAGCGCACCTTCCGCTTGTCGTTGGTGACGACAATTTCCGCTTTCATCAAAAACAGCAGCGTCATTGCCTTTTTGATATTGCAGACGCTTATCGGTTCATAGCTTTGGTTCAGTACGAGTACGCGCCCGCCAAGCGAGTACGGTGGCGGCTCAGAAGAAGAAGCACGATTCTGCGACGGAGCAAGGGAGGCAGTGAGCGTGGTCGCTGCGGCTCTACCCGGAGTGTGGAAGGCGAACTTTGGGAAGGCAACACCTTTTGTCGAAAATGGTTGACAAATCGGTAACTTACGATGCTTCTGTAAGTTACATAGCAATTTGCTCAAAGTCAAGTCTTTCGCCACCTACCGAGGAAAGTTTATGAAAAAATAATCTCGCATCGTGGTCACTGACGGCGGTCACCGATGGTGGTCAATGATACTCGACCAAATGCAGCTTTAAGCGATATTCCATTATTGGTGTTGTGGTGGGTGAGATATGGTTTTATGAACGAGTCGCCATGCGCTTCCTGCGCAAATTCCACATTGACGCAGCAACGAGCATCACATACACAGCTGAAATGACGTAGGATAAGGCAATGAAAAATTCCAGATAATTGATGCTTTTCTGAAAGAAGTTTTTGTAAAATAATACCGCAATGCTCCCCGAATACGCATAGTAATCGGCGTAGGTGATGAGAAAGCCCACCGTTCCCGGTTGCTTGAATGCAGCTATCATACGTTCAAAATACAGACTATTGCACATTGCATATGCCATATACACACCCAAGCCCAGCGTGGTAAGCCATACAACAGGCGAAAAAATTTGCTGTTGAAATAAAAGCGTACTCACACCAATTATCAACCCGCCCACAAGCATCAACACTTGAATAAGAACAAAAGCTCTATCGTTATTCTGTACCCATCGCATTGCCGCCATCATAAGCAACACGGCAATAGCAATCGGCGTTTCGGTCTGCGTAAAAATTGTGGAATTATTGCCATAACCAAGCAGTTTCCATATCTCCGGCGTAAAATTATCTCTGAACTCTCGAAACGTCGTGAGCAGGATATAGGAGAGAACAAAAATAGTCATACTGAGGGCAAACTCTCGTAGAAAGGCTTTACGGTCTGCCTTTTGCATCGGTTTTCGCTCGGTTCGGTGCACTTTGTCGTCGTCCGTTGGCGATGGGATCTGCCCCATTAGCCATGAGCAAATGCCGAAAGGAACAATCATTATCGCCCCGGCGACAAACGGCATCCAGAATTGCGTCACGGCAAGGTCGGTCATCACCCATTTGCCAATGCTTTTCGCAAAACCTGACCCCAAAATAAACGATGCTGTCAACACTGCAACGAGTAAATCGGTTGCTTTGCGCCCCTCCAAAAACCCCAATATCGTGCCATAGACCATGCCAAGCGGAAGACTTGCCAGAAAGATGAACACGAGATTATAGGGCGCAGGAGTAAGCGCAAAAAAGAAATATGCACTCCACGAAAGAACTATCATCACAAGTAAATTTCGTGAACGATGCTGCGGTAACATTTCCGATACAAACTTGATTCCCAAGCCTTTGGAAACAGCAAAGCCCAACACCTGTGCCGTAATAATGAGAATTTTGAATTGTACCCCCAAAAACACCAATTCATCATACGTCGCAGCAGTGTACGCCCGCCGAAACGGATAGAAACACATATAGGTAAAAAACGCCGTTACCGAAGCAAAAACCGTGAATGCGACTGGGCTACGGGCAAGGAGGGCGCTGAGTTTGATAAGCATAGAATAGGTGTGTGGCGATGAAAAATGAACTAACTTCAGCATAAAAATCCACCCAAGAACAGTATCAATGCAACTTCATGGCGGCGTATAGAAAGTCGGACAGACAAATCTTAACGGGGAAAATGATATTTTGGTGGCAATATCCTGCATCGGCAATATACCGAAGCACATAGATTCTTGCAAACGACGTGGCGCATGATTGCTGAAAACTGCTATCAATTAGCCTGCTGCAATTTCACACAAAATATCGGATAACTCCCCGGGTTGACTAAAAAAGGGGCTTGAATCCACTGGTTAATAAATGCATCATGTACTCGCTGGACAAGCCGATACCGTTTTATTTTTTGCTGCACCTCGGCTTCCACAATCTTCCGCTTCAACAGCAGCTTTTCGGCTCGTTGTTATTCTTTCGCGGACAGAAACCGTAATTTCTCGTTCGATGGTGAATGTGCCAGCCATAACGTATTCTTGCGGTGTAATTTTTTGTCTATCTTGAAAGCTGACTTGTTCCGTGCGTGACGGAGATAGTAAAGCAAAAACATCTTTCCAACGACAACCAATGAGAACCGAAAAGCAAAATGCGCATTTGACGATGTAAATACATCTATCGAATGCGCATTTTGTTTGGGTACTGGTTGCTTTAGTACGAGCAAAGTCTAAAGCATCAGTGCAATGGGGATTTTCTGAGGTATTCGTCCAACACTTGCTTGATAATCACGGCTTGCTGAGTGCTCGCGACTCCTCCGTGATTGCTCTTACTTTATAATAAAGATGACCGGAATACTCACCCAGCACGTTACGGGCTGGCTGTTTTGTAATGCGGGCGTAAAGACCGATTTCATAATTGCTTTCGTGGCTGCCGGGTCGAGCAAATCCGAATCGCTGCTCTGAACACTACATTTTATTGGAATGCCATTTTTACCGACCAGAACCCGTACCAGAACTTTGCCCTGTATGTTTGCTCTTCGTGCAATGTCGGGATATTCTACGCGGCTTTGGAGTTCCTTGATGTCAAGGTAGGGTTCTTTTTCGACCGGCACAAACTCATACATATCCGGTGTTTCTTCATCATCGCGAACTTCAATTTTGATGTCGTCATTTGCCAGTCCTAGTATGCCTGTATCGGTACCATCGCCGCCTTTGGTCGATGCCCGCGAGATTTGGTCGATGTTTGCAAAATCTTTTACATCCGGCGCGACAAGTGCGTCAGGCACCGGCACAGGCGTACCTGCACGAGCGGCTGGTCCGTGATTGTCTGTGGGCGGGGGAGGAGGTGGAACCGCTAAGGGGTCGCTTGCGGCGGGCGGCGGAGGCAGTTTCGACAAATGAATAACCGCCGAATTGAATCGCCTACCTCCTTCTACGTTTGCCTTCACCGCAAGCCATGTAGCATATCCGCCAAGCAAAACACCTGTAAAAGCCAGCGCAGTTACAAAGCCAACAAGAGCAGCTTTTGTTCTGAAGCGCTGAATCTGCACAAAGCTGTACGGTTTCCAACCAAATTTTTCATTTTCGCGCTCAGCTATAAATAGCAGCATTTTCGGTACTTCATGTCCGTTTATTATTGCCGCCTCGCTCACCGAACGGTAGTCTTCTTTGGTAATAAAGGTACGTTCCATTGCTGGTAAGGCACCATTTATAGCAGGTTTGGGCGTTTCAGTTTTTTCAAGAATTGGCTTCTTGTTTACTTCGCCATTTCCACCTGTGTGATTGTGTTTATATTCCGCACAGATTGTTTCTTGCAGAATATTCGTCGTCTCGGCGACGGTCTCTTTTGCGTCGTCAACGACTGGTTGCTCGTATGTCGTTTCCATTGCCGTACCCTTGCAAAGATGAAGTAGAAAAATTATTGCTTTACTGCTCGTAAATTTTGCCAGACTTAGATTTAAGAGTCTTTTGTCTTAATTAAACTTACAGAAAATATTTTCTTCTTGCAAATAATTCGCCCTAAGCCAGTTTCTATCAGCTCTCCAGGCAATAGACAGTTTGTGCTTTTTTGAGGTGTTCTTTCATTGATGTTGACACCCTGATTTATGTTGAGAAATGGTGTGATTACAAAAAAAAATCCTAACTTTGTTGAGCAAAAATTAATTGTGAAATCTAATTTTCACACTTCTGCTCTCTCATAAATTGGCTATCCTGATAAGGACAGACGTGAAGCGGCATCGTTCTATCATATTGTCGTATTGCATCTTTTGCGAACTTCTGCTTTTCGGTGTGAGCGCATCGAACCTTCAGGCACAGCAGCAGGGGCTTTTTGAAGCATTATACATTTTCAAGTTTTGCGGCTTCGTTACATTTCCTTCCGAGCGGCAAAGCGGTGATTTTGTGATTGGGGTTTTGAATGCGCCTGCCATTGCTACGCAGCTTGAAAAAGCAGTTTTGGGAAAGTACGTCGGCTCACAGCCCATCATCGTACGGAATATAAGCGACATCGGCGATTTAAGCGGTTGCCACATCGTTTTTGTACCGGACAATATGAGCAAAAAACTCCCGAAAGTGCAGGAGCTGGCACGTGCCAAAGCTATGCTCATTGTTACGAAGGGTGCGGGCATGGCGAAAGAAGGCGGGCATATCAACATTTTCACCAATGGGGATAAAAAATTTGAAATTAACCGAACCGCCGCAGAGTCTATCGGACTCAAACTATCGGCAGATCTTCTGAAACTGGCGGTGGTGCTATGACAACAATCTTTTCATATCAAACATCATCGCGTTGCCGTGCCATTCTCTGCGCAATCGTTCTTCTCTTTACTTTTACGGCTTTTACAGATATTTTTGCGCAAGACGCATCACACAAAAACAAGAAAAAACTTACCCGCAGCGAAATTCTTCGCATGAACATTGAGAGTTTGCGCGATCTTTCGCTGGAAGAACTTACCGATTTAGCCGATATTGTCGGCGTATCCTCCATTGAGGAATTATTTGATTTGGTAATAACAACAGCATCGAAATCAGAAGAAAAAATCATCGACGCACCCGGCGTAGTCTCCGTGTTGACAGCACGTGAAATAAGGCTCTTCGGTGCACAAACGCTTAAGGACGCATTGAACTACATGACGGGCGCGGCAGTGCTGGTGAGCTTCAGCAACCGCAATGGCATTTCCATTCGTGGCGACCAACAAGGCACACTTTACAGCAATCACGTCCTGATAATGATAGACGGTCGTCCTGTGCGGGAAAGCCTGTACGGAGGCGCATATTCTGCCATATTGGCGACGTTCCCCCTCGCAGGAGTGGAACGGATTGAGCTTATTCGCGGTCCTGGCTCGGTGCTGTATGGCACAGGCGCGTATTCGGGTGTGGTGAATATCATTATGAAAAAAGCTACGAAGTCCGCGCTAAATCTCTCTGCGAATGGTGGCTCATTTGGAACGGCAGTTGCGGCGCTGGATGGCGGCGTTTCTGCGGGTGATGTCTATATTTCAGGCAGCGCACAATACCTCAACCAAAACGACTGGAAACAAACTCTTCAGACCGAGACCACACGAAACGACACCACGATCACTTATCGTCAAAATGGCATCGGCGCTAACGTTGGTCTGCAATACAGCCCCAGCGCGGAAAACAATCTTACCGCAAATCTGACGTGGATGCGCTACAATCCCGACATATATGGCGGGGAAATACGACTGCCGCTTGCAATGATTCGTGAAACATATCTGAATGCTGACGTTGGCTACACACGCCAGATTACAGATGCTTGGAAAACGTCGTTGAACTTCACAGCGACATGGTACGAGAATATTGATGCCCGACAGCAGCAACCTTCACAGCCACCATTACAGTTGGGACCGACACGGCAATCAAGCGATTATGTTATTGAACTAACCAATTATATCAAACCCTTGCGCGGCTTGAATGTTATCGTTGGTGGCTTGGCAAACGTACAAAATGGCTCAGTAACGCAGCAACGCCCGATGAATGTTACCTTTGCTTCTGTGCCCTACTACGAACGCACGTGGTGGAGCGCTTACGCGCAGGCTGACTACACGCCGATTGAGCAACTCAAACTGATTGCCGGAGCACAATTCAACGCCTTCGACCCCGGTCGCCCTCCTTCGGTTGTACCGAGATTAGGCGCACTCTGGAGCATTACGAATGATTTCACCCTCAAGCTGCTTTACGGGCAAGCATTCCGTGCGCCAAGGGCAACTGAGAGCGATGTTCTACTCGAACCGAACACCCCCGGGCTTCAGGGAAATAGGGAGTTAAAGCCCGAAAATGTTTCTACCTTTGATGCAGAGCTCCTTTACAAACACGATAATTTTCAGGCATCCCTTGTTTATTTTAACAGCATCCAGCGTGATATTATCACAGCCGGATTGCGTACAATGGGCATGAATCCTAGGTTTGTCAATGCCGATTCTTATCGCTCGCAAGGCATAGAATTTGAAACAAAATATGTTCCCCTTGAGCCGCTGTATTTCACAGGTTCGCTTTCGTATCAGACCAATATATTCAGAGAGCGAATTACCGACGGCTCACCGGTGCCTAATTGGATTGCGCGGCTTGGAGCTGGCTACACCAACGCCGATGCCGGATTGTCCGTCGGCATAATGAACATTTTTTACAGCAAAGTGGATAATGGTGTACCCACGCCGGGAGTCCGCTTTGTGAATCCCCGAACCGAAGCATATAATCTTTTGAGCGTAAATATCAACTGGGATATAACCGACGCGTTCGATTGGACGATTGCCGGAGCGCATATCATCCTGACTGCCCGCGTTGAAAATGCCCTTGATGCTGCAGCGTGGCAGTTGGAATGGGTGCGGCGCAACATTAATTCTTTACCCGCAGCTCCCGGACGCGGTTTTTATGGCGGCTTGACACTTAGATTTTAACGTGTTTTTTTGAACTATTCTTCTTTTTGAACTATTCTTCATCGTTTGCATGAATAAACACACTGGCAGTATTTTGAGCGTGATAATCTGCTTCTTAGCACTGAATACCGCATCAGCACACGATACGTGGCTTCTTCCCAAAGTATTCCGTATGAAGCCCGAACAGCGCTCACAGCTTATGCTCACAAGCGGTATGATTTTTCCTCAAAATAATCACGCCATCAAGCCGGAACGAATAGAGAACGCTTTCGTACTGCTTGCAGGCGAAAAAACACAGATGGCGAAACGAAATTTTGCCCCAAAAGCACTGGAAATAAGCGTCATGCCGCCTAATGTCGGCGTAGCAACTGCGTTTGTGGAACTTGCGCCGAAAGTGCTGGAACTGACACCAAAACTTGTGCGCGAGTATCTGGGCGAAATCGGGGCTTCGGATTCCTTAAAATCTGTTTGGAAAAACGTCAAAGCTGGCACAACGACGCTCTGGCGGGAAAGCTACAGCAAACACGCAAAAACGTTCTTTTTCATCGGAAACGAGCAAGAAGTAGCGCGAGATTCATCGTGGAAAATGCCCTGCGGAATGAAACTCGAAATTGTCCCCGAAGCCCATCCGGGCTTGCTTCGCGCAAAGGGACAGCTTCCTGTGCGGGTGCTTCTGGACGGCAAACCCCTTGCGAATTTTCCGCTCGGCTACCACCGCGAAAACAGCAAGAACGCGACATTACAGACAACCGATAGCGAAGGGCGCACGACCTTTAATCTTCCCAAAGCAGGGCGCTATCTTCTGCGCGGAACGCTTCTGCAGCCCGTACAGACCGATAGTTTGGAATGGCAAAGCAATTTTACCACACTCACTGTCGAAGTGCGACCGTAAGAGCCTTTCGCTGTTGCATTTCTCTTCACCTTCATTATCCTAAAATATCATGCTCAAGCAAGTTCTCAAACGCCTCGGAACCGCCATGGCGCTCGTTGCCCTAGGTTTGGTTTCGCTTATCTATTTTATGAAATCCTCCAAGCCCGACGTACCTGCAAATGCGTCGCACAAACACGCCACAAGTGAAGACCACAAAGAATGCGCCGCCAAAATCGCGGGCAAAGAACTACCACCTCTTTCACTCCGAAACACCGATAATACCGCGATTTCCGTTATGGCGCTCTCGCAAGAGCAATCCGTGATTGTGATTCGGTATTTGGGGTATGGTTGCTCACACTGCATTGAGCAGCTTTTGGCATTACAAAAACTTTCCCCAGCCCTGAAAGAGAAGCATATCCGCGTCATTGCCTTTAGCGACGACACGCCGGAGCAAAACCAAACCGTGATGACGAAATATAACTTTGACCCCACACTTTTTACACTGGCTTCCGACCCCGCTAAAGCCTCGGCATATAGCCTCGGTGCGGTCTATCCTGAGGCAGACGGTACAACGACAGAGTTGCACGTTTCAATGGTCGTACAGCGTGGGCGCGTAAAGTTCGCGCACTTCGATTCCAAGCCAATGATGGACGTACAGTCGCTCCTAGCGCAGGCGAGCGGAATCGTACAACTCTAATAGTCCTTGAAACATCTATAAAGAGCAGCCGCCACTCACGGTGTATTGCTATTGTATTGAGAGCTGTATAGTATGAAAAATCGTCGTTTACTCTGGATTGCAGCCCTGTTTGCTTTGTATGCACATCTCTTCATTGTGCTCGTGCAAGTGGAAAAGCATCACGAGCGTTCTGCCATTAAAGATTACGGCGACGCGGCGTGGTATATTCTTGTTACCCTCACTACCGTTGGCTACGGGGATATGTATCCCGTTACTACTCCGGGTAAAATTATCGGAGCAGTATTTTTGATAAGCAGTCTTGGGATAATCGGCTTTCTCATCGGCTTTATTTCTACTTCTGTCAATGAATTTCGAGAGAAAAAAAATATGGGCTATAATGGTACTTCCTTCAAAAATCACATTGTCATTATTGGCTGGGATAGCTTCGGCAGAGCCGTTACCGAATGCCTTTTGGCAGCTGGACGGCAGGTGGCAATTGTCGTTAATGACAAAACCATCATTGAGGATATTTATGAAGACTTTCCCCGAAAAAGTATCTTCTTGCTATATTCGCCATACGAACATATCCACAACCTTACGAAGGTCAATCTTGCCTCAGCAGCGCTCGTCTTTGTGAATTTATCTAATGATACAGATAAACTTATCACGATTCTGAACATCAAGCAGCAATACGCGCACGCAAAATTTCTAGTTGTATTGGAGCAAACCCGCCTCAAAGAAACATTCCAGAGTGCTGGTGTAAGCTACGTTCTGTCAAAAAACGATATTGCTGCAAAGCTCGTAGCAAGCTATATTTTTGAACCTGATGTCGCCCACTTCAATAACGACCTGCTCTCGCACGCCTTGTCAAAAAACGATTACGATGTCCAAGAGTACAAGGTTCTTCCCACAAATCCGTTTGCAGGCAAGTTATACAGCGAAGTTTTCGAGAATATGAAATTGCGGTATGGATGCCTTACTATTGGACTGGTCAAAATTCAGGACGGGCAGAGAGTTCTACTCAAAGTACCTCCCGATACTACGCCGATTGAGGTAGGCGACTATCTCATTTTCATTCTTAATGGCGAGCAAGCACCCGTAGTAGCGGAACTTTTTCATGTGCAGGAAGGCGTAATGCCCGATGATGCTGAACCTCTGAAATGAGTGTGTGCAGAAAGAAAGTATGCCTCAATACAGAAGAGGCGCGACAACCGTGTGTTGTCGCGCCTCTTTGCATTGTGCTCATTTCAATCAACAATTACGAACCGGATTGCTTTACCTGCTGACCATTGCCTTCATATTTCGATGGGCATTTAGTCAGAATGTTGTCAGCCATCATCACACCATTTTCCACGCGCCCTTTGACGACGATACTTTCAGCAAGCTCGAAGTTGTTAGGGCGGGGACCGTTATGAATGACTTTTACTTCGGTATTCGCATCGTCACGCATGACAAACGTGAACGTGTTTTCGGCACTGTTGTACGTGCAGCCTTTATCTTTCACCCATGCGCCCTTGACCTGAACGCGCTTGCCGCTTGATTGAGCATAACCGAGATTGGTGTATTCAATCTTGCTATTGTCGAGCGAAAGTGCTGCTATGACCACAAACACCAGCGCGATTGCGCCGCCGATAAGATAACGGGTTTTCATAATCTTGGGGGAAATGAGAGTGAAAGACTTGAGTAAAAGACTTGGGAGAAGAGCTTACTTTTTCTTCTCGACTTCGATTTGGTTGTCCACTTTTTTCACGCCGGCAATTTTCTTTGCAGCGTTGGTAGCTACGCCTTTCAAGCCGGCTTTGTCAACTTTACCTTTGAGCGTTGCTACGCCACCGCTTACCATGACATCAATATTTTTGTCTTTGAGCGAAGGCAAGGAAGCAAGTTTCTCTTTGACAGCTTTGGTGATGCTTGCATCGTCCATAGCGCCAGCAGCTGATTTTGCTTCGCTTTTCACTTCTTTAGCTGTTTCTTTTGCTTCTTTTTTAGTTGCTTTTGCTTCTTGGTTTGCTTCTACGGCTGCTTTAGCAGGTGCTGCTGCGGGCGTAGGTGTGGCTTTGGCAGGTGAAGCGGGAGAAGGTTTTGCCGCATCCATTTTGGTCTGAGCAAAAAGGCTAAGGCTTGCGCTTGCAGTAAAAAGCGCGGCGATGATCATTGAACGCATGTTGTAATCCTTGGAAAAATAATAAATGAGAATGAATAACAATGCTATGACGCGGATGAAGTGCCAGAGGTTGAATCGGATGATGACGTTGGCGAAGAATTTTTTGATTCGCCACCGGAAGAGCCGGAGGAATCTGACGAAGCGCTTGAGGCTTCTGTATTTTTGCTGGCGCTTTTGCTGCTTACGCTCTTCGAGGATTCTCCACCTTTGTGGACATAATCAGTCAAATAAAACCCATCGCCATTGAACACCAAACCCGCACCACCGCTAATTTTACGGATGACGGTTCCCTCGCCTTTTGCCGTAGCGGAGGAGCAAAGGTTTTCCGGACAAGTGGTCAACTTTGGGGAAGACATTGATTGAAAGTACTCAAAGTCCTGACCGCAGGTTTCGCAATGATAATCGTATGTAGGCATAGTTCGTATCTCCTTTCTGAGAGAAAAGAATGTACACGAAAAAATAAACATCTGGTTTTATGCGTGTGCCGGCTCTTCGCTCGGCACAAAGTTTTGAATTTCTTCCAAAAGTGCCGGAACAATTTCTTCTTCCTTAATCTTACGCACCACAACGCCTTTGCGGTAGAGAATCGCCACGCCTTTTCCGGCTGCAATACCAATATCTGCTTCGCTGGCTTCGCCCGGACCATTGACCACACAGCCCAAAAGTGCTACTTTGACAGGCTTTTTGATGCCCTTTACTGCTTCTTCGAGCTGGGCGGTGATGCTGAACAAATCTACTTCCAAGCGTCCGCACGTCGGACAGGCGATGATTTCCACGCTGCGCTGTGCCATACCAAGCGAGCGCAAAATTTCTTTGCCCACTTCGACTTCTTTTTCCGGCTCGTCCGTGAGCGATACGCGGATAGTATCGCCAATACCTTCGGCAAGCAGCGTTCCGATGCCGACTGCGGATTTAATTGTTCCCACGCGCGTCGTACCGGCTTCGGTAACGCCCAAGTGAAGCGGGAAATCTGTACGCTCGGCAAGCATACGGTATGCCTCAATCATCAAGCGCACATCGGTTGATTTTACCGAAATGACAACATCGTCAAATCCGAAATCCGCAGCAATTTCGGCGTGACGCATAGCACTTTCAAACAGTGCTTCGGGCGTGGGGTAGCCGTGTTTCTCCAAAATATCTTCTTCCAGCGAACCGGAATTTACACCGATACGAATCGGTACTTGGCGTTCTTTCGCTTTCGACAGCACCTCGTGAATACGCTCTTTCGAGCCGATATTGCCCGGATTGATACGCACCTTTGCAACGCCGCCTTCAAGCGCTTTGAGAGCAAAAATATGATTAAAGTGAATATCTGCCACAATCGGAACAGGCGAACCCTTCACAATATCGGCAATAGCTTCGGCAGCGTGCTTGTCGTTGATAGTAACGCGCACAATATCTACGCCCGCCTCGTGGCAACGACGAATTTGCTCCAGCGTGCCTTGCACGTCGGCAGTTTTGGTTTTGGTCATGGTCTGAACGCTAATCGGCGCATTCCCGCCAATTTGAACGCCGCCGACCATGACGGCACGAGATTTTCTGCGGCGAAAAGGAGCAGTGGCGTAGGGCTGTTCGTGTGAGCCATTTTTGCCGTTCATGACGGGTAAATCAAACGTTGTGGACATACAGTTGGTGATTCAGTGAAAAGAAGAATATAGGTTTTATGCGATTTATAGTGGTGTTATCGTTTCGGTAATTCAAGAACAAATTTTGCAATACCATCCACAAGTGCCGGAACAACAGGTAGCATCGGGTTGCTGTACGACGCAACCTGTTCTTTCATATCCGCCGAAACTGCTTTCAGCACGTGGTTCATACCATTGACGAGAATCATGGATGCTTTCGTATTAGCAGCAGCAAGGCTTTGTGCGTCTTCCACGCCGACCTGAACATCGGTCATGCCTTGCAGAATGAGCGCGGGGCAGGAAAGTCGCTTGATTTCCTCGCGCGGGTCGTAGCGGAGCCACGAAATCATATATGGCTGCACACTTGGGCGGAAGAGGCTTGCGAGCATTATCGGTGGCGGAGTGGCGGCGGTTCTTCCGGCTTCGAGTTCACTCAGAATTTTTTCACTTTCTTGCATCACATTCGGCGGCAGCTGCTTCGCAAGTTGTTTGCGCAAGATTTGTCCTGCCGGAAAGCCTGCACCTGCGAGCGATACAAAGCCCTGTACCCCCGCTTTCTGCGCCGCTACCATGCCAATAAGCGAACCTTCGCTATGCCCGACGATGGTAACAGACGAATATCGCGCATTTGATTGTATTTGGCGAATAATCCCAACAGCATCATCAATATACGTCTCGAAGCGCAAGTCGGATTCGCTCACCATTGCTTTCGCGCTTGCTGCTATGCCGCGTTTATCATAGCGCAGAACGGCTATTCCACGCTTCACGAGCGCATCGGCAAGTAGTTTGAGGCTATTGTTCGAGCCAGCCATGGTGTTATTGCCATCGCGGTCGGTCGGACCGGAGCCTGCAATCAGCAACACCACGGGTATTCGTTGCCCTGCCGTCACCTGCGGTTCTTCGAGTATGCCGTAAATAGTGCCGTTTGTACTGACGTAATTGAACGGCGTACTGGTGGTTTGAGGCAACAATGCTTGTGCAGAAACTCCCTGCACACAGCAAAGCGCCACAAAAAACAGACTAATACCGAAACATCGAAAGATAAAAGAATGAGATGACATTGATTTGGGCTTCATAAATGTTCGCGCAACACTGCTGCTGCGATGCCCCACAAAAAGTAGAGCGAAAAAAAGAGAAATAGGACAACAGAAGTTATCCGTGATGCGCTGACCTGCATAGTACGCAAATACACAAAAGAATAGGGCAAGGCAATCATGTAACCCAGAACTCGTTCTACTTGCGATTCTAATGCGCCGCTCCGATAGGGTTCAGGAAGTGAAATTTGTGTCACAGCAAACCATAGAAAAAACGCAACGATAGCAGGTAGAATTTGCAATGCTGGTTCGCTTATCCGCGGCAAGAAAAGAACACTCGCAAGAGCAAGAACGACTGCCACCAAAGACCACATCATAAAATGCGAAGGTACAACCCACTCTTGACCAATGTACCAGCCTCTGGCAGCCGAGAAAATCATCAACAATGGCAGTACAATATCCCAAAGCGAGATGTTTATACTCCGAGTGCTCATGAGAACTGCATCTTTAATGAACATAGCGTTTCGCTGAGTGAATGAAAGTATGTTAGAGTTTTTTACTCGCCTCCATCAGTATCCGCTTTTCTTCTTCTGTAAGACTTGCATAACCTGTTTTTGCGATTTTATCCAAGATTGCGTCTATGTCTTCTTGCGTTATGGTACGATTGCCGTCGGAACTTGTTTTTGCGCGGAACCATGACGACATGCCTATTTCAGGCTTTTCCGCAGCTCGGTAGCTTTCTGCTTCGCGGATGTCGTAGATCTTGCGTTTTGTGCCAAAGACCTTTCGTCCACCGCCCCCGCTACCACTAAGCATATCACGAATTTTGTCGAAGAAGCCGAAAACACCTACTTGGTCGCCATACCGCAGGAGCAGATACCCCGTGAGTGCGCCGCCCAAGTGTGCAAAGTGCGCAACACTATCATGTCCACTGCCTAAAAGTCCGGACAGCACGTCCATTCCAATCCAGAAAAGCACCAGTATCTTTGCAGGAACAGGAAAGAATATTGGGAACATCAGTATCGGTCGGTTGGGAAACATAAAACCAAAGGCAATCATCACACCTTGAATTGACCCCGATGCGCCAACGGTCGGACCACCGTAATCTGGAAAGAAAGAACTGACGGCAATTTGTGCCAAACCTGCGCCAATACCAGCAAGCAAGTAAAACACAAGAAATCGGCGTGCCCCCCAGATAGATTCCAGTTCCGCACCAAACATCCAGAGAGTGAACATATTGATAAACAAATGCCAAACGCCACCGTGCATGAACTGGTACGATATGAGCTGCCACGGATAGAACATACCTGTTTCGAGAGGCTGCAAAGCAAAATACGCCATCACAAAGCGCTGCACCGACACCCCACCAATGGTGAGAAAGCCAAGAAAAACATATTGCAGCACAAAAACTGCAACATTCGTGATAAGCAACGCCTTAATGACCGGCGGAAAGAGCGAGAAACCGCCACTGCTGTATGTTGACCGAAAAGAATAATTTGCCATGAAGCAAAAGGGAAAGTTATCGAAAGGAAAAGTTTCTCTGCGTTACGTGTTAAGACGCAAAGGGAGTAGAATCATTGCTTGAGTTAGCTATCGAGCGCCGCCACACCAGGCAATTCCTTCCCTTCCAAGAACTCCAGCGATGCGCCGCCGCCTGTCGAGACGTGGCTCACGGACTTGACCAAGCCAAACTGCTCAATCGCTGCTGCCGAATCGCCACCGCCTACAATCGTGATTGCTCCGTGTTTCGTCGCTTCGGCGAGTGCTTCGGCGACGGCTTTTGTTCCGGAAGCAAAATTACTCATCTCGAAGACACCCATCGGACCATTCCACACGACAGTTTTCGAGGTGGTAATTGCTTTGGAGAACGCCGCGATAGACTCTGCACCGATGTCCAGCCCGCGCCAGCCTTTTTCGATGGCATCAATGCTGACCGTCTTACGAGCAGCATCATTGCTAAAAGCATCGGCAACGACGGCATCGGTCGGAAGCATGAAATTGATATTTTTCGCTTTTGCTTGAGCAATAATTTCTTTCGCAAGCTCAATTTTATCCTCTTCCACAAGCGAATCACCGATTTCTTTGCCCATTGCTTTGAAGAACGTGAAAATCATTCCGCCACCGACCAAGATGGTATCACACTTGTCGAGCAGATTCGTAATGACATCAATTTTGCCGGAAATCTTGGAACCGCCCAAAATTGCCGTAAAAGGGCGCACAGGGCTTGCGACTGCCTCGCCCAAATACTTGAGTTCTTTTTGCATCAAATAGCCCGCAGCCCGCTCGGGAATAAATTTCGTCACACCGTGCGTACTTGCATGGGCGCGGTGCGCCGAGCCAAAAGCATCGTTCACATACACGTCGCCAAGCGCGGCGAGTTTGCGGGAAAAATCTTCGTTATTCTCTTCTTCTTGCCCATAAAATCGAACATTTTCGAGGAGCATTACATCGCCACTCTTCATCTGCGAGACAATCGTGTCCACCTCGCTGCCAATGCAATCAGGAGCCATTGTAACCGACTGACCCAAAAGTTCTGCAAGGCGCACTGCAACAGGTTGTAGCGAGTATTTTGCATTCACTTTACCCTTCGGACGACCTAAATGCGACATGAGTATTGCTTTGCCGCCCGCGCTCACAATTTTTTGAATCGTTGGGAGTGATTCACGGATGCGAATGTCATCGGTGATAGCGCCCGCGTCGTCTTGCGGCACGTTGAAATCTACGCGCACGAGTACGCGCTTTCCGGCGAGGTCGAGCTCATCAATGGAATGAATCATAATGACTTGAAGAAATGCTGTTGTGAAAGTGGTTTGTTGTTTACTCAATTACACAAATATACGCCAAGCACCGCACTTTTTACTGAATTTTTACGCAAAGAAGGCGTATTTTGGGCGTTCAGTTGTCGTACAAATTGTCGTGCAACCTCACTCATAGACTATGGCTTGGCAAGCAATCATTGGGCAGCAGCGTGTGAAAAATATTCTTGGTAGAGCAATCGCCGAGAAGCGCATCGCCCATGCCTACTGCTTTTGGGGTGCGGAAGGTATTGGCAAAGACGCTCTGGCGCTGGAGTTCGCCAAAGTGATGAATTGCGAACAGCCCCGCCCCAACGGAAATGGCATACTGGAAGCCTGCGACACGTGCAAAAGTTGCCTTCAGGCATCACATTTACAGCATCCGAACATTCAGTTTATCTTCTCGCTGCCAGCCGCAAAATCTTCCTCTGGCGGAGGCGAAAAAGACGGAGCAATGGGTGTTTCACCAATTTTGAAACTCTCCGACGATCAAATTCAGCTCATACAAGAGCAGCTGCGCATCAAAGCGACGAACCCCTACCATAACATGACGATTCCGAATGCGGCTCAAATCCGCATTGCGTCTATCCGCGAGGTCAAAAAGCAAATTTCAATGAGTTCTTCGCAGCCCGGACGGCGCTTTGTGATTATCTCGGAAGCGGACTCAATGAATCAGGAAGCTGCAAACGCCTTCCTCAAAACGCTGGAAGAACCTACATCGCAGGTAACAATTATTCTGACCACCTCGCGCCGCGAACAGCTTCTTTCCACCATTCTTTCGCGCTGCCAGCAAATACGCTGCGACGCGCTTTTCGACGAAGACATTGCTCATGCACTCGTGGCGCATCACGGGATTCCGCTCGAAGAAGCCCGTCTCGTTGCTCGCTTGGCAGACGGCAGCTATTCCAAAGCAACCGAACTTCTGGGCGAAGACCTGCGGCAACTGCGCATCGAAATCGTGAATTTGCTGCGTCTGATGCTCACGCCGCGATTCGTGCTCAAATTTGCCTTTGAATTGGACGGTCTGGTCGGCAAAGGTTCCGGCGACCGTGACCGCACAAAGCTAGAGCGAATGCTAATTCTGCTCCTAACGTGGATACGCGACGCATATGCGCTTTCGGTCTCCGACCGCGAAGACACGATCATCAACATAGACCAAATTGAAGATTTGAAGCGCTTTGTGGGGCGTTTTGGTGTGAGTGGTAATCTGGATGCAGCCGCCCGCGCTATCGAACAAGCCATAGAACGCCTGCGCCGGAATATCAATGTAACGCTGATTCTGACAACGCTTGCGCTGGATGTGCGGCGAATTTTATACCGAACATCATAGTACAGGGCAAAAATCTTTCCTCGGTGGCACAGTTCATTCTTGTCTGTGAGGTTTGAAGCGGTGTTCAGAGCGCCTTGAGCTTTATGCTTAGGCTCAGAGGACTACACGGGCAGGAATGCCTGCGACACCGAAGCTAGTTCACAAACTATCTGTAATTTTTTTCTACTCAGCTAAGCATAAATTTTTATCAACTCGACTTCAAGCATCATGAACACGCATCAAACCTTTCTCCACGCCGCTGAAGCATTTTTGAATGCTCAAGATACGCTTGCTGCAGGCTTTTATGCGGAAAGCGCTTTTGCCTTGCATGGCAAACACGACGGTAGTAATGCGGACTATGCGCTGTCCAAGAGCATTGATACTTTTGTAGAACGCCTCCCAAAGCCGCTTGCACACTATACGCAATTACTCAAGCAAGCGAAACTCCGTGCGCTGGAAACGCGCCTTCATGCTCACGCGCCTTTTTCGCATTTTCTCGTGGGAGCGGCGCTCATTGCCGACGACGAAACGCTCCACATCGGCTGCAATGTGGAATGTAGCAGCTACGGACTGACGATTTGCGCCGAGCGCACAGCGCTTGTTTCAGCAGTGTCGCATGGGAAAAAGCGCTTTCTCGCCATAGCTGTCGCTGCCGATACCAACGAACTCACACCGCCTTGCGGAGCGTGCAGGCAGCTTTTGTATGACTTTGCGCCGGATGCAATCGTGGTGCTGGTGAACCCACACGGTGCAGAGAAGCGTTTCACGATGAAAGAACTGCTACCCGAAGCGTTCACAGCGGCATTTTTGTAAAAAACTTCATCTACTTTCTATTTTCAAGGCAAAACTATGACGATTGGCATTTGCGGGGCAGGTACGATGGGCGCAGGTATTGCGCAGGCGTGCTTGCAAGCGGGTTATACGGTTATTGTGTACGATAGCTTTGAAGCCGCACGTCATCGGGCTTCGGGGTTTATTCAAGAAATGATGAACAAAGCCGTTCAAAAAGGTATCACAACGCCGACTGATGCTGATGCGGCACTTGGGCGCTTTACCATAACGGGTGAACTTGAAACACTAAGCGCTTGCGATATTGTCATTGAGGCAATTATCGAAGATGCGGCTGCAAAGCATAGTCTTTATGCAGCATTGGAAAATATTTTGTCACCGACTGCCATTCTTGCTTCCAACACCTCATCCATTGCTATCACTGCACTTGCAGCGAAGTTGCGTCATCCTGAGCGCTTTGTGGGACTACACTTTTTCAATCCTGCGCATATTATGAAACTCGTGGAAGTGATTTGCGGCATGAAAACTGCTCCCGAAACTATCGCCGCCATGAATACGTTTGCCGAAAAACTTGGTAAAACGGCTGTGGAAGCGAAGGACGTGCCGGGATTTATCGTCAACCGTGTTGCACGAAATTATTACTTGGAGGCAATGCGTATCGTTATGGAGAACGGTTCAACTATTCCGCAAGTGGATGCACTCATGCGTTCTGCGGGCTTCAAGATGGGTCCTTTTGAACTCGTTGACCTTATCGGCGTGGATGTGAATTTTGCCGTTACGATGTCCGTCTGGGAACAATATTTCCGCGAACCCCGCTTTGCGCCGGCACTTCTGCAAAAAGAATATGTTGACGCAGGACTCTGGGGCAAAAAAACAGGCGAAGGTTTTTATCAATACAACGACAAAGGCGAAAAGATTCTGCCTCGGAACGAATAAATCGGAACGAATACAATTGTGCACGGTTGAGAACGAGTTAATATGGTTTCACTCGACAACAAAAAAGCCGCTGCAGAATTGAAGCGGCTTTGAAGATATTTTATGTGCCCGGGGCGGGACTTGAACCCGCACGCTCCTTACGAAACTCAGGATTTTAAGTCCTGTGCGTCTGCCGATTCCGCCACCCGGGCTACAGTTTGTGCATATCAAGAAATGTAAGCGGAAAACAAGACTGCAAAGATGCGAGATTTTGGGCGAATATGCAATCACTTTTTACATCTCCTTTGCCTTTTTGTACCAAAGGTCGTAGATTGTGTTTTTTCTCTCCATTTTTCACAAAAGCAGAATTCATGCGCCCACTCGAATCTCTTCTCCGAAAACATATTCTGAGCGTGAAGCCCTACTCTTCGGCACGTTCCGAGTACCCTGCCGGTAATGCGGAAGCTCCATTGCTAAGTCCTGCACAACAGACTTTTTTGGATGCTAACGAAAATGCCTTTGGCTCTCCCAATGGGCTGGCGTTCAATGGCAATGCCGTCAACCGCTATCCCGACCCTCTGCAAATAACACTCAAGCGACGTATTGCCGAAATAAAAGGGCTTCCACCGGAGCGTATCAATTCGATATTTTTGGGCAATGGCAGCGATGAGCCGATAGACCTCATCATTCGCGCGTTTTGCGAACCCAATGTTACGGCGGCTTCCGGCGACGAAATATCGGGCGATGAAATCATTATTACGCCACCAACCTACGGGATGTATGAAGTAAGCGCCGCCATCCATAACGTCACGGTGCGTCGTGTGCCGCTTGTGCGAACAATGGCTGATGCTAGTGGTACTTTTGCACTTGATGTTGCATCTATTCTTCAGGCTATTACGCCACGCACAAAACTTATTTTTCTCTGTTCGCCCAATAATCCGACTGCGAATGTCTTTGAGCGAGAAGCGATAGAAAGCATCATTGCAGGATTTGATGGGATTGTTGTTCTCGATGAAGCATACATTGATTTTGCAGTGGAGCAAAGTTTTCTGCCGCGCCTTGCTGCGTATCCGAATGTCATTATTTTGCAGACCTTCTCCAAAGCGTGGGGCATGGCTGCCCTTCGGCTGGGGATGGCATTTGCCGATGAGCGCATCATTGCTGTTTTGAACAAGATCAAGCCACCGTACAACATCAACATCCTGACCCAAGAAACGGCATTGCAAGCGCTTTATCACACCGAATGGAAAGACCGAACCGTCAATACAATTGTTCGTGAACGTGAGCGACTGGCGACGGAACTAGAACAAATCCATATTGTCGAGCGGGTATTTCCGTCCGACGCAAATTTTATTCTCGCCCAGTTTCTGGATGCCCGCGCAGTATATGCCGCTTTGGTACAGCGCAATATCATCGTCCGCGACCGCTCCGGCGTTACGCTATGTGATGATTGCTTGCGCATAACCGTTGGCACAGCGGCGGAGAACAGGCATTTGCTGGATGCTTTAGCGGATATTGCGCGGAAGCCCGTTGTTACAAACGTTGCCGCTTGATTCCTCGCGTCCATCGAAATTTGGTGTGTGCTTGATTTCGGGCTTCATTTGTTCCAGCACGCATCTTTTTTAGGTATATTTGCAATGCCTTCGGTACATTTCTCAAGACCGCAAGCAATCTACTACTTTTCTGATTGTTCAGCCTAACGACCATTATGAACCGTATTTTCATTCTCGCCGGAGTACTCGCCTCTCTGCTGGCTTTCGGTTGTGGAAAACAATCTGCCGATAACAAAACCGCAGGGACCGCCGCACAAGAGACGACAAAGCCGCAAGAAACCTTATACAAGGCTTTTGGTGATTCCGTACAGTCCACTTCTCTGCCACTTGCTCTTGCCGATGCGGTACGATCACCCTCGACGACCAATGTTGTACGTGTCATGGCAAAGGTGACGGAAGTGTGCCAGAAAAGAGGCTGTTGGCTGATGCTGACCGACGGCAGTTCAATGGTGCGGGTTACTTTCAAGGACGACGGTTTTTTCGTTCCCAAAGACATCGCG
Organism: Ignavibacteria bacterium; assembly: GCA_014654705.1. Lineage (GTDB taxonomy): Bacteria > Bacteroidota > Ignavibacteria > Kapaibacteriales > UBA4661 > PH2015. The sequence continues at coordinate 48,009 of JACVZY010000031.1, forward strand.
GGGAAAACAATTATTGCCGAAGGACTCGTAACCGAAGAAATTATTCCTGAAAGTGATGCTCGTCATCATGCTGAGGATGCGGGAAAAAGCAAGGCGGAGATTGAAAAAATCAAAGGCGACCAAAAGCGTATTACCATGCTTGCCCAGTCGGTCTTTCTGCCAGTGAACTAAGGATGTGAAGGAAGAACCGGCTTCTAACTGAAGCTACACTTTCTGAAGTTCCCCTTCACTGCGCGAAGGTGTGTCAACCGTAGCGAAGCAACGACTCACGGGGTAGCCTCCCGATAATGTATAATGCCCCCTGTCCTCGTTGCCATTCGGAAACCCCATCTTCGTTCCAAAGTGGGAAGTATCTTGACAAAGCGTAGATTATTGGAATAAACGAGAGATCTAAATCTTGTTTTTTTAGCAGCCCCTCCGGTAAGAATTATTCACCGCACTTTTCGAGAAACTTTCCACACGAGCCTGCGTAGTAGTGTCCATTAGCGAACACTTTTTGCAAAGAGCAATCACGATGAAACACTTTTTCAAACGTTTATTCGGCAGTCTTGGCGCTCATCGGTACACCGGCGCTTTCGCAGCAACGCTTTTGTGCGCCGCGCTGATGGCATTTGTTGATACTGCATTTCTGGCGCAAGAGGGTTCGCTGCTACATAATATCTCACTCGGCTTTACGGCACTCCTCAAAATTACGATTGCTGCGCTTTTCGGCGGACTTTTTGCCACAACCTTCCCTATTCTCCGCGAAAGCGACGACCCGCAAATCATATCCGTTGCCAAGCCCTTTGCTGAATTAAAGCAGGGCGGAATGTTCGTCATTGTTACCACCGTGGCTATGCTTGCCGTATCGCTGCTTGTTGGCGACCGTCTGCGTCTTGGCGATGACATTCTGGTACGGTTTGGCATTTCCGTCGCGTCGCTGTTGTTTGTGGCGGTGATTGTCCGTCAGTTGCAATGGCTGGATGTACTCATTCAGATTCGTCGCACCACGTTTACAGCTCAGTTCCGCATCATTGCGCTTGTGATTGGAATTTTGCTCGTCGTCATGCAAGTCTTTTCGGTCGTAACGAAGATAGATACAACGTTCGGCGTTGTTATTGGACTGGCGATTTTGGGTATGCTGCTGCTTGTGTCGTCCTCGCGTATTTCGTGGATTTCTTCTTTCAGCCGCGACCAAAAGTGGAAAGCATTTGGCATTGCCTCTATCGCGCTTGCCATCAGTATTACTTTTATGGTTCGCCAAGAAAGTAACGAACAGTTTGTGCAGTTCATGGAAAATCTGCTGCCGGGAGCGCGTAATTTCTCCATGTTTTCTTCGCTTATCTCTGCGATTTTCTTCCTGCGCATTGCCTTTTCTCTTGGGTTGGCACTACCAACGGCGGCAGTGGTGGACAGGAAAATCAACGAAGTGCGCTCGCTTGCCTATTTGAGTCGTACGATCTCGCAGGTCTATGATTTGGAAAGACTCTTGGGGATTGTTACCACCATGATACGCGATGTTTGTGGCGCTACGTCGTCGTGGGTAGAGCTTGAAGACAGCGAAAGCAAAACTATGAAGATTGCTTCTCAGCTTAAAATTTCCGAACAAGAGTTGCAAATCTTGTACAAAGACGGCGTTCTGAGAGCGCTTCTGGCGCAGCAGGGCGCACAAGCAATGCACTTTGAGGCGCTCGACGAAGAGCCTGCCTTTATGCCTATTTACCCCTACGCCCGCGATTTTGCGCAATCGCTTATCGCCGTACCACTTACGCTGGACAATAGACGCATTGGGACGCTTTTTGCGGCACATCGTGATAAATTTCTCTTTGAGACCGAAGACATTTCGCTCCTTTCTGCCTTTGCCAACAACATTAGTATCGCCATTGAAAACGTCCGGCTCTTTGAGAATTCTCTGGAGCAGGAGCGCTTCAAACGCGAGATGCTGCTCGCCCGCGAAATGCAGCACAAGCTCCTGCCGAAGCAGCAGCCGGAATTGAAGAAGTTCGATATTGCTGCCTACACCTCGCCTGCGATGGAAGTCGGCGGTGATTACTACGATTACGTGAAGCTCAAAAACGGCATGAACTGTGTCATTATCGGCGATGTGTCCGGTAAGGGCATATCGGCTGCGTTCTACATGGCAGAACTCAAGGGCGTTGTACTCGCCGTGGCAACTGAAAGCGAATCGCCGAAAGATGTTCTTTGCCGCATCAACACTGCTCTGAAAGGCAACATTGAGCGTGGTTCGTATATTGCCATGACGGCGGTGGCAATTGATGAAGAGAAAAGCGAGTTAATTATCGCCCGCGCCGGACACACGCCCATTGCGCTTTCGCACAACGGGAAAATACACCTTCTGCAACCCAAAGGTATCGGCGTAGCGCTGGCAGAAGCGTCAAAGTTCCGGCAGTTTATGGAAGAAATTCGCGTCCCGATGGGTTACAAAGATGTGTGCCTTCTTTTCACCGACGGCGTAAATGAAGCGATGAACGCCCAACAAGAAGAGTTTGGCATGGAGCCATTGCACGGCGTACTCATGCAAAAAAATCCCGAAGCCCGCTTTGTGGTAGGCGAAGTTGTTCGCCGCGTCTCCGAATTCTCCGAAGGAATGCCTCAGCACGACGATATGACGGTCATCGCCATCGTTGCCGAAGCCGCGCCCGCACCGTCTGAATTACCTACTTTCAACGACCGTGCTGAAAATGTCGTTGTCGTAACGGGCTGATATAATGATGCTTCCGGTCTGACGGCTTAGGATTGGTGGAATAATTAGTGCTCGGACGGAGTACGAACGAACGTTCGCAGGCATTCAAAGCTATTGCGCACAAGTTGCTTATCGTAATGTCATTGACTTCAGTACCATACAAAAATTTGTAGGCAGCATAGATACAGGCTTCCCTAGCACAGTTCATTCTTGCCTGTGCTACCGGAAGGAAGCATCCACTTTTACCACTATCGAAAAAACTTCCCCTTCCACGAAAGCAATTACCGTGCGAGAATTACTCCTGCTCTCGCCGGAGCGATCAACCGTGCGGATGCCGTACCAAGCGGCATCACGGGTGAAACCTTTTCTGCATTGGCAATGATATTCCAGTTGCCATCGGGAAGCGTGATTTCAAGAGTCTTGTCGGGGCTACCATTCAGAACGACAATAAAATTTTTCGGCTGCCCCTTCACGGCGCTGTTATTGCGAATCTGAAAGGCAATCGCATGGTCGCTCGCGGTCTCCAAAAACTCAATATCCTGCTTTGTAGCGCTGCCGAAGGCGTTGGGAAAAACACGCCGAAGCGCAATCAAACCCTTGTAGTAACTGAGCAAATCTTTGTTCGCTAAAGCATGAGCGTAGTTGAGGTAGTTCGTAGCATCGTCTTTGTTATAGCTGTTGCGGTCTATCATGCCGACGCGCTTTTCGAGCGGTGTGGAGGGCGCAACGACCTTGCTTCGTGCATATTCCTGCCCTGCGTGAAGCATGATAGGACCCTGCGAGGCAAAAAGAAACATCGCGGCAAGTTTGTTCAACGCAAGCTGATTGGGCGTGAGTTTGGCGTGTTTGTTCACGTCCTTTATCACCGTGTTCATCGTGCAATCGCCCAGCGCAAGCCGTATGAAGTCGCCCATCGTCTCGTCATCGTGGGATTCCAGATAGTTCATGCTGTGCTCTTTCTGCACGAACAGCCCGCCGTCTTCGCGGAGCGTACCCGTGATAAATGCTTGTTCGGTGCGCTGCGTGTTGCGTCCCTGATGCTTGCCGAAGATAAATCCTAAGCCGTCTTTGGGGTTTTGCCCTTTCACACCATTGCGAATTTGATCGTTCCATGCCGCCCAGCCAATATCGCTGAATTTGTCGGGTCCGTACTTATTCCCGCCCCACGGTTCGGCTATGAGTATCACATTCGGATTGATTTTTCGCGCTTCGCGGAGGATTTCTTCGCACGTCTCGCGGTCAATCATCGTGGCGAGGTCGAAGCGAAAGCCGTCGATGTGATACTCCGTCATCCAATACTTGACGCTTTCCACAATAAGCCGCCGCGCCATTTTGCGCTCAGTCTTGAAGTCGTTGCCGCAATATGATGTATTGATGTAGTTTCCGGCACTGTCGGTGCGAAAGTAGTAGTATTTATCAATGTATTTGAAGGAGTTTGCATCAAAATCGGACACGTGATTATAGACCACATCCATGATTACCGCAATCTTCTCACGGTGCAGCGCCCGCACGAGGTCTTTGAGTTCCGTCACAGCCCGTCCGTCCGCACCGCACCATTTGCCGGAAGCCAAGGACGAACCACTTGCGTAGTACGATTCCGGCGCAAAATAAAAACTGGTCATATAGCCCCAGTGATTGCGCTCTTGCGGGTTGCCGTCGTTGAAAACGCGAAATTTCGCAATGGTCGAACTATCGCGGTACGGTAATTCCAGATTTGCAAATTCATGGAGTGGCAAAAACTCGACCGCATTTACGCCCAAATCTTTCAAATACCGCAGACCGCCCGTCTTTCCTTGCTGCATGAGACCTTTGTACGAACCCTTTTCTTTCACGCCGGAGGTCTTGTGCGCCGTCATATCGCGCACGTGTGCTTCATAGACGACAAGCGTGTTGTGGTTTGCCGGAATGACGTATTGGTCGCCTTTCCAGTCATATTTACTGTCTGCTTTCGGGTCAAGAATAAGCGTCCGTGCTTCGTGACGAAAGGTGTTTTTGGTAACGACAGCACGAGAATACGGGTCGGCAATAAGCATCGTTTCGTCAAATGCCTCGCCCTTCGCCTTTCCGCCCGCTACCCGATACGCATAATACGTACCGATAAGCTCTTGTGAGGGTTTCGTCTCGGTGTGTTCCCACGTTCCGTCGCTGTTTTTCTGCATCGCAATTGTGCGCCCTTCCGCGTCGTCATATTTTTTGAGCAGAACGAGCGACACGGCGCTTGCACGAGGAGCAAAAAGACGAAATGTCGTGGCATTCTCGCCAAGCAAGCATCCGAGCGGTTTGTCGGAATACAGCGCGTCAAGTTCGGCGGAATTAGGTTGAGCAAAAGTGCTTTTGGGCAAACCAAGAAAAGCACACGCAGCAAGCACGAATGCGCCGAAGACAGTAGAAATACGCATCATAGAACACACAAAAAGTTGATGAGTAAACAAATTTTGAATTACTAGAGAATTTTGGGGCTACTTTGTGTCATTTTTCAAGGCTTGTGCGAAGCCGATACCTAACCGAATTGTTACGCCTTGGGCTAATGGTTCGCTCTGTACAAAACCCCGTGTTTTGTAGCCCGCGTGTAGTGTCAAGCCAACGCGATATCCGTTTTGCTCTGGAAGCCACACATTTGCTAAAGCGGTGGCAGAAATTCCGGGGCGGGTTTTTTCGGAAACTCTGTCCTCTGTGCCGAGTTGCATTGTTGATTGCAGCCATGCGTCACATTTCACGCCCAATGTTAGCCATGAATTGATGCTTACATTACGGACTTCCATACCGACACCATATGCAGGAAGCGGTGAATCAAGTGTTTGCCGATAATACACCAGACCACTTGCGCCCGCATACGATAAAAAATTCTCAATGTACCCTTCCACCCCAAAAACTCCTAACCCACAGCGCAGAGATGGTAAATAGCCGACTTCGCCAAAACGAATCATCGGAAACGCCCATTCTTCCTTAGCATCCCATGTGTACTCCTTGGCATACGCATACGCAATAAAGTATTGCCAAGGGTTCAGAAGATTAAGCAAAACCTGACGTTGGATGTCCTCAAGCCTAACAGTTTTGTCAATGTTTCTATTGCGATAAAAAGCATTGAGCTTATATCGGTAAGAATCTATATCCGCATTGTCGCCAGAAGTTGTTGTGAGAGCGTATAATGTGATGTTGTGCATGGAAAGTATTGCGGTGAGCATTTCTCGATAGTGCATCTGTCCATGCTGAAGCCATTGTAAAAAAGTGGTCTGCGCCATCCGTTGATTAGCTTCCACACCTCCTATCCAAGCTGCAATATCTTCGGTTTCAGTCAGAGAGCGCTTGTTTCTGCCCCATACAGCGAAACCACTCGCATTTCCGTAGGGTGGTCCCAAGTTAATATTGTACGACGAACCCTGAAAGCCAAATTCACGAAATCTTGCTCCATGCCCGAATACCTCATGCTGAAGAATCATCGGCAAATACTCAATGTTGTTATCCAGCAAAATCGCCTTGCTTAATCGGTACGCAATACCAGCAGCTTTTGTCCAATCCGAAGATTCGTCGAACAGTTGAGCTGGTAAAAATTTGCCCTGAACTTCAACAACAGCCCGATGCAAGGTGAGCAAATTTTCTGCTCCGGCAATCTGCGACCACGAAGGTTCATACAGCAAAGAATAGACGGGTTGCGCCGTAAGCCGTACAGACAAGGTAATAAGCCAAATTGCAACAATGATGACAGCTTTTATCAACCCGACGATATGCTTCAGAGAATTTTGCATGGTACTTTTCGCATAGTGCTTTACGTGATAGGCGCAAGATTCTCCGCTACATCCGTACTATACGCATTCAGCGCAGGCAAAAGCGCCACCAGCGCCGTGAGCGCCAGCACCCCCGCCAGCAACGGCGCATCGAAGCTGTACCACAGCGCAAAATCCAGCTTTGCGCCGAGTTGCTGTTGCAGTGCGGACTTTGCCAGATTGAGTCCAATGCGTGAAAGTACGAGTCCCGCAACACTTCCCACAAAGCCGATGATAACTGCTTCGGCAAGCATTAGTCCTACGATAGAACGCCGATGCGCACCCAGCGACCGTAAAATCGCAATCTCTCGCCTGCGCTCGTTGAGCGAGGTGTACATTGCCACCACGATAGAAATTGCGCCAACAATAATGACCAAATACGAAATGCCGAGCAAAATACCGTTCACATTCCCGACAATTTGGAATAAGCCCATAATCTCACGAATCGGCATGGCTGCTTGTGCTGACGTACCGTCGTTCACACTGCGCGTGAAACTGTCGTAAAAAACTGGGCTTTTGAGTTTCACGGCAAGCGCGGTAACGGTTGTAAACTCCGGCGGAATCGGGTGTTCGTGGTGTTCTTCTTTGTGTTCTTCAGAATGTTCGGATTTCGCTTCGGATTTTTTCTCACCATTGGCTGTGGCAAGTGCTTGTTCAGCGGCTTCCCGTGCTTCTTCGTACTCGTCGTAATGCGTGTCCCAGACGGTTCGCATCGTCATATACACGCCTTTGTCAACGGCAGTGCCGGTGGCAGCAAGCGTCCCCACGATAGGCATTTTTCCGTGGTCGTGTGCGCCCTGTTCATTTGTTTCCAAGCCGTGCCGGACGGTAATGGAATCGCCTGTTTTGAGGCGAAGATTCTGTGCGACTTCTGCGCCAAGCACTGCTTCAAAATCGCCCGTAAACGGCTTACCGTCTGCCATACCAATTTGCAAACCTTTGCGATATTCAAACTTCGTAAAAAAATCTGCTGTCGTACCAATGACTTTGAAACCGCCGACATTATCACCAAAAACCATCGGGAGGCTTGATTTGACACGCTTGTCGGCTTGTATGCGCTCGCAATCGGCAAGCGGAAAATTGCCGACAGGAGCGCCAACATGATAGAGCGTGTTCAGCACAAGCTGAAGCGGGCTACCCTTCGCGCCGACAATAATTTCAAACCCCGTGTCCTTTTGTGAAAACGAGCGCTCTGCTTCAACGCGCAAAGTGAGAATCGCTGCCGTGAGCGCTACGCCGACAGCAACCGATACCATCGTGAGTGCCGTTGCGACCGAGCGCTGTTGTAAAAAACGAAGCAGAAGTTTGAACGTGTTCATGGGGAATTATTATGGAGTATAATGGTAATTTTTGAAGCAATTTTTGCAATGTTTTTGCATAACAAACAAAGCAGAAGGAACGCTCGTTATTTATTTTCGCACAAATACTCGTTTATGTGCGTAAAAAAACGCTCTTATCGTACAGAATTGTGAATCCAAATCAAAAACGGATCGTAGCCGCGTTCTATGGGTAGCGCCACGATGCACGGGCAGTCGTAGCTGTGCATTTCCGATGCCTTGTCTATGAGCGCGGTCAGACGCTCGTCATTTGTTTTGGCGATGAGAACGGCTTCTTGACTTGTTTCCATCGCACCCTCCCACCAGTAGATTGATTTCATGCCGGGCAGGATATTGACGCAGGCTGCAAGGCGCTCCTCGACAAGAGCCGCGCCGATACGCTCGGCTTCTTCGGTGCCGGAGGTGGTGATATAGACGAAATGTGCTTTGGGCATAACAATTTTTCTTGAAATAGGTTAGTGTGGCGGTGCATTTTGCGGCAGAGACACGACGAATGCGGCTCCCTTGCCAACTTCGCTGATGAGCCAAATGCTGCCTCGCATAGCCTCCACGTAGCGTTTGACAATCGAAAGTCCAAGCCCCGTCGAGCTTTCGCCGCCCGTTGGCTGCGCGGAAAGGCGGGCAAATTTGCCAAAAAGACTGCTTTTATCATTCTCTGTGAAGCCCGGTCCCTCGTCCTCGACGATAATATAGGCGCTATCGGGCATAAGCACTATCTGGTCGGGTTCGGGCAAATACTTCGGTTCGAGACGGGTAGAAACTTTTATCCAAACGTTTTTGTTCAATGGCGAGTATTTGATGGCGTTAGAAAGCAAATTGTCCAATATTTGATGCAGCGTTTGCGATTCCACAAAAGCATTGAGCGAAGCAGGTTGCTCCAAATGAAGACGAATAGATTTTTGCTCGGCAATCGGCTTATAGTGGTGTACGAGCGCTTCAATGATGCTTGCAATCTCCAGCGCCTCGCATTCAATCGTTACGCTGCCTTGCTCCATAGCCTCCAAGCTCAGGAGCGTCTGGATGAGGTCGAGCGCACGAGTGGCGGCATCGTTGATAAGTTGAAGAAAATCATCGTGCTCCTCTTTAGAAAATTCACTTCCTTGGTGAATCATCATGTCAGAAATCGTCTGAATCGCACCCATCGGATTTTTCAGATCGTGAGCGACAATACCCATCAATTCAGTCTTGTCGCGGTTTAGTTCCTCCAGCTGCGCCAGTGCATCGGCAAGTTCTTTATTACGGGTGGAAATATCGTGATGCTCAAAGCTGATGCGGACGGTTTCAAGAAGTTCTTCGGGGTTCCACGGCTTGGTGATAAAACGATAGACATGACCAAGATTGATACTGGCGATAATATCTTGCACGTCGGTATAACCCGTCAGAATAATACGCACTGCCTGCGGCACAAAGCCGCGACTTTGCGCCAGAAATTCGGGTCCCTGCATACCGGGCATTCGCTGGTCGGCAATAATCACCTCCGGCATAATGCCTTGCTGCAAGAGTGCCAGCGCTGCGTCGCCCGATTCGGCTGTGTACACGCGGTAGTGTTCGTTGAAAAGCCGCGCCAGCATCTCGAGCAGCATCGTTTCATCGTCCACAATGAGCAAAGTGCGACGTTCTCCCGCGCCCGATGTCTGTTTGGAGTCGGCGCTGGCAGAGAGATCGCCATCCAGCAGCGTGAGCGGCGTATCGTCGTCGTCGCTCAGATGCAGCAAACTGTCCGGCGCGTCGGCGTGGTCGGATAAGGACATATTGCCAGAGTGCTTCATATCGCTTGCGTTCATGCTGTTCGCGGAAAAGTGAGTGTAAAGATTGTGCCCTTGCCAATGCTTGATTCAACGTGCAACGAAGCACCGTGCCGCTCAATAATTTGCTTGGAAATACTTAGCCCCAAGCCACTATTGCCCGTACCTTTGGTGCTAAAAAACGCTTCAAAGATATGCTTTTTTACCTTCTCGTCCATACCTTGTCCGTTGTCGGCTATTTCAAGCGTGATCGTGTGCTTGTCGTCATTCTTTCTACCGCGCACGTCAATAGTGCTTGCGCCGGCTTGTGCGGCGTTGACCATCAAATTCAGAAAGACTTGGTTCAGTTCGCCCGCATTGCCCGTCATGCGAATATCGCTTTCCACCTCCACGTGGACGGCGATTGCTTTGAACTGGTATCGGAAAATCTCGACGGTCGAAATAATTTCTTCGGGGAGATTGACGGTGTACATCCCGTCGCGCTGGTGTTTGGTGAAGTTCTGCAAGTTTGCCACGATATTTTTCACACGTTGTGCGGCTTTGTTCGCTACAGCAAGCGTCTGGTCAGCATCGGCGCAGAGTGCGGCAAAATTTTGCGCTCGCTTCGTCTGTTTGCTGCTTTCGTCCAATAGCGCAAAGAAATACTCGTGAATTTTCTGAATCGTTTGCTCTGTCTCGTAGAGTGCCGAAAGAATGGCGGCGTTAGGGTTATTAATTTCGTGCATCACCCCTGCGGTCAGCATACCGGCTGCGTTCATGCGTTCACTTTGCACAAGTTGGCTTTGAGCGGCTTGCAGCTCTTTCATTGCCTCGTCGAGTGCCATGTTTTTTTCTTGCAGTTCGGTATTTGCCAATTCGATTTCCCGTGCTTGCTCGGTCTGCACTTCGATTTGGCGCTGAATCTCCTCATTGGCGGCAGCAAGGTCGAGATTGTTGTCCTTGAGCTGATAGTTCAGTGCGCTCAGTTCGCGGGTTTGCTGCTGGATTTGAGCTATGTACACACGCAAATTACCGACCATCTGGTTAAAAACCTGCGTGAGCGTTCCGATTTCATCAGGCGAGGCAATCGGCACATCGGCAATATCCAATTCTCCCCGTGCGACTTTGCTGGCAGCCGCCTCCAACGTTTGAATCGGACGGACGAGGCGTGAGGTCTGCCAGAAAAACACCAGCCCGCCACAAAGCAAAATAGCGATGCTCACCATAATTCCCAAGCGGCGGCTTTTGCGAACGTCTTGCATCAGAAAGGTGCGCGTAAGCCCCAGCGCAAGTTGCCCGTGCATTGCGCCTTGCAGCATTATCGGGAGCACAACGATGGTTACGTCGGAGGTTTCGTGCGTCAGATGGGTGATACCTTGAAAGTCTGATGAACACAAGCGCTGAATGATGTCACGAAAGGGAACAGCGTTGTGTTTGTTAATAGCGCCCATCTGCACGCCTTGCGTGTTGAAAGCAAGAACAAATTGCACGTCAGGAAGTGTTTTCAGTCCCTCAAGAGCGTTTTTCACTGAAACGGTATCGTCGAACATCATACCCGATGCCGTACCATAAGCGGTTACCTGTGCCAGCACGAAGGCTTTTTGATTGAGGTAGGACGACATTTCGCTCTCTTGATGCATCGGGAAAAACCACGCCACAAATACCGATACCGCCAATAACAGCACCAATGCCAACGTAATAAATTTTTGCTTGATACCGAAGAACGATTGGTGCATGGCTCTAACTTTGGGTTGATGTGCAGTTTTGACGGAACGCCATTCCCCGCGCAATCGCCTGAAAAGGCAGAAGGAATATGGACTCAACAACTTATCAAAAATAAAGAGATTTCCAAAGAACTTGAAATGCAAGGAACTGCTTTCGAGAACAAATGTTTATTTTGCCTCCAGAATTTTGTTTTGCTTCGGGTGTTTCAGACAGGCAGCACAAGGCTCATTTCAAACCAAATCGTTCGCCGATGATTCAAAAAAAATACCGACAAGACGAGAATTGTGTGATTATACCACAGAAAACCCGTATTTTTGTTGCTTGCTTATTTTTTACAATGTTCACCAGAATATGTCCAACTCTTTTGTGAGCGACGTGCGTCAACGACTTTTTTATATGATTCTGACGGTTTTGCTTTTTATGCTTGGGTCTGTCAATCACCCTTCGCAGAGCGGTTTTTCATATTCACTGTTTGCACAGACTTCATCACCTACGTCACCGCAAACACCACCGTCTCTTTCTTCGGGAAGCATTATCGTCCAAGAACCCAAAGTGCAGTGGGCATCTAAATTGGTGCGCATTACCGCCCAACTGCGTAATATCGGTGCTTATTCGGCGTATCAGTTACTTGGCAAGCCGAATATTCTTTCCCGCGCAGGCGAGACCAACCCTTGTTCGTGGGCATCCTCGAAAGACAACAACAAAATCCCGGTCAGTATTACCGATAATCTACGGGTCGGCTTTGCGGTGCCTGTTGTAGCCCGTCAGGTGGCTGTGGCGGAGAACCTCAATCCGGGCGCAATCACGGCTATCATCGTGCGCGGTACAAGCCCACAAGAATTTGACACCGTGTATAAGGCGCCAGCCCGATTGCTTCCCGTTAACTGGCGTATGCTTAATGTCTTTTTTGAGCCGCGCCCTTTCAAAGTGAGCGAAGTAGAATTGGTCGTCAATGTGGGCTTGGTACCGGGAACAAATGAGATAGACGCAATCGCGATTGGTACGACACTTGATACGATTAAGCCGGAAATTAACCTTATTTCCGGCGCGCAAACGGCAATTACGCCGGAGAACCTTGGAGCAGGCGTAAACTCATCGTTTGACGAGCTATTTCCGATAATATCTCCCGACGGCAAAACCCTGTATTTTTGCCGAAAAAATTATCCCGAAAATTATGGTCCTGATAAGTTTGAGGACATCTGGTATTCCGAGCAGCAAGAAGACAGCACAACGCATCAACTCATATGGGGAACAGCAAAAAACATCGGGCAGCCACTGAACAATCAGCACCCGAACTTCTTGTGCGGTATTTTGCCGGATGCAAATACGATGCTTGTTGGCAATGTTTATATGTCCAATGGCGGCGTAAAAGGCGGTATTTCTATGTCCTACCGCACCACCGAGGGCTGGAGTATGCCGGTACGCCAGCAAATTCTTGATTACCAAGTGAACAAAGACGTTGTGAATTATTCGCTTGCACCTGACGGCAAAACGCTTTTGATGGCACTTGACCGCAATACCTCGCTGGGTGGAATGGATTTGTTCGTGAGTTTTCTGCAACCAAGTGGGAAATGGTCGGCACCGCTCAATCTGGGGCGCGACATCAATACCGCCGGAGATGAAACGACCGTCTTTCTTGCAAGCGATGGCATGACGCTTTATTTCTCATCGGACGGACATAACGGCTATGGCAATAATGATATTTTTATGGCGCGGCGTTTGGATTCAACGTGGCAACGTTGGACGGAGCCGCAGAATTTAGGTAGTTCCATCAATACGCCCGACTGGGACGCATACTTTTCACTTCCAGCTTCGGGTGAATTTGCATACTTTGTTTCCTACAAAGACCCGGCAGCAAAAGGCGACATTTACCGAATTGCCATTCCCGATGCGCTGCGTCCACGTCCCGTTACGCTTATGTCCGGCAGAGTGCTGGATGCTCGGACAAAGAAGCCTATCGGAGCGATTATTCGCTATGAATCCCTGACCACAGGACGAGAAATCGGCGTGGCACGAAGCGACTCCTTGACAGGGGCTTATACAATCTCGCTTCCTGTGGGTGAACTCTACGGTTTTCGTGCAGAATCGGACAAATACATTTCGATTAACGAGAACATTGATCTTCGGAATTTGCAAAAATATCAAGAGGTAAAGCGTGATTTGCGGCTTGTGAAACTTGAGAAAGGTCAGTCCGTACTGGTGAATAATATCTTTTTCGATACCGGAAAGTGGGATTTGCGCCCCGAATCTGACCCTGAATTAAAGCGCATTGTAGAGATTTTGCAGCGTAATCCTTCGATGGCAATTACAATTGCGGGCTACACCGACAACGTCGGTGCAAAAAAGGCGAATCTCGAACTGTCGCAGAAGCGTGCACAAGCGGTGTTTGCATACTTCACACAGTTAGGAATTGAGCAAAAGCGTCTTTCTGCCAAGGGCTATGGCGCAGATAAACCCGTAGCAAATAACAAATCGGAAGAAAGCCGCCAGCAAAACCGCCGAGTAGAGTTTGTAATTGAGGCAGAGTAAGGTACGCATTTTTTGCAGAAAGACTTATTTTGCAGAAAGACTATTTGAACAAAGACTTTGAGAGGAGACGTACACTATGAATCTTTCGACACCACAACGAATAGCTCTCTTTCTTGCCGCCATCGGCGGGATTATTTGGCTTGGCGGCTTGATTGTGCGGGCTGCGCTTGGGTTTGATTTATTCATAGCCGGTACGCTCACCTTCAAGCCCGATATGCCCGCACTGGCGCAAGCACAGACGCTGCGGCTCTTTGCGAGAACGTCGTTCTACACCATCTGCGGCTATGGCGCACTCTTGCTGATAGGCGGCTATTTGTGGCTGTCGCACAAGGCGATTTGGCAAGAGCGCGGCGGACTGTTTATTGGCGGGATGCTGGTGGTGCTGTATATTCCCATTGAATGTTGGCAGATTTACTACGATGTAGAACTGATTCAGTTGGTACAATACGCTTCCTACAACGACTTTCCACTGGAAGCCGCAAAACAGCTATTAGTCAAGCGTATTACGCTTTTGAGTGGAGCCGGACCGTTTTTGTCTATGCTTGGCTACCTAAGTTCTGTTTTTTGCCTTATTGTCCAGCCGATGCGAATACAACGCACTGCACGCACAGCGCATCATTCCTAGCGCAGAAGAGGTATTGCGTATTCAAGAGCAATACTTTGCCCGAACTTGACTATATTTGCACCGCATAAAAACTGCGATTCACCTCATGTAACTTTTTGACCCACAAAGCGTATTGAACAGTTATGAGTAAATTTTCTATCGAGCAGAAAACCAACGGTAGCGCCGAAGTCTTTTATTTGAAAGGCTTTTTGGACGCGCATACCGCACCGGAGCTGGAATCGGCAATTGCCAATGCAATAGAAGCCGGTCAACATCGCCTTGTCGTAAACTTCAATGACTTGGAATACATCAGCAGCGCCGGATTGGGCGTTTTCATGGTGTTTATCGAAGAAGTCCGGGCAACCGGAGGCGATATTAAACTTACCGCTATGAAACAAAAAGTCTTCACCGTCTTCGATTTGCTGGGCTTTCCGATGCTTTTTGACATTACCGAAAAAGAAGAAGAAGCACTCGCCAAATTTTCGGCATGAATTTTTTATAGCACAAACGAGGGAAAAGTAAAGAAATAAACTTTTCCCGACAAAGCATTATCGTACAAGATATTGCTCCATACGTTATCACACAGACCACCCCTTTACGTAGTACGCACACAGAATCAGAATGTCCAAAACAGATTCATTCACCCACGAACGCCTTACTGCATCCGGCGACACGACCGAACTAGAGCGCATCCGCCAGTTTGTTCAGGACAAAGCGCGTGAATTTGGATTTTCTGAGCAGAACATCCACAAAATTGCCCTTGCTGTGGACGAAGCGTGCTCCAATCTTATCCGTCATGCCTACCAACTCGACGACTCCAAAGAATTTTTTGTTGATATTAGCCCCAACGATGACGATACACTTGTGATCGAAATCCTTGATAATGGCACTGCTTTCGACCCCCTGACTGTCCCCATCCCCGACCTCAATCAATATGCTGCCCAGCATCGTAAAGGCGGCTTTGGCGTTCACATTATCCGTATGGTGATGGATGCCGTAGAATATTTCCCTGCCGACCCCACACACCAAATGAACCGCTTAAAACTAGTTAAAAAACTAAGTTGAACGGGTGAATGTAGCTTCGATATTCTCATTGTGATTGTTTCGTCGTATTTTTTTATCACGACTTACACGGCAGTTGCACCGTTATTGTCGTAGCTACACTGGGAATGCTTTGAATGTGTACCGTTCCGTCGTAGGCCTGCACCAGTTTTTTGACCAGTGCCAGCCCCAGTCCAATTCCCTGTTGCTCATAAATTTCGCGATCAAACTGCACATAAGCATCCACTAGTTTGATTTCTTCCTCCGACATACCACGCCCTTTATCTGTTACAGACATCGTGTACAAGCCATTTGCAACGGATGTTGTTATCGTGATTGGTGTGCCCAGAGCAGAAAACTTACAGGCATTATCAACCAATTCTTCAATGATTTTTCGTATGTACGCGGCTGTAATCACCAGCGTCGCGCCTACAAGCGTACTTTGAACATCGTCTTGGCGTTTGTATTTGGCAGCTATTGTTGAAACTCGCTCCTGCAAAAGATCAACCGTTAAATAAACATCATCGTTCGGAAAGATATGTGCAGCTTGCTGGCGTAGAGTCGCCACTTCAATTTGTGCAAAAAGAAGAAAATTTTCTACCAGACGTTGAAGGCGCTCAGCATTATTGCGAATTTGGTCGAGCATCATGGTAATCGTCTCGTCGTCAAGATTCTTATAGGCACGGAGCATTTCCGAGAATCCGATAAGCCCGCTCAGAGGAGTGCGGAACTCGTGTGGAAGCGAACTTGCAATCCGCAAGCGAACATTATCCAGCTCTTGTTGGGAGCGGCGTTCTTGAGTTTCTTGGCGCTGAAGACGGGTAGAGACCACACTTAAGAGTTCGTCTATGCTAAAAGGCTTGGGTAAATAATCATCCGCTCCAAGATTCATACCCTCGCGGATATGGGCAATATCGGCTTTCGCGGAAAGAAAGATGAATGGAATTGTTGCTGTTGGTTCTTCTGCACGCAGCGCTTTGAGTACTTCGTAACCATCCATTTCGGGCATCATCACATCGGAAATAATCAAATCAGGCACCTCACGCCGTGCCATCTCAAGCCCCTCACGTCCATCCTGTGCCGCAAAGACCTGATATGGCTCTTCGGACAACTCGAGCGTATCGACAATACGATTGCGGATGTTCTTTTCATCTTCGATAACAAGAATTTTTTTCATAGTGTCTCTTAGAGAGGCTGCGAGAGGAAGAGAGTTCGGGCAAATTTATGAAACCCTGCATGGAATGACAACAATAAATTCTGTTCCCGCTCCAATGGTGCTCCGACAGGTGATTGTGCCTTGGTGCGCTTGGACAGCTTGCTTCACAATTGCCAGCCCCAGCCCGGTACCGGATATATTTCCGACATTGCTTGCTCGGTAAAATGGTTCAAAAAGGTGTCGCAAATCTTCGTCGGAAATGCCAATCCCACTGTCTTTCACCGATAGACGCACAGCGCTTTGCCCATCTTTGCTGCCCTTTGCTACATCACTTCCTCCACCATCACCATCAGGCATAAAGTGTATGCGGAACTCAATCGGTATGTCTTTGGGCGAATACTTCAGTGCATTAGAAAGAAGATTGGTCATGATATGACGCAGGAGCTTCTCATCCAACCAGAGAAGTTTCGGCAACCCACCGGTGATGTGAGCAACTATGCGGTGTTCATTCTCCGGCACGATTTCAAAACCATTGATGACATTCTCGCACAGTTTAGAAAGATTAATAGAGGACGGCGCAAAATCAAGCCCTTTAGCATCGGCTTTGCCCAGATAGAGCACATCTTCCAGCAAGTGCGACATTGTGTCCACCGCTTGCAGAATATCGTGCAGATATTCGGTCTGCTTTTCCGGCGCAAGACGCTCACGCAAGCGCTCCAGTAGCTCCGCCGAGGCACGAATGGTTGTAAGCGGTGTACGGAATTCATGTGAGACCATCACGACAAAGCGCGACTTGAGGGCGCTGAGTTCACGCTCTTGTTCTAAGGCACGTTTTATTTCATCTTCAGCCTGTTTTCGTACGCTGATGTCGCGGGAATAAATCACGGCACCCGTAATATCGCCATGCTCGTCAATGATGGGATTGAACGAAATTTCATAATCGGCAATTAGCTCTTCAATCTCATAGCGCAGATGCTTCGTAAAACGGTCACCCATGAGAACAGTGTCATAAAAACCTTTCCATTCATCGGAAGATGCGCCCGGCATCAGGTACAGAGAATTCATCCCTAACTTCGCCTCACGGTAGTTGTTGTACACCGTCAGAAGCGAGTAGCAAGCGGCGTTCATCGCGGTCAAGCAATAGCCTCGGTCAATAGACCAGATCGCGTCGTTCGTGCTTTCAATGAGTGTTTTGAGGTTGCTTTGGCTGGAACGAAGTTGCTTGTTTGCTTCCTCAAGCTGCTGCGTACGGTCTTGGACGCGCTCTTCGAGCGTAAGATTGAGCGCTCGAATTTGCTGGTCTGTTACTTTTCGCTCAGTAATATCCCACACTGTACCAAAAAGTGCGGTTGTGTTCCCGTCCGCATCCGTTACTGGCTTGACCCGAACATCCAGCCAGCGGAGAGAACCATTGCGAAGAATACGTACTTCTTCTTGAAGCATTTCCTGATGATGCACAGCCCGCCCCAAGCCTTCACGCACAATGGATTTGTCTAAAGGGTGGACAATTTCAAGAAAACCTCGCCCGTCAAATGGCGTGGCATTGCGCTGTACGCCCAATATGCGGTAGAGTTCGTCCGACCACTCCATTGCATTATTTGCCAAATCTACATACCAACTGCCGAGATGCGCCATACGCTGTGCCTCAGCAAGACTTTCCTCGCTACGCCGCAGTTTTTCCGCCAGCTTCTTTTGTTCACTGATGTCGCGGGCGATAGCCACAAAATGCGACGGCGCACCGTGGTCATCGCGCACGAGCGAGGTAATAATATTAAACCAGAGCCACACACCATTACGATGATAAACGCGAAGTTCCAGATTCGACCCTTCGTTTTCACCTCGTGCGCCTTGTATCATCAGCTCGCCAAGATAAACTGAGTGTTCAGGGTGAAGAAACTCCTGAAAATTTTTCCCGACGACTTCTTCTGAAGCAAAGCCCAGAGCGGTCTGGAACGTATTAGAAGCAAAGGTAATTGTACCATCGAAGGCAATCGTAGCGATAATTGCATTGGTGTTGTCAATAATATTGCGCAAACGCATTTCGCTGTCCTGAAGCGCCTTCGACTGAAGCCGGCGCTCGGTAATATCGCGCACTGTCCCGAAGAGTTTGACGACTTCGCCGGATGCACTCTTGACCGCTTTACCGCGTGCTTCTTGGTAACGCGATACGCCGTCCCGCCCGATGATGCGGATTTCCATTTTGTAGGGTGTGCCCATGCGTACTGCCTCCCCGATGAGTCCTGCAGCCCGCACCTTATCTTCCTCAGAAACCATTGCCATATATTCCTCTAAGGTCGGCGACTGCGATTGCGGCTCCATACCAAAAAGCCGAAAGGTTTCGTCCGACCACCTGATTTCTTGCGTAGGAATATCAAATTCCCAACTCCCGATATTAGCGATATGCTGTGCCTCTTCCAGCATGGCTTTGTGATTACGAAGGTCTTCTTCAATAGCTTTCCGTCGAGAAATATCAGTGATACGTGTCACGCGGATAAAGTGGTCGCCCACACTGAGGCGCTTTGCCAAATGCGCTGCCCAGAAAACACGACCCGTGAGCGTTTTGTATTCTAGCTCAGCATAAATCATGCCTTCGATTTGAAGTTCTAAAGACCGCTTGCGAAGTTCTTCAGCGCTCAAAGGAATTACCCGCAGACTCACTCCACTTATGCCCACAAGAGACTGCTTTGTCGGCGCTTCAAAGAGTTCTATCGCCGGCTGATTACACTCAATAATCAGCGAATCGTCCTCATCGGTGGAAAGAAAAAGCGCATCGGTGGAGGACTCAAAGACAGCACGAAAAAGGTCGTCGCTGTCCGTAGAGAATGGCACACTGGCTGAATTTGCTGCGGTGGCGGAAGGTAAGGCTCTGTGCATCATAAACACGGTGGAAAATAGAACAGCAAATCCGAAAAAATAAAGAGATTCGGCAATGAAAGCCGTCAACAAACGCAGTACGCCTATGCGTGTATGCGCTCTATGATGCTTGTTGTGGATTTCCCTTCCACAAACGGTATCACCACCACACGCCCGCCGTGAGAACGCACGACATCGGCACCGACAATTGTTTCCGGCGTATAGTCGCCGCCTTTCACCAGAACATCCGGCATCAGTTCAGAAATAAGGTCAAACGGGGTATCTTCATCGAAAATGCAGGTGTAATCCACCGCACGAAGCGCGGAAAGCACTGCTGCGCGGTCGCTTTGCGAATTGACGGGACGCTCCACACCACCGCTCTTTCCCTTCAGACGACGCACGGAATCGTCGCTATTCACTCCCACAATAAGAATGTCCCCCAGCTTTTTTGCGGCTTCCAGATATGTTGTATGACCGACGTGTAAAATATCAAAACAGCCGTTTGTGAAGACAAGTGTTTTGCCTTGCTTGCGCAGTTCGGCGGAAAGCGTTCGGGCGAGGGTACGTGAAAGCAGCATAAAATTAATACCAATGCAAAAAATTCACTGGACAACACTTGGATAAAAACTTCAAATGTCTGTGTTACCACAAAAATGCGGCGACACAGACATTTGCATTATAGACGTCACCAAAGCGGCGAGGCGTTATGCCTGACGCAATGCCTCTGCGCCGCCAACAACTTCAAGAATTTCGGTGGTAATCGCTGCTTGGCGAAGTTTGTTGTAGGTGAGTGTGAGGCTGCGGTTAAGTTCTTTAGCATTGCGCGTAGCATTTTCCATCGCCACCATCCGTGCGGCTTGCTCGGCAGCGTTGGATTCTAACATTGCCCGCCAGACCTGCATATTGAGGTGTTTAGGCAAAATACCGTTCAATACTTCCATTTGCGATGGCTCGTAAATGTACTCTACGTTGAATGTTTTCTCTGCTTTTTTTGCAGCATTTCCAGGTGAAATTGGCAAGAAGTCATGCACTACTATTTCTTGTTTGGAAATAGAGCGAAATTCGTTGACAATAATTTGCACTTTATCGTAGTCCCCCTTCAAAAAGCCATTAACTGCCACACGACCAATTGCCTGTGCCTGCGAGAATTCCAATTTCTGAAATACGCCCGGAAACTTTGCATCAATCGTTACCTCACGGCGGCTAAAAAAGTCCGTAGCACGCTTGCCGATGGTAATAAGATGTACGGTTGCCGCAGGGTATTCTTTTGCCAGTGCTTTGAGTTGGTTCTGCGTATTACGAAGCAAGTTTGCATTGAAACCACCGCACAAGCCTCGGTCGGCACTAACGACGATGAGCGCAATATTGCGCACGTCCTTGCGCTGTTCAAAGAGCGGGCTGGTGAGATTTTCTTGGTCTTCCGCCAAAAGCGCAATCGTGCTGGAAAGTTTTTCCGCATATGGACGCGCAGACATGATGTTGGCTTGTGCGCGGCGCATCTTCGCCACGGCGACCATTTTCATAGCGGAGGTAATTTTGGCAATGTTCTTCACAGAACCAATGCGAGTGCGAATATCACGAAGTGTTGCCATATTTTAATTACGAATTGGGAATTACGAATTACAAATTTCTTGTGC
>JACVZY010000032.1:0-32332 GCA_014654705.1 Ignavibacteria bacterium
TCTTCTATCACGATTATCTGGGCAATCCAGTTTTAACTTTTAATTGGCATCAATAGGCAAAAAACACACCCTTGACTTGCTGCCTCCACGCAGCAGGAGAGGATTTTATTTTCCATTTTTTTACAAACTGTTATGAATCGCATTCGTTTAACCCCTTCTCGTTTGGTTCTTTTGGCACTGGTGTTCACCGTATTAGGCGCGTTGCCTACCCGTGCCTTTGCACAACTCAGCCCCAATCCAAACTTCCATAATAAAGATTTTTATATCGGTCCCCGTGTAGGCTTGGGCGGTATCGGTGGTGCGGGCTTGGGTTTAGGAGCAAACGCAGAATATGGCATCACGCCGCAAATCGGCATTACCGGAACCTTTGGTTGGTCGAGTTATTCGTTTGGTTATACCGCGTATTCATGGACGTACACTAATCTCATTTTTGCTGTCGGCGGAAATTATCACCTGGACATTCTGAAAGTGAAAAATCTTGATACCTACGCCGGTATCGGCTTGGGCTGGAATGTAGGGTCGGTTGCTTCCAGTGATACACAGTACCCCTATAGCGGTTCGTATGGCGGATTTTTCTGGGATTTGCGTGTGGGAGGGCGATATTTCTTCTCGAATAATTTGGCTGCAACGGCGGAATTGGGCTATGGCTTCGGTTATTTGCGTTTGGGTATTGATATTAAACTATAAGCTCAGAATTCTATCCGTAAACAGCAATTGCTTGTCACTTCCCCTTTTCAAAAGTCATATGCTCGGCAAACCCTTCTAATCTGCGAAGTATAAAATTACTCAGCCCAAAACGGTGATAGATTTCATTGTGAACGGCGAACCGCACAAAGCAGTCATAGATCCTTACAACAAACTCATAGACCGCATTCCGAAAGACAACGTGAAGGAAGTGAGTAAGTAAGTCTTGAATCAAAAAAGAGAGAAGCCCCCCAAACAAAGTTTGGCGGGCTTCTCTCTTTCTAACACAATCGTACATTCTTTACGGCAAGACCGCAAACGGATTAGAAAAGCGCGTGTCCTTGATAAATTCTGCATCGGTGAGCGTTTTCAAAAATGCGACCAGTGCTTGTTTGTCGGCGGTGGACAGGTTCAGACGGCGCGGTGTGTTTGCTTGATTGTTTGCACGGAGTTGGTTGCTCAGGTTCGGGTGCGGCTGCACTCGTGAATTGTAATGCTCCACCACATCTTCAAGCGTCAGCAAGCGCCCGTCGTGCATATACGGAGCGGTCAGTTCGATATTGCGCAGCGACGGCACGCGGAAGCGTCCGGCATCACGCTGATTGCCCGTTACCTCGGCAAGTCCTAAGTCTGTTGTAGAAACTGCGTCCAGTCCATTGTTCTCCGGTCGTTCCATGATGAGTTGTCGTGTGCCATGGCAGGTAGCACAGTTGCCGTCGCGTCCGTTGAAGATAGCGCGTCCACGATTTTCTTGAGCGGTAAAGTTTTGGAAGTTCGTTTGCAAACCAATGTCGAATTTGCTGCGGTAGGTGATGAGTGAGCGCATAAACTGCGCCAGTGCTTTGGCGATGCGGTCGGACGTAACGTCTGCCGAACCGAATGCGGAAGCGAAAAGCGGTTTGTAATAATCCGTTTGCGCAAGGCGTTTGGTGAGCGAGTCCAGCGTCATCCCCATTTCTGTTGGGTCTTGAATCGGCGCAAGCGCCTGAATCTCCAGCGTTGCGGCGCGAGTATCCCAGAAAAATCCCATTGTAGCGGCGCCGCCTCTTCCATTACCGCCACCACCGTCAGCATCAATGTAGGCAATGTTGTTCAGGCTCATCGAATGTCGCCGCGTTTGTCCGCCCATAAATCCTTCGCTGAGACGTTTGTTGTCGGTGAACGCAAGTTCTTGTTTGTGGCAGGTGGCGCAGGCGGTATTGTTATTGAGCGAAAGTTTTTTGTCGTAGAAGAGTACGCGCCCCAGCGTTGCTCCGGCATCGGTAACGGGATTGTCCGCAGGTGCGACGTACCGAGCGGCGTTGTCATTGACAAAATGCGCCGGAAGAAGATGAATGGTGCTGTAGGCAATTCTTGTCGCGGGCAGAATTGGTGCCGCGCTTTCGATTGCAGTCGCAGTAGAGTTGTTGGTGGTGATAGGCAAAAATGCGTCAATTGGTGCATTTGTACTGTTACATCCCGCCACTGTTGCCCCAAGTAACGTAACGGTCGCAAGCAGACAAAGTGCTCTGATGGCAAATGGCACGTTCTTTTGGACTGTCTGGAGGTTGCAGAAGGTTTTCATGATGTTTTTGAAATAGTGGTGTAAGAATATGGAATAAATTTTGCATTAACTTAAGTTACAAGATTGATATCAAGACATTAAGTTTTGGTGTTGCCTAAAATCAAGAACAAATCATTGTAAAAAAAGATACAAAATAATGAGAAAATAGAAAATGACCCTTACGCCATTGCTACCACGAACGGGTATTGCTGCCATTTGGAGGCACGGGCAACATTATGAATACACAAGATATGAAATGCGGAAATATAGTTACCTGCTTGGTAGGAGTAAAAAAATATAAAAGCCTTCCGAAAAGCAAAAGACTTTTCAGGAAGGCTTCGTTGTGGACGGTGAAAACTAAGCGTTTCTTTAGGCGAGGATGTGCTGGCGCACGGCGGGAATCAGGTCATTGACCATGCTTGTTTTTTTTACCCAGCCGGCTGCTCCAACTTCTTCGGCTACATTTTTCAGTACGGCGCTGTTTTGTGCGCTAACAATTAACACCGGAATATGCTGATGTGTCGGCGAGCTTTTGAGTTTTTTAATAATATCAATCCCATTCATCCCCCGCATTTCAAAGTCGGATATTAGCAGTCGTGGAAGCGGTTCGCTAGAAAATAATTCCTCCAAAAGCGGGTCGGCATGATGAAAATCTTTGACCACATAATTTTCCCGCTCCAACATGAAAACAATGCCTGCGCGAACAAGATTGTTGTCCTCGACAACAAAAATATCAGCTCCGCGTTGAGAGATAGACATAACAGTTTCCCTTTGACAGAATATCGGACGTGTAAGTGCACCAAATATATTAAGCGTAAATTTGCTCATATACACGATGCTTTCCCAATGCGATTCGACCAACGCCCTTTTGTTTTCGACTAACAGACCCATTTACTCGACGAACTACCGCACCACTGAAAGGAAATGCGCTTTATAGCCGCGAGAAACTTTGACTTGCGCACCATTAAGCATTGTAAGAATGATCACCTTTTCGTCATGCTTCCACGACCGAATGGCATCAAGATTCACAATAGTGGAACGGTGGACGCGGATATATCCTTGCTTGAGCAAACGCTCTTCCCACTTGCCCAGTGCACCGAAGGTGAGATAATGCTTCCCGGAGTGCGTGAAAAAGCGAGTATAATCTTTTGCACCTTCCAGATATGCAATATCATCGCGCACATTCAGCACCACATTCCCCTGCGTGGCAGTTGAAATGGTGATATATTCAGCAATGGTGGCATTTGGGCTGAGTAATTCCGAAGCCTGTTTTTCTTGCCCGAGCGCAGTCTGTTTTAATTCCAAACGCTTGGTAATGTCCAGCGCAGTAAAGGAAACACCTCTGACCCGACCATCTGCGTCAATGACAGGAATATAGCGGAACTCGAACCGAATCATACCTGCATTGGGAATGTCTGCAGAGCGCTCTAGTTGGATTGTTTCGCCTTGCAATGCTCTACGGAAATTCTCTTCAAACTGCTCTTTGTGCTCCGACAGAATATAATTGCGCACATCATCGCCGACGACCATTTCTTTTCCAAACGCCCTCCGAGTGCTCACAGCCGCAGCGCTATTGAAAGCCAGAATGCTGAAATCAGTGTTGATAAGATACAGCAACTGCACTGAAGAATCAAATAACGCATTCAAACTTGCTTCCAGTATTTTATGTTTTTCTGCGGTTCTATCATGCTCTGTAACTGCTCTGGAGATACCGAAAACACCAATGAGAGAACCTTGATCATCAAAAACGGGAATATCGGTTACATGAACATCGAAGCGTGTCCCGTCCTTGTGCCGGACAGCGAATTGCCCCGACCAGCGCTCGCCTTTGGCTAAGTCGGTGAATATTCTTTGCGCTTCTTCTTGATGTTGATTGCTGACGATGATTTCCGTTATCATCTCGCCTATTGCCTCTTCCGCCGTCCAGCCGTAGAGCGCTTCGGCAGCAGTGTTCCAGTAAATAATTTTTCCCTCAACGTCGGTGGCAATCACGGAATCGCCTATATTATTCAGCAGTTCAGCTTTGAACCGAAGCCTTCTTTCCTCATCTTTTCGCTTAGTAATATTTGTTTGAATGCTAATGAACCCCTTCAAAGTACCATCATCATCGAAGATGGGGTCAGTCTTGCTATGCACCCAATACATTTTTTTACTTTTGGTATAATTGACCAATTCGACTTCAAACCCTTCGGCACGCCCCATAGCTTCTCGCATGGCAAGTATTGTTTTCCAGTCGGTCTCCGCACCTTGTAATAAAGCACCAGGCTTTTTCCCAAGTGCTTCGGCAAAGGTGTATTCGGTCAGCATTGTAAAGCCATCGTTGACCCACGTAATACGCCTCGCAGCGTCGGTGATAATAATGGCATTCGTCGTTTTGCTTGCCACCATAGAGAGCTTTTTTAACTGCTCTTCGGCTTGCTTGTGAGCATTGATATCCACAAAAGTCAGACGGCAGGAACGTGCGCTGTCGCTCATTCTGGCTTCAATATGCACCCAAAACGGTTCCTGCCCGGAGCGCAGAAAAATTGCCGTGGCACTACAATTTTTTTTCTCACTCACATCCTTCAAGAGCGCACGGACGACGGCATGAGAGTCGGCAGCAACCAGAAACCACAATCGTGAGCCAATAAGCTCGTCGCGTTGTATTCCAAGCAACTGCGCAGCGGTACGATTTGCTTTGGTGATCACGCCATCATCGCGTGAAACGGTGCAGTACCCGACGGGAGCAGAATCGTAGAGGTCGTTGTAGAGTTCTGCGTACCGCTTCAGTTGCACATCGCTTTCGACTTTCATTTGCCAAAGATTCTCGTTCTGCACCTCAAGTTCGATGATGTGAATCTGTAGTTCGTAGAGAAGACGAAGTGTTTCTTGTTTGGTTTTCGGGAGCACAAGTTGATTATCCCCATTGCCCAAACGCTCTTCGGCTTTCAGGCGCAGCTTCTCACGCAGTTCGTCCGGTGTAGAAAAAGTAAATTTTTTCATGGAATTTCCGATTGGGTATTATCATTGATACTATCAAATCAAATTCTGCGCTTACCATAGCCACAAACTATAGAGCACAAAATTACGTGATTTCCCCTAGCGATACAATACGGCAATATACGTGATAATTACGGGCGTAAAGCAAAGAATAGCACACGTAAATTTACGTGAAATGCACCAAGAAACAAGTTAATTTACCGAATGGCGAAAAATATTTTCTCCCTCTGTGCAGAATACGAACGTAATTATGGAGCTTGGTGTTTAGTAGCTATTCGACCTATCATTTTTTCTACTCTAACGAGGCATTTTTGTATGGATAAATTGTATATCGACCTTGCTCCCAACAACCTATCCAATATGCACCCGTCTCGTTACGACGGCACAGGCTTTAGCGTAACAATGCGTGATTTTTCACTAGCCGATGCCGCCATTTTGAAGACGCTCTACGAACACATCAAAACCGTGTACGACCTCTGGCTATATATGAAAGATGCTCCGCAGTATGCGCTCTTCAAACCTTCTATTGAATTATTTAGCTCCTTAGAGATGGTTGCATCGGTCAGAGATTTGGGAGCAAATTCGGAATACGCGGAAGATTCCATGCAGAAGATTCTCCACGATATTCGCGGCGGTGCTACAACCGCAATGATAAGCTGCGCCGAGCGCATTTCATATATGAATCAATACCACGATGTCGAGCTGATGCGAAGATTTGTCTTTCTTGCCCGCGACCAAGCGAAAATGATGCGGAGCGCCATTGAAGACATCGACCCATTTACCCGTGCTGCTGACGAGCGCTTTCGCATCCATTCTGTTTATGATTACGTCAAAAAGTGGAACAATTTTGAATATCACACCCCCAAGGGTACTATCATGGTGAAGGTTCAGTGCTATTTTGAAGGGAACGTGACGACGTGCTGCTTAGAAGCCTCAGCGCTGGACAGAGTCGTGTATAACTACATCAACAACGCGATGCGTTTTGCGGCAAGCGACGTAATCACCCTCACAATATTGCCCATTGGTAACGTCCTCCGATGGGTAATAGAAAACGACGTTGAGCCGCACAATCTGCACTGGCTAGAGCAAAACATTGGCAATAATGCACAAGTGCTCTACAAAGGTGGCATCACCAATGGCGGCAACGGGATTGGCTTGGCAAATTGCGCAGAAATTGTTTCTGCCAGTTTCAGCATCAAACCCTCCGAGGCTATTGAGCAGGGATACGTCGGGGCAAAAGTTATTGGTTCTAGGTATTACGGCTGGTTTCACTGGAACGCTGTGCAGTAGAGTTGTTCCCTATGCTTTGAGGACTCAACTGTGGGACAAAAAACCATCAGATTCATTGCGGCGGCAACTGCAAACGCTCTTCTATTCCTGCTTTTGCAAATTCCGCTGTGATTTGCCGAAAAGCATCGTCGGCATTAAATTCTTCAATGGATTGGATTGTGCCGCAGATGCTCATCAGCACTTTGTCCTGAATCTGCCCGCGCTTCATGGCGACAGAATACGGAATACGGTGGAATGAGACCATCGCATATTTGGAAATAAATTTATCGGGAAAACGCTCCTCCAGCACAACTTCTGCTTTCTTTTTGAGCATAAAATCTTTATGTGCCACCAGATCGCGCATCTCCACGAAATTTTCCAGCGCTAAATCGGCAATCGCATCCGCATTTTCTTTTCGCATGGCGGAAAATTCGCTGAAGACTTTTTCCCAATCGGTGCCATATTTTTCAAGCAGCGTATCGAAGTAGTAGCAGTCCTCAAAGCCGCAGTTCATACCCTGTCCGAAAAATGGAACGATAGCGTGAGCCGCATCGCCCATAAGAAGCGCTTTCCCGCCGATATTCCACGGAGCACATTTTATGGTCAAGAGCGTACCAATCGGGTTGTGTGCGTAATCTTCCGTCAGGTCGGGCATCTCCGGCACAACGTCGGGCATGACCTCTTGGAAAAAGCGAAGAATTTTTTCGTTCGTGTTCAGCTCGCGTAAATTCGGCTCACCTTTGCTCTCGGACATAAAGAGTGTGCAGGTAAAATCACCTTCGATATTCGGCAGTGCAATCATCATGTAGGAGCCACGGGGCCAGATGTGGAGCGCATTTTTCTCAATTCTAAAGCCGCCCGCCGCCGATGCCGGAATTGTTAGTTCTTTATAGCCGTAGTCTTCGTACTGTTGCGAGAAGTTGAAAAAACCACTTTTCAAAAATTCCATTCTGATTGCCGAAGCAGAGCCGTCCGTGCCGATAACGGTCGCGCCTGAAATACTGTGCTCTTTCCCTGCTACCTCATCAATAAAATGTACTTCCCCGCTCTGCAAGTCTATGCCCGTGCACCGCTGCCCAAAGTGGAATCGCACATTGGGCGATTTCTCGGCTTCATCCATCAGTATGACGTTCAGTTCTCTTCTGGAAATAGAATTGATATACTCATGTTCATTTTTGCTATACGGCTGAAAATTCAATTCGCCCGACACAGGATGAATCAGTCTTCCCTTCATAGCAACCGCCTTTGCCAATACTTTTTCCGCCAGCCCGACCTGAGCCAAAGCGTGTATGCCGCGCGTGGAAATAGCGAGGTTAATAGATTTTCCGGCGCTCATAGTCGTCATGCGCATATCGGCGCGGCGCTCAAAGACTTCCACAGCATAGCCACGACGAGAAAGAAAAATGGACAGAAGCGAACCTGTCAGTCCGGCTCCAACGATGATGATTGGTTTGTTCATGAGTGCGATATCGTTTGAATAAATGGTGTAGTTCAGTGTTTTGAATATTATGCAATAACATCTATCATTTATTAAGATTGACTTGAATTTCCGGCACCAACTAAAAACCACGTCCGCATCAAGCCCTTGCCTTTCACTTCAATTTCACCGCGCTCTTCCAATATAAATTTACCGTTCAAGAGCGCATACACTTCCGGTGATACTTGAATCTTTCCTGATTGACCGCGTGATTCCATGCGGCTTGCCGTATTGACGGTGTCTCCCCAGAGATCGTAGGCAAATTTCTTTTTGCCGATAACCCCCGCCACCACTGCTCCGGTATGAATCCCAATACGCAGTGAAAGCGGCGCGGACAGTGTTTTACTGAGCAGTTCGACAGTTGCCAGCATTTCCAGTGCCATTCGAGCCACAGCCTCGCAGTGGTCTGCACGCGCTTCCGGCAGTCCGCCTACAATCATATACGCATCGCCGATGGTCTTGATTTTCTCTAAAGCGTACTGCTCCGAAAAAATATCAAACGCTGAAAAAATACGATTGAGCAAATCAACAATTTCCCCCGCCGGGCGCGTCGCTGACATCTGAGTGAAGCCGACAATATCAGCAAAGAGAACCGTTACGTTCTCAAAATGGTTTGCAATGTTCTCTTCGCCATTTTTCAGACGTTGAGCAATAGCACGCGGCAGGATATTGTGCAATAGCTGCTCTGATGTCTCGCGCTCACTCTCCAGTGCTTGATTCAAACGCCCCAGAATATTGCGTTCTTCTTCCAGTTCGAGCGTTTTTTCTTGGAGTGTCGTGTTCGTGATTTCTATTTCCCGTGCTTGTTCGTTGAGGAGATTAATTTGGTGGCTGATTTCTTCGTTTGCATCTGTGAGCTGAGTGTTGAGTTCTTGCGCCTTGCGGCGCTCCTCTTCCATATATTTTGTCATCGCAAATTCGTGACGAAAACTTTGAAAAAGAATGTTCGACGAAAAAGCTGCTATTGCCAGCACTGCATAGCCATTGTAAAGGCTATCGGTGATGATGTGCGAATCGCTGCTTGTTGCCAGTACAATTGCCGTGTACACGACTGCATTGGCGAGGGCAAGCGTAAGGGTATAACCTTTATTGGCATAGAGTCCCGCAGAAATCAATCCCACAAAAACGGCAAACGGTCCGGCAAGACTGATTTGCTCAGAACCTTGTGCCATATTGTAAAAGAGGACGTAGGTAATCACCGTATAGCAAGTACGGAAAAAATTACCCCACAAAAAAAACAACGCAATGGAAATGTTCGGGTCGTTTACCTTCAAACGCCGCCCCACCAAGTACCCGCACAGAAGCGCCAACAGAAGCGCCAGATGAATATGAACAGCCTGCGCAAGAACATTAGGCAATAGCCCAGGTATATTGAGGACATCCACAACAAGAATAAGAGCGCCGATAATCAGCGTTCCAAATTTGGAAGCAATGACCATGCGCTCGAAATTCTGCTTGACCATCGCATTGATGAACTCAAAGCGGTGTTCTTCAGGCACAGGAGCAATATCAATTTTCTTCACCCACGTAAGGCGGGCAAGTTCAGCTTGCTGTTTCTCGGAAATAGCATAAATGCCGGTGAGGGTAGGCAAATCTTGTTTGCTCATGCGTGATGCTCTACGGTTAAATAAATGGGTATCGTCCGTTTCAAAGTGTAGGGACGACAAATTGCTCTGCCGATTACAAATTTAGACAGCAAACAACAAGATACAAATGCAAAACCAAACTACAACGGCAAAGTATCTTTCGAAAAGACGTACAATAGCGGTGCTGACCATATTCCATGGAGAAATTGAGTTTGCGTACACGGCTTTTTTTTGTATCTTCACTTTGTTGATAGTTTACTGGGGTACTCAACACACGTTTCGGTCGTCTCTTTGTCATTGATGGCTTTTGTAGGGGTACTCGGTTTATTTTTTCTCTGCATTTGTACCATGTAACTTTCAACAAAACCTCTCTTTCGACCTATCGATAACGCTATTTACTGTGCTGAAAAGAAATACCGTTGAAAGGTTATCACGATGAACAAGCAGACAGACCCTCAAGCCGACACTGCACTCTTACGCCAACGTGCCGAGGAAATCTTGCAAGCAAAACTTCAGAATTCTCCCCTGACAGACTCCGTTGAGGAGTTACAGCATCGCCTGCTCTCCGCAGAAAGGCGTGCGATTGAACTGGAGTTACTTCTTGAAGAAAAAAAACAACGCCACAGGCAGCAAATACAATTCCAAGCCCAACTTCTTAATGCAGTCGGGCAGGCAGTGATTGCGACGGATATTCAAGGCAATATTACCTATTGGAACCCTGCCGCAGAGACATTGTACGGTTGGAGTGCTGAGGAGGTTTTAGGGCGAAATATCGTGGAAACAACCCCATCACAAGCGACAAAAGAGCAGGCAGAAGAAATCATGCAGTGCCTCATGCGTGGGGAGTCGTGGTCGGGAGAATTTTCGGTGCAACGCCGCGATGGTACCATTTTTCCGGCACAAGTTGTTGATACACCTATTTTTTCTGAATCCGGCACGCTCGTCGGCATTATTGGTGCCTCCTACGACATCACCGAGCGCAAGCAGGCGGAAACACAACTCTTGCACAGGAATAGAGCGCTGGCAGAATTTCACAATTATGTGCAAAGTGCTTCTATTGTCACCAGAGCCGATAAACGAGGGAATATCACCTACGTCAACGAAAATTTCGTCGCCATCAGTGGATATAGCGCGGCAGAGCTTACCGGGCACAATCACAATATCATCAATTCCGGCCACCACCCACGCGAGTTCTGGACGGCAATGTGGAAGAATATCTCTTCCGGTAAGCAATGGCGCGGAGAAGTAAAGAACAAAGCCAAAAATGGAACGTTTTATTGGGTGGATACTTTCATCATGCCGTTGCTGGATGAACGTGGTGAAGTTTATGAGTACCTGTCTATTCGCAACGACATCACGCTACGCAAGGAAATGCAAGAGGAGATTTTGGCTCAGTATCGCTTCATCAAAACCATCACCGAAGCACTTCCGAGCATGACGGCATACTGGTCATCCGATTTACGTTGCACCTTTGCTAATGCTTCCTATCTGGATTGGTTTGGCAAAACGTCTGAGGAGATGATTGGTATTGATTTGCACGATTTGCTTGGGGAAGCACTTTTCAAGAAAAATGAGCAGTACATCGTTGGCGCATTAGCCGGAGAGCGGCAACAATTTGAACGCACGTTGGTCAAAGCCAATGGTGAAGTAGGCTATACACTTGCCCAGTATATTCCCGATATTTCCGGCGGGCAGGTGCTCGGTTTCGTGGCTGTGGTCATGGACGTTACGGAGATTAAGAAAACTCAAGTGAGCCTTGCACAGGCACAGCACTTAGCGCACATAGGCAGTTGGGAGTTACATCTGGCTACTCAAACTCTGACGTGGAGCGACGAAGAGTATCTTCTTTACGGAGAAGACATCCATTCATACACGCCAAGTTTTGAGGGCTATCTGGGGTATTTATCCAAAGAAGAACAGGCTCGAATGAGAGCATTAGTGAAAAATTCACTTGCAGATGGGATTGAAGGCTTTGTCGTGGAACACGAAATCACGCTCAAGAACGGCACAAAACGATTTGTGGTTGAAAATGCGGTCATCGTGTACGATGCTCAGAAACAACCAATCCTAATGTATGGCACCACACAAGACATCACCGAAAGCAAAAAAGCCAAAGAAGCACTGGCAAGGAGCGAGCGGCGCTATCGTTCTTTTGTCGAATTGCAAAGCACCTACTTTATTCGTACGGACTTGGAGGGTTTCTACACCTACGCTAACCCTACCATGCTGAAAGACTTTAGTCCAGGTGGTGAGCCTATTATCGGCAAACACGGATTCACCCACATCATACCCGAAGACCATTCAAAAGCAAGAGACGCTTCAGAACGCTGCCTCCAAACTCCGGGCGTACCCATATCGGTATCGTTCAGGAAACCACACGTATCGGGTCGCATTTTTTGGACGGATTGGGAGTTCATTGCCATTACCGACAGCGATGGATTGGTTTCAGAAGTTCAATGTGTTGGTCATAACATCACCAACCGAGTGCTTGCCGAACAGCTATTGTCGCAAAGTGAAGAAAAGTATCGGTCAATGGTACATAATATCGCTGATATTATCACACTCATTAATGCTGAGGGTATTATTTTATATGAAAGTGCTTCTATTCAAAACATTTTAGGGTACGATGAACATGAACTTTTGGGTAAGCATATTTTTGAAATTATTCATCCTGACGATATAGCAAATGTTGGGGCAAGGTTTCAGGCGGTTACAGCGAATCAAGGGAGCGGTCAAGTGGTGGAATTTCGATGCTTGAATAAGCAAGGAGAATATACATTCTTAGAGGCGCAGGGAAATAACCAGCTTGATAATCCGGCAATACAAGCAATTGTAGTGAATTCACGCGACATCACGCAGCGTAAAAAAGCCGAGCAAGTACTGGAGCAAATGAATGAAATGCTGGAACTGCGCGTAGCAGAGCGCACCGAGCAGCTGATGCTGCTTGATAAAGAAAAAAATGAGTTTCTAGGAATTATCGCCCACGATCTTAAAAATCCTCTCGCCGGTATTCGGAGTGGAGCAGAAATTATTGAGCGCTATTTTACGAAAGAAGAGGGAATTTATCGATTCACCCAAGCAATTATCAAAAGCGTTGACCAGATGCTTGAACTTATTCAGTCATTGACTGAGGAGCATCGCATCGAAAACGGCAGTTTTACACTCACCTTCGACGTACTGCCTCTGACGATGATAGATGAGATTGTTGCCCTTAATCAGATGCACGCAATAACAAAAAATATCACCCTCCACTACGAATGCCCCACCGAATCGGTCTTTGTGTTGGCAAACGACCTCGCGATTCGGCAGATATTAGACAATCTTATCTCCAACGCCATCAAGTATTCTCCGCCCTTCAAGCAAGTACATATTCGGCTTTTGCAAGCAGAGACCGTGCGGATTGAAATTCAAGACGAGGGACAAGGACTAAGCGAAATAGACAAACAAAATCTCTTCCAAAAATTTACCCGTCTCTCGGCAAAACCGACTGCGGGTGAGAGTTCGAGCGGTCTGGGGTTGTTTATCGTAAAAAAACTGGTAGAGCTACATCACGGGAAGATCTGGTGCGAAAGCGAAGCAGACAAAGGCATACCCGGAGCAATCTTTATTGTTGAATTTCCATTACCTCCGCAGACAAGCTTCTAAGGGGCGTTGAGATTTTTTTCCAAAGTATGAAAAATTTGAACTTTTGCAAATTGCAAATATAAGACGCAAGGGACTTTAATTTAATTTCGTCAATGAAAGTATTGTTTCATCAGATATGCGGACGGAAATTTGCCATGCTGGCTGGTTACAGGTACGAGCGTTACACCGTCGGTTGAGTTATTTATTTTCTGCATTTCTCAACATCGTGTACCCGACACCTGTTAATTTCCCAACAACCCCAGCACATACACACTTTTGCCGTTGAGTTCTTCTCTCTCAAAGTACTATTGATGTTTGGTAGGGTTTAATTGTGCGCAATTTGCCTCAAAAAAAGAATTTATCTTTGCACTTTGTCAGACTTTTTTACTAAGTTACAACCATTAGTTTAATTTCAGCTAACAAACTCTTAAAAGGTAAAATCATGCGAAAAATATATGGCTTTGTACTCTTCTCTGGCTTGATATTCGCTAGCTTTGGTAGTCGGCTTTCCGCACAGAGTGGCGCAGACGGGAAAAAGATTTTCTTGGATAATAAATGCAATGCTTGTCACTCAATCACTGCTTTGAATATTGCGGTCAAAAAGAGTGCCGATGAGGAAAAAAGCGACAAAGAGGCACCGGATTTATCCGGAATTGGTCTTGAGCGTAATGCGGATTGGCTGACCAAATACTTGATGAAGAAAGAGTCCATTAAAGGCGAAAAGCATTTGAAAAAATTCAAGGGTAGCGAAGGCGACCTCGCAGTGCTGGCACAGTTGCTGGAAACCCTCAAAACAAAGCCCAAGAAATAAGTCGTGCGACCATTTGTATTTCTGCGGTGAACCTTGCAAATGCAATATGTGCCTCAAAGAGCGCTACCGCTTTTGTCCATTTTTTTCAGGGAGGTTGTTACGATGAGTATGTTTTTAATTAGTGGCGTCATTGCTATTGTGATTGCAACGCTTCTTTTGCTGGAATTTAAGCCTGCCCTTGCTCAAGAGCAAGGAGGTAAAATACTCGCCTTTGCGGCTATGTTCCTTTTGCCTACTGCTGCTATGGTAATGGGGAGCGCGGAACATCTGGAGCGATCGAAGCAAACAGAATTTTGTCTGTCGTGCCACCCGATGCACGATTACGGAAGAAGTTTGCTCGTGGATGACAAAGAATTTGTTCCTGCAAATCACTTTCAGAACAAGCGTATTTCCCGTGACCAAGCCTGTTTTACCTGCCACACCGATTACACCATGTATGGCGACTTTTCGGCAAAAATTCGCGGCGTCAAACACCTCTACGTCCAATACTTGGGCACAATACCCGACACGCTCAAGCTCTACACTCCATACAACAACCGTGAATGTTTGCAATGCCACGGAGACGCACGTACATTTGAAGGAAACCGCCATCATAAAGAAACAGATACCACTCTTGCGGCAATGAAAGACAATCGTCTTTCGTGCCTCACAAGCGGGTGCCACGACGTGATTCACAACATCCGCGAGGTGCGCCAGATGAAAGACGACGAACTCTGGAAAGGTGGTGTCTATGCAAAAGCGCACTAAACAACGCATACGCATTGCTGCATTCCTAATAACTGTGGGAATGGTACTGGAGTTTGCCTCGCTGATGTGGATAGGACCATCAGCATTTTTAGTATTCATTGGTGGAGGGGCATTTATCTGCGTAGGTGTTGGTTTGTACCTCTTTATGCTTTTTATAGCAGGTAGGAAACAACCGCATAATGAAGCACCGGAAATCAGCGCTTCATAAAAAATGCAGTAAGGTTGGTGCCCTCAAAACAGGTTTGTAGCTTTTTCGATTCTATTTCACTACACAATTCTAACCGCGTCATCAAGCAATAGTCTTGCTTGCTGCGGTAGCATTGTGTCTTTTTTTTATTTAATATCAAAGGCGGGTATTTTCATGAGAAATATTGTCTTATTGTTTTGCTTTCTGTGCATTTCTGCTACGTCGTTTGTAGCCATGAAAACGATGGAAGACGGCAAATTGGAGGCATCGGCGTTGCCCGCTCTATCGGCATTTTCAGCGCATGGCTCGACCGTAGTCGCTACTGCTGAAAGAGACACAACGGCACTCAAGCCGCTGGTTTCCTACAAACGTGAAGATTGTATGGAGTGCCACGAGGACGAAGTTGCTTCCTTTGAACTTACCTCGCATAGTAAATCGTGGAAAGCAGGAACCGGCTGTGAAAGCTGCCACGGAGACCTTGCAGCACATTTGAAGAACCCGAACATACGCGGCACTATTGAGACCATGCGTAAGAAGTCCTCCTTTGCCTCATCTGATGCCTGCTTAACGTGCCACGAAAAAGCTGGAGAACAGCAGCATAACGCCTTGAGTGAGCACACGAGAGCTGGCGTGGCGTGCGCTTCCTGCCATACTGCGCATCCGACTGCAGAGCATAAAAAAGCAATGACCTCCAAAGGACTCAGCCCGATGCACAAAAACAATCAGTCTGAACTGTGCATGTCGTGCCACAAAGCAACAGAAGCGCAGTTCGCCCAGACGACGCACCATCGCTTGCGCGAGGGTGTCATGGAATGTACAAATTGCCACAACCCCCATGGTTCTGACCAATTCCGCCAGCTCCGCATGGATAAAACAGGGGTCTGTGTTCAATGTCACGAAGACAAACGAGGACCATTTGTATTCATGCACGGCGCTTCTCTTGGCGATGGATGTATGTCCTGCCATGAGTCGCACGGTTCGGGCGCACGGAATATGCTCAAAACCCGCGACCCGCGCACTCTTTGTGTGAGCTGCCATTCGCGTGAAAGTGCAGCGGGTGTACCGCACGGACGCGCCGGATTACAAGACACCGGAGACTGCACACGCTGCCATTCTGAAATTCACGGTTCTAATGTCAATCCTTATTTCACCAACTAACGAAGGAAACGCCATGAAAAAGCTCACACTCTCTCGTTCAAGGCTCGGTGTTTCTGGTTGGATCTATCGCACCGCGCAACTGGCACTATTGCTATTCACTTGTGTTTGCACTGCTTTTGTATCGCAAGCGTCATCACAAGACAAAAAAATGCCCGGAATTACCATAGGCGACTACCGATATTCGGGAGACCTCACGCTCGGCTATCGAACGCTGAATTTGAGCGGTCTGGACGGACGCAGCGATTTCTGGGCAGAGCGCCGATATTACGAGGCGTATAACTTCCGCAGTGGAGTTCGTCTGACGGACATCAATCTTTTTGGCGAGCGCCAGCAAGGCACACAAACAGGGCTTTTCGACGAATTATATCTAAAAGCAAGCGGCATCGGTGATCCGTACACCAATGCCATGTTTCGGATGCGTTCGTTCAAAGGGTATGATTTGAAAATCTCATACACCAAAGCTGATTATTTTTTGAACAGAAACGATTCGCTTTATACCGGATTACACAAATTTGATATGCGCCGCGAGATGCTCAACGCTTCGCTCACAGTTCCCTTTTCAGACGCTTTTGGTCTAGAACTGCGCTACTCCGGCAATGGTCGTTCCGGCACCATGACTTCCACATTTTCTCCGCACATTGAAGGAGCATCCGGTACAGCAACAGCATTTTCAGGCGTGTACGCTGGGTACACACGGGACAATTTTTTCTGGATGAACACTCCGCGTAATGATTGGACGAACACCTTTTCAGGGAATCTGAAGTTTAGTTTGCCTTCGCATACAACCATTATCGTTGGTGGAGGTGCGCGTTTGTTTTCACAGAATATGACACCAGCGCCAGAAAATTTAACCTCATTGAACTACAGACCCGCATCACTTACGAATGAGCTGGGGATTGTAGGCTTAAATCCTCGCAATGAGCGTCTTACTCAGTTTGCATGGCAGGAGAAACGCTCTACTTCCACCCCCTTCGTCTTTGCTGAAGCAGTAACCAAACCCACCTCATGGCTTTCGCTCTCTGCTACTGCACGAATGGAGTTTTTAACTGGCGAAACAAGTATAGGCGGCGGATGGGGAGGACTCGTGCGCAGGGCATCAACCCCGGCTACTGCTGCTGCTGTTCTCCGAGCATACAGGATTGCTGAAACGGGCACTGTAACAGACAAATTGAATAGGACTCTGCTGTCTCTTCTAGCTACCGCTCGTATCACCGACCAACTGCATTTCACGCTAAACTACCGTTATGATTCCGAAACGCAAGACCTCATCGGAAAGTACGCCATCGCTATCGATACCTCAGCCAATCAAAATCCAGTGTATAGGAAAGCAGGACGCGACAGCATCCAAAATTTGGAAACAAATCTCCGCATGAACATTGTTTCCCATACGATTTCACCGCAGCTTGTTTATATTCCTCTGGCAAATCTAAACTTGCGGGCGGGAGTGCAATACTACGTCCGCACGCCGGAGATACGAAGACTAGAAGAGGGAGTATCGGACAGCAACTTGGCAGCGACTCTTTCCAGGCGCACAACAACGCTCTCTCCCTTTTTTAGCGCATTCTACCGACCTGTGCCAGAAATACGCTTGAGAGCAAATTTCCAAACCTACACTAATAGCGCCTACTGGGAAGGTACTTCTACTATAAGCCCTCAATTTACAAGACTTATACCTGATACTCGCACAAATTACGGCGCTTCGATTGATGTCAATCCGATAGAAGATTTTACCATTAGTGTACGATGGAATGCAGACAATGGGCAAAGCGACCTCAGTTTGGGCTATGCGAACGCTAGACTGACGGCGGTAAAGGGCGATTTGACGATGAACAATAAATCAACGGGACTAACGGCATCGCTCAGCTATACGCTGAACGAAAAGACACGGCTTACTGTGACCGGACAGTACCAAGATCGCACATTTACTCTGCCCGCTTCGTTTACTAGAGGTGCTGTCATTTTCCCCACGCCACCTTTTGGTGATTCGCTAACCGTGCTCGTTAGCAATAACACAATTGACCGATACCTTGATGCTTCCTTTGAAACGACCGCCATTCGGAATCTACGACTTGCCGGCGGCATTTCGTATCTTAGTTCTACCGGCGGCGGCGGCATGACTCCGGACATTCGCTTGCCTGCTGCGCAGGATGTTACCAAAATTGGTGGACCGTACACCATGACCGATATTCACGGACAGGCAAAGTATCAGCTCTTCACCAATCTAGCGCTCATGGTGGATTATAGATATGTCGTTCTTAATGAACTAGTCGCTACGCCTTATACAGGGCTGAATAACTTTACCGGAAGTATGTTTTTGTTTAGTCTCGTTGTGGGACTATAATACCGCTTACAACTTTCTCATTCTTAGTCCAACGATACAGATTAGATTTGTGTCGTTGGATTTATTTTGAATGCACTCGTGTGGATGTTCATAAGGGAAAATTGTCCACGCACTTGCTCCAATCGTCCATTTTTCGCGGTCTCCTTTTGCAGTAATTTTGTAGCACATAATCGCTAACGGCATGAAAAGCCGTTTTCTTCACTTTTTTCTTTTTGTTCATTATGTCTACATTCCCCATCCCTACGCTGGAAACAGCATCCGACGAAGTTCGTCCGCTTTTTGAAGCAATCAAAAAACAACTCGGTTTGCTGCCGAACCTGTACGCCATTATCGGCACATCTGCTCGCACACTCAAGGCGTACCTGACATTCCAAGATGCACTCACCAAAGGCGCATTCACCAACAAAGAAATTCAAGGAATTTTCCTCGCCGTCTCTCAGGCAAACGACTGCTTATATTGCCTCTCGGCGCACACCGCGTTAGCAAAAATGAATGGCTTTAGCGAAGAAGATATTTTTTCACTTCGTCTAGCCAGCATCACCGACAAACGCCTCGGCGCTATCACCAAACTTGCTCGCTCTATTGTTATGCGTCGCGGTTTCCCGGAAGCAGAACTTGTGCAGCGCTTTTTCGATGCCGGTTTCGACCGTGCTGCGCTTATCGAACTGATTGCGCTCGTGGCAGACAAAACATTTGCAAACTACGTGAACAATGTCGTTGATACGCCGATTGATTTCCCGGTGGCGCAAAAAATTGGTGAGCCGATGGTGTTGAACTAAAGCAGAGCATCACTGCGTAGTGGTATAATTTTAGCGTTTTTTATAGCAAAAAAATTAGACACATTGCAACCATAGCAGAGATGGTGAGTTCTTCCCTCCTCAACGTCTCTGCTTCTTTGTTCGTATTAACCATGTTGGATTGTATCTTAATTCAAACGAGTACAATGACTGTTTTAGGGTACGAACAGCGCGTTCCTACAAAACTCTTGCAAGATAAATTCTCATTAGCTACACTTTGCCGCTACGACTATGCTCACACTGAATCAAAAAATCAAGAATCGTATATATCGCTTGCTGCTGTGCGGCACTGCGGCATTGCTTCTCAATGTTTACGGTGCATCGGCGCAGCCGCTACAATGGCAGCAGACAAATGGTCCTTTGGGTGGAGAAATACAATGTTTTGCGGTAAACGGTACGACACTTTTCGCAGGAACATACGGTGTTGATGTTTTCCGCTCAACGAATAATGGTGAAAACTGGACCGCAGTTAAGTTGGGATTTAATGTTTTTTCTCTCATGGTGAGCAACTCAATACTCTTTGCAGGAACAGAGGGTCGTGGTGTTTTCCGTTCAACCGACAACGGCGTAACTTGGACGACACTCGGTTTGGGTTTGAATAACGGAAGTGTTTTTTCTCTGGCATCAAACGGCACAGCTCTCTTTGCCGGGACAGATGACCGTGGTATTTTCCGCTCAACAGACAATGGTACAACTTGGACAGCTGTCAATACGGGATTGAGTAGCAAGTTTATCCACTCTCTCGCGGTGAGCAGCACGGCGATATTTGCAGGGACAGTGGATAGTGGTATTTTCCGCTCAACAGACAATGGTACAACTTGGACAGCTGTCAATACGGGATTGAGTAGCAAGTTTATCCACTCTCTCGCGGTGAGCAGCACGGCGATATTTGCGGGGACGGTGGATGGAGGTGTTTTCCGCTCAACAGACAATGGTACAACTTGGACAGCAGTTAATACAGGATTGGAGAGTAAATTTATCCTTTCTCTCCTAGTGAGCGGGACAACGCTCTTTGCTGGAACTTCTGAAGGTGTTTTCCAGTCCGACAATTCTGGTACAAGCTGGAGAATGGTTAATACAGGATTGACATATAAAAGCATCCTTTCCCTAGCTGTGAGCGGCACGACGCTCTTTGCAGGAACGGATGGCGGCGGCGTTTTCCGCGCAGCGCTCTCCGGCTCAACATCAGTGAAAGAGCAGTCGGAACCATCTCTAAACTTCACACCCTTTCCCAATCCATTTTCCGACCAAACAACCCTTGAATACGACCTTTCCACATCACAACACGTGCGTATAGCAATTTTCTCACCGCTTGGGCAATTACTCTTCACGTTGGCAGACGAATGGCAGCAAGCGGGTCGGCACAGTCTCCCACTTGATATGAATGGTTTTGCTAGTGGTGCGTACATTGCTCGTTTGCAAGCGGGCACTACCACGCAGACCTCGCTTCTTCGCTTGGTGCGCTAAAGAACCAATAACACCCGTTTACCACATTTCACCATGGCAAAAAATTTCGCCGAGATTGCATTTACTGATGACGTTAAAAAACTGCAAGAAGAAAATGGAAGTCGTCATATCTATGCCCGAATGGAAGAATCCGCCTACTACGATGGTCTGACGGAAAGCGAAATGGATTTCATTCGTGAGCGCGATTCATTTTATCTCGCCACCATCGGCGAGAACGGTTATCCCTACATTCAGCATCGCGGAGGACCAAAGGGTTTTCTGAAAGTGATAGATAACACCACGCTTGGCTTTGTAGATTTTCGGGGGAACAAGCAATATATTTCTGTCGGGAATATTACGGCACATCCGAAGGTGTCGCTTTTTTTGATGGACTACGCAAGGCGCACACGGTTGAAAATGTATGCCAACGTCCGCATCGTTTCGCTTGAGGACGAGCCACAATTATTTGAAATGCTCGACCCACGAGAATATCCACATAAGCCTGAGCGCATGATGATTTTTGCCATCGAAGCCTTCGACTGGAACTGCCCGCAGCACATCACTCCACGCTACACCACCGAAGAAGTAGCAAAGGCGTGGGAAAAGCAGACCGCTTACGTCGCAACCCTTGAGCAGGAAATCAGTCGCTTGAAAGCAGAATTGAACACCAAATAACACTTGAACTCAAAGCAGCACTTGAACTCAAAACGGAATCAATGAAAAATTTTCTACAAAAATTTAGCGGTGCTGGCGCATCTCCTCCTGCGCGAGCATCGTGGAAAGCGATTGTTTTGGCATGGGCGGGCGGGGTAACTGCAATTGCCGTCGTAGCTTTCAGCGCTCAGACGACAGGGATGCCGCTTATGCTGGGGTCATTCGGAGCGACGTGCGTGCTAGTCTTTGGTTACCCCGATGTGCCGTTTTCGCAGCCGCGTAATATCTTTTTTGGACACACACTTGCTTCTCTGATTGGCTTATCTTTTTTGTGGCTCTTCGGTCCCGTTTGGTGGGCAATGGGATTTGCGGCGGGAACTACGATTGCGGCGATGATGCTCACGCGCACCGTTCATCCTCCGGCAGGCTCGAATCCCATCATCGTGTTTCTCACGCAGCCCACATGGAATTTTCTTTTCTATCCGACGGCGCTGGGGTCAGTGCTCATTATCCTCATTGCCCTCGTGTACAACAACAGCGTCCGTAAGGAGCAGTATCCGCGATATTGGTAAATAGGCTCCACAGCAAAACCACATGCTCTTAGGCAACACCTTGCTTTTGCCGCACACCCATCAGATACACGAAATACAAGACCACAACAATACTATCAAACACAACGGCAATTCCGGCTTTATCTAGATACTGACTGCCGAAGACCAACACCAGTCCAATAAAAATCACTTTGCTCATCCCCGCCACTGCCAGAATAAAGGAGCGATTGATTGGGTTGTACGCCCCATAAATAAGCATTGCACCCACAAGTGTGATAAGCGCACCCCAATTCCGCACGACAATTTCAGTAAGCGGATGCTCCG
Source organism: Ignavibacteria bacterium (assembly GCA_014654705.1). Lineage (GTDB taxonomy): Bacteria > Bacteroidota > Ignavibacteria > Kapaibacteriales > UBA4661 > PH2015. The sequence goes on from JACVZY010000032.1 coordinate 22,179, forward strand.
GTAATGTTGCACCAAAAGTAGCAAGTAGAGCCGCTTGTGGGGCGAGTGCAGGAAATATCATCGTGCACGTGAGCACACCGGAGACAAGCATAATCCATTTGATGTTGGCAATAATCCAATTCATTGTGTTTCCTCAATTAGGATGAAAAGAGAAATTATTCAGAGAATATTGAAACAGTAATTTACGCTAAATACAGGACTATTCATCGTCAAAAAGGGACATTGTAATAGGAGAAATTTGCGACAACCCTCGCAATAAAGTATTTTGCCGATGGCGACAGTATTTGAAATTCTTTTGATATGAGTATGCACAACAAAATCTCTTTTCCCATTTCTGACCGAAACAACGTAATGATCCACCATCGACGTTCTATTTTGTCTGTGTTGTTATGGCTGCTTGTTTCAGCCTGTTCAAGCCTTACCGACCTTGCTCTACCTATTATTCGCACAAACGTGTCGTCGTTGCCGCTTCTTGACACAACCCTTTCGCTGCAATCTTTTCTGACGGGCGATACGACCTTTCTCCGCCGAAATAGTCAAACGGGGAATCTTTCGTTTGCTCAGGAGCGCCAGATTCCAGCCGGAAGAATTGGGGACTCGCTCAAAATCAACACTGTTCCCCTTTCGGCAACGGTTGAATTTGGTAATCGTCCTGAAATTGCGGCGCTTATTCAATCACTGGCAGATGTATTTATACCAATTTCTGACCTTTTACCACCTCTACCCCGCTCCACCACTACACCCCTTCCTTTTCCGGGAACGTCGCAAAGTGGCTTGAACATTCGCAAAAGCATCCCTTTGGGCAATGACATTGAAAGCATTACTCTGAGCCGTGCGCGAGTGCGTCTGCGAATTACAAATCGTCTGCCTTTTCCGGTAGAAGTGCGCGCTCTTTCGGGCGAGAGCAACGCAGGAATACGCTTTACACCACGTTCCGGCAGTGCCTCTACACTGTTTGTTGTTCCCACAGCGCAGCGTACAGTACGAAGCGGCGATAGTATTGTCGTAACACAATCCCTCCAAAATCTCACGATTGCCGACGGTGCGAGCATCGAAACACAGGTCTTTGCCGCCGCACAAAACGGCATCACCTACGCCGACACCGCAGGAATTAGTGTGAGTGTTTCATTGGAGGAGCCAATTGTTTCTGAGGCACGTATTTCCTTGCCTTCCAGAAAATTCTCTTTCCCGGCTGCCATTCCGCTTGCGGATGGAACAAAGCTAACGTCCGCACGCTTACAAGCGCTCACAGCCGCGCTATCAGTAACGAATGGCTTTGAAATTACGGGTGTGGCAACAATTATAGCACCACAACTTCGCACACAAGCAGGCAGTACATTTCAGCAAAACATTCGGATTGGTCGAGGCATCAACCGTTTTACGCTTACCAGCCCAACGCCGCTAGACTTAGTGCCGGACAGCCTTGACCGTACTCGTGGCGGTATCGTTGACAGTTTGCGCCTCGTGGTAGAATTGCAAAATGATGCTGTCCCGGCACCGCAGCGCATCACCGTGCGGCAGACCGATAAAATCACGCTTGGCGGCTCACTTGGCGAAACAAAACTGGACTTTGCACGCGGAACGTCGCTGCCGCCTATTGTGTTTAATCTTGTATCGGATGTTTCCTTTTCGCTTGCACCGGAGCTTGCAAAACTTGGCTTCACGGAAGTTCTTGCTGAACAGCTCGCGCTCGAACTTCAACTTTCCAATACCGCCGGAGCTGACGGTACGCTGTCGGGAACGGCATATCTCTTGGGGCAATCCTCACGCCCGATGGATAGTTTAGTCATTCTGAACCAAGAAATAAAGCGGGCAACGGAGCAAAACGGCGTACTCATGCCCGTTACGACCACGCTCATGACAAGCCGCGCCAATATCAGATTGACCGAGATTCCACGCCGCGTCAGTGTGGCAGCGCAAGGCAGGCTGATACAAAATCGTCCGTTTTTCATTGAGCGCACAAGCGCTGTCAGTGGCACTGCCATAATGACCATTCCGCTTGCCGTGCGGGTTACGGGCGGGCGCTACACCGATACCATTCCGCTCGACATTCGCTCTGCGATTGAAACTGCACAAAAGAACATTGACAGCGCTTCCCTTTTTCTGCAAATGCTCAATCGCCTTCCCGTAGAAGTGCTCGTGCGGCTTCATTTTCTGGACGCAAGCCGTAAACCTCTTCTCACCGTGCCCTCGAACGAGCCTTTGCGCTTACGGTCGGCAACACTAAGCGCCTCTCAAGCATCTACTCCAACGCCTAATGAGCAAACTGTTTCGGTGAATGCTCAAAATCTTGCTTCGCTTCAAAATGCACGATATGTGGCGTTGGAAGCACAGTTTTCTACACCCGCCGGACAACAATTTGTACGCTTTCAGACCAGTGACTTTGTGCGGCTTCGAGCATCGCTCAGTCTGCGCGTCAAAACTCCTTGATAAACCCGAAAAAGAAAAATTCACAACCATGATTTCATCCACGGTACAATGCAAGCAAAGGCTATTTCTATGCTGGCTTGCAGTCTTTATTCTGAGCGCACTCACACGCCTTTCGGCACAAAACCTGAGCAATCCTGTGGGCATGGCTCTCGGTGCTGCGTGCGTTACATCGGCAGAAAATGTTGATGCAATCGGTCTAAACCCAGCACTTTTAGCACCGCGTACGAAGCAGGACAGCACTACCTCTCTTTTCTTTACCCTTGGCGCAGTGGGCGGCATACTCGGCGAAAGTGCTCTCAAACTGAGCGATTTCTCTACCTATTTTCGCAAAGTAAACAATGAGCGGCGCGTACTAACCGATACCGAAGTCCGCACCTTCGCTTCATTGCTGGATGGAAGTCGTCTGGGTGGGCAAGTGGACGCAACCCTGATAGCAGCTGTCCTACAAACAAATCTTGGTGCATTTGCGTTTTCCACAAGCCTGCACGGGCAAATCGGTCTGCAACTACCGCAAGGACTGGCGCAAATTCTTCAGGGCTACGATGCCGCACAAAGATTGCGTTTGGAGGGAACGGCAAGTTCTGCCTTCGGTTATGGAAATATCCAGCTCGGCTATGCAAATCATATTGTTCTACCTGAAATGTCCGATTCCAGCAATACACTTGCTGCCCTACGCGTGGGCGCAACGGCTCAATATCTCATCGGCTACGCTTTTGAAGAAATAACCAATGCGTGGCTCGACCTTATGCCCATTCCCGTCACGGATTTCCCAACAACGACGTACAACATTCGCGCGAATTTAGACTATACCCTACGTTCTGCCGGAACAACATTATTGACAAATGGACGGTTGCCAAAAGAAATCGGCAGCATTATGAACCAATCCGCCGGAAGTGGCTTTGGCGCATCAATTGGAGCAGTCGCATCGTTACGGCTGCCCGGCAGTAAGATTGCGGCGTGGCAAATTGCCTTTTCGCTTACAGATATTGGCGGTATAACGTGGAATAGTGCTCATCTTGCAAGCGTTTCTTTTCAAGACACCATCAAAAGCATCATCCCACTCGCCAGCGATAACAGCTATCTTCAGCGCTTGCGCGACACCACAAACCGTAGTCAAACCGTTACTCGTAGTCTCCCGACACGTTTTCATCTTGGATTTGCCTTCGACTATGGTGCGTATTTTGGCTTGCCGATCCCACTTATTCTGAGTTTTCAATATACCCAAGGTTTGAACACGAGCGGTTTTAATACCACTCAACCGCGTTTTGGGCTTGGGTTTGCGTGGGAAAATAAAGGCTGGTTGCCGTCTCTTCGCACAGGAATTACTATTGGCGGGCAAGAAGAAATCCTCTGGTCATGCGGCTTGGGGTGGAATGTAGCTGATGGTGCATTTATGATTGATGCCGCCCTTGCTAATCTTTTGCCCTTTCTTGATGGTGGCAAAGGCACATGGCTTGGTGGAAGCCTTCGACTGAAAGGACGAATAGCGTGGTAGAGTCAAGATAAAAGCTTATTCCCTTCTAGCACTTGAACACTTACATCAGAATATTTGGTTCTTTCTGTCGTTGTTCTTAGTTTGCCGCCTCACGATACTCTCTTGCACTTTTACTCTCTTGCTATGAAACGATACTCTACCCTGAGCGTAGCTCTTTACTGCCTTTTCCTTAGTTTATCTTCCCTTCCGATCTCTGCTCAAGCGCCTGGTAACACTACGCAAGCAACGCGCGGCTGGCTGACGGTTGAGACCATCATGCGAGACCCCGCATGGATAGGTATTGCGCCTTCGTCGCCCTTTTGGTCGGAAGACGGCGAGCGGCTTTACTTTACGTGGCGGCGCGAGGGCGATGCAGGAGATTCACTGTACGTGAGCATTCGCGGCGGAACCCCCAGACGCGCAACACTTGATGAGCGCAAAGCACTTACATCACAAAGCGGAGATTATTCAAAAGACTTTGCAAAGAAGGTTTTTAGCCGCAACGGGGATATTTTCTTGCTTGACATCAAGCGCGGCAGCGAAGCACAACTCACCAATACTCTTGCATCAGAGTTCAATCCACGTTTTTTGGCAAATGAGCAAAGTATTGCCTTTGAACGAGAGGGCAATATTTTTATTCGTGAACTTGGAAGCGGCTTGGAGCGGCAAGTAACCAACATCCGTTCCGGCGCGAAGGCTCCCGATGCCTCAAAAACGGAATTGCAAAAGACGATTGAAAAGCAGCAGCTGGAACTCTTCGATGTGCTGCGTAAACGCAAGAATGACCGTGATGCAGCAAAGAAATATCAAGAACTTCTTGAGCAAAAAAAGCCGAAAGTATTCTACACAGGACAGAAAAATGCCTTTGCTTTGTCAATCTCACCCGACGCACGGTTCGTAACGTTTATTTTATCACAGTCTGCACAAGATGCAAAGCGAACTATTGTTCCGAACTTTGTTACCGAAAGCGGCTTTACCGAAGACATTCCGGCACGTACCAAAGTAGGCGAACCACAGGCAAAATTTGAATTATACGTGTACGATGTGGTGCGAGACACCACGCTTCAGGTCAAGCCGGACAGCCTCGAAGGTCTCATTCCGACCAAAGCCCCAGGCGACACATCCAAAATAAAATTACAAGCACGAAGCGTGTTTTACACTAGTCCCTCGTGGGCGGAGGAAGGTCATCGAGCAGTTGTTCAAATATTTTCGCAGGACAACAAAGATCGATGGATTGTCGTGCTGAATCCTGAAAAAGTACAGTTCACCACGCTGCTCGACCACCAACGCGACAGCGCATGGATTGGTGGTCCGGGCATCAGCGCTTTCGGTTCTGCCGATGGCTCTATTGGTTGGATGCCGGACGGAAAACGGATTTGGTTTCAATCCGAAGCCGACGGCTGGTCTCACTTGTACGTGATCGGCGCTGATAGTGCGACCAAGACGAACAGAGTGCAGCTCACCAAAGGTCATTTCGAGGTCTATGAGCCGTTTATTTCGCGTGACAAAAAGCGCTGGTACTTCCACTCGAACGAGGTGCATTTCGGCGAACGCCACTTGTATTCCATGCCGCTTGAAGGCGGTACGCCTACGCGCATCACGACAAAAGAAGGCAGAAACGATGTGCTCATCTCGCCCGATGAAAAACAGCTTGCCGTACTTCATTCGTTCAGTAACAAACCGCCGGAACTCTTCCTCATGCCTAATAAAGCAAATGCGGACGGCAGCGCAGAAACCAAGCAAATAACGCAATCGCTTTCGCCGGAATTTTCACGTTACGCATGGCGTGCGCCTGAGGTTCTCACGTTCAAAGCCCGGGATGGAGCAAATGTTCCGGCACGAGTCTATACGCCTGATGCCTCGCGCTCCAATGGTGCTGCTGTTGTGTTTGTTCACGGCGCGGGTTACTTGCAAAATGCTCATAAATGGTGGAGCACTTATTTCCGCGAGTATATGTTCCACAACCTACTCGTAGATAAAGGCTACACCGTGCTGGATGTAGATTATCGTGCTAGTGCAGGCTTGGGGCGTAATTGGCGAACGGGAATTTATCGGTTTATGGGCGGCAAAGACTTGGACGACCAGGTAGATGGCGCAAAATTTCTTGTTGAAAAATACGGCGTGGATGCGAAACGAATTGGTATCTATGGCGGTTCTTATGGCGGCTTTATTACGTTTATGGCGATGTTTACACAGCCGGGCGTTTTTGCTGCGGGCGCGGCATTGCGACCGGTAACGGATTGGGCGCATTACAATCATGGCTACACATCGGCTATTTTGAACATCCCTCAAGATGACTCAGTTGCCTATCGTCGCAGCTCACCCATTTACCATGCCGCAGGGCTGCAAGGCGCCCTACTCATATGTCATGGCATGGTGGACGTAAATGTTCACTATCAAGATGCCGTGCGCTTGGTGCAGCGCCTGATTGAACTCAAAAAAGAAAACTGGGAATTTGCTTCGTATCCGGTGGAAGATCACGGCTTCCGCGAGCCGACAAGCTGGATGGACGAATACAAACGTATTCTCAAGCTCTTCGACTCAAATTTGCAGAAGAAATAGTCGTTGCTTCAATAATCAAACCCATTATGCACGACAAAAAAGCTTCCACGCTTATCAATCCTCACAACGGCAATCTTGCTTTTAAGATTTTTTCGTTTGAGGACAATCATTCTTTCGACCATCTTCAGCGCCATAACTATTACTCCGTTATTCTCATGAAGAGCGGAACGTACACACTCAAAGCCGACGTTTCAGAATATGCTCTGGAAGGTTCAGCGATGATGTGCTTTGCGCCGTACCAGCCCTTCATGATTCGCAGTCATAGTCCTGTTTGTGGCAGCGCGGCGCAATTTCATCCTGACTTTTTTTGCATCCATAAGCACGACCGCGAGGTGGCTTGTAATGGTGTCTTGTTCAATACCATCTACGAACCGCCATATTTAGCTCTTGATGAACACGATACGGCAAAGTTTTGTGGTATTTTGTTACAAATGCTTGCAGAAATGAACGCACCGGAGTTAGCACAGTATGAACTTCTGGTGTCACATCTGAAGATTTTTCTTATTCACGCTGCCCGATTAAAGGTGCAACAGTTGAATGCGACCAAAGAAATGGCTTCAGAAATACTACCGGATAGGCGTGAGCCTTTTATTTTGCAAAATCTGAAAGATGCCGTTGAACAGCATTATCACACGAAACATTCGGCAAGCGACTATGCCGATTTGCTGAATATCTCGGCGAAAGCACTGGCAAAAATCACGAAAAGGTACTATCATAAAACGCTGACCGATATTATTGCCGAGCGCATTATTATTGAGGCAAAGCGTGAACTATACTTGACTTCTAAGACCGTAAAAGAAATCGCATACGAACTCGGGTTCAATGATGAGCATTACTTTAGCCGCTTTTTCAAAACAAATGCCGATGTTTCTCCTCAGATGTATAGAGACACAGTGGGCTTTGCAAGGGGGGAAGTATAGTCGAGAGTTCGATGCTGTACTGTTTTTTGGGAGAAAAATGCTAAGTTTGGGGACTTGAATTCACGGGACGTTATGTGTGTGTACACTATATTATTCTCTCATCGTTGCATTTTTATTGCTATGAATCATCCATTGCCCCAGACCTCATCCGCTTCATTTGCTGATATTCGCACCAACATTATTGGCTATGATGACATGATTGATACACCGCACGGGAAGCGCCGTATAGTCTTTGCCGACTGGATAGCGAGCGGGCGAATGTATGCGCCTATCGAAAAAAAGCTTGCGGAAGATTTTGGTCCGATGGTCGCCAATACACACACGGAAACCACTGCCACGGGAACGGCAATGACGCTTGCCTACCACGAGGCGCAGCGCATCATTAAAGCACACGTCGGAGCCACAAGCGACGATGCACTGCTTATGGTTGGTTCCGGCATGACGGCTGCCCTAGCGAAACTCCAGCGCATACTGGGCTTAAAAGTACCTGAACAGCTTGCGCCCTACTGCACCGTCCCGGAGGCAATTCGCCCTGTTATCTTTCTGACCCACATGGAACATCATTCCAACCAAACTTCGTGGTTGGAAACAATCTGCACCGTCGAAATTATTCGCCCCGACGAGCAGGGACTTGTTGACATGACCCATTTGGATGAATTGCTCAAAAAATACGACTCGCGCCCAATTAAAATTGCCTCCGTGACGTCATGTTCCAATGTTACGGGTATCTTCACGCCATACTATGCCATCGCACGACGGATGCACGAAGCAGGTGGGTGGTGTTTTGTAGATTTTGCTTGTTCTGCTCCGTATATTGCTATTGATATGCATCCCTCCGACCCTCTTGAACACTTGGATGCGATATTTTTCTCGCCGCATAAATTTTTGGGAGGACCCGGTTCACCGGGTGTGCTTATCTTTAACAAAAAACTCTACACCCTGCACGTGCCCGACCAACCCGGCGGCGGAACGGTGAAGTGGACAAACCCGTGGGGCGAGCATAGTTATATCGAAGACATTGAAGCCCGCGAAGACGGCGGCACTCCTGCTTTTCTACAAACGATACGGGCTGCCTTAGCAATTCGATTAAAAGAATCCCTGAGTGAAGAGGCTTTACATTTGAGAGAGAATGCGCTTGTACAACGAATTTTTGATGCGCTCTCGCCCATTCCAAATCTTCATATCTTAGCACCCGAAAACAAAGACCGTCTGTGTATATTTTCGTTTTATATTGATGGCTTGCACTATAACCTTGGCGTAAAACTGCTCAATGACCGCTTTGGCATCCAGACTCGTGGCGGGTGCTCTTGTGCGGGAACATATGGGCATTATTTACTGAGTATTTCTCCACAATTATCACGCACAGTTTCGTGCAAAATTGATGGTGGTGATTTATCAGAAAAAATGGGTTGGATTCGTTTTTCAGTCCACCCTGCCATGACCGATGATGAAACGGAATATATTTTGAGTGCCATTAAAGACCTCGCTGCCAATCACGAAGCGTGGAGTAGGGACTACCGATATGACACGCACAGCAATGAATTCCAACACCTAACATGGAATAGTTCTTTGGAAACAACAGTCAGCGAATGGTTTCAGTTTTGACGAAATTAATTTATGTTAGGTCACGCCTTCGCTTTTGTGCTGCATGATACTTTCAACAATCATATTACGATGGAGCGTCAACAGGATTTGATAGTTAGTGTGTTCCTGCTCGGTAACTGGAAAGGAAAGGAAATCGGGCATATTCCCGACAGCCTCAGCCATAATGCGTTCTTGCTGCTCAGTGGAAAGAGTACCTAAATACTTCTCGACGGCTGCATTTCGTTTCTTGTCAATTGCGCTGGGTGCTATTTCATCAAAAAGGGTCTGAGGAGTCGTTTGATTGGATTTAGGCGCTATGGTCGTATCGAATAGTCGCTGTTGAATAATAAACTTAACTGCTATCACTTTATGCCGAGCTTTTTGTTCTCGCACTAAAATGAAGTAGGTTGGCTCGTGGAGATGAATATCTTGGATTGCTTTGCTGATGATGTTCGCGTTCAGCTTGAACCACGAATCGTAATTACAATGAAAGAGCTTGTTCAGCTCCTCAATCGTAATAAAAGGGCTTTCAGCATAACCTCGTTTTTCATCGAAGCGAGAGCGACAAAACTCCCAAAGCGCAAGCGCATGCTTGCTGGAAAATTTAGCCTGCACCGCCAGAGGTAGTTTGGTGTACATCCCGATTTCGTCGCTTTTCTGAATTGTATTGTAACGCTTAAGCATTTCGTAGATGAACGGCGGATAGACCCACGAGACCACCTCGTGCTCTTTATCGTACATAGCCTGCGCTAAGAGATTTGCAACGACGCGGGTAGGATATTTTTTATCTTTTCCAAAGATATTAACCTCAATGGGGGGCAAATCGGCAATCGCTCTTATTTGCTCGAAGACATCGGTATTGCTTTCAAAAAGGGACTGCCCTGCCTTCTCTCGAATCGTTCTAATGTGAAGAGAATAGGTCTGCGAATCATGAATATTTTGCCTGCTGTGTTCCAGCAATACATTCAAAACCTTACGTTGTGCAAGCGTAAGAATATTTTCAATATCGACAAGCGAACTTGGTTTTATGATGATGTCCATAACTAATTCCTTTTGAGGTTACAATATTCACTGATGCAAATGCAATATCCACTGATGCAAACTCTTATCTTGAAAATTAAGAACAATATCCACTGATGCAAACGCAATATCCACTGATGCAAAATTTTTGAAAAACGCAATAT
>JACVZY010000032.1:32432-68309 GCA_014654705.1 Ignavibacteria bacterium
CCACTGATGCAAACGCAATATCCACTGATGCAAACGCAATATCCACTGATGCAAACGCAATATCCACTGATGCAAAGTTTTCTATTGTCTTATTTTTCAACAACTTATTGCCACAGTAAACTCTTAAATATAACTAAATAGATATAAACTTTATAAATATTTAGCACATGCTCCGAAGAAAAGAGGGCTTTTAGAAGTCTACTGTCCTATTAACTGTAATTGAGCATAACTACGTTACATTTGCCTACCCCAAGATACAATTTCCGAGGGGCTAGCGCTGTGACATATTTGTAAATACACCAGTGAAAACCATACGATTCATCTACAGTTGTTTTCTGAGTTTCTCCAGAAAAATCAACAAAATGCAAGAAAAATTTGGTTTATTCAGTTGAAAAGAATAATTTAAGATAAAGTACTCCTTTAACGGCGAGACAATGTATTTATTTTTGAGAGGCTGTGTATTTAGTATGTCGAATTGTAGTTTTTCTTCTCACTTTGGGTTGAGAAAAGGCTATGGACACATTTGGGCAATCTTACTCGCATTTCCCCCATCATAGGCAAAAAACCTTTGGTGTGGAGAATCCGGCAATAGACTATCAGATTGATGCAGGCATACCATCAATACCATTTCAATCTGACATAGCAATCATTGTGGCTAATGAAGAAGGCGTAATTGAATTTTGCAATACAAAAGCACAATACCTCTTCCACTGTTCAATGTCGTGTACACAGAGGAAGAAATTCCACAATATCTGTACCCTTATTTGCGGCACCAATACTTATGACACACACACTTTATGGGAAATTGCTCATACCACTCGTCGTCCATTATCGCTTTTGAATCTGAATGTATCTAGTTTGAGCGGGGAGAGTTATCAAATGGATCTTTGCACACTATGGCTCAATAATCTGCATGAAGGACATTTCCGCATTGCATTCTGTTTTTTACCAACGCTCACTACGAAAAACAAGATTTACTCATGCTCGAAAACGTGCAAAGATTTACCTCAGCAAGACCCAAATGGAAATAGAATCGAAGAAGGAATCATTCTTCACCGGCACCATTTAATACTGGGAACAAGTACGGCACTTGATATAATGAGCGGCTACAAAGAAGAAGATATCATCGGACAAGATATTTCCTTATTGATGACCGATACCTCTGCCGATATTCTCAGCCATACAGTAAAACTGCACGACACAACAACTTGGAGTGGTTTAGTTATCCAACGTAATAAGTTTTTGCTTCCGGTAGAGATTCAGAGCTTCCCTCTTCTTCATCTCTATCCTGATGCCGTCATAACACGATTATACAGCACGGACGTTTGAAAAACGAACAAATACCTCAATGCGAAATTATATTAACGTCACCTTCAGACAACTTTATTCCCAATTTTTGAGGACAAAGCCATGACAACAATACATAACCCCAAAATACTCGTACCGCTTGATTTCTCTCGGTGCTCTGAGTATGCACTTGAGTATGCAAAAGCAATTGTGAAACCCCTTCATGGATTGTTGCATTTATTACACGTTCTAGAACCTCCTGTTTCATATAGTGAATGGGGCTATAGCTTTGCACAAGAGGGCATAGCAAACGTTCACAAGCAAGCAGAAACAGCGATGGAAAAAGAAGTGGAAACTCTTGCCAAAGAAGGTATTACTGCTTCATCAGAAATTATGACCGGTACCCCCTATTATTCAATCGCCAGCTATGCAGACGAACGAGGCATGGACTTAATAATAATGAGTACACACGGACGCCGAGGCGTACAAAGATTTCTAATGGGAAGTACCACTGAACGAGTCTTGCGTACTGTCCATTGCCCGGTTCTCTCTGTTCATCCACCTCAAGAATTCACGGAAGCAGACAAAGAGGCATAAACTCAAATGTAAATTGAATCAGATAACTTAATTCCAAGGAATTAAGTTATCTATCCATTCTGTGATTGCGGGACAATAGATAAGACAATATTCTGTATTTTTTTTCGGACATCTGCACTCAATTTTGCTTCAGTGAGGATGTTATCAATCGTTTTGGCGGCTTCTTTAGGGCTAACGGTTGCTTTAGACAAGGGTTTACTGAATACAGCACTCTTTGGTGAACTCAACTTCTTCTGCTTATAGGCACGCAAATGCTTCTTGACGGCATTTTCTGTTTGTCCTGTTTCTTCGGCAATACGTTTAGCCGTGAGTTTGGATGGTGTTTGTACTACACCAGTACCATTTTTATCTTCTGATAATGCCGAAACGTGAGCATCATTCTTACTTTTTCTGTCACCGCCACGATTTTCTTTTGCAATTTCTTCATCAAAATTTGGATATAGCTGCTTGTACAACTGAACCCACTCTGATGAGCTAAATTGCCTCCGCAAAAGGTTATCTTTAATAATAATTTCTTTTTCGCGTTCTTCCGAAAGTGATTCTTCCACATACTGAACCGGGACAGACGGTAAATCAAGCTCTTCCGCAATCCGCAAGCGATTGTGTCCTGCCAGAAGCTTACCGCTCGACGTTGCCAAAAGTGGGTTCAAAATTCCTTTCTCGCGAATATCCTTCCGAAGGCGGTCAAAGTATCCCGCACTTTCTTCTTTGAAGAGGCGACTATTCATCGGGTTTGCACGAAGTTCTGAGGGGGTTACATAGTGAATATCCGAAAGACGCATACCATAGCGATGGAGTTCTTTGCCGATGCCGCTGGTAATAGTTTTAGTCGTCTGAAAAGCTATCGTTTTTGCCATAATATGTTTTGTAGGAAGCAATGGTATAAAATCAAATTTGCAGAATGTATAGCGAATAATTCAAGAGCTAGTACAAGAAAATCAAAAGTGCCTAAGGCACTTTTGATTTTCTTGTTAGATTTTCGCGCCAAGAATCCCTTTTTCAATAAGCTCGTGAGCAAAAGTCTCATAATCACGCACAGCAGGACTTCCGGGCTGATACTGAAATATTGTCTTACCGACAGCACTTGATTCTGCAAAAGCAACACTACTGCGAATAACGCTACTGAAAATAGTATCGTGGAATTCTGCCTGAATCGCACTAAGAATTTGTTTGTGCAGAGCTTTGCGCTTGTCGTGCATTGTGGCAAGAACTCCCGCAATATAAAGCCGTTTGTTGATACGCTTCTTGAGAGCATTAACTTTGTCATAAAGAGCAGCAATACCGTCAAGAGCAAAGAACTCTGTTTGCATTACAATAATTGCATACCGCGCTACGGTTAACGCATTTGTTGTCATTAACCCAAGTGAAGGTGGGCAGTCAAGCAAAATCGCATCGTATCGGTCTTGCAAATGTGCACGTTCTATCACTTCAGCGAGTAGATATTCCCTCCCATCAAGCGAGGCAAATTCTGAATCTGCATTTTCAAGTGAGCGGTGCGAGGGGAAAACATCTAACGTACCGTTAGCGTTTGGGGTTGAAGAGTTTGTATGGAATGAATGAACGGGAATGTTGATCATTGGCAACGGTGCGGTTGGATTCTTGAAAACACTATACAGTGAATCGGTACTACGAATACCAAAGTGTGCGCTTAAATTAGCCTGCGCGTCGCAATCAACGACAAGAACCCGTAATCCATTCATAGCGAGCGCGTACCCCGTGTGAGCAACGGTGGTCGTTTTACCGACTCCCCCTTTGTGATTGACAAATGCTATAACCATATACATTTCGGATGTGAATAAAAATACAAAGACATACAAAAATACAAAAAGCTACTGATTATTCTACTGTTCGCCACGATTATATCTGCTGGCTTTTCCAGTGGAAGAAATTGGGACAATGGGAAAGAATAGTACACAAAAAAATGGAAGCAAATCTGAATTTTCCAACTGCGAGGCATCCCAATTTGCACAAAGTTGTGTAGATTAGCACTGTCACGCTATTGCACGGAATTTTTATTCTTTTTATGATGCCAACAGTATGACAAATACTACCCTTTCATCGCTTTCAAACCTTCAATTACGCCAGAATCCGAAGAGGTTCGAGAACCTACTTGGAATATGTATCAGTGATTTTGACGATTTGGTAAAGAATATAACTCTCTATCAAAACGATATTTTTAATGGTATTGAACTTGCCGATGCTGTTTGCATTACATTGTTGCATAAAGAGCAATCGATGAGCCAAGATCTTCTTGCTGCATGCTTTGATGCAGAGCAAACTGTCATAAACGAGATTATTCAGTCCGTTGAGCCGCATATTACTGCTCACTTCGAAGTGCATAAAGGAGAAATTGCGACTTCATTAGCCATAAATGGTTTGACGGAAGAAGAAATCCTACGCTCTTTGATGGATACAGAAGAAAATTTTCGTAGTGCCGTCAATGCTCTTGGCGAGGGGATTGTACTTCAAGGTTTAAACGGACAAATCGTTTTTTGTAATCCCAGAGCCGAAGAAATTTTGGGACTAAGTACTGACCAAATGTCGGGACGCACATGTCTCGACCCACGTTGGAGAGCAGTACACGAAGATGGTACACCTTTTCCGGGCGAAGGGCATCCTGCAATGGTAACGCTTCGCACCGGTGAACCACAACGGAATGTTGTGATGGGGATTTACAAGCCTAATGATACTCTGACATGGCTGTTAGTCAATTCACAGCCTATACGTCACAACGATTCGCAGGAAGTGTCTGGTGTCGTTGTATCATTTACCGATATTACCGAACAAAAGCTAACGGAAGAAGCATTGCAAAAAAGTGAGTCGCAATTCCGAGCTATCTTTGATGCCTCGCCCGTTCCATATGCTATTAACGACGAGCAAGGGAATATTATTCGTCTCAATCCAGCCTTTATATCAACCTTTGGTTACGACCTCAGCGATATTCCCACGCTTCACGAGTGGTGGCCCAAAGCATATCCTGATGCCCTCTATCGGCAACAAGTAGCGGCACAATGGAAGGAAAACTTAGATAAAGCAAACAGCATCGGCACACCGTTTCAACCGATGGAATTGAAAGTTCAGTGCAAAGATTCTACTCAACGAATCGTACTCGTTAGTGCAGCCCCACTTCACAAAATGTTTCAGGGTATGCGTTTAGTAATTTTGCATAACATTACTGAGCGCAAACGATTTGAAGATGATTTGCGAAAGACCCGCGATTTCTATGTATCGCTTGTTGGCACGGTGGATGTTGTACTTTGGGAATCGAATCCGGAGACACATGAAGTAACTTTTATTAGTGAACAAGCAAAAGATATGTTGGGATATGCTCCCGATGAGTGGATGCAATATGAAATGTTTTGGCGCGACCATCTTCATCCTGACGACCGAGAGCGTGTTTTTGCATATGCCGAAGAACGTATTCAAAACGCTGATAAATACGATATTGAATATCGTTTTTTAAAACCGAATGGAGAAACTGTTTGGCTCCGCGATGTGGTAACCGTAGAGCGGGCTGAGGGAAAACCAATCTTGCTGCGTGGTGCACTGGTGGATATTACTGAGCAAAAAGAACAAGAAGAATTGCTCCGGCAAAGCGAGGCTAATTTACGCTCGATTATGGATTCATCGGTGCAGGCGTTCTGGCTTACCGATACGACATTGCACGTGAAAGCGTTCAATAAACTAACAGCCCACACTGTGCGTACTTTGTTTGAACGAGATATTGTACTTGGTGACTCTATTCTGAATTACGTTCAGCCGGAAAAGCACAAAAGTTTTCTAGCTTCGGCGCATCGTGCTCTTGCCGGAGAAGCAGTCGTGTACGAGGAAGAATTTCAAAGTGAGCACGGAGAAACACAGTGGATGGAACTTATGTATTTGCCCACGTATAATACCGAAGGAAAGATTATTGGCTTGACGCTGAGTAGCTTCAATGTTACAGAACGCAAAATTGCCTACCAAGCTCTTACGCAAATGAATCAAGTACTTGAAGATCGTGTACTCGTGCGAACACGTGAACTTGTACAGCTCAACAATGAAAAAACTGAGTTTTTGGGAATTGCCGCACACGATCTCAAGAACCCGCTTGCGGGCATTCTTTCGAGCGCTGAAATTCTGGAGTGCCAGTTTGCCGATGAACCTTCAAAAAAGCGTTTAATCAGTATGATTATCAGTGCCAGTGACCAAATGTTGGATATTATTACAAATTTGCTTGATGTCAATCGCATCGAAAGCGGTATGGTTAGTATCAACATTCAGCCCGTCAACATGGAAATACTCGACAGCATCGTGGAAGAATATCAATCTCGTGCAGCACAAAAAGGAATTATCATCCATTACGACAATCAGCGACGAGAACCAATATGGGCTTTGGCTGATAAGCAGTCGCTCCGGCAGGTATTTGATAATCTCCTCTCAAATGCCGTTAAGTATTCTCCCCAGTGGAAGCCGATATGGGTAAGAGTATTGCATAGAATAACTGCAGACGGACACAAAGTACGGCTGGAAGTGCAGGACGAAGGAAGAGGAGTGAGTGAAGAAGATAAAAAAATGCTCTTTGGCAAATTTGCTCGGCTCTCGGCGCAGCCTACAGGCGGCGAAAACTCAACGGGTCTGGGGCTATCCATCGTAAAAAAGCTCGTGGAATTGCAGCACGGCAAAGTCTGGTGCGAAAGCACCTTTGGTCTAGGAGCAACGTTTATTGTCGAATTACCAATGGCTGAAATATCAAAAACTGATTAACCCGAAAATCTGCTATGAATAGTTCTGTTCTCATTATTGACGACGACCCGCGTTTTATGCGGCAGATGGAATTTGCCTTAACCAAAGAGGGCTATAATGTTAGTGCTGCTGCTACTGCCAGTGCCGCCCTTGCTTTGGTACGAGAGCGCTCTTTCGATTGTGTGATTATTGATGTTCAGTTGCCCGATGTTTCGGGTATTGCGCTTACTGAGCAAATTAAACTTCTTCGTTCGCAGTCAGAAATTATCATTATGACTGCCTACGGTACCATCGAAGACGGCGTAAAGGCAATGAAAGCGGGTGCAATGGATTATTCCGTGAAAACGAATGACTTAGAGCACACGCTCCTTCTTGTGCAACGTGCCTGTGAAAAATCGGCGCTGTCGCAGCGAGTGGAACAACTTGTGCAGCAGTTGGACGCACCTCAAGCATTTGCCGCCATTATTGGCGTGTCGCAGCCTCTCCAAAATGCCGTGCGCCTGGCGCAGACCATTGCTCCCACCGACGTTGCGGTACTGATTCTGGGCGAGACTGGCACGGGCAAGGAATTATTTGCCCGTGCGATTCACGAAGCGGGACTTAGGAAGCATAGTGATTTCGTGGCTATTAATTGCAGTGCAATTCCGGCAGACTTGTTAGAATCGGAACTTTTTGGCTATCGTAAAGGTGCATTCACGGGCGCATTTCACGACAAAGTAGGCTTGCTGGCAAAGGCAGGGAACGGGACACTTTTTCTTGATGAAATCGGTGATATGCCGCCGACGCTCCAAACCAAAATGCTCCGAGTACTTGAAAGCCGAGAGTGTACGCCTCTTGGTGGCACGGAACCTTTCGCCTTTCAAGCCCGTGTGATTGCTGCCACAAACGCCGATATTTTTCAAAAGATTTCGCTCGGTAGTTTTCGGAGTGATTTGTACTATCGCTTGGAGGGATTCGTATTGGAATTGCCGCCTTTAAGAGAACGTAGGGAAGATATAGATATTCTAGCACGGTATTTTATTTCAGTCTTTAGCACCAAGTACAAAAAATCTATTCTCCGCGTCCACGAGCAATTTCAGCAACGCTTATACGACTACCCTTGGCATGGTAACGTGCGCGAACTTCGTAACGCTATAGAGCGGGCGGTGCTGCTCTGTACGAATGGTGTGCTTACGGCGGACATTCTTACAGCGACCACACCGTTTCGCTATGCCCATACCTCTCCGCACAGTAAAGCCTCCCAAGAACCGCTCACACAACACTCTATTGCTGCACCTACGAGGACAGCAATCCAACCCACTCGCAAGCACCCGACCGATGGTGAGTCTTCATCGGAAGACCACTTCTCGGACTTGCTCAATGAAAAATCGCGTATTCTCCATGCCTTGAAGCAAACACACGGCGAGCGCACAAAAGCCGCACAACTACTTGGGATGAGCCTTGCAACGCTCTATCGCAAACTCAAGAAATATCATCTTGAGCATTTCGGAAAACGGTTTGAGGAATAATAGGCTTCTTCCGCTCTTCGGCGGCGAGAGAACCAATCTCGGAAAAAGATTCTGTTCGGTGCTCAATGTACATTTTGCTGTGAAATGTATCAAGCAAGGTTAGGAGTGTAATCAAGTCGAGTTTTTGATTATCGGTTAGTGTTCCTGCCACTATTTTGCTGGCTGCACCCATTTGTTGCGCCGCTTGAAAAAAAGCTCTTGTACCGTTTGCCGTGAGTTTGACGCGCTTCATGCGCTTATCTTTTGTGTCGGTGTATTCTTCTACTAATCCGGCTTTTTCCAATCGGCGCATAATTTCTGAGCCTGTTGTTACTTCGGTCAGCGTCGAGATATAGACCTCTGATTTTGTCGGCGCTTCGCCCGCTTGTTCGTGCTGCATAATTGCAGCTAAGAGTGCAAACTCGTCAATCGAGGATATAGCTTGTCCCTCAAACGCTTTTTTTAAGTACATTTTCGAATACCGCCACATTCGTCCAATCAAAATACTGATTGTGCCATCGGTATCGGTGCGTACGTGCGATAATGTGCCGTCTGCTGGGAAAGCACCCGTTCGTTGAATTTCTCCTGCCCGATGTGGTATTGGCTCTGATCTTTCTGTCTGATGATGTTTTTCCGCACGTAAACGTCCGTGCATCCACTCGCTGAAATCCTCAAGCCGTGCCGAGGAAGAGTTCAGCTGTTCAAATTCTTGCCAAAGCATGATTAATTGTAGAATCGTATCGTATTTCGCTGTTGGTGCCGTTTCAAAAATTGATGTATCCATAACATATCCGATATTTTTTTGCAAGCGGGAACTTCTTGAGAAGAGAGGTGGTTTAGTTCGTTATTACAAAATTGCACTAATTATTCCATTTTTGAAATATATTTTGAAATCCGTTATGAAAGTATTTTCTAGCACTTTGAATAGATTATGGGCTTGCATTGTTTTTCTGGTTGTGCCAATAGCTCATCCGCTTTTTGCACAGACAGCAACGACGAATGCTTCGCAAGAGCTGAATAAAACAAAAGGTTCGATTGAGGGTAGCGTCGTCAGTGCCGGCACACAAGACGCGATTGCAGGCGTAAAAGTGGAAGTAGTGGGTGCAAAATTCGGTGCAATAACGAACACAGCAGGGAAGTTTGTTATCAAGAATGTACCAACGGGCGTATATTCAGTAAAATTTTCAATTCTTGGGTATGACCCGTTTATTCAGTCTGATGTGTTTGTTGGTGCTGCAAAGCCATACGTTGTAAATATCGAATTACGTCCTGCAGCAGTGCGTCTTGCAGGTGCAGAGGTAGAAGCATCGTACTTTCGCAAAAATACCGAAACCATCACCAGTACACAGCTTTTGAACGCGGAGGATGTCAGACGTGCGCCGGGTGTACAAGAAGACGTTGTGCGAGCGGTTGCATTGCTTCCGGGTGTGGCGGTAACGCAAGCCGGACGCAATGATTTGGTTGTGCGGGGCGGAGCGCCTTTCGAGAATTTATTCTTGGTGGATAATATCGAAGTGCCGAATATCAATCATTTCGGGTCGCAAGGTTCAACGGGCGGACCACTTTCGATTATCAACATTGATTTTGTGAAAGATGTCAGTTTTTCTACCGGTGGCTTTGGCGCAAAGTACGGCGACCGTGTTTCGTCGGTTACCAATCTTTCGCTCCGTGACGGTAATAGTGAGAGGTTTTCGGGTAAGCTCAATTTATCAGCAACAGGATTTGGTGTTATTGCAGAAGGACCAACTGTAGCCGGAGGATCATTTCTAGTCGGGGTTCGCCGAAGCTATTTAGATTTTATTTTCAATCTTGCCGGATTTGGTTTTATTCCGCAGTACTGGGATTTCACGGCGAAAGTTACACAAAAGATTGACAGCAAAAATTCAATCTCGTTTCTCGGTATTGGTGCCTTGGGAACGGTTGCTTTCAACAACGACACCGAAGAAAAGCGTATCGCCAACAGCCGCATCACCGCTCCGGCACAAGACCAGTATTTTTCTGGCTTGACGTGGAAAACGCTTTTTGGTAACGGTTTTATGAATGTAACGCTGGGGCGCACCTTCAGTAAGTATCAGACCTCGCAGCGCGACACGCTTTTGCGCGACATTTTCCGTAATTATTCCACCGAAGGTGAAACCTCGCTCCGCGCTGATGTGGTCTTGCAGATGGATGACAAATTAGAGTTGAGCTTCGGCGATATTGCTAAATTTGCCAGTACGCTGAAGTATAACATTTTTTTACCTGCCTTTTTTCGCTTGGACAACAACGGTATCCCTCGAGCATTGAACGTGGACACCAATTTTTCCGCCTTTCGTAATGCCACATACGTGCAGGCTTCCTACCAGCTCACGCCGGAACTACGCACGACGCTCAGTCTGCGAGCCGATTACAATAATTTCCTGAACACAAAATTTGTTGTCTCGCCTCGTTTTTCGGCTAGCTACGCATTGTCTCCATTCCAAACGCTGAATCTGAGCGGAGGGCGCTATTATCAGACACCGCAATTTATTTGGCTCGTCGGCGATGCCTCGAACGCCAATGCACTGGAGCCAATTAGTGTTGACCAAGCAGTACTAGGTTATGAGCATATACTCGCATCAGATTTGAAATTCCAAATTGAAACGTACTACAAAGATTATTCTAACTATCCAGCCCGTGTCTATCGCCCGCAGTCGGTTCTTGCACCGAATGGTTTCGATGATATTTCTAATGATATTCCTTTTGGTTTGGAACCGATAGTGAGCGTTGGTGCAGGCAGAGCATTTGGTGTGGAAGTTTTTGTGCAAAAGAAATTGAGCGAAATTCCGCTCTACGGCTTGATTAGTGTCAGCGTGAATCGCACTGAGTTTACCGGCTTAGACGGCATTCGGCGTGTGGGGGCTTTCGATACACCGATTATTGGCAATATTGCTGCCGGCTACCGATTCGATAACGAATGGGAACTCAGCGCAAAAATTCGCGCATCCACAGGGCTTCCGACCACGCCTTTTGTCGATACACCGCAGCGCTCAGGTGAAACACGGTTGCCGTTGGGTTCGATTGATTTTTCACGGTACAACGAAGGTGAACGCTTGCCGTTTTTCTACGGGATAGATATGCGGCTTGACAAACGGTGGTACTTCAGTGGCGTACAGGTAGTAACCTATATTGATATACAGAATATCACTGGACAGCGCAATCAAAGTGGTTTCCGCTGGAATCCACGCACACAAAAAGCCGACCCGATTCTTTCGATTGGTGTGCTGCCGAGCATCGGCGTGACGGTAGAGTTTTAAGAATAACGGCATTAGTAAAGTAAAAGCCCACGAGAAAGGTTAAAATCTTCTCGTGGGCTTTTTTGATTTTTCTGCTTTTGTATTTCTTTTCGTTTCAGTAACCAAGCAAAAAAGCGCTGCATTATACAAACAGCATATGGACACCTTCGCCCGCACTTTGCTTGTAGAAATCGCCGACGGTAATGACGGCTTCTATGCCATCGTACATATCTTCTTTTTTGTAATGAAACATATCCATCGCTAATTTACAAGCCCAGAGGCGCACACCCGATGCTGTGAGGATGTCCAAAAACTCGTGAACGTCGGGCATATCAATTGCCTCCATTTCTTTTTTCATCATTGAACTAGCCAGTGCTTCCATTCCCGGAAGACCGCCCAACATGGTTGGCATATGCATTGCAGGGTTGCCGACGGTCGCAACGTGCAGATGCTCTAGTTTTTGTTTGTGAATTGCTTCCAAACCAAAAAACGTAAAGAAAATTTCTGCTTCGATTCCTTCTGCTCGTGCGCCGTTTGCCAATACAAATGCGGCGTACACATTTTCCAACGTTCCTTTGGATAAGATGATCATCATCTTTTTAATCGACCCATTGTCATTCATGGCATTTCTCCAAATAAAGGTGATTAGATGCAACTGACCGGTTTAGGAATCCCGGCAATTTTCGTTGCTGTTTTTAGGGGTGCTGTCGGAAAGAGTTGATAAAACTCTTTAATATCCACGACGTTACTTTTCCCGACGCGGCGTATGCTGAGTGCTACTTGGCTTTGATGCTCTTTCTGAAGATATGCCAGAACCTCCCAATGTCTGGGGCTTAGGTTAATGCCTGCTTCTTGAGCCAATTCCTCCGCAATGCTTTTGTCCCATTGACTGAAGTCCGTGAGATAGCCTTCTTCGTTGACGGCTACCGATTTACCTGCGATGAGCTTTTCCATGGCGTTTGTGTGGATAATGAACAAGGTTGATAGAGTGGTTTATTGCTTTTGGGGTACGGACATCGTTGCCGGAACAAAGGGAATGTGTGTTCCTTTCAGCAGAACATTCCAGTATATCCATCGGAAGGCGAGTTTGCCCATATGGTTCATGCGGCTTTCTTTCAGCAAACGTAGGGGTCCGATTCCCTGAAATGGGAAACTTCCTTCGACCGGTTCGTGTGTATAGTTGAAGTCGATGAGCAGTGCCTTTCCGTTTCCGGTTTCGATAAAACAATTTGCATGACCATCGAATTCTTCTTTAAGCGGTTCGCCGTGAACAAAGCGAAGAATATTTTCTGTTAGTATCTCCGCCTCAAAGTGCGTTACCGAGCCTGCTTTGGAGGCGGGAATATTGCTTGCATCGCCCAGAACAAAAATGTTCTCGTAGTCTTTGGAGCGCAGCGTAGCTTTGTCGGTGGGGATATAATTCAAGTCGTCGCCCATGCCTGAGCGCGCCATGAGTTCGTCGCCTTTGTTCGTTGGGACGGTTACAAGGATGTCGAACGGAATACTTCTGCCGCCGTAATCCACAATTTCTTTCGTGGTGTTGTCCACGTGCTCGATGGCGAAGTCACTTTCGATATGAATGTGCTTTTCCTTGAGCAAGTGTTCAAGCGCTTCGGTGGCTTTGGGCTTTGTAAATGCACCGCTCAGAGGCGTGACGTAGGTTATCTCTACCTTGTCACGCATTTTTTTCTCTTTGAAAAAGGAATCTGCCAGAAACGCAAATTCGAGGGGCGCGACAGGACATTTAATCGGCATTTCGGTAATATGTACTACCAGCTTTCCCCCTTGCCAGTCGCGCAGTTTGTCGCGCAGCGCAAGGGAGCCTTCAAAGGTGTAGAAATCAAATACAGATTTGTGCCACTCAGCACCCCGCATTCCTTCAGTTTCTTCAGGTGCAATTTTAGCACCCGTGGCGACAATGAGTACATCGTATGACACTTCGTTTCCGCCTTCTAATTGAATTTTGCTTTCTGCCGGAACGATGCGCAGAATTTTTTGCTGGACGAGATGCACATCGTCGGGTATGAATTCCTTGACGGATTTCACAATATCGTCGGGGGAATACATATCAAACGGCAGGAATAAGTAGCCGGGCTGATAATGATGTTCTTTTCGTTCATCAATAATGGTAATGCGCCAGTCGGGGCTTTGTAAATGATGATGCAAATGATTTGCCATCATCGTTCCGCCCGTTCCTGCTCCAAGTATAACGAGATTTTTCATTTGAACTGCCCACCTTACGAGATTGAACTCGGATTACGAGATATAACTCAGAAAATAGTGAATATGGCTAGGCTTCGATACTGTTGGTGTCGGAGATTTCTCGCAGCATTATCCTTTCGGGCGTGTCGAGATATTGAAGGGCAAATATAACGGGCACGTACTGACGAGACTGGTGGCAAGAAAAACAAGTGCCAGTACGCTCAAAACGATTGCTACTGTGCCACTAATCATGCCCATATAGTACAGCACACCAATCGCTAAGGCTATGATAACGCGAAGGATGCGGTCGAGTGTTCCCATGTTCTTTTTCATGTCAAACTCCTAGAGAAAATGTGTAGAAAATAGTCTGCCGATTTTTCAAAGTATTATTAGGTGAATTCAAGTTAGTGTTGTGTTTCAACTACACAAACTTACCTTCAAAAGCGTGGACACTCTGTGATAAAAGTCACACAAAAAAGATAAATTTGTCTTTTAATCCGTTTTGTCGGTACGTGCTTCGTCTTCGTTTGGAAATGACGGGATTTTCAGCGACTTTTGCAGTGTGTTCTAAAACTGTATTTCATAATCCTTCCAAAGCAATGAACCTCAATTTAATCGGGAAATATGCCCTCGTTGGCGGAAGCACACAAGGAATCGGCAGGGCTTCCGCTATTGAACTGGCACTTCTGGGCGCAAATGTGATTTTACTTGCCCGCAATGAAGACAAACTCAAAGAAACAGCCTCCACATTAGATACAACCAAAGCGCAAGAGCATCGTTATATTGTTGCTGATTATTCGCATCCAGAGGAACTTGAGGGAAAAATACGTGCATACCTAAGCGCCAGCCCTTCAGTGCATATTCTCGTCAATAATACAGGCGGTCCTCCGGCAGGAACAGCACTAAACGCTACTCCATCGGAGTTTCTTGCGGCGTTCAATAATCATCTTGTTTGCAATCATATTTTGGCGCAAGCACTTGTGCCGGGTATGAAGTCGGAAAAGTATGGTCGTATTATCAATATCATTTCTACTTCGGTCAAACAGCCAATTCCGGGTTTGGGGGTTTCCAATACCATACGGGCTGCGGTCGGGAATTGGGCAAAAACGCTTTCCATAGAACTAGCACCCTTTGGCATCACCGTCAACAATGTTCTTCCGGGCGCAACCAACACAACCCGACTTCAGAGCATCATTGGTAATAAATCTGAAAAGCAAGGCAAGTCGGCGGAAGAAATTACCAACGAAATGATTGCCGAGATTCCCGCCGGAAGAATTGCCGACGCAAGCGAAGTAGCGAGTGCGGTTGCTTTTCTGGCAACGCCGGCAGCAGCATATATCACCGGAATAAATGTACCCGTTGATGGCGGAAGAACCGCAAGTTTATAGGAAGTGAATTCAAGAGCATTATACCATGAACATCATTACAATAAAAAACTACATCAATGGCACACTCGTTATGCCCACTTCGGGGCAGTACCTTGATGTGTATAATCCTGCAACGGGTGCGGTCTATGCCAAGGCTCCCGATTCCGATGCTCACGACGTACAACTCGCTACGGAAGCCGCACAGCAGGCTTTTCCCGTATGGTCAAAAATGTCTGCCGAGAAGCGCTCAAAACTGCTTTTGAAAATCGCAGACGGAATCACGGCAAACTTCGAGAAACTGGCACTCGCAGAATCTATCGACAACGGTAAGCCGCTTTCACTCGCGCGAACGGTTGATATTCCGCGCTCGGCGAGTAATTTTTACTTTTACGCCACCGCCGTCATGCACCATGCAAGCGAGTCGCACTTCATGGAAGAAGGGGCAATCAATTATACCTTGCGCAGACCCATCGGCGTTGT
The DNA here is from genome assembly GCA_014654705.1 of Ignavibacteria bacterium. Classification (GTDB taxonomy): domain Bacteria; phylum Bacteroidota; class Ignavibacteria; order Kapaibacteriales; family UBA4661; genus PH2015. The sequence continues at coordinate 47,829 of JACVZY010000032.1, forward strand.
GGGGTGCATCTCGCCATGGAATTTACCACTGTATTTGTTTACGTGGAAGATAGCTCCTGCATTGGCTGCGGGTAATTGCGTGGTAGCAAAGCCTTCGGAAATAACACCGATGACCGCATATCTACTCTCGGAAATTTGTATCGAAGCAGGTTTGCCGCCCGGGGTGCTGAACATCGTGCATGGTCTCGGTGGTAAAGTGGGGCAGGCAATCACCGAACACCCCAGCATTCCGGTCATTTCCTTCACAGGCGGGACGAGTACCGGTGCGCACATTGCCAGCACAGCAGCACCAAAGTTCAAAAAATTGTCGCTCGAATTGGGTGGAAAAAATCCGGCAATTATTTTTGCTGACTGCAATTATGAGACGATGCTCAAAACAGTTGCTCGGTCGTCATTCTCCAATCAAGGGCAAATCTGCCTGTGCGGTTCCAGAATTTTTGTGGAGCGCCCGCTCTATGAACAATTCAAAGCCGATTTTGTAGCGGAAGTAAACAAACTAACCGTTGGCGACCCTTTGAATGAAGCGAGTAATCTGGGAGCGGTGGTATCGGAGGCGCATTTGAAAAAGGTGCTCTCGTATATTGAACTTGCCAAAGAAGAAGGCGGAATGATACTTACGGGCGGCAAGAGAATCCAAGTGGAAGGCATTTGTAAAAATGGCTGGTTCGTCCAGCCAACGGTCATTGAAGGCTTACCTTTTGATTGCCGAACAAATCAGGAAGAAATTTTTGGTCCTGTGGTGAGCATCATGCCCTTCGACACGGAAGAAGAAGTATTGCGTTACGCTAATAGCACACAATACGGTCTTGCGTCAAGCCTCTGGACAGAAAATCTCAGCCGTGCAAACCGCATGGCGGAGGAAATAAAAACAGGAATCGTCTGGGTAAATTGCTGGATGCTCCGCGATCTCAGAACTCCGTTTGGCGGAATGAAAAACTCCGGTGTAGGGCGTGAAGGAGGCTGGGAAGCATTCCGATTTTTTACAGAGCCGAAAAATGTGTGTGTGAAGTACGGAACGTAGCTTGTGTGTGGTTAGGGAGTTGACGAGAAACTATACTGCATGGGCTGTACAGAGACAAAAATGTCTGCGGTACGTCATAAAATCTGGCTTTGGAACAATGTACGCACTTATTTATGAACCATCCATTCCATTCATACCATGAATCACATCAGCACAACTATACCCGCGGCAGAATCGAAAGCCCCCGAACCCGTCGGTGCATATCCACACGCACGAAAGGTCGGCGACTTGTTATTCCTCTCAGGCGTAGGACCGCGCGAACGAGGGACGAAAACAATTCCGGGCGTGGAACTGGATGAGAAAGGCACGATTCTTTCCTACGATATTGAGCAGCAGTGCCATTCGGTATTTCGTAATATCAAGTACATTCTTGAAGAACACGGCTCGGCGTGGGGTAAGATTGTTGATGTAACGGTGTTTCTCACGAATATGAAGGATGATTTTCCAATCTACAACAGGATTTACGCCGAATACTTCAAGGAAAATCAACCATGCAGAACAACCGTAGAAATTAACTGCCTTCCGACCCCAATTGCGATTGAACTCAAAGTAATTGCAACGATTTAGCCAGTTTTCTTGAATGTAATACTTTACCTGCCGACAGAGTTTTATTTGCAAACGCAAAACCGATTTCCAACCATGAATCATTTGAAGATTGACATTCACACTCACATTCTCCCGCAACATATTCCCAAATGGAAAGAAAAATTTGGCTATGGTGGATTTATTCAATTGGAGCATTACAAACCCTGTTGTGCACGGATGATTCGGGACGACGGAGTTTTTTTTCGGGACATTGAAGATAATTGCTGGTCGCCCGAGGCTCGCATGAAAGAATGTGATACGCTGGGTGTACACGTCCAAGTGCTGTCAACTGTTCCGGTGATGTTTAGTTACTGGACAAAGCCGACCGACGGTCTCGACCTTTCGTACTTTCTGAACGACCATATTGCTGGCATCGTCCAGCGCTTTCCCAAACGATTTATTGGATTAGGAACAGTTCCGCTGCAAGCGCCGGACTTGGCGATACGAGAACTGGAGCGCTGCAAAAACATTGGTCTAGTGGGCGTTCAGATTGGAACAAATGTGAACCAAAGCAATTTGGGCGCTGCACAGTTTGTGGAATTTTTTACGGCGTGTCAGGATTTGGGAATGGCAGTGTTTGTGCATCCGTGGGAGGTCATGGGCGCAGATGTCATGCCGGAGTATTGGCTGCCGTGGTTGGTAGGTATGCCCGCCGAGACGAGTAGAGCAATTTGTTCCATGCTTTTTTCGGGGCTGTTGGAAAAATTACCGCGCTTGCGTGTTGCCTTTGCACATGGCGGCGGTTCGTTTCCCTCGACTATTGGACGCATTGAACATGGTTTTCTCATGCGACCTGATTTATGTGCGGTTGATAATCCGGTGAACCCGAAAGAGTATTTGACGAGAATGTACTTCGACTCACTCGTCCACGAACCCATCATGCTGGATTATCTCTTGCAGTTGGTCGGCGCGGAGCGAATTGCACTTGGCAGCGATTATCCTTTTCCACTTGGCGAGTTAAAGCCGGGCGAGCTTATTGAATCCATGCCGTATAGCGAGGACACCAAACGGCGCTTGCTGAGCGGCACGGCACTGGAGTGGTTGAATCTGGATGACAATATTTTTAATGCCAGTTCAACGTTCGTCACAAAAGCAATTTATTGAAAAAACCAATGATCTCACCAATAAGGCACCATGGAACGTTTATACATTGAAGATGCAGTATTTGAGAAAATAAATTTTACGGAAAAGCCACTCACCGAAGCGGGGTACGACAATTGCACGTTTCGGCACTGTGATTTTTCCAACGTCGATTTATCGAACATTCATTTTTCCGAGTGTACCTTCACGGGCTGCAATCTGAGCATGGTAACGCTGACTGAAACGCATCTTCAAGACGTTGAGTTCAAGGATTGCAAATTGCTTGGTGTGCATTTTGAGCAATGCAATGAGTTTCTCCTGAGCATCAGCATTGATAATTGCCTTCTGAACCTCGCTTCGTTTTTTCGGCTGAAACTCAAGAAGATGCGTTTCAAAAATTCAAGCCTTCACGAAGTTGATTTTACTGATACCGACTTGTCGGATGCGGTCTTTGATAACTGCGATTTGAGCCGTGCGGTATTCGATAATACGAACTTGGAAAAAGCTGACTTCCGCACGGCGTATAATTATTCGATTGATCCGGAGCGAAACCGAGTGAAAAAAGCAAAATTTTCTCTTCAAGGAGCGGTCGGGCTGCTTGATAAATATGACATTCACATAGACTGACGCACCCGTTATTTTGCGCCCATGCCTTTGAATTTTTCGGGGTCGAAATCTGCAATATCAATTTTGCCAAAATCTTTGGGCGGTTTGTATTGCTTGGTTTTCATCTTGTCGGGATTGGAAGTGTGGTACGACTGTTCTTCCACAAAGACCAACTGCCATGTGTTATCAATGCGCGAGTAATTGAACGTGAACGTGTTCGCCCAGCGCCAGTTGCTGCCGCCATAGTGGTGGACGGTAAACGATTTTGTCTTTGCCGAAAGCTCATCGAACGGGTCTCCGAAAACTCCGCCACAGGTGGAGCAGAAAACAATCTTGTCGTTTGATTTTACCACACTCAGCTTACCATCAGCTTTGCGAATCGCAATAGTTAAAATACGTTGCTCCACGTCAATCTCCGGGTCTTCGGGGCGAGCCTTTTGCTTTTCCACCACGAATGCGTAGTCTTGCGAGCCGTCTCCATTTAGGTCGGCGATTTTGTGAGCAATACATTTTGTATTTGCCGGAAGAAGTTGGCGCAGTTCTGACGGCGTAGAATCTGCTTGAGCGAGAAGAGAAGTTGCCGCAAAACAAGAAACTGCCGCCAAGCAGCACACGGCGAAAAGGAATGATTTCATCTGGATTGTGCAGGTTTATGATGAGTGTATTTGTATTACGGAAGAAATGCGAACCGATACAGCGGCTTGTCAGAACTTCATAATTTTCTGCACCATACGCCTCTGAGAATTACGCTCAGTTCCGTCCTTGATTTCCACAATGTACGCTCCACTGGGCAGTGAAGACATATCAATCTGGCGATGAAACTGACCGGAGACTTGCCGCTCACTCCATTGCATCACGTGCTCGCCCCGAACATTCGTCACAGAAATTTCTACGTTCGTTGCCCGCTCAAAACTGCCTTTTATTGTCATTGCATCATGGACGGGACTTGGATAAATGCTGAATCCGGGCAGGGTGTTGTCGAGAACTGCGCCGGCAGGCGAAACAACAAATATTGCTGACGGAGTTGCCTGACCATCACTATTCACAACGATAATCAGGTTTAATCCCGTGGGGGACAACAGCGGCTGTTGTAGAGAATTTGTTGGAACGATAGCTCGAATAGTCGTGGAATTTTGCGAAACAATCTCAAGCGGCTGTCCATTGAAGAGAACCGAAGCGCCCGTTGTGAAATTAGCTCCCGAAATAGTGATCGTAAAGGGGCGACCGGGATTTGTTCCGGCAGAAGTTATAGAAGGAGCAAACGTGCTCAAAACAGGAGTGGGTAGTGCAGTACCCACCACCACTGTTGCCGATGTGGTTTGCAGGTCAGGATTTTGAAGCACCACGTCAAGCGAAGCGGGTGAGAGGTTCAAGCCCCCCGGCACTTCTACTGCAAAGCGATTAGAGTCGAGAATGCTTGGCGTTAGCAGTACTCCTCGGACGGTTACGAGTGCGTCGCGACTGAAATTGCTGCCATTCACAACGACACTGTATGCGCGGCTGCTTGCCGTCGTTGTTGTGGGTGAGTAGCTTGTAATAACTGGAGTTGGACCCGGCGGTACACGTGGAAGAATACTGAACACATACCCGATAGATTCCGCGTCGGAATTACTGATGAGAATAGAAGGGAAGCCTGTCATGGTCAAGAGATTTGCCGGAACAGTAATGGTAATGCGGGTTGAACTGACAGCGTTCACTTCTATCTGATTAGAGCCAAAAAATGCCTTAACAAAACCGGAACCAAAAAAGCCGGAACCGTCAATCGTAATAGTAACGCCATTTGTTCCTGCAAAGACCGCACGTGGGCTAATTGCCGTAATGCTTGGTCGCGCTGCTTGCTGAATCGTGAAAGGCAATTCTGCAAACTGCCCGTCGGTATTGGTCAGACGCACCCGAAGCGTTGCGGAAGTATTGTTAAAAGAGGCTGGTACTTCGAGCGCTGCCGTTGTTGCATTGGTAGCACTCATCACACGGACCAGATTGCTATTGATGGTCATTTGTGCTTGCTTGAGAAAGCCTGTGCCGGTCAACGTCAAAGTAAAAGCACGACCGCTTGCTGTGGTTGTCGGGGCAAGGGCAGTCAGCGTCGGTGCTGTAATCGGTGTAACGGTAATTTGCGATGTGGTTGTCCCTGTTGATGTCGTGCCAGCAAGAGTTACACGAATTGTCCCGCTAATACCGCGAATGATGCCGGGAAAATTGACCGTTAAGAGTCCATTTGATTGCGTCCCGACAATCGTACCAAACACCGAGCCGTTATTTGTGGTATTTTGTGCCGTAATAGTACGAATCAAACCAAGGTTTGTACCGAAAAATGTAAGCGAGAAATCATCATTGCTAACCGGCACAGATAGAGGCGTGGTACTGCTTACCGTAGGTTGCACTACTTCGGCAATAGGAACGACTATTTTGGAAAATACGACAAGTGGCGTGTTGTTGTATGTGGCATTGAAGGTAGCTCGCGTACTAAAATACCCACCGCCCGGCACAGCTACGGAAGCTGCTGTTGCTGTTTCTACATACTGATTGTTGATAAACAGTGCTGCTCCAACCGCATTTGTCCGAAAGTTTATCCCGCGCTGATTGCTTGCTGCCCACTGCGGCACAAGAGTTAAGTTGCGGTTGCCTGAACCAGATTGGGAGATAATCCATTCGATGTTGACATAGTTTGGATAGCTCGCGAGGCTGTTGGTAATGCCCGGCTGCGCCCGCACGGTGAAAATGTCCGGCGTACTTGCATTGCTGATGGTAAGGGGTGTGTAGTTTGTAGCTGAATTTCCAATCGGAAAAAATACGGAAGACAAAGCGCTGTTGTTGATAGTTAAGCCGCCGCTTCCATTCGTTACCACAAATGCAGTGGAGGTCGTGCCGCGAATTGCCGTCGCCACCGAAAGGCTTGCACTGCCAAGCGTCAGGGTGTTTTGTCCACCGCCGATGTCGAGTGCGCCCGTCGCTCCGAGTGCCATGGAGCCGTTCAGGGTGAGCGAAGAATTCATCGCAAGAATTCCACCAAACGTCGTGAAGGTTGCGCCCGGAAGAAGACTGTTATTGAATCCGGGAGCAAGTGAGGCTTGCGACGTAGCTGCCGCCGCGATAACGCGACCCGTTCCCGTAAGAGTATTTGCTCCCGTCATGCCAAGATAGAGATTCGTGTTTGCCGGAATAGTCAGGTCGCCGCCCAGCGCTAAAGAAGAAGCCGAACCGAAAGTCATTGTGCGGCTCAGGGTCATTGCTGCGGCAGTGGTAAGTGCTCCATTGAAGGTTGATGCAAATCGATCGACCGGAATTGTACCACCATTAAAGCTCGCTCCAAGCGCTATGACAGACTGTGTGTTTGTTCCGTTCAGCACACCACCACTGCTCAGAAGGGAATTGACACCACCATTCAGCGTCAGGGTAGATGATGGGTTTACAGTTAAATTGCCGTTCATTTGCAAAATACTTGTGGCTCCCATCGTGAGCGTTCCCGATTGCGTGAGACCGCCTGCCGGAATGACGATCTGTCCAGCATACGGCGAAGCAAAAAGCGCACCGGGGACAACGCCGCCATTAAAACCATTGCCGAGAGACACGATTGCGGTGTTGTTTTGTCCTTGAATCGTTCCTGTTCCTGTTCCGGTCGCAGGCGAGTTGGTTGTGTTCAGCGACAGAGTGTTTCCGGCATTGACAATGAGCTGTGCGCCGGTCTGGATATTCAAAATTGCTGGCTGATTGATGGCAGTGTTGGAAGTGATGGCATAGCCCGTTCCGACGGTCAGTCGTCCGCCGAACTGCGCGGCGCTGGAACCGGTCAAAATTTTCGTCACACCCGGCACTTGTCCCGTCAGTGCTCCATTGGCAAGGACAATCTCAGGGGTACCTGCCACTGTGGGCTGCCCAACAATCAAACCTGCGCCCGTGAGTGCGGTCGTCGGTACGGAACTCATACCAAGCGTTAGTTGTGAGGTTGGGCTGAGTGTGAGATTTCCACCAAGATTAAGAACACTTGTAGCGCCCATGCTTAGATTTCCAGACAAATTCATCGCGCCTGTGGTGTTTAGTCGTCCCAGATAGCCCGTCGCAAGGCTTGCACCCGGCACCGTGCCGCCGTTCGCACCGGCAGCAAAAGTAACGATGCTCGTTGCGGATTGTGCTTGTAAGCGTCCCACGCCACTGAGTGTGTTGGTGGCAGTATTGGTGAAGGTAAGCGTTACGCCTGTATTGACTGTACTTGTGCCGTTGAGTTGAAGCAGGGTAGAAGTAAGGACGTTATAGTTTGCTGCAAAATTTACTCCATCGCCAAGAATGATTCGCCCGCCAAAATTCGCGGGAGCCGTGCCGCTCGGAACATTTGCTGCGGGAAAGGTATTGTTGAGCGCGGCATTGCCGAAATTCAGTGTGCCTGTGCCGACAAACGTTCCCGTGCCGCTCAGTCCGGTGGAAGCCGTAGGATTGAGGTAGAGCGTGTCGGGGGTGTTGACGGTTGTGGTAAAAGTTGCATTACCGTAAATAGAATTGACCCCCATGCGAAGACTTCCCGTCAGCGTACGTGCTTGGACGATGTTCAAACGCCCATCGAAAATAGGTGTCCCGAGGTTTGCACCCGGAATATTCGGAGAAGAAGGATTGCCGAAGGAAAAGGTCGCGCTTAAAGAAATAATTGCCGTATTATCCTGACCATTCATCTGCCCTGTGCCCAAGAGACGACCACTGAGCGTAAGTGTTCGCGTTGCCGCGACTGTCAGCACAGAGCCGGGATTCAAAAATAGAAATGCTCCGTTATTGATGGTGAAATTTGCATTCAAAATTGATGAACCGAGAACGAAAAGATTTCCTGCAGCCCATGTTGTTCCTGTTCCCAAGCGTGATTCGGGAAGGATGTTGTTGAACGTACCTGCGCCAACAGATACACGCCCTCCGGGACCGGGAGCGCCCGTGCTGGGACCTCCCGCCAGAGCAGCGATAAAACTGGCGCCACCCTGAAAAGCCAATGCAACACTTTGGGTACAGTTGAGTGCAAGACTGTCGTTGACCGTTAGAACGCCCCCCAAATCGAAAATGGCGTTTGGACCGGCATTCAGAACAGATGTACTTGCCACACCTAAAGAATTGCCTAATTGCAGAGCACCATCCAGACGAATCCTGCCGTTCCAAGGATTAGAGAACATATTTCCTGAAACGATTCCGCCATTGGCTCCACCGACAAATCGAAGAATTGACGTGTTGTCCGTCGCAGAAAATTGCCCTGTGCCGGGCAGCGAACCCGCGGCGGTATTATTCATAAAAATCGTTTTACCCGAAGCAATTGTCAGTGTGCCGGTGATATTAAAAACGCCGTTGGTATTGTTGAATTGCAGAATCGGTGTTGCCGTGCCGGTGGCAGTCAGGCTACTTGCGGTGTTGAGTGCTCCGGTGATGGGATTGAGAAAGCGGTCGCCGTCGAGGATACCGTTATTAAAGCCAACACCAAGATTCACAATGACCATATTGATGATATTGATTTTTCCCGTGGCTACACCGATGAGCGAATTTGCGGCGGTATTGTTCAGGATAATTGTTGTTCCCGCAGCAGGGTTAAGCTGCTGACCAAGATTAAGAATACCCGTCACGCCGAGAGTGAAAGCGCCTGTCAAAGAAGAAGCCCCTGCGGTGGACGTATTCAGTCTTCCATTAAAAGGATTTGCAAAGCGTGTTCCTTGGAGGGCAGTCGGACCCGTCGCAAGGCTAACGACCGATGTTCCGTCTGTACCCTGCAGTGCGCCTGCTCCGGGGAATACGGTTGTCATAGCGGCAGTATTATTCACCGTGAGGGTAACGCCGGGGTTCAAGGTGAGATTTCCCGACAAGCTCATTACGCCTGCTGCACCAATAGTCAAATTTGATGTTAATGTTACTGCTCCTCCGGTTTGGATTCTTCCACCGAAAGGATTTTGAAACAGAGTACCCGAAAGGGAGGTAATCGACGCACCGAGTTGTACGGTAGAACCCGCAGCGGCAGCTGTAATAACGCCTGAGCCGCTTTGCGTAATGGCACCATTGAAGATTATTCTGCTCGTTGCCGTTTGCAGGTTAATCGTTCCGGCAATAGTAGAAGCGCCATTGACCAAGACCGTCGTTCCGGCTGGGATATTGAGCGTTGCACCGGCATTGAGCGTAAAAGCATTCGTGATGGTCAGTGTGCCCACGCCGAGCGTAACAGGCTGCGTACCGCTCATAGTCAGGGAGGATATAGCAAATACGGGCGGAGCATCCGCAAAGGTAAGTGCCAATGATGGTGAGAGCGTTACGTCTCCATTATTGGCTGTGAGTCCCGGATAGCCCGTAGCGCCGCCGCCCTGCGTCCATGTACCGTTCACAGCAGAGTTTTGCCATGTTGTGCCGGTGTTATAGGTGTATGTCTGTGCATGGCTGTTTGCAAGAGCAATTGCAAAAAATACGAAAAGGAAGGTAGTAAACTGTTTCAACATACTGCTGCCCCAAATTGAATTGATACGATAAATGTAGTTCACGGTAATATGCTTGCCGTCAAGCAATCGAAAGGTGCGTGATGTAGCTATTCACAAATGACAGAGAAACGCGAGGGTTGAATCAGAGAGAGGGTAGATTCAAGATACGGTAAAGTAGGAATTTATCAAGCAAATTTATACTGACAAAAAAGGAGTGGTGCTTTGTCTGAGAGATTTTTAGTCTATGAGGAGTGCGGAAATGAAAGTTCCGACGTTTCGCCAGAGATACACGCTGGAATTACAATTCCGCACCGCATAATCCTGTGTTTGTAGTTATCATAAGTATCGAAACAGTGTTGCAGTACAATGGAACTTAACGGGTCTATATTATCCAGAGGTGTACCGTGTTCAAACGGATCTCATGGTCTGTTAAAGTGTGGCAGCATAATTGTAACGGTGGTCTCTTTATTCGGGATGCTTTGAATATCCATCGTACCCCCATGGAGTTCCACGCAGTGCTGTGCGACAAAGAGTCCCATGCCAATACCTGGCAAATTCTCCGCATTTTTTCCACGAAAGAATGGTTCAGCGACAGATGTAAGATCCTCTGCAAGAATACCGATACCGGTGTCGTGGATAGTAATACAGACGTTGCCATGCAGCATACCCGTCCACACGTAAACTACGGAGGCTTCATTGGAATAATTGATGGCATTGGTAAGAATATTCCGCAGAATAATGTGAACAAGGTACTTGTCGATCACGACCGATAAATGCTCACTAGATGAGGAAAATTCTATGCTGCGGGTATTGCGGTGATAACGGCGCAGCGTATCTATTTCTTGCCGACAAATTTCAATAATATCATTTGGGGCAAAGTTCGTTTTGAGAGTTTGCGTTTCCACCTTCATTGTTACCAGCATATTGTCCAGCAGGGTTTCAATTTCGCGGACAGAAGCGTTAATTTCTCTAGTGTGGTAGAGAAATTCTGCAGGCGTGAGGCTATCCAAATAGCGCTCCACGATATCGGCAGACATTTTTACCCCAGCCAGTGGGGTGCGAAGTTCGTGAGAGATGACTTTTTGAAATCGCATCTTGAATTCTTGCAAATCTTTTGCTTCGGCGAGTGTTTTCAGAAGAAGTTCCTGCGCCGTGATTTCAGTTGTAATATTGGAAGCAATGACCACAATCGTTTCCAAGCGATTCTGAGCGTCAAATTCCGGTACTGCCTGAAGTGCGAAAGTAAGTTTTCCTTGTGCTGTATCAAAACTAGCGCGGGTGTGTGCTTCGGTTCCCGAATCAATGACCCGATCTAATAGTTGGTTCACTCTCTCCATATCGGAGTTTGATTCCATCATAGTCTCAATGGGAAGCCCCACAAAGCTGGAACGAGAGACGTTAAATACCGATTCTGCTATTCGATTGACAAACACGCATACCTTCTGAGGATTGAAGCGGGTAACGATATCCGCCGAGTTCTCAATGAAAATATCTGCCTCGCGGCGCTTACGACGAAGCTCTTCTCGCATACGCCGAATTTCGGAAACATCATGGACAATCAGGGAAAAGCCGATGTGCCGCCCCGAGTAGTCGTACAACGTTGTCAGAGTATTTTCGGTATAAAAAATTCGTCCCGATGAGGAAATACGGCGGCTCTCGTAGTAGAGTTCTCCCGTATTGAGGGCAGGTGTTAAGAAACTACCCGTAAAGCCACCAATTCTGCCGGACTCATCCGAGATTGGTTCTAATATCCCCACGTGTCTGCCAATCATCGCATCGGCATCGTACTCGAAGATGCGCTCTGCTCCGTGGTTCCACGATGTAATGGTGCCATAATTATCCAGCTGCACGAAAGCGTATTGCTGTACATTTTCAATAATGAGCCGTGCAATACGTTCGCTTTCAATCAATCGCCGCTGAACGGCTTTCTGTTCTGTTCTATCAATACAAACAAAGACGTATTCCTCTATATCTTCATCCTCTTTGCGCTGCCCAATAACAATGACCGATGCAGGAAAGGATTTGCCTGCGAACGTTCTCATCATACACTCACCTCTCCAGATATCATTGGCACGAACAGTGGGGAGGATAACGTCAGCAAGAATATTCGGGTCATCAAAAAAGTCGGATGGGGTAAATGTACGGTCTTGTATGTCTTGAATTTCTAAACTTTGCAAAGCATTGGGATTAAAGAAATAAATTGACGATGTATTAGCAAGCATCAAAATACCCGGAGCGTTTTCGAGCATGAGCGCCAGCCGCTGCTGGTGTTTGCTGACAGCATTCTCTACGGTAATATCCTGCATAATAGAAAGAATAAACGTTATCTCGCCGCGTTCATCGGGCAGGGGAATCAGGCGGCGGCGATAGGTTTTTACATTTCCTGTGGGACTTGAAAACGTTATGGAGAACGTCTGCTCACATTTTGCTGCCAATACAGCTGAATAGGACTCGACAAGTTCCTGCGCCTGCGCCGAGGGTAAGCACTCCATCGGTGTTTTTTGTAAAAAAACTTCCGACTGAAAACCCAATTCTTGGAAGTCTTTCTGTGCTGCTTGATTTAGATAATGAAACGTGAATTGTCCGTTGTCATAGCGAATGAGCTTCACGGCATCACTGACGTACTGCAATGCCTGAGCAAGAAGCATAGCGGTATCAGGCGACAAAGCTGATGCAATGCCACTCCCATCATTTGGGGCAGATGTTCCATTGGCATTGGGAGCCGCCGCTTCCAATGACAGCGCCGGAACAGAATGCGATAGAGGCTTCGGTGAATAACTCATCGTGTTTTCCCTGATGAAGCCAAACTCAAAATACCATCAAGTATGGCTTGAATGTAATCGGTATTCAATCTCAATAATAATAGCGTGAGAAATCGAACATAGCGTCGTAGTGCAAGAAATCAATAATAGCGTAGATAACCGAAGCGTTTGAACCGGTGGAATTCACTTCAACATATATCGCTTCACGGCAGGAATTAAATCATTGCCGATAGAAGATTTTTTTATCCAATCTACGGCTCCGAGTTGCTTTGCTTTGGCGGAAATCTCCGGTTTGATTTGTGCGCTCACCATCAGAATTGGTAATTGTTTGTGCGTGGGCGAACTTTTGAGCGTTTGAATAATATCAATGCCATTCATACCTTCCATATCGTAATCGCTGATAATAAGGCGGGGCAGAGTCTTGGTGGCAAAAAGTTCCGCAATAAATTGCCGAGGGTTATTAAACGCTTTGACGGTATAGTTTTCGTTTTCGAGCATACGAACAATACCGGTTCGTACTAATTCATTGTCGTCAACAATAAAAACATCTGTGCTGTTCATAATAAATCCTGAAAATAAGAAAAAAATGATTGTAAAAATCGGATATTATAGTCTTTTATGGTTATGATATTGCAAGGTGAAATTCTAAACAGACAGTCGTAGTATGTCCAAGTTCGCTTTTTATTGTCATTGTACCATCATAGAGTTTCAAAATGTTATAGACCAACACCAAACCCATACCCACGCCTTGCTGTTCAAATTTTCTGCGGTCAAACTGCTTAAAGACTGTCGGGTATTCTTTGAGCGTTTCGATTTGCTCTTGGCTGATACCCCGACCGTAATCGGTGATGCTGATGAGCAATGTCGAGCCAGTATTTTTCGACACAATTTCTATCGGCGTGTCCTTCGGAGAAAACTGGAATGCGTTTTCTAAGACTTCGGTGAGTGCTTTGTGAAAATGCGCCGCGCTGCAATGAATCGTTGCATCTTCCAGCGTCAGGCGCAATAATGGCATGCGATTATGTTTATTCGCCACAGAAGTCGCAATGTCTTCGATGTATTCCCGCACGTTGCTCATACGCGATTGTTCGCGCACAATGTTTGGTTCTTCCTCGTTCGCTTGGTCTTCCAAGAGAAGTTGTAATTGTACATACAGCAAAAAATTTTCCGCAATTCGAGCCAAACGAGTAGCGGAATCCTCAATGCAATTATGCAATTCTTCTATGTCCTCGCGTGCCAAACTATCAAGACTATTGCGCAAAAAGCTGGAAGCACCCATAATACCGGAAACAGGAGTGCGCAGTTCATGGGGTAAGATTGATGCCAGATGTGTCTGAAGGTGATTCAGATTCGCTATCCATTTTTTTTTTTGTTTTTCGGCGCGTTCCAAGCGAACATGAATCGTAGCAAGCAAATCGTTAATGTTGACCGGCTTGGTGAGATAGTCATCTGCACCAAAAAGCATACCGCTTCGCTGCTCTTCCGGAGCCGTTTTTGCCGTGAGAAAAATTACGGGCAGCGATAGTGTTTCCGGAGTTTCTCGCAAATGCTTCACAAGGTCATAACCGTCCATGTCGGGCATCATAATGTCCGACACAACAAGGTCAGGCGGCGCTTTGGCAATCAATTCCAATGCCTCCGTACCGTTGATTGCACCGACAGCATCAAACCCTTCTTTATTCAATACAAAAAGGAGATTAGAACGCAAGCGCTCATTGTCTTCTACTAAAAGTATGTGTTTTTTCATAATGCGTAGCTCCGCCTTGGCGCGGTCTTGTGTTCGTTAGTAGAGCAGTGGTGATATTGGACTATTGGGACTGCATATTACGACGGTTGAAACTCTCGTTGCTTGTAAATGCCCAACTTATTAAGAACATCGTTGAGTTCATCGGTGGTATAGGGCTTGGTTAAATAGCCTTCACAGTTTTCTCGAAATGCTTGGATAATATTTTTCGAGGAATTAAGTGCCGTTACCATAATTACTTTCGCTCCTTTCAAGCCATCACGCTTCCATTTCGCCTCAATATGGCGAATGTACTCCAACACTTCATACCCGCTCATTCCGGGCAGCATTACGTCCAGAAGCGCAACATCGAACGGCTCGTTGCTGGTCATTGCTTCGTCAAAGACGCGCACGGCATCCGCACCGTTGTCGGTGGCATAACATTCGCCATACATCATCATGTTGCGCGTCAGCAAATCGAGGAGATGGCGATCGTCTTCAAGAATCAGGATTTTCATGTGATTATGCAAATATGGATGATGTAAAAAGACAACTATGGGATAGGCAGCGAGGGGTGAAGGGGTTTCACCCCTCCGTCGCCTATCACAACATCTACATTAGTATCTATCAAATTCAGAACTATCGAGCGCAGCGGCATGTCGCTCCAGCGAACTGCTGGTGTAGTTTCCGTTGCCGCTTGCTTCTGCTCCAAAACGTTTCGCTTGTGGCGCAGAGCGCTGCTTTGCCGATGCTGTCACATTCGCCACATATCCACTGGCAATGTGAGCGTGGTTGCTGCTCAATTGGAATCGTGCAATGAGCGCCCGAAGCTCTCTGGCTTGCGCCGATAACTCTTCCGCCGCCGTCGCGCTCGATTCTGTGTTTGCCGTGTTCTGCTGTGTTACCGAATCTATCTGGTTCAGCCCAATGCTGATTTGGTCTATCGCCG
Organism: Ignavibacteria bacterium; assembly: GCA_014654705.1. Lineage (GTDB taxonomy): Bacteria > Bacteroidota > Ignavibacteria > Kapaibacteriales > UBA4661 > PH2015. The sequence goes on from JACVZY010000032.1 coordinate 62,980, forward strand.
TGGACTGTTCCTTCGATGCGCTGGCGATTTCTGCCACATTCTGCGCCACCACCGTCGAGTTCTCCGCGATGCGGTGCAGCACCTCGCCAGTCTTTCCGACAAGCGCGTTGCCGTTCTGGACTTTTTCAATCGAACCTTCAATCAAGTCTGCCGTTTCTTTTGCTGCCTCTGCGCTGCGGGCTGCCAAGTTCCGTACTTCTTCGGCGACGACGGCAAATCCTAACCCGTGTCGTCCGGCGCGGGCGGCTTCGACGGCAGCGTTGAGTGCGAGGAGATTGGTTTGGAAGGCAATCTCGTCTATCACCTTGATAATCTTCGATATGCTCCGGCTGCCGTCGCTGATGGCGTTCATTGCTTGAGTGAGTCGTTCCATTTCAGTTGTGCCGAGTTCGGCGGTGCGCTGGGATTCCTGAACGAGCATATTTGCTTGCTCGGAGCCTTTGGCATTGAGTTTGGTTTGAGCGCCAATTTCGGTCATAGAGCTACTGATTTCTTCGAGTGCTGCGGCTTGGTGTTGAGCGCCTTGAGCGAGGTCGTTGCTGGCAGTGGCGACCTGCTGTGCGCCAAGCGAGACCTGCTCGACAACGGCAATCACTTGTGCAAGCGTCTGGCTGACCGAATCAATGGTTTGGTTCAGCGCGTTCTTGAGTGCGAGACTATCGCCTTTGTACGCGCCTTGCATGGTAACGTTGAAGTTCCCCGCCGAGAGTTCTTGCAGCACGGCGATACATTCTTGGAAGGGCATGAGGTCAACGGTGGTGTTGAGCGAATTTTTGAGTGCTGCGTAATCACCTTGATAGTGTCCGGTCATTTTGACCGAGAGATTGCCTTCTGCCATTTGCTTGAGGACATCGGATGCTTCGTTGAAGGGCTGGACGATAGCGTCGAGCATTTGATTCATGCCGCCGACCATCTCGCGGAAGGTGTATTGGAACTTCGAGACATCGCCGCGCACCGAGAGATTACCGCGCTGTGCTGCATCAATGAGCATAGCCAGTTCGCTGTTGACGCTTTGTAGATTTGCTTTTACGTCATCAATGCTTTTGGTGATTTTGGCTTTTTCGCCCGGGAGTCTGTCCATGTCTTGAGCAAAATTACCGACTGCATATTGGGAAATAATTTCTACCACGCGCATTTTTACGTCTATGTGGGATTTGACGAGCGTATTCATGCCTGTTGCAAGTTCACCATATTTTCCATTGAAATTTTGAGCTGGCATTTGATGGCTAATCATTCCTTCGGAGTGCTTTTGAGACATGATAGTTTGTTCATGCGAAAATTGCTGAATCGTGTTGACTATATTATTCACCGATCCGGCAAGAGAGCCGATTTCATCATTTGAGTTCATCTGTACTGTTGCATTCTCAAATTGCCCGTCGGCAACTTTGCGTGCTGCTGTTTCGATGGAGCTAAGAGATTTGCTAATAAAGCGTCCTACAAAGAGCATAATTGTTATCATCAGAAGGGCGCTCCCACCGGCAATGCCGGCAATTACTAAAGATTTTTGAGCCACTGCAGTTTCCACACTTTCCATCGGCATTGTTACTTCAAATGCGCCGTGTATTTCGCCCGTGCGCCAGTTCTCCATTTTCGTTCCGGTGATGTCTTTACCGTCCGAGCGTCCCCAGAATTCTTGCGAACGTGCAGGGTCGCCATGGCAACGCATACATTCTTCGCTGAGTTTAATCGGACGAAAATAACGAATATTACCGTCACGAATTTCCCATGATTCTGCCGATGAGCCTGTTTCCAACTTTTTCAGCACTTCAGCCTCGTAAGCATCGGGCTGATTATCGGGATTGCGCGGCTGAAACTTTGGTACTTTCAGAGTAAATCCTAATTCCGCTGATTTTTTCTTCGCAACGTTCATTGCCGAAAAAATTGGAACTGTGCGCAATATCTGCTCTACACTCATGTTGCTTTGCTTTGCATCACGAAAAACATCATAGCGAATTTGATCGGCGGTGTACTCTCGTGCTGATTCGGAGGCGAGAATAACAGCACGGGCTTTCGTAACAAGTGCGTTTGTTTCCGTCTCACGGTAAAGCCGCGAAAAGTACCAGTATGTTGCCACGCTGCTCAAGAGCGACAATACAAGTGCAGGCAAGATAATCTTATATTGTATCCGCAAATTGTTCCACCACGTTTTCATAATGACTCCAGGAAAAAAAATCGTAAAAAATTGTACAAGAAAATTTGTTAAACGCTATTCGTTATTGGAGACTAATTTCTTCATCGGCAAGAATAGAGCCGATATTGACAATCATGCGAACAATATCGCCATGTTTTGCCATGCCTTGCAGAAAATGGCTTTGGCTGCCTTTGCCTGTTTTGGGCGGTTCGCTGATGCTGCTGTCGTCAATATCGACCACTTCGACCACCGCGTCCACGATGAGTCCCGTAGCCCCATGCGCGTCGTGCTGGGTAATGATGATGCAGGTGCGGTCGTTATACACAGTTTCTTCCAATCCAAAGCGCAAGCGAACATCAACAACGGGGATGATTTTTCCACGTAAGTTGATGACCCCTTTGATATAATGCTGCACGTTTGGAACGACCGTAATGTGTTGCATCCCGACAATTTCATTCACGTATTGCGCTTCGAGTGCATATTCTTCGCGTCCTAAACGAAAGACTATGAACTTATGAATCAGCGTATTGATGTCTTCATCATCGGCAAAAGCCTCAAGCGCTGTAGTTATCTGTGATTTCATGATGGTCAAGAAATAAATTGTTCAACAAATATTGTGTCAAGAGCAAGTATCTATTAGACTGCAAGAGCCGCCCCGAGGGAAGCTCTCGGACGCTCCTCAGCTTGCCGGATAAGATCTTCCGTATCAAGAATCAGCCCTATGTGCCCGTCGCTGAGTATCATACAGCCACTTAAGCCCGAGACTGTGCCGATGTACTGCGATAAGGATTTAATAACAGTTTGCTGCTGCCCTAATACCTCATCCACCATGATACAGGCTTTGCGCGTGTGCGATTCCACAATAACAAGAATGCCTCCTGTCACGTCCGTTGTATCGGATTCTTGGTTAAACATTTCATGAAGACGTAAAATCGGGTAGAGAGCCTCACGAACACGAACCACTTCTAAGCCATCCATGGTGGTTGTAATATCGCCAGTGCGTGGGCGGAACGACTGCCTCACACTGCCTAGCGGAATTGCATACCGCGCCGAGCCGACGCGAATGAGCATAACATCCATACTCGCCAGCGTGAGCGGAATGCGGAGTGTTACTGTCGTGCCGACTCCGGAACGGGAAGCAACATGAATTTGTCCGCGCAAGCGCTCAATATTTTGACGTACTACGTCCATTCCGACACCGCGCCCAGAAATATCCGTAACTACCTCCGCAGTGGAGAATCCCGGTTCAAAAATAAAATTCCATACTTCTTCATCACTGAGGGCATCCGTGTTCTGGGGCGCAATCCCGCGCTCCGAAGCACGTTGTAAAATTCTTTTTCGATCAAGACCGCCGCCATCGTCGCGTATGGCAATGACAATATCATTCCCTTCGTAGAGAGCGCTCAAAATAATCGTTCCGGTTTCCGATTTGCCGCGTGCTTTGCGTTCGTGTGGAAACTCGATGCCGTGGTCAATGGAGTTGCGAATAATATGGACAAGTGCGTCAAACATGAGATCAATCAGGTTTTTGTCCATCTCTGTATCCGCGCCGTTCATTTGCAGTTCTACCATTTTGCCGACGCGACCCGATATTTCACGCACCACACGGCGCATCTTGACAAAAAGAATTTCCACCGGAGCCATGCGCATAGACATTGATACGGACTGCAGTTGGCGTGTGATTTTGCCAATCATCGCGGCTGACTTTCGGAACTGCGGAAGCGGCAAGCCAATAATATCCGGACTGTTGAATGCCATTGTTTGCATGGTAACAAGTTCGCCGACCAAATCAAAGAGGCGGTCTAATTTGGAAGTCTCCACGCGAATCTCGGAGCGCTCTGTAGCCGAAGCACCATGAGCGCCCGAAGCGCCATTGCGCTGATGCTCAAGTGCGGTTTCATGATGAATTTCTGTTTCAAGATGAATTTCTGCTTCGTGCTGGAATCTTGCTTCGGCGCGCATTTGGTCAATAACTTCGTTGTTACTGCTCAGCGGGGAAGCGCCCTGGGGCGCACTAATTTTGTCAGATGCTCCAATCACAGCCTCCAACGATAATACCAATGCGTCCACCTGAGAATGAAGCGTGATAAGTACGGCAGCATCAAGAGATAAATCTCCCGCGACTATCATATCGGCAAAGACTGATGCACTCTGCATAAGCGTTCGTGCTTCGTCATGGTCTTGCAAGAGATTTTTGAACGTTGGATTATTCAAAATTGCCAAAATGCTACTCACCGTTGGCACAACGGTCTCGCTCGGTGGTACGGCTTCTCCGAAGGAATGGATTGTAGTGAGGAGCGCTAGAGCGTGTTCTTTCAATACGGTGGCGTAGGTGAGTTCAAGTGAGTAATCAGCAGAGTGGGGAGTGGCTGAGTCATGAACAAAGTTTTGCGATGATGCACCATGAGCAAGACGTAAACGCTCAATGAGAAGGCGCGTTTTTTCGCTCAGGGCGGGTGAATGATAGTCTTGTTGTGTGGGTACTCCTGCAGCTGACTGCTGAATTTCCCGTATTAATTCGCGGAGACAATCAAAGGCTTCGTAGATAAGCCCCAACATCTGCTCCGATTGTTGTTTTGGCGTTTCGCGGATACAATCGAAGAGTGTTTCTGCCTCATGTGTGAGATCCTGCACCTGTACAAATTGCAAGAATCCTGCCACGCCTTTCATGGAGTGGAAGGAGCGAAAGAGAACACGAATATTTGTTTCAATCGTGCCTATATCAGGGTCTCCAAGCGATTCAACTAATGGCTCTGTGCGCTCAAGTCCAGAAAGAGCTTCTTGCACAAAATCATTTACCAGTTCCTGCATATCAGGAAGCCGATTGAGCGTTGTTGAGAAATGTTGGGGCGAAGATTCCATAACCAAGTTCGGATAATTTGAGTGCAAGGTAATTGACAACAAATGCCCCTGTTAAAAATACGTGCCATTTTCTAAGCTGTTGAAAAACAAAATACTAAGCCAATACTATTAGATAGGTTTTTTGCATAATGATAGTATATTCTCCTGTGTTGAGAAAAAGAACTCATGTAGGTTTACCCGTATTAATTGTTGTAGAATAATAATTATGTAAAATCAATAGTAACGATGAAACAGTTTTATTGAATCTTCGTAGTGAAAAAATAAAGAAATGGCAATATCAATTCTTAATGCCAATTAAAAGTTAAAAATCAGAGCAATCAAAGCGGCAGCCAGTCTG
>JACVZY010000033.1 GCA_014654705.1 Ignavibacteria bacterium
TTGCCGCAACATTACCCTTAGGTGTGCGGAAGTCCGGCGCAATCTGCCCTGCCGATAGCAAGCGCGAGTTAAGCGCCTCAATATCACGCTTTGCTTTGGCGAAAACACGCACATCCGCACCACGAAAGCGGTAAATACTTTGCTTGGGGTCGCCGACGATAAAGAGATTTGTGCCGGAGGCTGATATTTCCTCTTCCGGCGAAGGTGGTTCACCTAAGCGCCCAATGATTTTTTTTGCTAAACGATACTGTAATTCGTTGGTGTCTTGAAATTCATCTATCATCAAGAACCGAGTTTTCATGCGGATTCGGGCACATACGTCGTCATTATCCAACAGTTTGTCCACCTTGAGTTCCAAATCGTCAAAGTCAAGCGCACCCAAGCGCTCTTTTTCCTCCCGCACCAGCTTCCATGCGTCGGCGGCAAGTGCCAGAAGGATATGAATAATTTCCAGCATCGCGCGGTCATGCGTGTAGTGTGGCATCACTCCAGCCATCGCCGCCATTTCAAGAAAAAGTGCGTTTGCTTCGTAATTCAGATGCAGATAACGTTCGCGGTCAACGAAATTTTTCTCGGATTTTTTACTAACACTCGTGCCGCTTATTGTGCCTGTGGACTTCGATACTAAGCCGCTTTCAAACATCGCCGAACAGAAACGATTCCAAAACTCTTCCGCTGTCCGCCATGTACCTTCAGGGGATAGTGCCGGACGTTGGGTGTTGAGTGCTAAGTTTGCTCGCTCGTTTGCTGGCTCGGGGGCAAGGTCTTGTAATGACGCAAGTTGATGCCGGAGAACGCCCAGCGTGGAATCAAGTGCCTCCAATTTAGGCAGGGTCGTCTTGGAAAAAGCACTGAAATCAAGTGCTCTGAGCGCACCGTCCAGCGTTGAGCAATACTCATCGGCAGTCTTGAAAAAGCGCTGCACAAAGATTTTTTCGGTCATCTGCAAGAGGGAATCTATGTTGTGGCGGCGATACAATTCCTCCAATTCGTGAAACTGCTCTGCGCTTCCCAACAATGTTTTGAGCATTTCCACCAACTCTTTTTTGCCGAAGAGCATCCACACACGTCGTGCGTCGAGTTGCTTTGCAGACGGTTCCGCTTCTACTTTTTGTGCCTCACGTTTTCCCTTCGACGGCGCTTCTGTCTTCTCCTCCAGCCATTCTTCCAGCGTTTCCATGATGGCGTGTTCCTTCATCTGTGCGCCTTCGTGTTCCTCAATCTCGGTGAAATTTGGGTTTACGCCCGCTTCGATGGGAAATTCACGCAGCAACCGCGCACAAAAGCTGTGAATGGTCGAGATATTGGCGCTAGAAAAACGTTCGCGCACGGCTTTGATGCGCCCCCACTGCGGCTTGTAGTCGGGGTCAGCAAGGCGCTTTTCAATTTCTTGGCTAATGCGGTGGTGCATTTCCGCAGCCGCCTTGCGCGTGAAGGTAATAGCGGTGATGCTCCGCACGTCGGCGCGAATAACGTCGTCAAAAAGGAGATACACAAAACGCTGCACCAGAACGCTCGTTTTGCCTGCTCCGGCTCCGGCGGTAACAGCCAAGTGACGGTCAGCGCTTTGAGCAATTTTTTGTTCGCGAGTGAAGTTGGACATAATCGAAAAAGAATGATAGGAAACAAAGTTGTCAACCGATGATTTAACGACGATAATGCTTGATGTAATCGTGGAAATTCCACGTTGCGAGCTTATCCAACGCGGCACGTACTCCGTTGTGGAAAAGCTGAATTTTCTCGTCGTCGCTGAGATTGAAGTCAATCGCACTGACAAAATGCTCTTTTCCCGCCCGATGAATACGATTGCTGATATGCACAATCCGTGCGGCGTTCTGCGGATTGCTGTGAATGTAACCCTTGTCGCCGTGCTGAGAGGCGGTTTGGAAAATTGCCAAACCGATTTTTACCAGATTGTCCAGTTCTTGATTATCCGCTTGAGGCGAATCATCTTCAATGGTCAATCCAAAGGTAGGACATTGTGGCGGACGAGCAAAATCTGATACGTCAAAAATAGAAAGCGGGAAATTGGAAACAATAAAACCATCCACAAAGCAAGTAGAAAGCGGCGCTTTGATATTTTCGGGCGAAGTAGAAAAATCACCCAGACGAAAGGGCGAAAAAAACATTGGGATGGAAGCGGAAGCCCGCACCAAATCTGCAACGAGAATAGAATTGGCATCGCGGACATAATCTTCCAAATCCAGCGGGAAGACCACTTTGCGGCGTTGAGAGATATTCGTCGCCACGACTTGAAAATCTTGCTCAAGATATTCGCCGTCTATCATAATCGCATCACGCCGCCACTTGCGCCGAAGCGAGCCGACGGTAAATTCCTCACCACGATTAAGCTTCTCAAACTCGGAACACAAAAAACCTTTCAAGCGCCCACCCGGATTTAACCCCAAGCGCACAATCACCTCATTCAAATTCCGCAGCATAGCAACAGTTGTTTTTGCGCGATTCATAAAGGTTTCGAGGGCACTATCATTATTGGGAAGCGTCAAAAGACGCACCACTGCTTGTGCGTCGTCGCCACCATCAGCAAAGCGTAGAAAATCTATATTTGCCAGCACCCGCAGCAATTGTGAGGTTCTGTGGTCGGCGGCGCTCCGCCCTGCACACGCCAAAAAAGCGGCATTGAGCGCACCGGCACTTGTACCGGCAATCTTACGAAAGCGCAGACCACACTCCTCTAACGCAAAAAGCGCACCCAGTGCCGCAATACCCTTCACACCGCCGCCTTCGATAACCACGTCCGTGAACCCAACGCGCTCACCATCATTGGGCGTTGTGTAAAGAAGGTCGGTGGCGGCGGCAAGGTTGAAGTCGCGCTTGAAAGCGGCTATCTCGTCACGGACATCATTGGTGAAATCGTGGGTAGTGAGCATGGTAAGGGAAGTGTTCGTTATACCATTTTAATCGGATTTTTCTACTCTTGATTTCACCAAGGCAGCATACTACCTTGGTTGACAAAGAATGGGAAATAAGTATTTCAAAATAAAAATAGTATAATTCTAAAGACCAACTCGCAAAAACAGACTTGCCGATGCTGTCCCGTCGGCGAATACTTTCACAGGGTCATCCCCAGTTAGACGGAGAAGCAAGACGTGTGCTTGCGTACGTAGCCCAATATCAATCGTTTTTGAAAGCGGAATAACATAATCAATTTTCAGATGCCCGCCAAACACCAAGCCATTACTATATGCGTATGACGAGGGTGGGTAGGTGCGCAGCACAGCAGCAAGTGAGTCGGGCAATAGCCGCTGAGACACTGGTACTGTGCTGACAGAACCTCGCTCGCGGAATTGAAATGTCGCGCCCGCTCCAAACCGAAATCCTGATAAAAAGCCGTTGCTGAATGGTGCGAGCAGCACCGTTCCGTCAATCGTTGAATAATTCCGGAAGTATATGGAATAGTCGGGAAGGCTGTTTTGCGTCGGCGGGTCTCCAAATGTCCTAGAAAGGGCGGAGTGCTGAAACGAAAGTTCCAGTTCCACGCCCTGAAGAATTGACCGCGTGTACATTGCCGACAAGAGCGCCGATGAACCGTCGCTGGTCGCACCGAGAATCCCGATGGCAACACCAAGCCGATTGGAGACCTCGTTTTGTGCTGCGCCCATGTTTTGCAAAGGATTTGTTTCTTGGGCGGCAAGGGACAGAACTGCTCCAAGTAGCAACAAACCTGAGAGGAAAGTTCGTTTCAGCATAGTTTTTCAAAAAGATGAGTGGGAATATATTTTAATTGTTTCTTAAAAGCGGACGCTCAGAAAAGCCAGCGCCGAGCCTTGCATATCGGGAACTATACGCGGCGGTTCGTAGCCGATGCCACTGGCAAACAAGACGTGCCATTGCGCCCGTAAGCCCGCGTCCAGTATGGGCGAAAGTGGCAGCAAATAATCAACCTTGATGTTACCGCCCAGAGAAACGTTCTGGTAATGATAAAACTGTGGACGCGAACCCTGCGTAAAATTGAGAATATCCGTCGCGGAGGTCTGCTCACGCACTTGCACCGTTGCACCAATGCCAAAACGAAATCCTACCGGTGCGGGCGAAAAAAGCATCGCCATATCAACACTCGTACAATTCCACGAGTAGAAATTATTGAACTCATCTGCCGCAAGCACAAACCTTGGAGATACAGAGCTGACAAACCTCGTCGTACTAACGCCGGAGTGATGCTGTACGGCGGCTTCCACTTCCAAGCCCGGCAGGAGAGAACGGGAATACATCGCCGAAAGTAAAAATCCGGGGCTAATTTTGTCGGTCGGCAAGAAGATAGCCCCTACGCCAGCGCTCAATCTGCTATCGGGAAAAACCGAAGTGGGAGCCTCCTCAGCGTTGATTTTTTCCTTAGCGCTCTCATTACGTATTTCTGCCAGCGGTGAAACACCTGCTACTTGCGCTGCAAGCGGAAGGCTGCTTGCAGACATGAGCAATACGACCAATGCACGTCGAAGCATAAAAAATCTCCTAGAAAAATGGAAAAAGCACACGACAAGCGACCACGAAGCCGTGATGCGGAATTTGAGGAAAACAGACGGTACGTTTTGCGTATAGGAATTTCTGTTCAGTGTGAAAGAAAATGCAATGTGTGACTAGATATGACGAGGCGGCAGAGTGGAAACCCATGCGCACGTAAGGCAATCGGAAAGGCTACATAGTGAGAAAAAACAAGAAGCCCCGTTTATGACACATAAACGAGGCTTCCGAATGAAGACAATTACAATTTATCCACAGTCTCTTTGACTTTCCGCGCTGCTTCTTCAAGCGTGGAGCCGACGGAGAAGGTCAAGCCGGATTTTTCCAAGATTTCGCGGGCTTCCACGGCGTTTGTGCCGTCAAGGCGAATAATACACGGCACGTTCAGGCTCACTTGCTGTGAGGCTTGGATGATGCCGTTTGCAACGCGGTCGCAACGCACGATACCGCCGAAGATATTGATAAAGACCGCTTTTACATTCGGGTCGGAAAGCATAATCCGGAATGCGTTGGAAATACGGTTCACATTCGCTCCACCCCCTACGTCCAAGAAGTTCGCGGGTTTGCCACCTGCCAGTTGAATCACGTCCATCGTCGCCATCGCCAAGCCTGCGCCGTTGACCATACAACCGACGTTTCCGTCCAGTTTGATATAGTTCAGGTCGTACTTGGAAGCCTCGATTTCAAGCGGTTCTTCTTCTTCAAGGTCGCGGAGTTCAGCGTAATCGGGGTGACGGTAGAGCGCATTGTCGTCGAAGGTTACTTTTGCATCCAACGCGATAAATTTATCATCGCCCGTGCGCACAAGCGGGTTCACTTCCAGCATTGCGCAGTCCATTTCCTCGTATGCGCGGTAGAGTTTTTGGATGAAATCCACAAAGCTCTTGAGCGCATCGCCCGCAAGACCAAGACCGATGCCCAAACGGCGGGCTTGGAAGCCACGGAAGCCCGTCACGGGGTCAACGTATTCACGGAGAATTTTTTCGGGTGAGTGTTCTGCGACTTCTTCAATTTCCACGCCGCCCTCAGTAGAAGCCATGATGAGGTTTTGCGAGGTCTGGCGGTCGAGCAGAATACTCAAATAGTATTCTTGGGCAATGTTCATGCCTTCTTCGATGAACATACGACGTACGATTTTGCCTTCTGCGCCGGTTTGGATGGTAACGAGTTTGTTGCCAATGGTGGCTTGTGCGATTCTGTACGCACGGTCAGCAAGATTGCCGTCGAGCAGCACCGACACGCCGCGCACTTGCTTGCCGTCTATTTCGCGTGCAGCACCTGTTTGGATGTCATGCACAACGCCTTTACCACGCCCGCCGGCATGAATTTGTGATTTGATAACAATCACTTTTTGTCCTTTTTGGACGAACTCTTTGTAGGCAATCTCACCAGCTTGCTCCGGCGAATGGACTACAAATCCAGTCGGCACAGGAACGCCGTATTTACGGAGCAGCGCTTTGGCTTGATACTCGTGAATGTTCATAGCATTTGTTGGGATGTGTGAAAAAATTTGTACGAACTGTCTGTATGAAGAGGGGTCAATATAAGGAATGATGAGTCTTTTTGGCAGTCAAAGGCTAACAAAAACCCAAAAGACTTGCAAATTTACAAGTCTTCGAGGTGATTTCAAACTATTTGCTTTAGTCAGAGCAAAAAAGACGAGTTGAAAGCGTGGAATTTATTCCTGCTCTATTTTACGGCGTCGCTTCTATCGGTACATTGTGGAATGTCAATGCCCCCACACCGCGCCGCGTCGTGAGCCACGGACCTTCATAGACCTGACAAGGTGCTTCTGGAGCGGAAGCATAGCAACGGTCGGGCACATAACCGATTGTTTGAGCGGCAATTGCCGAATTGAGGCTCAGAACAATCGTATTGCTATTTTCCACCCTAACCGATGCAGCTTTTATCGGCTTACCGTCCAGCAAAAAGGCATCGTTGGCAAGAGAGCGGATTTTTCCGCCCGCACTTGTATCTTTGCCTATTACGAGGGAATCATTGGTTGTAAAAACCAACGCAATTTCTTTTTTCTCCGGCGTTGTCCAATACGCACGGCGCAGATTCGGGGATGCTATACCAACGGTGTCCTTCGCGCTGTAGAAATCTCGTGCAAGTAGGCTGTAGAGTTGGTTACCCAGCGTGATATATCCTTCATTTCCGAAGTGGCAGCCGTCGTGCGTCGGGAGTCCTGCCGAAGCAAGCACTTCCACATCGGGGAATTTCTGCGCGAAATTGCGCTGCTGCTCACGCAGGGAGGAATGGTCTGTTTGTCCGCAATCGGAAGGGCGTATCTGTACGACGTAGATTTTTTTCAAGCCTTGATAATCTTGCTTCCACGCATTGTAGAGCCGCATAAATTTTTCGGTATATCCGGCACCTTGGTTCGATTCGCCTTGATACCAAATCATTGCTTTTGCGGATTTCCAAAGAGCGCTTGCCTCTGCCCGCCAGTACAGACGAGTGTACCACGATTTTTGGTCGGTTGGCGTGGCGTCATTGCGAAAATGCTGCTCTATTGTCGAACCGCTCAAGCCTCCGTTGATGACGCAGACAGGTACGTTTTGTGCGGCAGCAATACGTTCCTGCACTTGCAGTGCGAAGCCGCCTACATTGTAATCGTCTGTATTGTTATTCGCTGCTGCGAAGCCCCAGAAAGAGTCATTGTAACCCATGTAAAAAGTGCGAAGGTACTCGTTATGCGGTGTGCGAGCACTGCTTCCTAGGACGCTATTGGATTGTCCGCTCACAAGCAGCACATCGCCACAGACCAAGCTGTCGCGCACCGCCAGCACAGTATCGCGTGTGGCGGATTTCACACCAAATCGCACGGAATACTCTGCCAATTCGGCATGAATCCTCACACCCGCCGATATGATTGTCTGAGGAATACTTTCTGTGCCGCGCAAAATGTAGTTGTATTGAATTGGTCGCGCTGTGCGTCCCACTTGTACGCCGTTTTTGTAGAGCAATGTGTACACCGAGTCGAATCCCCCTTGAGTAAGCGTACCGGAAAGCGATACAAACGCAGAATCATTGCTGTTGCGTGGATAAAACTGAAGGTTTGCGGGAAAGTTTGGTGAAGGCATAAAAACACCCGTCGGGGCGCAAACGGCAGGACGTTGCTGTTCTGCATTCGTATTCCCCAGTATTCCTGCTTTGGTCAAATCACTGCACGCGCCGCTCACATTACCCAGGTCAGCACGGGCTTTTGCGCGAATGGCAAAAATATCAGCGTTTACAAAATCCTCACTTAGTAGCTGCGCCTGTACTGCGCCGCCGGCATTAGTAAATGCCTTCGCATCTTGAGGGTTACTTTGAAGCAACCTCCGCGTTTCTGCCAAGATTTCTTTGACCTGCCCAAGCGATTGCATTGCTAAAAGCCGTTTTACGCTTGCACGGAGCATAGTCGAGTCCAGTGTAATCGCTGCAGTAAAGTCTTTAATGGCATTGTCGTACTGCTGAAGGGTGCTGTACAAATAACCACGATTGTAGAAGTTGAGTTTGTTTGGCGGAGTGTTTTTGATGAGGTAAGTGTAATCTTCAATTGCTCCCTTGTAATCATTCAGCATACCCTTTGCTGTGGCGTTATTGATGTATGCGTTGAGGTTTGCGGGGTCAAGCTGAATTGCTTTTGTGTAATCTCGGATGGCTTCCCGATACTTATTTTGAAGACGGTAGATATTTCCACGCTCATAATAGCCTGATGCTTCTTTCGGCTTCACTTGTATAGCCTTTGAAAGCGTCACAAGTGCATCGGGATATTTTTGTAAAAGATTTTGGACGACTCCCAAATTCCGAAGATAATCATAGTTTGTCGGCTCCAAACGCGCAGAAGCCTGTAAGTCTGACTCTGCCTGAGTGAGAAGTTGTTGATTAAGATAACACGCCCCACGATAAAAATAGGCAAACGCCATTTTGGGCGCACGCTCAATAGCGCTTGTGAAATCAGCCTTAGCCGCAGCTAAATTATTCAAGCTAAAATATATTCGCCCCCGATAGCAGTAGAAAGCAGCTTCTTGCGGTACAAGTTCTATTGCTTGCGTGAATGCCTGAATTGCCACCTGTGGGTTGGTAGATTGCTGCTGAAGTCCTTGCTGAATGAGTGCTTGGATTTGGCTTGATTGCTGGGGTGTGAGGCGGACTTTTTTTGCTGGTTGCTGCTGGGCAAAAACGTTGGGCGCATTGATGCACGCAAGCAAAAGCCCAATAGTCAAGAACGTAGGCAGCAAGCGCTGTGAGAGCTGAAGAGAGAAAGGCATAGTGTAGTAATTCAAGGTAACAAAATTTCGAGGTCGCCATGCGTAACAACGCAATATATAGCAACGGAGCGTGTAGCAATTATGCGGTTTGTGGACAAGGTCATCGAGGGTACCAGCCAAAGTACTTATCGCACCGACACAACGCGCGGCTGTCCATCCGCCAAACGCGAGATGTAGAGTGTACCTTCGGTACAGGCTTCCGTGAGGGCATTGTGCATGGCTGTACCGATGCGCTCTGCCGCCTCATGTGAGGTGGAAAGGGCGAATATAGACGGACCTGAACCGGAAATACTGCAACCAAGCGCACCAGCAACAAGCGCTGCCTGCTGTATGGCATAGAAGCCCGGAATAAGTGCTGCCCTATACGGCTCGGCGACAACATCCCTTAGTGAACGAGCAATCAAGCCATCGTCACGCTTGAGCAAGCCTGCAATCAAACCCGCAAGATTACCCCACTGCGTAATTGCCGTTTTCATGGGGATTTCCTTTGGTAAAATGGTACGGGCTTCTTTGGTCGAAACTTCGCAGTGTGGGCGCAGGACAGTGCAATGCAGGTGTGGCGGCGCGTCTATGCGAACTACATCCGTAGGGTTATAGCCGCGAATAAGCACAATGCCGCCCATAATGGCGGGCGCTACGTTGTCGGCGTGCTCCGAGCCGCTTGCGATTGCCTCGCCTTTCATGCCGTAATCAACAAGTTCTTCAGGCGAAAGTGGCTTCTCAACAAGTGCATTGAGCGCGACAAGTGCTGCTGCTGCACTGGCAGCGCTTGACCCCATACCGCTTCCGGCTGGCATCCGCTTGCGAATGGACATTTCTACACCAAAATCTGCACCGATTCCCTCCAGATACGCAATGACCGCGCCACCGGCGGTGTTCTCGTGCGGGTTTGTGGGCAGATTGAGTTCGGGCAAGCCGTCATCACTTGCAATGCTTGTGATTTTTACGCCGCGCTCTGTGGTAATGCGCACCGTCACTTCATCGCCCGGAGATTCCAGCGCAAAGCCAAGCACGTCAAACCCACAGGCAACATTTGCCACCGTCGCCGGAGCAAAGGCAGTTGCTTCTGTTCGTACTGCTTTCATCCTTACTTCGCGCTCACTTTCTTAACGCTTGCTTTCGCTTTCGGTGCAGCTTCCGCTTTCGGTGCAGCTTTTTTAGGCTTTGTGGCGGTTACAACTTTTGTTTCGTCACCCTCAGAGGCTTTCTGTGTAGTGCGTTTTAATTTTGGTGCTTCTACACTTGCTTGAGCGCTTGTTTCAGCATTTGTTTTCGTGGAAGTCTTCACGGTTTTTTTTGCCGCTGCCGTCGCAGATACTACTTTAGAAATGGCTTTAGCAGGCGCTTTTGCTGCTGCTTTTTTCGCGGTAGTTTTTTCTACGTCTGCTTCTTTTGTCACCTTCTCTTTTATTGTCTTTTCTTTTATTGCTTTTTCTTTTGCAGCCTTCGGCGTAGTTACTTTGGAAGATGCTGTTTTGGCAGAGTTTACTTTGGAAGCAGCAGTTGGTTTTGCTGCCGCCGTTTTTGCGCTTGGAACTTTTGTAGCTTCTGTTTTTGTAGTGTCTGCTTTTGCAGATTTTTGTTTAGCAGCTTTCGGTTTTTCAATCAATTGCTTCAAGTCCAGCGCCGGAGCGTCGCCCCAGAGTTTTTCAAGTTTGTAGTATTCGCGGGCAGTGGTGCGAAAGATATGTACCACCACGTCGAAATAATCCAGCAAGACCCATTCGCCGGTGTCGCGCCCTTCGGTGCGGGGGCGGCGTTCACCTACGCTGACGGTAACGCGAGCGAGCGCGTCGGTCAAGGCACGGGCGTGGGTTTCGGAATTAGCACTGCAAATCACAAAATAATCGGCAGGTGAAGAATCTACATTGCGCAAATCAAGAGCGATGATGTTTTCCGCCTTGAGGTTGTCTAATGTGCGAGCGCAAAGCGCTGTGAGTTCAGTAGAAGCTGTCATTAAAAAGTAGAGTACAAATGAAGAATTATGAAATTATTATGCAAAAGAAGTTATTGAAACGGCTTGAGTGTGCGGTAATCCCTGCCAATCACTACACTGGCACGGATGTACAAGGTCGAATCAATCCGAAGAACACGCAGCGAATCGGCAATACCAAGCGCTTTGGCGGTCTTCATGGCAGAAAGGGAGTCGCCAACGCGGTCAATTACAAACGAGCGCTGGACAGAAAAGCGCGAGTAATTATCAATTTCAACCACGTCAAAGCCTGATGAACGCAAGTAATTCATCATGCGCCGTGCTACGCCTTGGTCACCACAGCCATTCAGCAAATTTACTTGAATTTGATCGCCCTGCCGAACTAAATCGTCAGATTGCTCGATAATGGGATTCACCGACGGTGCAAGGCTTTTATGTACTGCAGATGCAATAATGAGCGCAGCAAAGCCCACCAAAATTGCCACGCTGACAACAATCGTGATATTTCTTCCGTGAAAGTAGCGTCGAATGTCCATTACAAAAAAGTAGTGTTGAATGTTGGGTGTTGAGTTTTGATTGCATCACCTGAATCATGCTTCGTTCTTGGCGTTGTAGGCTCTTGAACACAACACTCAACATCCAAGAACTTACAACTATCCCAAAATATACTTGTGAGAACTTAGAATGTGCCAAAAAGTGTTTCGGCTTTCCCTTGCTGGCTGATACCAAAGTGCTTGTATGCCAGTTCAGTTGCCTCGCGCCCGCGCGGGGTGCGATTCAAAAAGCCCTGCTGAATGAGAAATGGTTCATAGACCTCTTCAATTGTTCCAGCTTCTTCGCCCACAGCGACTGCAACCGTATTCAAACCAACTGGACCGCCGTTGAATTTCAGCATAATCGTTTGCATGATGCGCTTGTCCATGTCATCCAAGCCGTATTCGTCCACTTCCAACGCCACGAGCGCTATATTGGCAATGTCTTGTGTGATAGTGCCGTCGCCTTTTATTTCAGCAAAGTCGCGTGTACGGCGCAGAAGGCGGTTTGCAATGCGTGGCGTACCACGTGAACGCTTGGCGATTTCCATTGCGCCACCGTCTTCGATAGGCGAAGTCAAAATGCCAGAAGAACGGCGTACAACCTTGAAGAGTTCTTCGGAAGAATAATAGTCCAAGCGGCTAATCACTCCAAAGCGTGAGCGCAGGGGCGCTGTCAACAAACCCGCACGAGTGGTAGCGCCGACAAGCGTAAATCGCGGCAAGGATAATTTCACTGAGCGAGCCGACGGACCGGAATCAATCATAATGTCCAACGAATAATCTTCCATTGCCGAGTACAAATACTCTTCCACCACAGGCGAGAGACGGTGTATCTCGTCAATAAACAAAATATCGCCTTCGTCCAAATTCGTAAGCAAACCAGCTAAATCACCGGGCTTCTCCAGCACCGGACCTGATGTAACCTTGATGTCGGCGTGCATTTCGCGGGCGACGATGTGGCTGAGTGTCGTTTTGCCCAGTCCCGGCGGACCAGTCAGAAGCACGTGGTCAAGCGCTTCCCCACGTTTGAGCGCGGCGGCAATAAAAATTTTGAGATTGCCGATGATTTTTTCCTGCCCTACAAATTCATCAAAACCCGAAGGGCGCAGCGACACCTCAATATCGTCCTCCGGTGGACGCGAGGTATTGAGAGCCTCGGCGCGAGTGGGCGCTTTGGGAGGGATAGCATCCGTGTTTCCGGCAAGTATGTTTTTTTTCGCCATTTGTGAAGGCAGTCAGTGGTTGCAAGGGCGAGGCAAGTTGTATCTGTATGATTTTAATAAATACAGAACTGCAAAATACGGCGACAAATAGGATTCTACAACGAGAATCATTACTTCACACTATGAAGCAAAAACGAGGAGAAATATTGAATATTTCCCCTCGCTCTTTTTCAATTCTATCTGCCATGATAAATTAAATTTCAGCAACTGCCCGCTCAATCAACCGACGCCCAACGGTCTGAACGCCCGTGTAATCGAAATAGTTCGTGGTTGCGTCGAGGAAGCCTGCAACGTAATCCAGTTTGTCGTCCGCAATGTCAATGTAGTTCTTCAAACTGCCCACGACACCTTCTGCGGTGATGCCTTTGGACGACACAAAATTGCCCATCCAACCTTTGATGCTGTTGAAGCCTTGCTGTACAAAGCCTAATTGTCCTTCAGCGCCACCACCCGGAATCATGGACGAAACCGCGCTGAAAGCAGGGTTGCTCGTGAGGTCATTCGGAACTAAACCAGAGATAAATTCTTCGATTTTGCGCAAGAAATCCGGTCCAAGTGGAATCAAGCCGTCGAAGCACGTAAGTGCGGCAAGGCGCATGATGGATTCTTTGCCGTAATCGCCTACAGCCCCCATAAATTCAGCTACACCGTCGCCCGGAATCCCATTGATTTTTGCATATGCAATAATTTCTGCCGCGACTTTGATAGAAAAATCAATTGCTTGCGCTTTGTCGGCTTTCGGAGTGATTTTTTCAAGAAAACTGAGGAACGAAACGCTTTCGCCGATTTTATTTGCCAGCGCCGCCGCGCCGAGTTTGCCGCCAATGCTGTTTGCGGTCTGGTAAAGCCAAACTGCGCGTTGGTAGCCTTCGGCAGGGTCGTTGTAGAGCGTGATGGCGCGCTCACCAATTTGCTGAATCATCGCTTGGTCGCTTTCGCCCGTTACGAGCGTAATCATATTTTCAAAGCCGGATATGTTCTGCCACTCGCCCGGAACAATGTAATCAAGCGCTTTTAAGGACATAACGGTCACGCCGCTTGTGGGCAATTCGTTGATAAGTTCAAAGATAGATTGACTCATAGCTTTTCGGAAATGTTGAGTTTTGAAGGTTGAGTTTTTAAGTTCGTTTGTTTACATTACTTCATCGCTGCCAAGCCCGCCAAGTTTACCTTCTGAAGCCACGCTTCGCGGTTTGCTTTGGAGAAGGAGGCATCGCGCGAAAGAACTTTTACTTGGAAGCGCCCGCCAACGAGAACGGCTGTGGCTGTGCTGCCTTGGTCAACCGCAGGGAAACCGCCTATCATCTTGGTTGAGGACTTGAATTTGTCAGCCGCTTGCGGGTTATTGGCAACGTCCGAAATGGCAATCATTGCCAAATCTTTGCCGTCTTTTTTGAGTTTGTACTCTGCAAAGCCCGTTTTTTCTTGACTGGCAATCATTTCAAATCCCGGCTCATTTTTCGGGAAAAATTTATTGAAGGAACCGCCTTCTTCAGGTTTTGGCAGTGCGCCCGACTCCTGTGCTTGTTTCTTGGCTTCGATAGCTTCTTTACTTTTTTTGTCTGCTTCCGACCAACGCGGGTCTTCTTTTTTGCAGGCGGTAAGACTTACGAAGAGAACGCAGAGCAGAAGCGCCGTGCGCAAAAGGTATTTTGTCATTGTCATAGTCCCAAAAACAGTGAGAAATGTGAGGATTATTCATTAGGCATTGTGGGGATGCGCCACAATCTACACAATGCGGTTTTTACGGCAAAGGTTTTTCCAATTCGTCCGTGTGATAAGAATGTAAAATTTCCGCAAAGCGCTTCAATGCTTGCCCACGATGGCTAACGCGATGCTTTTCGTCGGCATTCATTTCGGCAAATGTGCGGTCGAATCCCTGCGGAATAAAGATTGCATCATAGCCAAACCCCGCTTCACCACGTTCTTTGGCGGCAATATGTCCTTCGCAAATACCTTCGGCAAAGCAGACACGGAAGTGGTCGTGATAGCAAATCACCGTGCGAAAGCGTGCTGTACGCTGCTCCGGCGGAACATCACGCAGTTCCGCAAGCATTTTTGTACGGTTCTCGGCATAGCTCGCATGCTCGCCCGCATAACGCGCTGTGTGTACTCCCGGTGCACCGCCTAAAGCATCCACTTCCAAGCCCGTGTCGTCAGCAATGCAGATGCGCCCAGTTGCCTGAAAAATAGTCACTGCCTTGATATACGCATTTTCTTCCAGCGTTGCTCCGGTTTCGGGGATGTCTGTCGGGAAACCTTGTACATCGCTTGGCATTAAGAGGTGCGCCAAGCCTTGCGCTTCGACGATTGCCCGCATTTCCTCTGCTTTGTGGGTGTTGTTTGAGCCGATAAGAAGATGAATCATATATGGTTGAATGATAAAAATGTGCTAAAAAGACTCATATTCTTCTTGAGTTCAATCTTTGATGTACCGAACTATTTACCAACCATTTTCGCCATGCGAAGCGCACGTTTTTGCGGGTCGGGATGCGTAGAAAACATTTTTTGCACGAAGTTAGAGCGTCCAGTGCTCAGTTTTGCCAATTTTTGTAACGCCGTTGCCATCGCGCGAGGATTATAGCCGTTACGCTTCAGGAATTGCAAGCCGTAATCGTCTGCATCGGTTTCTTGGGATTGAGAGAACTTTGCGTTCACGAGGTTTTCCGCCACTGCCCCGACGGCTGAGGTCGCCATTTGTCCCAGCATACTGTTGGATGTAGCAGCAGCCTTGCGTGCCGCCGAACTAAGAAGCGCAGTGCGGAGTTTGTCTTTGTGATCGTTATTTTTGACGTGTCCAATTTCATGCCCGATTACGCCCAGCACCTCTTCGTCGGTCATATAATCCATCAGCCCTGAATACACGCGCACCGTACCATCGGCAAGAGCAAACGCATTAATTTGCGGCGAAATGTAGGCGCGGAAATTGAATCGCATTCCGTCTTCCAAAATATGCCGTCCGGTGAGCTTCGCAAGCCGCACAGAATAAGGGTTAGTGGGCGGAGCAAGTTGGTTTTGCATATCCATTTGTGCGGCATACTGACTGGCAACACCCATAATTTCTCGATTGGATAGCGTCATGGCGCGAAAAGCATCCATGCCCGCACCAATCCAATTAGCGGAATTGCCCGGCATGACCGGGGTTTGGGGGAGTTGTGCTCTGCTATGCGGCGTAAAACTGCACAGCACTACAAAGCAGCACATCAAAAACCGATAAGCGGGACGAGTGAAAAAGGTCATAGTTGTCAAGATGGTATTGTTGATTGGAACATTGTGGTTGCTTAGCCAAGTTTTGATGCGTATAGTGGAAAACTCTTTCCGTAATGAGTAGAGAATCTCGTTACGACTAACCCAACCATAATCATGAATTTGCTGTTGTGCGATGAGCGAAACAATACTGGGGGCTTCAATGGAGTGTTGAGCAATCTTTGTAGCGGACACAATTTCGATGTTCAACTAAGGGTTTCATACAACTTGAATTCAAGCAATCTCCCGGGAACAATTGTGAAACAAAGTGTGAGTATCTGCTAATCAATGCGGTAGTCTCAAACTACCTGCTCCACAATGTTACTATTTCGCAGGAACGTTTGCAAGACTTTTGTGAGCAGTGTGCATATTCAGACATATTCACGATTGTGCTCGTTTTTCGAGGCAAAATGTTCTGAATTTAGGGTACGAAAAACACAAAGCGGCGACTACAAAATTTGTAGCCACCGCTTCGGATAGATTATCGACATCTGATTGCTATTGTCGCTTTATTCTTGTTCCATCGTAACGCGCATCTGGCGGCGAACAGCTTTCATTCTTGCCATACGGCGCTGAATGGACGGCTTGGTAAAGTACGCACGTTTTTTGAACTCTTTAAGAACGCCGCTGCGCTCATATTTTTTCTTAAAGCGACGCAGTGCTTTGTCAATCGACTCGCTGGTTTGGATAGTAACACCAATCACTTGACTAATCCTTGAAAATGTTTGACAGATAAAAGTGTGAATTATAGACGATGTGTGTAATATAGCTTAGTTGCTGAGTTTTTCAATTAAGCGTTTTTCTGTTTTGTCCTCGAACTGCACCACAATCGCATGACTGCCGTTGCTGGTGATTTCTTTGCGAATGACTCGCCCGATAGTATTCCAAACTTCGTGCGCGATGGTGTCTCCGATGTTGTACTCATTGCGCGGATTGTAGGAAACAGCATTCTCGCGGATAATCAAAATTTCTTCATCTTTGCTGTTTGCTTTTGCTTCCAACTCGTCCAAATCTACCAATTGTGAGTGATGCGTCCGTGTGCAACGCGCCCACTGCTGCCGCCTACCACCATTTTCTATCGGTTCACCGATAAGCTCGTGTTTCGTTTCTTTCATCAGAAACGGCGAGTGGAGCGTAATATACTTGTTTTTGCGAGTGCGACGTTTACGAGGTGCTGTCGTCGTAGCTGTGGACATGAATGCTCCGCAAGAGTAGTGTGAAAAAGTACAGTCAAAAAGACACTGAAAAGAGGTACAAATATACACATTTTTTAGGCTATTACAAAATTTAGCATGAATAATGAAGAGTATTTGTGCAGAATTTCACGTGAAAAATATGCAGAAAAAGCCTACGCACGGAGATAAAACACGTAAAATTCACAGACTTTTGTTATTTTTCGCAAAATGTGAAGAACCAAGCATCACAAAAACGGTAATTCGCTTCACACTCTTGCCCACTCATTCGTTCCATACTGTGTACATTTTTGGTCGAAATACTGTTGCCGAAGCTCTTGCATCAGGCAAAAAAATTGAGAAAATTTTCTGTCAATACGGCGCAGAAGGCTCACCCATTACGGCGCTGCGTATCCAAGCCGAAACTGCACGTATCCCCTTTGCCCTCATGGACAGGCAGAAGTTCAGGACGCTCGAACGTGAAGTTTGTGGTGAGAATGAAAATGCACAAGGTGTGATTGCTCTTGTGTCAGCAGTAAAGACTCTGAGCATCGGAGAACTTATTGAACAGGCTTTTGCTGCTTCCGAGCAGCCGCTCTTAATTGCGCTGGATGGTATCACAGACCCCCACAATGTCGGTGCCATTGCACGGTCTGCCGAGTGCGCAGGATTTCACGGCATTATCGTCCCCGAACTTCGGGCAGCGCCCCTGAGTGGTACGGCTATGAAAACGTCTGCCGGAGCATTACAGCATCTTGCCGTAGCTAAAACAAGCAATCTTGCCAAAGCACTCGAAGACTGCCGTAATGCAGATTTTCGCATTATTGCACTGGAATCCGAAGCTGAGCAGGACTATTCCAATGCACTTCACGAGGGCGCTCTCTTCAATGAGCCAATCGTGGTTGTGGTTGGCAGTGAAGGCGCGGGAATACAACGCGCTGTCCGCCGCGTCTGTACCGATGCTGTTTCTATACCGCTTCAGGGGCGTGTGGCTTCGCTCAATGCCTCGGTTGCTTCCGGTATTGTCATGTTTGAAATTATGCGCCAGCGCTTGCAAGCACAGGCTCATACTGCTTCGGAATCGTAATTGTCCTCAATATCTTCAATAAGCTGTTCGCTTTCCCTCATTTGCTCACTTTTTGTCGCAGATTTAACGTGGAAAACCATTCTTACCCTGCCATAAAACTACACGCCCTTCTTGTCGAAGATTCGGCGCTGGATGCCGACGTGCTTATTCGTTTTCTGCGCTATCACGATATTGACATCAGCTATGAACGAGTAGATACTATGCCGCAACTCAAAGCTGCCTTACATCAGGAGTGGGATATTATTTTCTGTGATTACAACATCCACACGGGCTTTACCGGCATGGATGCACTGATAACTATTCGCCAGTTTGAGCAAGAGCGAGGTAATATTCCCGGCAAACCAGCGATTCGTGTCCCGATTATTATGATTTCCAGTATCTTGAATGAGCCTTCTATCGTTGCCGCCATGAACGCTGGCGCGTCGGATTTCATCATCAAAGGGTATCTCGAGAGGCTTGTCCCAATGCTCCACCGCGAAATTGGCTACATCCGAACTATCCAGCATTACCACGCTGCATGGCAAAGCGCGAGCGAACAATTACAGCAGGCTCACTAAAGTTAATGAAGTTTGAGAAACGGAATGCCAGATTGCGTGAGAACGAAAGAATTGCACCACAAGCATCCGTAACAAAAAGTATGGAGCACCCGTAAAACAAGCGCCCGTAAACACCGCACCCCTTGTGACCTTGAATTTCACGCTCATTCCGCCTCAAGAATATGCACATCGAAACCGAACATATTGCCCCTGATGCTGACAGCCCATTAGTTCCCCGGACTCTGCCGAATGGGTCGGTGGTGGAAAGTATTCGTGTGCTCATTGCGGTCGAGTTTTTTGGCGAAGGATCTGCACTGCTGAAAGCGCTTGAGGCGGCTCATTATGCGCCTGACTACCTGATGGTTTTGAATAATGACTACTTCGCCTCAGCGCTGACCGCAGAGACATGGGACGCTGTGCTGTGCAATGGTGATGCTGCAAATTTCAGTGTCCGTGAGATGCTCAGTCTTGCCCAAGCCTGTGACGCGAAACGTGCAAAGAAAG
The DNA here is from genome assembly GCA_014654705.1 of Ignavibacteria bacterium. GTDB lineage: Bacteria > Bacteroidota > Ignavibacteria > Kapaibacteriales > UBA4661 > PH2015. The sequence goes on from JACVZY010000033.1 coordinate 18,979, forward strand.
TGCTTGATACACCAAACGCAACTACAAGCGCGACGACGACGGAAACTGCTCTTCTTAACAGCCCTCCGCCAACACTCTTTTTTGTTCTCTCCGATACTCTCTCAGCGGAAAGTGCTATTGACCTCATCAAAGCTGGTGCGACGGATGTGATCCGTCGTGGTAACTCTGAACGCTTGTGCAATAGTCTCCGCCGTGAGTTGGCACAGATTCGACAGCATTCCCGCACCGATACATCGCTCGCGGAAGCTGTGGGGCAAGACGATGACAAATCTGTCCCAAAAGAGCAAAGTGCCGACAATACTGTTCCTACGTGGCACGGTAATCGTGATAATAATGAGCATTTCCGCTATCTTGTGCAACATTCGCGGGATATTATTTCCATTTTAGATGAGAGTTGGTGCATCGTCTATCAAAGCCCCGCATTTTATCGCCTTTTTCATTACCGTGAAGAAGATGTTATCGGGTTGCCGGCATTGAATATCGTTCACCCCGACGACAAAGAGACTATTGCGGATGCTTTACGGATGTCGGCTGCCTCGCCCGATACACAGATTACGGCAACCTTCCGCGCCCGCACTGCCGAAGGCAAATACCGAACCATCGAAGGCATAGCGACGAATCGCCTTGCGAACCCGACGATTCGTGCAATCATCGTGAATTCGCGCGATATTAGCGACCGAACCGGTATGGAAGGCGCATTGCGCGAAAGCGAGCAACAATATAGAACGCTTGTCGAAAACTTGTCGGAAGGTATCATCATTACCGACAAAGACGATAAATTTATTTTCGTCAATCCCGCCGCTGAACAGACTTTTGGCGTAGAGCGTGGACAGCTTCTGGGACAAACAATCGAACCCTTCATCAAGCCCGAAACGAAGGCACTGGTGGACGACCAAAATGCCGAGCGTCGTGCCGGAAAACCGGGACGATACGAATTGGAAATTATTCGCGCTAATGGTACCAAGCGCTGGCAGACCATCAACTCCACTCCACGCTTCGATGAGAATGGCACGTTTATGGGGTCGTTCGTGATTTTCAACGACATCACCGAGCGAAAAAGCAACGAAGAAGCAAATGTTCTTTTTAGCCAATTTCTGGAACGCCGTATCAATGAACGCACCGAAGCGCTCAAACGTGCGAATGCAGAACTCAAGCATGAAATCGCCGAGCGCAAACGTATCGAAGAAATGCTGCTCCAAAGCGGTGAGCGATTGAATAGCCTTTTGCGTAACTCGTCCGATGTTATCACGATTGTGGAAGAAAATGGCGATATTACGTACGAATCGCCGGCGACTGAAAAAGTTTTTGGATTTGAGCCGTTTGAGCGTATTGGGCAGAACTTCCTTGAGCGAGTCTCACCCGATGACCAAGAATCTGTGCGCTTGTTTCTGCATGACGTCGTTCACCAGCCCGATGCGATTCGCACAATTGAGTTTTTGCACCGCTCCAATAAAAAAAATGATTATGAATGGATAGAAGTAACTGCCAGTAACCAACTTCACAATGCGGCTGTGGGCGGAATCGTCCTCAACTCCCGTGATATTGCCACGCGCAAAGCTGCTGAGCAAGAGTTAAAACGTGCTTTGCAGCAGGAAAAAGAACTCAACGACTTGAAAAGCCGCTTTATCACGATGGTATCGCACGAATTCCGTACGCCGCTTACTGTCATTAATTCATCAGCAGAAATTCTGCACCTGAGCGCCGGGAAAATGCCTGTGGACAAGCAAATCATCCACCTGGAGCGCATGATGGCATCGTCGGGGCGTATTGAGCAAATGCTGAATGATGTTCTCTTGCTGGCTCGCGGCGAAGCAGGCAAGACACAGGCTGTGTTCGCAACATTGGCACTGAAGGAATTTTGCGAGGAGATAGTGGGTGAGCTTCACTCGGCAATCGGTGGTAAACACCGCATTGAATCACGCTTTAGCTCTTCATCTACTACGAATCCGGCGCTAGACGAAAAACTCATGCGCTCAATCATTACCAATCTGCTCTCGAATGCCCTGAAATACTCCGAGGGAGCAATTTTTCTTGACGTGGACTGCACGCCAAGCACCATCACGATTCGCGTCGAAGACCGAGGCATTGGCATACCAGCCGACGATCAAAAGCATATGTTCGAGGCATTTCATCGTGCCCATAATGCCCTCAATATCAAAGGCACCGGTATTGGTATGTCCATTGTCAAATATGCGGTGGATGCCCACGAAGGTACGATTGATTTTACCAGCATCGAAAACGAAGGTACAACCTTCACTGTGCGTCTGCCCTTCCGCACACAATCTATCGAATCCGTCATTGACCGTAGTTGAGAAAGGATTCGGAATGAGGGACAACGCCAGAAAGAATATATTTCTCATGACGACACTTCCCATACGTTGTTGCTGTACGCTTGTCCTTTTACTCTTGAGCGTTTGTGCTGCTTTTGCCGCTGAACGTTCTCCCAATATGATGAGCGGCAGACAAGACGACGATATTGTTTTTCGTCGGCTTAACACCGAGCAAGGCTTATCCCAGAGCAATGTCTATGCCATTGTGCAAGACCAGATGGGTTTTATCTGGATAGCCACTGCCGATGGTCTCTCTCGCTATGACGGCTCAGGCTTCAAAATATATCGCCACAGCGCCACCGACAAGAAAACCCTTTCGGACAATTTTGTAACCTCGCTGGCGCTAGACCGCACCGGAGCGCTTTGGATAGGCACTCACGACGGTGGACTGAATAAGTTCGACCACGCAAGCGGTACCTTTGCCGTTTTCAAGAATAATCCCAAGTCTGCCACAAGTCTATCGAGCAACTACATCACAGCGCTCTACTACGACAAACAAGGTGTACTCTGGGTTGGCACAGATAATGGACTCAACCGATTCAACCCCGCAACAAATTCCTTCACCGTCTTTTCGCACGTTGTCGGCAATCCCGCGAGCATTAGCAACAACAGCATTTCTGCATTTTTGGAAGATAGCAAAGGGAATTTCTGGGTCGGCACCGACAACGGTTTGAATATATTCAACCGCACAACTACTGCCTGCCGTCTTGTGCGGGGCACAATGCAGCGCTCACCAGGGTTAAGCGGCAATGAAGTTGTGACGGCATTGGCAGAGGATGTCCACGGCAATATCTGGATGGGAACAGAAACGACGGGCTTATACCGCATAGATAATGGTACGGAGAGCGTTTTAGAACATTTTCAGGTTAATTCTCGTGCGCCTTCCGGCGGTCTTCTCTCCAATAATATCCGCACACTGCACCGCGATAGTAAAAACGAACTATGGGTCGGTACTGCCAGTGGTGGCTTGCATCTTTACAATTCCGAGAAAGACACCTTTACGCATTATCGCTACGACCCGGCAAACAGCCGCTCACTCAGCGGCAATATCGTATTTTCGTTTTATGAAGACCGTAGTGGTGCGTATTGGGTGGGTACATATGGCAACGGCTTGAATGTTTTTCACGCACAAGCAAATGTGTTCCAAACTACCGTCTGCAATCCGCAGAACCCCAATGATATGTTTTCCAATTCCGTTTACGCACTTTTGGAAGACAGTCGCGGCTTGGTGTGGATTGGCACTGAGCAAGGTCTGGTACGCTACAATCGTCTTACAAAGCAAATGCTTCTTGTGCCGAATATGGTCAGGGACAAGAATAGCTCCACGTCCAATTTTGTAAGGAACATCACCGAGACAAACGACGGTATGATTTGGATTGCGACGGAAGGCGGCTTGCAAAAATTAGACCCTGCCACTCTGCGCCGAACCGTGTACAAAGGGACAGTAGTGGCGCAAGACGGCTCTCTACGACAACGCTTACAGGCGCTTGATATGCGGCTTATTGACCAGACGTTTGTGCTCCACGAAAGCCGAGATGGTATGCTGTGGATAGGGACGCGCGGTATAGGGGTGAAGGTCTTCAATCCTCGCACCGAAGAGTTTGTTGCGCATTACCTCTCCGACCCCGCCAAACCCTCGCTTGGACACAATTTCGTGCGGTGCATTAAGGAAGATAGCACGGGGCGACTCTGGTTCGGCACGCGCGGTGGTGGTCTTAGTCGCTTCAATCCTCGCACTGGGGAATGGAAAACGTATCGGCATGATGACAGCAACCCGAACAGCCTCAGCCACGATGCCATTTTTTCGCTGCATTTTTCGACAAATAATCTGCTCTGGATTGGCACGCAAGGCGGTGGCGTGTGCTGTATGGACGTAGAGCGAGAACAGTTTGTAACGTGGAAGGAAGAGCACGGACTGGTCAACAACGTTGTCTATGCTGTGCTGGAAGATGCACGGGGTGATTTGTGGATGAGCACGCACCAAGGCTTGTCGCGCATGACCATGCCGCCGGCTCACAAACTTGCCCAGAAGCCGCTCACTACTGATGCAGCTAAAGCGTACTCGCCATTTCGGAATTACAATGTTGGTGATGGATTACAAAATAACGAATTCAATTCCGGTGCATATTGCAAAGGTGCAAGCGGGCGATTGTATTTTGGCGGCTTGCAAGGCTTCAATGACTTCTTTGCTGATAGCGTGCGGGTCAATTCGTACATTCCGCCCATCGTTTTAACGGGCTATCGGCGCTTTGGTGAAGAAGTGGCGTTGGAACGAGATATTTCTTTCATGGACACGCTCTGCATTTCATACAAAGACAATGTTTTTTCGCTGGAATTTGCAGCACTCAGTTTTGTGCAGTCCGATGAAAATCGCTTCAAATATATGCTCGAAGGCGTTGACAGCAAATGGATAAGTAGCGGCACGCGCCATGAAGCTCGCTATACCAATCTCACTGGCGGTGATTATATTTTCCGCGTCAAGGCATCCAATAACGACGGCATTTGGAATGAAAGCGGCAAAACGCTTGTGGTGCGCGTCATGCCGCCATTGTGGGAGCGGTGGTGGTTTCGGCTTGGGGCGGTGCTGGCGTTTGGTTTTGTCGGTATTCTTGGTTACAAAGCGCGTGTTCGCATTATTGAGCGCCGTGCAAAGGAATTGGAGCATGAAGTGGCAGTGCGAACTGCCGAACTCCGCGAAAGCAATGAGCGCCTGCACGGTGCGAACGAGGAAATCCAGCGTCAAATAGCGCTTCTTGACGAGCAGACCCGCGAAATCGAAATTGCCAATGCTTCCCTGCAAGAAAAGAATCTGGAACTGGAAGAAGAGCGTAATACCTCGGAAGGCTTGATTCTGAACGTTCTGCCGCCACTCATTGCCAAGCGTCTTCGCGCAGGCGAACAGAATATTGCTGACGGCTTCGACAGCGTTACGGTACTCTTTGCCGATATTGTGGGCTTTACGGAACTTGCCACCAAGCAATCTCCGCATGAGGTCGTTGATATTTTGAATACGGTGTTCTCGGCGTTTGATATTTTTTCGGAGCGTTATTTGCTGGAGAAAATCAAGACCATTGGTGATGCGTATATGATTGTAGGCGGTGTGCCGGAGCCGATAGACGACCACATTGGTGCGATTGCCGACATGGCACTGGAGATGCTGCAAACGCTGGAAATACTACGCTTCACCTTGCAGATACCACTTGAAGTGCGTATCGGCGTTCATACCGGACCTGTCGTAGCAGGGATTATCGGGCAGAAAAAGTTTTCCTACGATCTCTGGGGCGACACAGTAAACACGGCAAGCCGCATGGAATCGCATGGAGAAAGCGGAAAAATCCATTGCACGCGGGAAATATTTCTTGCCCTCCAAGACCGCTATGATTTTGAACCGCCCCGTTATCTCGATGTAAAGGGCAAAGGCGTTATGGAGACGTATTTTCTGACAGGAAAGAAGAAATAGGTGCCCATAGAACCTCGTGTTGTATTCTTTTCCATAGCATCATACAACATTTGCTCACGATATTCACACCCACGCAATGCATACAGTCCTGCAAACCTATACTCGCACCAACATTCTTCGCGGCATGACTGTCTATGCCGTCGGCGATACCGTTGCCATGATTATTTTGGGCAAGTTCGTCGTCTGGCGCGTTCTGGGAATGATCGTGGTGGGCGGAGTTCTCTATGCGTTGGAAATTCCGGCGTACTTTGCGTGGATTGCCCGCACCACTGCTGCCTTGACGCGGTGGCGCGGTGCGCTTGCAAGAACGGTGCTGGCGTGGGCATACTTCAACCCGCTCTGGATTGCACGGCATTTGGTCTTTGTCAAAATTTTTTCGGGCGCATCGAGCGATATTTCATGGGCACTTCTAACAACGGCTTCGTATTCATTTTTAGGTAGCATCCCAATTTCGCTTGTCGGCAATTTTATTATTCAGAACCGCCTCCCCGAACGGCACCGATTCTTGGGAAGCGCGATTTTCTCAGGCTTGACGGCAGTCTATTATGCTCTCAGTGCGGTCTGGTTTGCCTGAAATTTTCCCTCTGTTTCTTTGACGACTATGAACAATCAGACCTTTTGGAATGCTATTCTTCAGCATATTGAATCGACCGCCTCTCCGCTTGTGCTCTATGTTGTTGTGGCATCGAAGAAAGGTTCTCCGGGCAACCCGGGTTTTACAATGACAGTAGCAATGAAGGGTGAGAAAGAGTCAGTCATCGGCACAATTGGCGGTGGTATCATGGAGCAATCATTGATAAACGAGGCAGTCAATTCTTTGCGCAAGGGTGAGCAGATGCACTGGATTCGGACATTGCAGCACCGAAAACGCGAAACTGGTACAAGTTCTGCAAGTGAAGATTTTACACCGTCGGGCTTGATTTGTGCCGGTTCGCAGACCGTAGTAGCCTGTACGCTTACTCTCAAGGACACTCCAATTCTCTCTCTCATTGGCAACGCCACCAGCAACAATACACCGCTTGTGATGCAGCTTTCGCCCACAGGAATTGCGGTGCGCTTCGGAAGCGGTACCGATTCAAGCGTCTCGTTTTCACGGTTTTCATTGCGCCACGAATCCGTTACCGATTGGCTTTACGAGGAGCTTTTGGGTGCGCCCGACACCGTAGTTATTGCGGGCGGCGGTCATGTAGGGCTTGCTCTCTCTCGCCAAATGGCGCTTTTGGGCTGGTATGTGCTTGTTTGTGATGACCGTGAACATCTTGAGACCATGACGAATAATACCGTTGCAAACGAGCGCATCACTCAGCCCTACGAGCAGCTTGGAAGTACGGTTTCTCAACAGATACACGCTGGGCGACGTACTTTCGTTGTCGTGGCGACGACCGCCTACAATAGTGATATTACCGCCCTCAGAGCACTGGCAAAAATGCCGGAACAACCTGAATACATAGGCATAATGGGTAGTCGGGCAAAAATCCACACCATTTTTCGAGAAGCCGAAGCAAACGGAGTTTCCCGGAAGTGGTTGCAAACCTTACACGCACCTATCGGTGTGGGTATCAATAGCGACACACCGGAGGAAATCGCGGTTAGCATCGCCGCAGAACTCATCGGCGTAAAAAACGCCCGATAAAAACACTGGTCGGAAAGCATTCGCCATTATTTTTCCCTTCAAAAATCTGCGCATACCCGCCCAATACGGGCTGTTCGCGTTCAACGTACGCTTGTAGCCTGCACTGTTGCAAAATTTGAACTGAGTCGTGAAAAGCGCTTGGCTATTGACAGGCTCTTTTGTAAGTTCACGCAATTAATACTCCACCGACAATTTCCCACAATACCGCATGAATACGATTCGCTTCATTCTCAATAACCACGAAATCACAACAACCGAACACCCCGCCACGACCGTGCTTGATTTTGTGCGGCGCTCGGCTCATCTGACGGGTACGAAAGAAGGCTGCCGCGAAGGAGACTGCGGCGCGTGTACGGTTTTGGTCGGAGAGCGCAAAGGTACGGACAGTACGGCATCGGTAGAATACATTTCCGCTAATTCTTGCCTGTTGCCGCTTGGCGATATGCAGGGCAAACACGTCGTTACGGTCGAAGGCATCACGCTTGCCGCACAAAGTGCCCCAAATAGCTCGCAGCCCTCATTAAATCTTGTTCAGCAAGCAATGGCTGACGAAGGTGGTGCGCAGTGCGGTTTTTGTACGCCCGGATTTATTGTTTCCATGACGGGCTATTCGCTCACCGCACAGAATCTCACTTCTGAGGGCATGACCCAAGCAATAGACGGAAACGTCTGCCGATGCACGGGCTATGCGTCTATCAAACGCGCCATAGACCGCGTTATTACCGAACTTGCGGATTCTCCACTTGCCGACTCTCCTTCCCACGATGAGCAGCGTATTTCGAGGCTCGTCCGTAAGCGGCTTTTGCCGGACTACTTTGTTGCAATTCCCGAGCGCCTTTCGGTACTTCAAGAGCGCATCAAGACTGATGTGGCGAATAATGGAGCGGGGCTGGTTCACACAGCGAAATTTGCCATTGGCGGCGGAACGGATTTATTTGTCCAAAAGCCCGAAGCGCTCTTAAAATCTCACGTTCAGCTCTTGGGTTCGCCGCGAGCACCGATTATGCGCGTTCACGACGAAGACGGTTGGTGCGTGATGGATGCGCGAACGCCTGTGGCGGACGTTCTCGCTTCGCCGCTCGTTCAAAGCCACATCCCACAAATGCAGAAGTTTCTCACGCTTTTTGCCTCTACTCCTATTCGCAACCGCGCCACGCTGGGCGGCAATATCAACAACGCCTCGCCAATTGGGGACATGACTGCAATACTGCTTGCGCTAAATACCGAACTCACACTTCTGGCTCCCGATGGCACAGAACGGCGCGTTTTGCTGCGGAATTATTACAAAGGCTACAAAACGCTTGACCGCAAGCCTGATGAAATCGTCGAGATGCTGCGTTTCAAGCTGCCCGACGACGACACCGTGTTCAATTACGAAAAAGTCTCGCGCCGTACTTATTTGGATATTGCCAGCGTGAACACCGCATTGCAACTGCGTTTGAAAGAAGGCACGATTACAGAGGCACACGCTTCGGCGGGCGGCGTGGCGGCTATTCCGCTCTACCTTGCAGAAACCGTGTCGTACCTTATTGGCAAGCATATCTCAACGGAAACATTTCTCGAAGCTGCTTCTATCGCTGTTTCTGAAACGTCGCCAATTTCGGATGCGCGCGGAAGCACTGATTACAAGCGGCTCCTGCTCAGGCAGCTTTTCTACGCACACGCTGTGAGTTTATTCCCCAAGAAACTAAATGTGGGTACATTTGTCAGTTAAGCATCTGGACGGTAATATCTTGGAACACAGACAGGAATGTCTGTGCTACCGAAGCCAGATTTTATGCCGTAGCACAGACATTTTTGTCTGTGTAGATAGTTCAAGATAATTTCGTTCAATACCTTAGTATGGAATACCGCGTGATGCAGTGATGTAGCGTCGAATCAACCGTCTCCAGAGGCAAATCCATTTTTCGCCGTGCTGTTCGCCGCTTTTTGCGTAGTTTTGTGCTGGCAAATTTTTACTTAGGCTGCTCAAAAACAAGTCGTCAAATTGGAGCGCGAACGGAAGTTCGCAAGCATTCAAACCTCTTGCGAACTTCCGTTCGCACTCCAGCATTTATTATGCCATCAATCCCAACCTACACAGTATGCGTTTTCTCGTTCACTTCATCGCCCTGTACCTCCTTGTTGCCTTGAGTTCATGCGCTGCACAGCAAACGATGAACACTCTTGACCGCACTGCACTCAGCGAATACGCATTTGGTTTGCCGGAGTATGGCTCTTCGCAAGGCGCACCGGAGCGGCTTCTCTGGGCAACGCAATACTACGTTCATTATGCAGAAGCCACCAACGCCAATGGTCATGCGCTTTTGGATATGAACGGTCATAGTTTTGGTGTGAACCTCAGCGAGTCTGACTGGTGTTTTGGTGCAGTGGAAGGAACGATTCAGGTAAAAGACTCGTCCGGCAGAGTGCGCACCTACAACTACGCAGGGCGCGGCAAGGATTTGCAGGTAGATTGTGCGAAATACTTCAAAGGACCGCTCATCAAGCCTGAAGCTATCGGGCGGACACGCTATACCTACGCGCGGGGCGAGTTTGGTGATGGGGTAAAAGGGCTTATTCTCGTACCGTTTCGCACGATTGCCGTGGACACTACGACGTATCCGATTGGGACTGTTCTCTACATTCCTTCCGCACGGGGGCTTGAAATAGAACTTCCGTCCGGCAAAAAAGTGCTGCATGACGGCTATTTCTTTGCGGGCGACATTGGCGGCGCAATCAAAGGCAACCACATTGACGTATTTACAGGTGTTTATCGCAAAAATCCATTCCCGAAAGTCGTGCAAAGCAAATCCAGTGCGACCTTTGGGGCAATGACGGTAAGCGATAGACGATTCATTGAGATTTTACGCGGCTTGCACGAATACCAAGAAAAGAAATAATGAATGGCAGCAAAATAAGTAAATAAAGTTCCTCGGCTTTGGTACACCGAAGAAGATTGTGCTCTTATTTTTGAACCATTCCTAATCATCACTCAGTCAGTTATGTCCAAACTCATTCTTAAACCTCTCGACCAGCAAGCGCCTGCAAATACGCCACTTGCGCAAGCAAGTTCGTACAGCGCTATTCTGGATGGACTGAACCCCACGCAACGCGAGGCGGCAGCTGTTATCAACGGACCACTGCTCATACTGGCGGGTGCGGGCAGCGGCAAGACGCGCGTGCTGACCTACCGCATTGCCTACATGATTGAAAAAGGCGTGCAGCCGTGGAATATCCTTGCGCTTACCTTCACGAACAAGGCTGCGGGCGAGATGCAAGAGCGTATCGCTGCGCTTGTGGGCGAGGATAAGGCGCGGCGTATTTGGGCGGGAACGTTTCACTCCGTCTTTGCGCGGATTCTACGGCGCGAAGCGGAGCAAATCGGCTTTACGTCTGCTTTCTCCATCTACGATGCCGATGATTCCTTGTCGGTCATCAAAGCAATTATGAATGGGCTTGGTATATCGCAGCAAAATTATAACCCCACCGCCGTGCGTGGTGCTATTTCCAGCGCAAAAAATAAAATGCTCTCGTGGCAGGAATATCAGCGCGAAGCCGGTTCGCTCTTTGAGAAACAAGTCGGCATGATTTACAAAGACTACGAAAAGCGACTTGCCAAAAACAACGCAATGGATTTCGATGATTTGCTGCTGAATATGATTCGCCTCTTGCGGAACAACGCCGGAGCGCTGGAGCGCTACCAAGACCAGTTTCGCTATATTCTCATTGATGAATACCAAGACACCAACAAGGCGCAATACGAAGTAGTGAATCTGCTTGCCCGCAAGTACCGCAACATCTGCGTCGTTGGCGACGACGCGCAGAGCATTTACAAGTGGCGCGGCGCGGATATTCGCAACATTCTTGATTTTGAGCGGGATTACGCCGATGCGAACGTAGTGCGTCTGGAGCAAAATTACCGCTCGACGAAAGTGATTCTGGAAGCGGCAAATGACGTAATTAACCGCAACAGCCGCCAAATCAAGAAAGCGCTGTGGACAGATAATGCAGAAGGCGCAAAAATCCAACTTTTGCGCTGCCGCGACGACCGCGAAGAAGCTGAAATTATCGCCCGTACAGCCAAGAACGGGCAAGCCAAGCACGGACGCAGTCTTGAGGACTATGCTGTGCTTTACCGCACCAATGCTCAATCGCAGGCAATTGAGGACGCACTTCGTCGTGAGAATATTCCGTATCTGATTGTAGGCGGGGTGTCGTTCTACAAGCGCAAGGAAGTCAAGGACACCATTGCATACCTGCGGGCAGTTGTCAATCCGCAGGATGATGAAAGTTTGCTCCGCATTGTGAACGAACCGCCGCGTGGGCTTGGCAAGACTTCCATCGACCATTTGCAGCAGTTTGCCGAAGCGAGTAATCTCTCGCTTTTGGAGGCATTTCAGCAAGCCGAGCAGGTAGAAGCACTGCAAAAACGCGCTCAGACAGCTGCACAGGGCTTCGCAACAATTCTCCAACGCGCAGCCTCGCACCAAAGCGCCGCCCGCGCCGATGAAGTCGCCAAAATGCTTATGGAATCAAGCGGCTTGCTCAAAATGTATGAAGACGACGGCTCAGAAGAAGCACTCGACCGGTGGAACAACATTCAGCGCGTTCTCTCGCACTTGGCGGAATACTGCGAGCGCCGTGCCGCCGAAGGCGAAAGCGCCACGCTTGAGCAGTATTTGCAAGAAATAGCACTCATTGCCGATATTGACGTGATGAAGGCAGGCGGGAAGCACGTTACGCTGATGACGATTCATTCCGCCAAAGGGCTGGAGTTTCCGGTGGTGTTTATTGCCGGTATGGAGCGGGGCTTGTTCCCCGGCACTCGTGCCGAGCAGCAGCAAGACGAAATGGAAGAAGAACGTCGTCTTTTCTACGTCGGCATTACCCGCGCCGAAGAGCAGCTGTATCTGACGCACACCGAAAAGCGCTACCGCTTTGGCGAACTTACCTACCCGCTTCCCTCGCCATTTCTGAGCGAAATCCGTGCGGAGTTGCTTGAGCACGGCGGCACCAGTATTCAGAGTCGCTTTAGTTCGGGAACAAATGTGGGTGCGGCTTCCCAAGGCAGAACGTACCAGTCTTCCAGTCATTCGTCAACGCAATCACAAACCAGAGGGATGTCCTATTGGCAGAAGCCCGCCGAAGCAGCACCGAAGCGCGATTTTGACGATATCCCCGCAGAAGAAAACTACTCGCAAGCCTCACCGGATGACTCTTTTGACGATATTCCACTCCGCGTCGGCTCTCGCGTTCGGCATCAGATGTTTGGCGACGGAAAAGTTGCCAAGCTCACCGGAGCAGACGAAACGTCGCAAGTGGAAGTAGATTTTGCCAGCGTCGGACGAAAGAAACTGGTACTGAAATTTGCTAAACTAACCGTTTTGTCGTGAACATGAACGAGCGCTTAAACGCACTATCACTATCATTACCACGCCCACAGACCGATGCCGTGCTGCTGTCCTTGCTGGCAGCGTCGGCTTCAGCCGTGGCAATTCTCATTGACCCGCTTGCTGCTTTAGCAGTGGTGCTGCTTCCGGCGCTTGTGCTGGTCGTTATGCTTTTTGTGCGGTACCCGCGCATTTGGCTCTATACGGGCGCTGTGGTGAATTACTTTTGGATTTCGTCAGGCAAAGGCGATACAGACATAACGATAGCGGAATATGCCCTCGTTGCGTTTTACATTGGCGGGCTATGGATTTGGCTCTTTGCTATGGTATGTATCAAGCGCAAACGCATCGTGCGGAACATTGCCGATAGAGTCTTGCTTATTGCTATCGGAGCAGCTTCGGTAACGATTGTGCTGGCGCTTGCGAACGACGAATCCTCGCCACTCAACTGGCTACGTGAGTATCTGCTCTTTTCCATGATGCTCTATTATTTCCCATGGCGTGAGCATTTTACCGAACGCAAGCATATTCTCACGTTCTTGACCATAACGGCAGGTGTTTTTATCTATATCGGTGTGATGAACCTTTGGCAATATGTCAAGGCTGCGTCGAATATTCTCTATGCTTTCGAGGTTTGGTCTTCTCGCAAAACACTTAATACGCACGTTTTTCTCTGTGCCATGATTATGTGTTTTATGGGCACATTTTTTTCCGGTACTCGCAAGGCACGCATGGGAATGCTGATACTCACAGCGTTTTATACGCTGGTGGTGGTGGTGAGCTTCTCGCGTGGATTTTGGATTTCCGGGGTCGTTGGCATCGTAGCGACGCTGTGGATTCTCGACAAACGTAAAGTGTTGATGTTCGCCTTGTATGGCGTGGTGGGCGCTATTATTTTTGTTTCTGTCGTCCAGCTGATGTTTCCTGAGCGAGCAGAACTCATTCTCAAGGTACTTCAGGCACGTCTTGCCTCGTCAACGGCAGGAACTCAAGATTTATCCGTCTTGTCTCGCGTATATGAAACAAGGGTTATCTTGGACACCATAGCTCGCTACACGATTGGTGGCGCAGGCTTAGGAGCGACGATTGTTATTTATGATCCCCTCATCAAAAGTTTCACGCGAGTCGGTTTTATTCATAACGGTTATCTGTACATTTGGATGAAACTGGGCTTGCCCTTCTTTTTGGCGTTTTATTTTGTTTGGTTCTACACGATGCGTCGTGCATACATTGTCGCACGAAAAGCAACCGAACCATTGTACCGTATTTTTGCCGGTGCTGCATTTGGGTCGTTAGTGGCTTTTTCACTTCTCAACGTTACCAGCGCAATTCCGGAAGTACGTGTTGGTTTTTATTGTTTGTCGGTGTTATTTCTGGCAATAAGTTACGCCGAAGCACCGCCGGAAGGTCATCGTTTAAGCATCACATCGTAATTTTTCTCCATTCTTTGTGTCGCCGTTTCGCACCGGTTCGCTCACTTTTTCTGCTGCTTCTGTGGTTCCAATAGTATCCATTATCATCGTCAGCTACAACGTCGCCGCTATTATGCGCGATTGCCTCCTTTCCATTGCCAAAGAAACGACCGCAGCGCACGAAATTATCATCGTTGACAATGCTTCGACCGATGATTCTTGTGCAATGGTGGAACGTGAATTTCCTCAGGTGCGGCTTATTCGCAATGAAGAGAATCAAGGATTTGCTAAAGCGAATAATCAGGGCTTGCGCGAGGCAAAAGGCGAATTTGTCCTCTTTCTCAATCCCGATACCGTCATTCTGAACAGCGCCATTGATAGAATGCTCGATTTCCTGCGCCCACGACAGGAACTTGGCGTTATCGGTCCGCACACCTTCAACGCGGACGGCATAACGACACAAGCCACTGCCTTGCGCCATCCGACGCTCCTTCGCGCATTTCACGCCTATATTCCGCTCTGGCGACTTGTACCGGTGTGGCAGCCCGCGCTTTTAGGCGAATATGTTCCCGCGTCGTCGGGGGCGGTAGAAATTGTCAAAGGTTCGTGTATGCTCATGCGGACGCAGCTTGCGCGGGAAATTGGCGGCATGAACGAATTGTATTTTATGTACTCAGAGGAAATTGACCTCTGCGAGGCAGTTCGTGGGCGTGGTCTGGCGGTGTATTATTATTCTGAGGCAAGTATTATTCATCTTGGTGGCGCATCCACCGAAGCGGTTTCCGACGCTATGACTGTTCATTTGCATCGCAGCATGAAGAAATTTTTTGCCCGTGCCTATCATGACTCTTTTCCGGCGCTTCAGGCATTGCGCGGAATTCTTTTTTTTGGTAGTTTGTGGCGGTTGTCTGTGTGGAAGTGTCTGGAACTCCTAGGTATCAAGGCAGAAGAAGCTCGTTCTAAACAAGGTAATCACAAGGCTCTTCTTCGATGGCTCGCGAGGGAGTATTCGTAATTTAATTGTTGTTTTTCACTGTGGAGTTTTTTAGCGGAAGGAATGCTTCTATGGCATGGCATAACATTGCATTTATCAATCACTGTTTCGATACTGTACGAAAACTATTCATTGACATTGCGGGATTGTATGCAACTTTCGCCCTTGTTGTAATTCTCTCCTCTCTCGCTACTGCACAGCAGCAACAATGGTACCCTTCTCGGGTTTCGCAATGGGATGCCTTTGAAGCCGTAAAAACAGCACAGTTTGCCTACACTAATCCTATTGATAGCGTTGAGTGGGTAGCCACATTCACAAGCCCAAGCGGTCTGTCGTATCGGCAAATTGGTTTTTGGGATGGCGGAAAAGTCTGGAAAGTACGCTTCCGCCCGAATGAACTCGGTAAATGGCAGTTCCGTGTGCTGTGCAATAAGACACAAGATGAAAATTTGCATTGGGTTGGAGGAGAATTTGAATGTATGCCTGGGGACACAGCTAATCCTTTACTCAAGCATGGATATTTGAAGAAAAGTGCCAATAACCGCTATTTTACTTACAACGACGGAACGCCATTTTTCTGGATGGGCGATAACGTTTGGGCAATTTCTAATCGAGCTACTTTGAGCGAGCTGGAACACTATCTGAAAGACCGCTCACAAAAACGATTTAATGTTATCACAGCCCAAGCAACAGGCTGTTATGCGCTTGATGGGGAGTTTGGTAAAAATCGTAACGGAGAATCACAATTTATCAATGATGATTATGACTTTCCCAATCCGGCATATTTTCGCCTTATTGACTCTATGGCAGCGACAATCAATCAGAAAGGAATGTTATTGCTTTTCAATCTGGTGTGGACATCGGTACACTCACAAGTACATCGTCCTGATGTAACATGGAAATTACTCTCTCCGAAGCAATGCGCACGCCTTGCCAGATACATTGCCTCACGATTAGCAGCCTATCATGCTGTTTGGCTTGTTGGCGCTGACGATGACGACAAGTCAGAAGCAGAAAAAAATTGTATTCGCGCAATGGCGCTTGCTGTGAAGGAATCGGATGCGATGAATAATTTGACATCGCACCACCCACGCGGTTGGACGACGACATTTGACTCTTTCCCCTTCGATACATGGCTTGACTTCCATTGTGTGCAGGCTTCGCACGACATTGGTGGTCTGCATGGTGCATATAACCTTGTTGCTCCACTCTATTACACAACACCTGTCAAACCATTTTTTGACGAAGAAGCTGCTTTTGAGGATATAACCGATGCTTTCTGGCTTAATGATTCGACACGCCCGAAGTTGGATGATTATCACGTCCGCAAAGCTCATTATTACGGCATTTTCGCAGGTTCTTTTGGTGTTAATTATGGTGCAGACGGACTTTGGCAGTGGGCGATACCAAACCGAAAATTGCCAGGTGGTATTATTGTTTCGCGCTTGTCGTGGGATAAAGCATTAGAGCTAAAAGGCTCTTCCCAAATGCAGTATCTACGTGGCATCATGGAATCTTTACCTTGGTATCGCATGAAGCCGTTTAATGGTGTGGTACAAGACGCAAAAACATTAGAGCCGGACGGCAAGACCCCCAAGATCGTTAGTATGATTCGAGACGATAACCAAATCGCGGTCTTTTACGCACCCAATAATCCTTTGTTTCAAGTCAATATACCATCCATACCGCAGAACGTAGCCGTTTCTTGGTATAATCCACGTATTGGTACATTCGTCAAAACCGATACGGTTACTCACAGTGGGACACTAACATTGCAGCGACCACCAACGCCAAGTACTCCTAAAGACACGCTTGATTGGCTTGTGCATATTCGCGCCATTGCTCCATCGCCAAGTATCATACAGCCGACAGCTCCACTACAGACAATACTAATGATACAGTCAACATTTCCCAATCCTGCCTCATTCAAAGATGCCGTTACAATTTCGTTCATTGCAAACCGAAGTAATATGGAGCCAGCAAAAATAACAGTAATTGATGTTCTCGGCAGAGTTGTGTTTCGTGATGAAATAGCCTCGGTATCTCAGGGAGCAAATACATACATTCTGAGCAGCACAATTACTTCACGCTTTGCACAAGGGCTGTATAGCGTTGTCATTCAGTCCGGCACGGAAAAAGCCTCAAGTTTTATTTCGTACCAGCATTAAGAAATTTCACACAACCGGCTCAATTAATCCAGTCTTTTTCGTTGTTGCATTATATCTGTTCGCTATAAAACATATTCTTTATTTTCCTTTTCTCCCTATGAAACTTTCCATAGTTATTCCGGTGTACAACGAAGAGCGTTACATACACACTGCACTGGAGCGCGTTCTGGCTAGCGATGTCTCCTCGCTGGGACTGGAGCGCGAAGTTGTTGTGGTCAATGATTGCTCCAAAGATGCGACCGCAAAAGAACTGCAGCGCTATGCGCATCACGACACCGTGCGGGTTTTCCATCACGATGTCAACCAAGGCAAAGGCGCTGCCCTGCGCACAGGCTTCAGTAAGGCAACGGGTGACATTATGCTCATCCAAGATGCTGATTTTGAATACGACCCCGCCGACTATCCCAAACTCTTGCAACCAATCCTAGACGGCAAGGCAGATGTGGTCTTCGGTTCACGCTTCGCAGGTGGCGAACCGCATCGTGTGCTGTATTATTGGCACTCGGTGGGCAATAAATTCCTTACGCTGCTCTCGAATATGATGACCGATATTAACCTGACAGACATGGAGACCTGCTACAAAGTCTTTCGGAGCGGCATCATTCGGCAAATTACCATACAAGAGAATCGCTTTGGATTCGAGCCGGAAATTACCGCAAAAGTCGCGCGGCTGGCACGCGAGGGTTCTTGTAAAATCTATGAAGTCGGCATTTCCTACAACGGACGCACATACGCCGAAGGCAAAAAAATCACGTGGAAAGATGGTTTCTCAGCGCTTAAGTGCATTATCAAGTATAATCTTTTTGCGTAGGCAGTATCGGATTATTCGGCTTGAATTCAAGCGGTAATAGACTACCGCCAAGAGCGCAAAGAATGTGCAAGCGGCTTGGCGCAAAGCCCGCAAAGGAAGGTAGCATAAAAAAGGCATGGAACTCCATTTCAGATATTTTCTTACTCCTCACTCTACAACGCATGATAGCATCATTCTTTGACTTTATCTTTACTTCCCCTCGTCGGCGATTTCTCTGGGGTGTTGTAGTTCTCGCGTTTGCCATTCGCCTAGCATTGATGCTGCTTCTGGGCGACCCCGCAAAACCCGAAATGTACGAAATGGGAGCAATCGCTTCCAATATGCTGCATGGACACGGTTACGGGATGCACTGGCTTACCTATGTGCCTATTGAGCCAGTGCGCAAGGCAATGGTGGAAGCGCACCTGCCACCACCCTACGAAGGCGCATGGCAACCGCCGTTACAAACGTATATTGTGTACTACGCTTTTCGGCTTTTTGGAGAAACGCCCACCGCTGCCTCAATGCTAATGCTGCTGAATGTGTTGTGGAGTACGCTTATCCCGCTTGTGGTCTATCGTTGTACGCTTCTTCTTGGTGCAAGCATAGATGCCATAGAGAAGCCTGCTCGCCTCAGCGCTCTCTTTGCTACGTTTTTTCTGCCTGCCGCGTACGCAGTCGTAACCTACTCCGGCTCAAGTTTGTATCAACTTGTCTTTTTGCTGTTTTTCTGGATGTTGGTGCTCGCTCTCCGGCTCCAAAACATGAAGTATTTACTGGCTGCAGGCATTTTCGCCGGAATACAAATGCTGCTGCGAAGCGAATTTTTGGTGCTGGGTATGGGGATGCTGCTACTGACGGGGCTTGTCGCTGCATGGCAATTGAAGAACTGGCGCTTTCTCATGTCGTCCGTTGTGGGATGTGTGCTGGCGCTTCTTGTTATCATGCCTTGGATGGTGCGCAATTACACCGTGTTCGGGAAGGTAGTGCCGATTGTAAGCCGTCCGTGGTTCGAGATTTGGCGCGGCAATAATCCCGATGCCACGGGTGCAGCATGGAAAAAGGACGGTTCGTGGTACTGCTCTGTGCTTACGGATTCAAGCAATATCAATCTCACGCGCGAATTTGATGCTATTCCCTATACGAATGATTTCGAGCTACGAGCAAATGAAATTATGAAGCGAGAAGCTCTCGCTTTCATGAGGGAGCATCCCGAGCAGGCACTACTGCTTGCCGGACAAAAAATCGTTTTCCTCTGGATTCACGACCTTTACAATCCACAAAGCCAAAAGCTGCCGTATATCGCTTCGATGCTCTTTTTTAGTATCTTGATTTGGTGCGGCGCTTGGACGCTATGGAATGTGCATGGCAAGCAAATGAAGGACGGAGCAATACTTCTCTACGGAGCGTACATTCTCTTTTACACAGGAATTTTTGCCCTGACATTTATTTTGCCACGTTACCGCGTGTATGTATTTTCGGGGTTGTTGCCACTTACAGGGCTAGGCGCGTTCCGGCTCTGGCAGCTATTCCACTACCGATTCCATCGCAAACAGAAGACCTAATGCTGAACAGATTTCTGCCCCACCGTGTACTTCGTAGCTACGTTCTTGCTCTTGTTGTACTTTTTTTTGCAGCTGCACATCTTTCCTTGCAAGGGCAAGAAGACATAAGCGAAAATGGCGATCGTATGTGGCTCCGCGGGGGCGTTAACTTTTTGGCGGCAGATAGTTCGATGATGCTCACTCTGCGCCTTCGAATGCAAAATCAAGCCTCGCTGGAAACTGTGTCGGCAAGCGACCTCACTATCAATGATGCACAATTCCTTATTCGCCGAGTGCGCTTGCGTTTGAATGGCTTTGTTGTTGACCCGCGCTTGACGTTCTTGCTCCAACTCGGCTTCACACGCGGCGATGCAGACTTTGACAATACACAATTTTTCAATGTTCTGCGCGATGCGATGATTATTTACCGCGTTCTGCCTAATTTTCACGTCGGCTTTGGTTTGGGGAAATTGCCGGGCAACCGCGAGCGCGTGATTTCATCGGGTGAGCAGCAATTCGTTGACCGCTCTCTTGTGAACCGCACGTTCAATCTTGACCGCGATGTCGGCTTGAACGCTTATTATTCTCACACATTCGGCACCAATATCGACACCGACCCTCGCGCAAGCCTCCGCATGGCGCTCACCACCGGCGAGGGACGTAATCCCCTCCGTGCATTGTCTGGTCTCATGTACACCGCCCGACTCTCCTTTTTTCCGTTTGGAAGTTTTACAAACAATGGCGATTATTTTGTCAGCGACCTTGCCTTCGAGAAAACGCCGAAACTCTACATCGCGGGCGTGATCTCGCGCAATGACAATGCCACGCGAACAGGAGGCACAATCGGGCTACCGCTCTACGCGCAGCGTACCATGGAAAATTATTTTGTAGACGGCATTTTCAAATATCGAGGCTTTTCGGTCTATGGCGAGTATTCGCGGCGGTTTGTACAAGACCCCGTTACACGCGATGGTGCAAGTGTCCGTGCTGCTTTTGCAGGTACGGGATTGAATGTGCAGGCGGGATATATGTTTGCAGAACACTGGGAAGCTGCGCTGCGCTATTCCTCGGTGGAGCCTATTGCAGAGGTAAAGCCTTTCACGCCCGGGCAAACGCAATTCACGCTCTGCTTGACGCGCTTTCTGAACGGGCATCGCGTGAAAGCGCAAACAGATTTGACCTACAATATCCTGCGCACAAGTGCCGCAGAGCAGGCGACGTGGATATTGCGGTTTCAGGTTGAATTGGGGTTATAGAGACATTGAATCAAGGAAGACGGCAACTTTCGGGTTTTTCTTGAAAGAACGCAGATAGAGCGGATTGGGCGAATCATAACGGCTTTGTTTCTGATGAGAAAGCGGATAAGTCAAGCATCCGTCGTTATGATTGTCTTCAAAAATCTGCGCGTATCCGCTAAATCTGTACTATCCGCGTTCAACATACGCTGTCATCTGAACAGATACAAAAGATACCAATAAAAAAAACCGCCGGACTGCGATAGAGAGCGCTGTCTGGCGGTTTTTGTATTTGTAGGATTATCATTCAACGGCTATCACGTACGGGGTCAAGCGATAGCAAGCAATTACGCAGCTTTGACCATTTGGACATTCAAGAAGAGTTTCACCTCATCGCTGACGACGATACCGCCCGCTTCAGTGGTAGCGCTCCACATCAAACCGAAATCTTTACGGTTGATAACGCCTTCCAGCTCAAAGCCTGCTTTTACTTGACCGTAAGGGTCAGTAACAGTGCCGCCGTAATGTGTTTTGAGGCTCACAGCACGCGATTTGTCGCGGATGGTCAGGTTACCAATGATGACGTACGAATCATCACTTTTTTTCTCAATGCCGGTCGAAACAAAGCGCAACGAGGGGAACTGAGCAGCGTTGAAGAAGTCGTCGCTTTTCAGGTGTCCGTCGCGTTGTTCGTTGTTGGTCGAAATGCTGTTCACATCAGCCTCAAAGGTGATTTTCGCATCGCTGAAGTCCGCCGAAGCGCTCTCAAGCGTCGCATCAAACTTCGTGAACGAACCGGTAACGGTTGTAATCATCAGGTGCTTCACTTTGAACGTGATTTCAGAGTGCGCGGGGTCAATTTTGTATGTTGCCATTGTGGTGGTGGTAATGAAAAGTGAGTAGGGAAGCTAATTGACAATGATATTGGCTATGCTTTCGCTTAATTATGCTTTTGCTTTTGTCAATTCAATATTTGCGGTGATTTTTATTTCTTTGCCAACCACAGCGCCGCCAGCTTCGAGCATCGTATTCCATTTCAAATTGTAATCAAAGCGATTGATGGACGTTACAGCTTTGAATCCCGCTTTGGTATTGCCCCATGGATCTTTTACCACACCGCCGAAATCAACATCGAAGGTAACGGTCTTTGTCACGTCGCGGATGGTCAGTTCGCCTGTCAATTTATATTTGTTTTTGCCAGCTTTTTTGAAGGACTTGCCGACAAATTTCATTTGTGGAAATTTTTCTGCGTTGAAGAAATCATCGCTTTTAAGGTGCCCATCGCGTTTTTCATCGTCAGTGTTGATGCTGGCTACGTCTGCGGTAAACTCAATTTGTGCATCAGCAAATGTATCGTCTTTTGCTTTCACCGAACCTGTAAAATTCTTAAACGAGCCTTCTACTTCCGATACCACAAGGTGCTTCACGCCAAATTTCAAGCTAGAATGGCTCTTATCCAATGACCAAGAGTTCTGTGCCAGTGCACTTTGCACCATTACGCTTTGTGCAAAAAAAGCAACCAGCGCTACCAGTGCGCTACCAAGGAAAATATTCATGCGTTTCATCGTTATGACTTTCAGTAAATGTAAAAAAGAGAGTAGTGAATTGATTACCTGATACAAATATACGTTGTAACTTTTAATGTTACAACATTTATTTTGCAAAAAAAAATGCACTTATTGATTTTTATTTCAATAAGCGCTTCAATACTGGGCTGCACACAAAAAATATGTTTGGTACGGTGGCGAATCTTCATTCCTCAGTTCTTTCGTCAGGGAATGTAGAATTGAGCGGATAACTTGGAATTTGTTTCTGTGAAAGAGCAGACAAGTAATGAACACTATCCCTTGAACACATCACGATTGCTATTACACCGTTATCCGCCGCTTCCGCGCCAATACATCTTTCACGCCTGTCACTACGCTGTTTTCTACCCAGTACGCTTCGTCATACAAATTCACCGTTGGGCAGACGTGGTAAGGAACACCGTACAGCACATCACCGACCTGAGCCAGCTCCCAAGCGCCTTCATCGCTGAGACGGATAACGCTGTGTTCTTCGCTTTGGCTTACAAGTTCGTAGTTTTCGAGGTTCAAAAAACGAATGCGTTTATCTATCGGGTTTTCGGCAGCAACGGCTTTGTGTCCCATATCTACCGCAATTAAGCCACGATGCGGCTTCGATATGATGCGCGTTAGCACCAGTGCTGCATACTCGTACTGCTGCTCCGGCAGTATTGCTTCGTACCCCCAGTCCCACAGCACGCACGTTCCGGGGCTGCAAAAGCGCTCCAAATGGGCGCTGTGTACGGAAAAAGCCGGAGTCCCACCCGCAATAATCATCGGCGGCTTGCCGTATTCTTGTTCAATGCTTTTACAAAGTGCTTCGATGCCCGTGAAGCCTAATTCTATCTTGTCCCGTCGCTCAGTGAATTTATCGTCCCGAATATGCCCGTCGTAGCCATGGATGCCGTGAAGCCGCACATTTGGTAAAGCAATAATGTGGCGGTACAGTTCCAAGGTACTGCCGTCAAGCACCGTGCCAGATCTGTTCATACCATTGTTTACGTCCAGAAATACGTCACTCGTCGCATTGTGCTGCACAAAAAAATCGCTGTGTTGCTGCGCCGTGTGGAGGTTATCCAGCAACGAAGCAAAAAACACGTTGGGGTATTTCCGCTTGAGCGCAAGCAATCGTGCGATTTTCGGAGGCACGAGCTGATGGGCAATTACCACGTATTGCGCACCGGTCATGGCAAGCATTTCCGCCTCCGCAATCGTCGCGCACTTAAAGCGTGAGATCCCTGCTGACAGCATCAACTGCACGACAGCAGGCATTTTATTCGTTTTGACGTGCGGAATAAGATGCTCTACGCCGTGTGCAACATCAATCATACGCTTGATATTACGCTGCACTCGCTCCGCATAGATGATAAGTGATGGAGAATCAAGCGTCTGAACGTTTTCTAAGGCGAACCATGGAGAAGAAGTTATAGCCATACTCGTTTTCAAAGTTATTGAAGTTCTTCGTGAAAAATAGCCTCAACAGTGAGCGGCTCACGCAAGAAGCGATTTGTTAAGACTTCGCCCTCGTGCCGCACAAAACGACGCTCTTTCGTACAAACGGTAATGCTTTCGTTTGCCGGTTCCACAATCCAGCATTCTTCTACACCGCTTGCAATCATGCCTTCACATTTTTTCACCATGTCGCGTATAGTTTGCCCGGGACTGATAATTTCGATTGCCCAGAGAGGCGGTAACTCCTCCGTCGCGCTTTCTGCAAAATGCGCGGTGGAGATAGTCGGATAAATGCTGATATCAGGTGTATAACGCTGCGCAAGACCCTTGAATGTTACCGGTGGAAAGGCTTCCGTACCGCTTACAAGATACCTCACAAAAAGTTCTATAAAACGGCGTTGGAGCCAGCTGTGCATTCGTGTGGGCATTTCGTCATCTTCCTCAATACTTGTATCGTAATTGTGGACTAAAACATCATCTTCATATTCTTCGGTAGCCATAATAGTTCTCCAAATTATTGAGCAAAAACGCTATTTCCAAACAGCAATCTACAATCTCGTACACTTTTCTGCAAACCTTCCCCAGCAAAAAGAAAAGGCGCATAGAAAGAATGTATGCGCCTTGCTGAGTTTTTTGCGGTGTAGATTTTAAGGAAGCATCCGCTTAATTTGCTGGTATGGTTGCGCTCGCAGATTCGTTTCGCTGGGCGGCGGCAGTTTTGCTTCTTCGATACGCTTATTGGTAGCATCTATGCGGTCTTGCGGGAGTGGGTGCGTGGAGAGCAAGCGCTCGACGCTTGTGGCAATGTTAGGAATGACGCCCTGCGCACCGCTCGGCGCTTTGCCGCTTGCCGCCGTGATTTTCTCGAAGAAAAACTTAATCGAACCGGCATACCAGCGTGTTGATTGAAGGTATTTGAAGGAATATACGTCCGCATCTTCCTCGTCTAAACGGCTATTTTTGAGTAAGGCAAGTCCGCCAAAAAGGTTTGCACCCAGTGTTGCAAGTTGGCTTGGACTCTGCCCCAGAGCAATTTGAGTGATAATTTGCAAGCCATATGCTTTGGTCATACGCGAGGTACCATGCCGACGCTCGGCGTGTGCAATCTCATGTCCCATCACCCCCGCCAGCGTTGCCTCGTTGTCCAAAGCCTTCATCAGCCCAGTGTACACGTAGATATAGCCGCCCGGTGTACAGAAAGCATTGATAGTTTTATCGTCTTGAATCACTTCCACAACATAAGGGAATTTCCCGCGATACTGCACGTGCTCGGAACGGACAATTTCATCGGTCATCGTTTGAAGATATTGCTTCACCGCAGGATTACCTCTAAAAATCGGATATTCTGCGGAGTTCTGGCGGATTTGGTCATCCATTTGTTTGCCGAGTTGCGTGTCGGTATCGGTGCCGTACAGGTTCAGCCCGCCGCCGGAGCAACTCACAACAAAAGCCGTCAAGCCGAGAGAAAACGTGATTGCCAGCGCAAGCCGCCGGATGAAAAAAGCTGATGTGGTCAATGTTGATGTGGTCATGGTGTTTCCTTGAAAATGAAAATACTGGTGTGCTCTGTGTGAGTAATAGGGATTGGACGCAGCAAAGCAGCAAAACGTTGATTCAAAAGTACAAAAAGCTACTCTCTTCACCCAATCCATACACGAAGTATTTGTGCCTGCTAGGCTTAGCCTACGGGTACAATCTCGGTTTTATGTGCTTCGTCGGCACAAATAACCGCCATACTCACAATTTCTGCCACGTCTGCAGTGCGTTCCAGCACGTGAACCGGGCGATTCATGCCCATCATAATCGGTCCGATATATTCCGCGCCGCCAATGGAAAGAAGCATCTTGTAGGCGATATTGGCAGAATTGAGGTCGGGGAAAATGAGAACATTTGCATTGCCCTTGATGGCGCTGAAAGGGAATTGCTCGCTGACTTTCGACTCGTCAAATGCGGTGTCCGCTTGCATTTCGCCGTCAATAATAAGATGCGGGCGCTTTTGCTTGACTATTTGATATGCCTTGCGCACAGCTTTGGCATTGCCTTCATCGGATGAACCGAAATCGCTGAAGGAGAGCATAGCTACACGCGGTAGAATATCGAAACGCTCCGCCACATCCGCCGTCATCATCGCAATATCGGCAAGGTCTTCGGCGGTCGGGTGAACGCTCACGGTCGTATCGGCAAAAAAGAGCGTGTCGCCTTGCTTCGTGATAATAATGTGAATGCCGGCAAGACGCGAATAGCGCTTGTCTATGCCGATAATTTGCAGCGCAGGACGCACCGTTTCGTCATAGCGCATATTCAAGCCTGAAATCATGCCGTCTGCGTCGCCCATTGCCACCATCAGCGTTCCGTAGTAAATTCGCCGCGTCAGCAATCGCTGTGCTTGCTGAATCGTCATGCCGCGCCGCGCACGTTCACTTGCAAGGAACGTGGCATAGCGCTCAATATCAGGCGACTTTAAGGTGTCAATAATGCGAATGCTCTCCAAATTGATGTTTTGTTCTGCGGCAACGCGCTGAATTACTTCCGTGCGACCAATCAATATCGGCGAGGCAATGCCGTCGTCAGCAATAATTTCCGCCGCACGAATAATCTTCGGTTCTTCGCCCTCGGTGAGTACAATGCGCTTTTTGTCGTTGCGGGTCTGCAAGCCAATGGCAATATTCGAGAGCAGTTGACGCTTCTTTGCCTGTCGCCCCTCAAGTTGCTGCTTGTATGCCTGCAAGTCCAGTGTGGTAATTCGTGCCACGCCGCTATCTATCGCTGCTTTCGCCACTGCGGGCGCCACAGCCGTAAGTACACGGGAATCAAACGGCTTCGGGATGATGTACTCTTTGCCAAAACGAATCGCCTCGCCGCCGTAGGCACGAAGTACCGAATCCGGCACGGATTCTTTTGTGAGCTTGGCAATGGCATAGACCGCTGCAAGTTTCATCTCGTCGTTGACCGCTTTGGCGCGTACGTCCAGCGCACCGCGAAAAATGTACGGGAAGCCGAGTACATTATTCACCTGATTCGGATTGTCGCTGCGCCCCGTTGCGCAAATAATGTCATTTCTCACCGATGCGGCTTCGTAGTATGGAATTTCGGGGTCGGGATTGGCGAGGGCAAATAAAATCGGCTTGGGGGGCATAGAGGCAACCATTTCTTTCGAGATTAAACCGCCCTTGCTCAAGCCCAAGAACACGTCAGCAAATTTCATCGCATCGACGAGTGAAATATCTTTGTCGCCGTTGATAAATGCAGCTTTTGGCTCATCGGCTTCAATAGTACGCCCCCTGTGGACAAGACCTTTACTATCGAACATGAAAATATTCTCGCGCTTTACGCCGAGCTTGATGTACAAATTCGAGCACGCAATCGCCGACGCACCTGCACCACTGACGATCACTTTAATTTCCTCCAGCTTTTTGCCCTGAATCTCGCAAGCGTTCAGCAATCCCGCACTGCTGATAATCGCCGTGCCGTGCTGGTCGTCGTGCATGACCGGAATATTCATGCGACGTTGAAGCTCTTGCTCAATATAAAAACACTCCGGAGCTTTGATATCTTCTAGGTTGATGCCACCAAAGGTCGGCTCCAAATTTGCAACTGTGTTGATAAATTCTTCTGGATCTTGGGTTTTGATTTCGATATCGAATACATCAATATCAGCAAATTTTTTGAAGAGAACGCCCTTGCCCTCCATCACAGGTTTGCCTGCCGAAGCACCAATATTTCCTAGACCCAAAACGGCAGTGCCGTTAGAAATTACCGCCACAAGATTGCCTTTGGCGGTGTATTCATAGACTAATTCTTCATTTTCGGCAATAGCGCGGCACGGCTCTGCCACGCCCGGCGAATATGCAAGCGAGAGGTCAAACTGAGTATTGCAGGGTTTGGTCGGGATAACTTCAATTTTCCCTTTGCGCCCCGATGAATGATACTCCAGAGCTTCTTCGACGCGGATTTTACGCTGTTTCATGGTTCATTACGAATTACGAATGAGGAATTACGAGTGAATTTTATGTTGCAAAAGAAAGAATACATCTGAATTGGCGCATTAGCAAACGTTCCGAACTACGCACACAATCGCGCAGTTCGTTATTCCTAATTCGTCATTTTCTTCAAAGATCCAGCCAGCGATACAGGCATTTTTCCACCGAATCCATATCTTGCGGCACAAGTACGCCTAAATGCTGGAGAAATTGTTCGGCACGAAGGGCGCAGAGGCGTTGCACATTAAAAACTCCTTCGCTGATAAAACGTGTTGTGACGGTTGCATCGAACTCAGTTTCGGCTTGGCGCGCCTCGTGGGGAACGACGGCAACAAAAGGCATTACGCCATCCTCATCTTCGTGGCTCACAATTAGCGCCAGCGAGGGAGTTGCATTCTCTGTAATGCGCACGAACCATACGTCGCCGCGATGAAACTGCTGATGATTCATAGCAAAAACTCCTGACAATCACAACGTAAGGTTAAAAAGGGCTTTACAACAACACATTATTCTCGAACGGTAGTAAGATACACGAAAAGCCACTCTTTTCAAAGATTTTCTTTTGAGTGCGTTTGCAAAATCAGCAAGAAAAACAGCTAATTGCAGTGATATTTTTACTACAAGCAGATATTTGTTGAAAATTTCGAATGTCGGAGTTGTAGCACTAATACTCAAAACGACATTGCAATGGATACCTCGCGCTACTATGCCGCCATTGAGCAAGCCAATAATTACGATGATTCTTCGACATCGGCAACAATTTTGTATCTGTCGTAGTAGAAGCCTAAAGCGCTCGTTTCTAGCCAACAATCAAATGTGGAGTCATCAGCAGCAATAGCCGCAAAAGAAATTTTTCACGATGAACAAGGGCGACAATACTTTTCATACCTCAAAAAAAATCACTATATTTCCCAAAATCTAAGTGTGTCAAATCATGTTTCGTAATTTCTTGAGCCTTGGGTATGAGACCTGAAACGTTGGAAGTCGTCATGGTGACAACGGCTGCACAATCACATATCGGCTTGGTACTTTGATAATTTTTTTGTGTTCATGGCAGGAAAGGCGCATGAATAGTTGCGCCGAAGGAGGATAACTCTATGCAATTCGCTCAACGAATGACTCATCTGCCGGAAGTCTGGCAGCAACGACTGGGCTACGTGATGGATGTTATGCGGATAGCCTTGGGTGTGATTTTGGTATCGAAGGCAATTTCGTTCATTGGCAACAAAGAGTATCTGGATGGGCTTTTTGCTAATGCAAAAGACCTTTGGTTTATTCCGGCAATGATTACGCACTTCGTCATTTTAGCGCACTTGGCTGGCGGTGCAATGTTGGTTATCGGCTTGTTCTCACGTCTGGCGGCATTGGTGCAAGTTCCTATTTTGCTGGGCGCAATTTTTTATGTACAGCTTCCCCAGATGCTCCACGCCAACGAGCCGCAGCAGCTTGAATATGCCATCATGGTACTGCTGATGCTTGGGGTAGTGCTCTTGCACGGCGGCGGCACGCTTTCGGTTGACCACTATGTCTGGGGCGAACAAGCCACTGATACGCCCTAAAAGCATTATCTGACCTTTAGTTTTACAAGATTTCTCATCTATCTCCGGTATTTGCCGCAGATAGATTTTTTTTGCAGCCAACAAATTTTGCAATCAACAAACCGACTTGATATATGACCATGCTTACCGTTAAAAATCGCCATAATACGCGCCTTCGTGCCGGACATCTGTGGGTGTTCAGCAATGAACTCGAATCCATCCCTACCGATCTTCCCGCCGGGAGTCTGGTGGAGGTGCGCAGTGCAGGTGGGCACAGCTACGGTACGGCATTATTCAATCCGAATAGCCTCATTGCGGCACGGCTGCTGGTCTCAGATGCACAAGAGCTAGATGTGAAATTTTTTGCGCAGCGCCTTGGCGAGGCACTTGCGCTACGGCAACGCGTCTTTCCACACGAGACCAGTTACCGCCTTGTGTTCGGAGAATCTGATTTTTTACCCGGCTTGGTGATAGATCGCTACGCCGACGGCTCGACAGGAAGCGACTATTTTGTTTTGCAAACACTGTCGGTCGGTATGGATATTCGGAAAGATGCCATTGCAGAAGCGCTTCGTACGGTCTTTCCCCAGACAAAAGCTATCATCGAAAAAAACAACTCCGCACTCCGCAAGCACGACGGCTTAGACCAACGAGAGGGCGTTCTTTGGGGCGCAGTGCCGACGGAAATCCAAATGACGGAAAACGGTGTGCTGTCGGCGCTTTCGCTGATGGAGGGGCAAAAAACCGGCTACTTTCTTGACCAAAAATTGAATCGCCTCAAGATCAAGGAACTCTCGAAGGGGTTACGTGTACTGGATTGCTTCACGAATCAAGGCGGCTTTGCGCTCCATGCCGTTGCGGGCGGTGCAGTGTCTGCTCTGGGGCTGGATTCGTCTCTGTCAGCGATTGAACGTTGCCGCTTGAATGCAGAGCGGAACGATATGGTAGGCAAAGCAACTTTTGAATGTGAAGAGGTCTTGGATTATCTTCACGCAGCCGCAGAGCGCTTCACAGCAAGCGGCGAAAAGCCGTGGGATATGATTATCCTTGACCCACCGGCTTTTGCCAAATCTCGTGCGCAAGTATCACAAGCAAAACGCGGTTACGCAAAAATCAACCGTATGGCGCTCCGAATCTTGCCTCGTGGCGGTTTTTTGGTAACGGGCAGCTGCTCGCACCATGTATCGGAGGAAACGCTTTTGGGGGTAATTCAGGAGGAAGCACAACGAGAGCGCCGCCGCTTGCGTCTGGTCTTTCGCGGCGGACAATCGCCGTGCCACCCTGTGCTGGCGAGTATGCCGGAGACGGCGTATCTGAAATTTTTTATTTTTGAGGTGGTGTAAAGTACTTCGAGTACAAGGGCATTATTGACTTTTACGCTGCACTTTGCACAATGCCATACAGAACACAATCCTGAAACTCGCCCCATTTGCAGAAATGTCGTCTCAGCACGCCTTCGTACTGCATACCAATTTTTTCCAAAACTCGTCCTGACTGGGGATTGCGAGCAAAATGTTTTGCATAGACTCGCTCCAGAGTCATTTCTTCCAGAGCATACTGCACCGCAGCACGGGCGGCTTCGGTGGCGTAACCTCGTCCCCAAAACTCTCTCCCAATCCAGTACCCAAGCTCTGCGTTGCTATGCTCTATGCTAATATCATGCAAGCCGATTGCGCCTATTAGCGTTGTTGGATGAAGCGGTGCAGTATTGAGCGTTATCGCCCACACGCGATGGGTTCCTGCCCCGTGGAGCGCGGGTAGCTTTTCAAGCCACTCCAGAGCCATCTCAGGCAGGTAAGGGTGTGGCAAGGACGCAAGATTTTGCGCAACCTCACGGTCATTGGCAAGGGGATGTATTTTTGCCGCATCGTCGGTCATAAAAGCGCGAAGGCTTAGTCGCTCTGTTTGGAGAGCGGACAAGGTATAGAGTGGTGTAGATTCCATACGGCAAATTTACCCGAAAAATCCTCAGAAAAAAAATCTGGCACAGCGTCTTAAAGATTGTTATTTTACGCGCTTTGGCATGGAACAATTTTCTTATTCACCGTCATCGCAACCCCATTATGAAGCGCATTGTTTCGACCTTCTTCGCCTTTACCCTTCTTTTTGCCCTCATGTTCGCTGGCGCACAAAGTTTGACAGCCCAAGAGAGCTTCCCCGCAAGCAAGGGCGAAGCCGCAGATAAAAAGCCGGAGTGTTATGCTCTGACAAATGTTCGCATCGTCGTTAGCCCCACAAACACGATAGAATCGGGAACGGTTGTGATACGCGAAGGGATTATCGAATCGGTCGGCGCGAAAATTACGATTCCGCCTGATGCTGTTATCTATGACCTCAAAGGCAAGGTGGTCTATCCGTCGTTTATTGAAATGGATAGCGATTATGGTATGCCTGCGCAGCCACCGCCGACTGCACCACAGTTCGGTCGTCGTGGAGCAGAACCGCAATACGATTCCAAAACGCAAGGCGCGTACTCATGGAATGAATCACTCAAGCCCGAAAAGCAAGCAAGTGCAGTGTTTGTTGCCAATCCCAAAGCCGCCGATGAACTTCGCCGCTTGGGATTTGGTGCTACGCTTTCCTTCCAGCATGACGGTATTGCGCGTGGCGTGGCAGCATTTGTTTCCTTGGGCGATGGCAAAGAAAATACGCTCATTCTCAAAGACCGCGCCGCGGCTGAGTTGTCATTGAATCGTGGTTCGTCGCGTCAGGAATATCCGGGTTCGCTCATGGGTGTTCTTGCGCTTTTGCGCCAAACCTATCTTGATGGCGCATGGTACAAACAAGCTCGTGCTCAGGAGCCACTCAAAACCGAAACAAATCTTTCGCTTGAAGCGTGGAACGCGCTCCAGTCCTTGCCGCAAATTATGGACGTTTCCGGTAATCGCTTGAATGCATTCCGCGCTGACCGCGTTGGCGATGAAGCAGGCGTACAGTACATATTGCGCACCTATGGCGATGAGTATGCGTACATTGAGGATGTAAAGAAGACACAAGCACCGTTTATTACCTCGCTCAATTTTCCGCTTGCCTATAATCTTGACGACCCGCTTGATGCCTTGAATGTAACACTCATGGAACTCAAAAATTGGGAACTTGCACCCACGAATCCAGCAGCTCTGGAAAAAGCAGGTGTTCAATTTGCTCTTACCACTGCGGGTCTTCGCGCGAAGACTGATTTTATGCCGAACCTGCGGACAGCAATTAAGTACGGACTTTCCAAACAGCAAGCACTTGCAGCGCTGACGACCGTTCCGGCACAACTTCTCAAAATGGCTGATAAAATTGGTACGATTGAAAAAGGCAAAGTGGCAAACTTGCTCGTTGCATCGGGTGATATTTTTGAAGCAGAAACGACCATTTTCCACAACTGGGTACAAGGCAAACTGTACGAACTTGCGAACCCTGCCAATGGTGACCTGCGCGGCACGTACACACTCTCACTTGCAAACGTTGGCGAATATACCTTGACCGTCAAAGGCACTGTGGCAGCACTGCAGACGGAGCTTGTGCAGCCTAACGACACCGTAAAAATCCCCGTGACAATCGACCGCACCGGCGGCGGAAACCTTATCACGTTACGCTTTGCTAAAAAAGCTGGCGTAAAAAGCGAAATGGCACTGACGGGCTGGATTGACAGCAAAACAAATGGTGACGCATGGTCAGGCAAAGGGCAGGACGAAGCGGGCGTGTGGTTCGCATGGTCGGCAAAGCGCGTGAAGGCTTTTGAAGCACCAGCCCCGAAACCCGACACGACCAATCCGCTTGCCAAATTGGGCAAACGCTCCTTTCCACCGGTGGAATACGGCTTCACAGCGCTTCCTAAGCAAGAAACCGTTCTCATCAAAAATGCAACGCTTTGGACAGCGGAGAAAGACGGTGTTTTGAAGAATACCGATATTGTGCTCAAGGGCGGTAAAATTGCTGCTATCGGGAAAAATCTGACCGAAGCAGGCGCAACCATCATTGACGGTACGGGCAAACACGTTTCGCCCGGAATTATTGACGAACACTCGCATATCGCGCTGCAAGCTATCAACGAAAGTGGTCAGACCATAACCTGCGAAGTGCGTGAGGGCGATGTACTCAACCCAGAAGATATTAACATTTACCGCCAGCTTGCCGGAGGCGTTACAACATCGCACCTTTTGCATGGCTCGGCAAATTCAATTGGCGGGCAAACGCAGATTATCAAACTGCGCTGGGGTTTGGGAGCTGAACAGCTCAAGTTTGAAGGCGCTCCGGGCTTTGTGAAATTTGCTCTTGGCGAAAACGTGAAGCAAGCGAATTGGGGTGATGCCTACAATGTGCGCTTCCCGCAAACGCGCATGGGCGTTGAGCAAGTATTCGTCGATGCCTTTACCCGCGCCCGCGAATACGAAGCCGAATGGAAGAATTTTTCTGCTGCAAAGAACACATCAGCTATCGCACCGCGCCGCGACTTGGAGTTGGACGCATTGGTGGAGATTATCAATAGCAAGCGACTTATTACTTGCCATTCCTACGTTCAGTCCGAGATCACCATGCTGATGCGCGTTACAGAGCAGTTCGGTTTCCGCGTGAACACCTTTACGCACATTTTGGAAGGCTACAAAGTGGCAGACAAAATGAAAGCGCACGGCGCAAATGCTTCGTCGTTCTCGGATTGGTGGGCGTACAAAATGGAGGTTGCCGACGCTATCCCTTACAACGGCGCAATCTTGCACGCAATGGGGCTTAATGTTGCCTTCAATTCGGATGATGCCGAAATGGCACGTCGCCTGAACCAAGAAGCCGCAAAAGCCGTTAAATACGGCGGTGTGCCGGAAGAAGAGGCATTGAAATTTGTAACGCTCAATCCGGCAAAAATGCTGCACATTGACGCAAAGGTTGGAAGCCTGAAAGTCGGCAAAGATGCAGACGTGGTGCTATGGTCGGACAACCCTCTTTCTATCTATGCCCGCGCCGAAAAAACGTTTGTGGATGGAACACTCTACTACGACCGTGAGCGCGACGCGCAAGTACGCGAAGAAATTCGCCAAGAACGCGCCCGCCTGACACAAGCAATGATGCAAGCAAAAAAAGGTGGCGCTCCCACGCAAGCAGCACCGCCACGCCGCAATTTTGAAAAAATTCATTGCGACACCATTGGCGAAGTGGGCTGGTGATTGGGAAAGTGTTAAGTTTTGGATGTTGAGTGTTGGGTTTACGAGCCTGCAAGCCTGGCAAGAAAGCCTTGTCTAAGGAGGCGTACAACCTAAGAACTCAACACCCAAAACTTACCAATACTACGGTTCTTTGCAGCACAAATAGTTCTGTGTAATTTGTCCGTTCTGATTTGTTTCACATACCAGCGAGGAAAACGTTGAAACTCAAACCCGAAAAACTTCTCGAAGAACTCAAGGTTATTGCCGAGACAATCGGTGTTCAGGTGATTATTGACAAAGGTAATTTTTCCGGTGGGCATTGCCTCGTGTACGACGAGCGCAAAATTGTCTTGAACAAACTCCTGCCGCCGGAGGTAAAAGCCGCAAAGCTCGCACAAAGCCTAACATTTTTCTCCTTGGAAGGCATCGAAATCAAGCCTGCGCTCCGCGACTTTCTGAATACCGAAAAGCAGCGCCTCGCCTCGCGCACGCAAGATGCTCTCAGCGATGAAGCACAAGCAGTCGTCAATGATGTTCTTGCGGGGGCATAAAAGTACAGAAAAAGCATACAACAAAATCAATTACAGCATAATTTTTTCACACAACAGTCTTTGCTTCTCTATTCCAGAGGTAAGACAATACAACACTCATGGCACGAAAACCACCCTCCCGTATTCAGAAGAAGAAAGTGTCGGCAACGCAAGAATCTGCTCTGCCCATAGAAAATCTTACTTTGCAGCCTGCACCGCAACTCGCTCCGCAAGAAATTCCGATGCACGACTCACAACCAGAGCCTGTGCCTGCGGCACTTGCCGAGCCGCAGGCACAGGCTCCAAAAGGTGCAAAACCGAGACCAAGCCCTAAAAGTCAAGCGCCAAACCCTAAGCCGCAAGCGCTGAAGCAGCAAAGTGCCGAACCCGTACAATCTGCTCCGGCAAAACCCAGTCCAAGAAAAAGCGAGCAGACGACGACGACGACAAAATCTACTCCAATCAAACCTGAGCCACTACCGCAGATTCTGCCGTTGCCGCAGTTTTTGGCGCAAAAACATGGTTTGCACAATCTTGGGCAAATCTTTTACAATCTTTCTACCCCCGAACTCTACGAGCATATTTTGTTCTTGCGCGAAGGTGTGATGTCAGCGCACGGTGCGGTGATGGTGGAAACGACCCCGAATACAAAACTTGCGGTACGTGATAAATTCATCGTCGAGGAAGACGTTCACAAGGACAATATTGCGTGGGGCGAGGCAAATCGTGCTATTGAGTCGGTAAAATTCAACGCGCTCAAAGCACGCATTGGAGCGTACTTACAGAAACGCAATGTCTATGTACAGGATTGTTTTGCGGGTTCTGATTCGCGCCTCAAAGTACCGATGCGCTTTGTTACCGAAAATGCGTGGCAGAGCCTTTTTGTACGCAATACATTCATTGAAGCACTGCCGGCGGAACTTCGTCAATTTGACCCCCGCATGACGATTATTGTTTTGCCCGGCTTCAAAGCAATTCCCGAAATAGACGGCACACGCGCAGAGACATTTGTTCTGTACGACTTTTCGCAGCGCCTCGCCATCATCGGCGGAACGCGCCATGCGGAGGAAATTAAGAAAGCAGCCTTCACGGTAATGAGCTATGCGATGCCGCTCCGCCGTGTGCTGCCAATGCGCTGTGCGGCTACTACCGGCTCAAACGGTGACACACTTCTGCTTTTTGGTACCAACGGCGCAGGCAAAACCACACTTGCTGCCGATTCCACGCGGAATCTTATTGGTGATGACGCAAACGGTTGGGGCGATGAGGGTGTGTTTGCTTTTGAAAGCGGTGCTTACGCTAAGGCGCAAGGCGTTCTGCCTGAAACAGAACCCTCTATCTATGAGGCTTCACGGACATTTGGCACAATTCTCGAAAATGTGAAATTTGACCCCGCGACCCGTATTGCTAATCTTGCCGATACTTCTATCAGCGACAATGCGCGTATTTCTTACACACTTGGGCAACTTTCTCCGCAGCAACCGCTTGCTGCCAAGTTGCGCGGCGCACATCCGAAAAATGCAGTGTTTTTGGTGAATGATGCCTTCGGTGTGCTGCCCCCAGTGGCACGATTGACGCAAGAGCAGGCGCTCTTTTTCTATCTATCGGGCTATGCGGCAAAAAATCCCGTCGGCGAACCGAAAGGCGAACCGCGAGCCGTCTTCAGCGCGTGCTTCGGAGAAACGTTTATGGTGCAAGACCCGCTTACATACTCAAATCTCTTCCGTGAGCGCTTGCGCCGCAATAATACAAAAGTTTGGCTTGTCAATACGGGCTGGCAGGGTGGTACGCAAGCAACCGGCAGTCGAATTAAGCGTGATTATTCTCGTGCGATTATTGCAGCCATCACATCCGGTGCCCTCGACTCGGTACAGTACAACACTGACCCCGTTTTCAACCTGAGTGTTCCGGCGGTATGCCCTGGAGTTCCGGCAGCAATGCTGAATCCGCGCAATGCGTGGGCTGACCGTGCAGTGTACGAGAAAACTGCACAAAAACTGCTGCAACTGCTTACAGAAAATTTCAAAAAATACGCCTCGCGCGTTGATAAATCCGTCGTGCAAGCGCTTTCACCGACTTCGCAACAAGCTCCACAGAAGCAGACTCCGCCCCAAACACAACCCACTAAGGCAAATGCTAAAACAGGCATTCAAACAAATGATCAAGCAAGTACGGAAGCGCCATTGGAAGTTCGTACAGTAGTTTCTGAAGTCGCTGCGCCTGATGATGAGATACTCACAGAAGCACCCACAGGCAAAAAAATTCCGGCAAAAAAAGTGAAGCCGACTAAGAAAACACTGCGTAAGCCAATTCATATTGACGACGACGAGGAAGAGGCAGAGGTTGGCGATACAGGCTCACTCGAAAACCTTGAGGAGCCATATATTGACGACAGCGGCAATGGTGATGACAACGTTATCATTCCGCCAAGTCTCTTTGCGAGTGAGCCGGGCGGCGCATTCCGTCCAGATGACGAAATGCTGATAGCACCCGCTTTTGAGGAAGAAGAAGATGATAACGATGGCGAGGAATCGGAAAACACTATCGCCGCCGACGGCGGGGCAGAGCAAGATTCCGGTCAGACTGCCTTCAAGGGCGGTCGCCGTCGCAGAGGTGGTCGTGGTCGCCGTCGTCCGCGATGAAATAATTATCTCGCTTGAACGTGCGGGCGCAAGTTTGTACAAATGACCTTTGATACAGCTTTGCGCTCGTATTGTTTTTGAAGCGCTAAGAGACTCTCAAATCATGAAGCTGTCGAAAAAAAATATTGGATTTCTTCTTCTACTCATGCTTTTTGCGGGCGTAGCCACTGCATTTTTTGTTCCTCGGCGTTTGGGTTTGCCCGCACAAGAACTGAGTGACGGGGCGGTAGAAATACGAGTGGCGCAATATCTTTATCACACAGGGATTATTATGCCGGTTCGCACGGCGGGCGTTGACTGGAGCGAGACGTTTCCCTGTTTGCGGGATAAGCGTTCTTTTGAAATTGGTTGGGGCGACCGTGATTTTTACATGAGCGGTAGCATCACAGCGGGCTTGGCGCTCACGGCACTTTTTCGGTCAAAAGCATCAGTAGTGAACGTAAGCGGCTTTGATGCGGACTTGGCGAATGATTTCCAGTCCACATCGCCCTTTTCGCAGAAAAAGCTGCGCCTCAGTGCTGCCAACTACAAGCGGATGGTCACATGGATGCTTGCTTCCGTTGTTTTTCAGCGCGAAAAGCCCGTTTTTCTCCGCGAAGGCTTTTGGGGCGCATCATCAGCATTTTATGAGGCAAGCACCATAAACGCAGGCACATACAGTATTGTCAATAACTGCAATGTTTGGAACAGCAAGGCGTTGGATGCTGCAAACCTTCCTGTTCCGATGTGGGCAGGCATTCCACAGCCACTTTTGTGGATGCTCTCCGAGTAGGCAATCAATCTTCCTTGTACTTGAATTTTGTTGTATCACCATTTTCCGGGAGTACCGCGCATGACGTTTCATTCCTACAACCCCGAAGGCTTCTATGATGAGCTTTTTCAGCCCGACGGCACACCACGTGCGGGCGCAAAAAAGCTGGTGGACAAAATTAACTCGCTTGGCACAGACGACATCCGCCTCCGTCAGCAAGCCGCCGAGAGTACACTTATGAACTTGGGTATTACCTTCAATGTCTATGGTGACGATGAAGGTGTGGAAAAAATCTTTCCCTTTGATCTCATTCCGCGTATCGTCGAGGCTGTGGAATGGCATAAGCTCCAAACGGGCTTATATCAACGTATCAAGGCGCTAAATCTCTTTTTGCAGGATATTTACCATGAGCAAAAAATTCTCAAGGACGGCGTCATTCCTGAGTTTGTGATTTCCACAAGTAAAGCCTTTTTGCCACAATGCAAGGGATTGGAACCGCCCAAAGGCGTATGGTGTCATATCACCGGCACGGATATTATCCGCGACAAAGATGGTACGTTCTATGTGCTGGAAGATAATTTGCGCTGTCCCTCCGGTGTTTCCTACGTTCTGGAAAATCGTCAGGTAATGAAGCGCACGTTTCCTGAGGTCTTTGCTACGTCTAATGTTGTGCCCGTGGATGACTACTCTTCGCGCCTTCTGGACGTATTGCAGTGGCTTTCGGGGCGCACGAATCCTGTTTGCGCAGTACTCACGCCGGGCATCTATAATTCTGCCTACTTTGAGCATTCCTTTCTGGCGCGGCAAATGGGTATTGAACTTGTGGAAGGGCGTGATTTGGTTGTTGTCAATGGCATAGTACAAATGCGTACCACCAAAGGATTGCGCCCTGTGGACGTGATTTATCGGCGCGTGGATGATACATTTCTGGACCCGACGGTTTTCAATCCTGATTCGCTTTTGGGCGTTCCGGGCATTATGGATGCGTACCGCAAAGGCAACGTTGCGCTGGCAAATGCGCCCGGCACAGGGGTTGCGGACGACAAAGTTGTGTATGCGTACGTTCCCAAAATGATTCAATACTATTTGGACGAAGAAGCAATTTTACCCAATGTACCGACCTACGTGTGCTGGGACGATGCCGAGCGCGAATACGTGCTGGACAACATCGAACAACTCGTCGTGAAAGCTGCCAACGAGTCCGGCGGCTATGGAATGCTGGTAGGACCGCACGCTACAAAAGAAGACCACGCAAAATTTCGTGAATTAGTGGCTGCAAACCCGCGTAATTACATCGCGCAGCCGACCATTTCTCTCTCTCGTGTCCCCACTTTTGTTGACGAAGTTTTTGAGGGACGGCACGTGGACTTGCGCCCGTATATTCTCTATGGCGAAGATATTTTCGTTATGCCGGGCGGACTGACTCGCGTGGCACTGCGCAAGGGTTCGCTGGTGGTAAACTCTTCACAAGGTGGCGGTAGCAAGGATACGTGGGTGCTGGGGAGTTAGATTGTTGTTTGGCGAGAAAGCCTTTGTATTGCTGCTTTACTT
The DNA here is from genome assembly GCA_014654705.1 of Ignavibacteria bacterium. GTDB lineage: Bacteria > Bacteroidota > Ignavibacteria > Kapaibacteriales > UBA4661 > PH2015. The sequence continues at coordinate 59,052 of JACVZY010000033.1, forward strand.
GGAATTCAGGTTGTCTTGTATGAAGTGAGAGAAAATATGATAAACGTCCAAAATATTGATAGATTTGAGAAAATCTTGCACGTGCATCAGACTTTTTTGAGTGATATTCGAGTATCGTATCTCATTCGTATAAGTATCATTGTGGTATTAGCAAGCCTTCCATCATTTGGTATTGCATATATAACGAATGCTCTGGTGCCGCATAAAAGCGAGACGTACAATACAATTCTCATTGCAAATTTTGGTGTAACACTAGGTATTGCTTTGTTCACTCTATTTGGGGAAAGGTATTCGTATCCTATCTCAATCTTTGATGTACCATTTCTTGAAGATGTGTCTATCGCCTCTATTCTCAATTTTCCGAGCGTTATGCCTCAACAAATCATACAACAAGATGGGCAATCGGGGTATGATACCGCATGGATACAGAAACGACTACCCAAAGTCTATATGAATTATTGCCGATATGTTATTGCAATGGGAATGCTTGGATTATGGTTCTTTGCCCTTGAAATGAGTTCAGGTAGGTTCCATATCTTGTCCGCGTTGAATTGCATTTGCCCTTTGATTGCAGTCTATTTCGGAGTCCGTAATTACCCGAGCAGTAAACGCTTAGAAGAAATATATGTGAATTTTTTTCGTGCTCAACAACGCATTACAAGGATTTTTAAGTCAACGGAGTGAATCGTTTTCGCGGTGATTATGAAAATGGCAAATAACGATGCAAGGTATAGAATAAATTTTTTGCAACGATTATGAAAATTAAAACTATTACATTTACCAATTTCAAAAGGCTTGCGAATCAAGAATTTGTCTGTAACGCAGGCATGAATGTATTTGTCGGCGCGAATAACTCTGGCAAGACGAGTATTTTGCAGGCGATGGCAATGGTGATGCAACTGGATAAATATAACATCTCTATCTCGTCCGATACTCTTGTAAAGTATCTCACATATAAATTGCAAGGAACGGGGGAATGGAAAATTGGTTTGGAGGTACATTTCAGCAAAGATGAGTGGCAGCAGGTCATTTTTGCTGAAAGCACTGTGAATAAAAATTTTATTCTGCTACATCAAAACGAGCAATTATTAAATGAACTCACACAATCTACTACAAAAATTACAAGATCATGGAAATTTCAAAGCAATAAAATTACCGAAGGAAGGGTAACATCACCTATTGCTCCACTTCCCACACTATTACAAGAAGAAGAAGAACAATTAAATCTTAATGTTTTACAGGCAATTATTCCACCAAAAGATTTTTATGCTGCATATGGACATCCGATTTTCCTTGATGCGCATAGTTTTGTTCCCTTCAAAGAACCATTTCGGTCCAAAAACGATTTGATGAACGAGCGTACCGATGTCAGCACAGTACGTGGGCGACTCTTTTATTTGAAGCAAAGCGAACCAGAAGTATTTCAAGAACTGACGGCGCAGCTTATGGCTGCCTTTCCCGAAATAAAAAGCGTTGATGTTCGCTTAAATACCGATGAAGGTGTTTTCGAGTTTATTTTAACCGAAGATATTCCTGTCAATGGACACAGCATAGAAGCACAATATGATGCAGCTGATGTGGGGCTTGGGATGCAGAACCTGCTTATTTTAGTAGCAAATATTTTGCTCCTGAAACCATCGGTTGTTCTTATGGACGAACCCGATGTCCATATGCACCCTGCCTTAGTACGAGATTTCGTAAGAATTATTAAGCAACTATCTCAGCAAACACAATTCTTTATCACGACACATAATATCGCCTTTATTGATGCCCTTGCGCCGGAAGATATTTTCACGGTCGTCTATCGTCCCGAAGAAAAAGGTAGTATTATTCGCCCTGTTGCAGAACGGAATGAAGTTTTAGATACGTTGCAGAATCTGGGTTTTAACCTTTCCAACAGTATTCTTTCTGGCAAGCCGAAAGTGTATGTGTTTGTAGAAGGCAATTCAGATGCTATGTATTTACTGCATTTTGCTCAACGTCTTGGCTATGCAAAGAGCGTTACCGCCTTCAATGTTGAGTTTGTGTCGATGAATGGAAAGGGTGAGCGTTTTAAGATGCTACGTCTTTTTGAACGTCTAGGAATGATAGAAACTCCGTTTTTCATGGTTCTTGACCAAGACGAAACATCTCCTGAAGAGATGGAAACACTACGAACAACCTATTTTACGAAGCATCCCGAACGCCTTATCTATTGGTCGAAGCGACAAATTGAAAATTACTTTTTGGATATCCCGACATTACAACAACTTGTTCACAAGGAATTGAGTAAAAAAGCGAGTATGGATAGTTCTGCAAAAGTCGATTCATTTAATGTTTCAAGTGTATTGCACCAACTCGCTGAAGAGCAATCGGAACTCATTCGGGAACGCTGGTTGCGTGAAATGTTTGTAGATGAGTCATTTCTCTCACGCGAGATGTTGCGTAAGACCTACAAAGCTGTTAGTAATATGCCTCTTGATGAGGCAGTTACCGAGTTTAATGCCGAACTTATCAAGTATTTCGCTAAAAACAGTATGCGCCTCTCGAAGGTGTCAGAATCCGCTATACAACAATTTCAGGCTAAATGGAATGATCCTCAAACACGCCTTGATATGTGTGATGGAAGGAAGTTACTGACGGCATTACAGCGAGAATTACAAGAGCATTTTCACTGTTCGTTCAGCAATAGTGAAATTATTAGCGCAATGTCACAAGAATCTATTCACACCGATATTCGCACTTTACTTGATGCACTCCATATATTGATTACAACTTATTAATTTTCCATATTACAACACTCTATGCCCTACAACCACCAATCCATCGAAGCCAAATGGCAGCAATTCTGGGACACAAACCAGACCTTTCGTACCGCAACGGACACAACCAAGCCGAAATACTACGTCCTCGATATGTTCCCCTATCCAAGCGGTGCGGGACTGCACGTCGGACACCCCGAAGGCTATACTGCCACCGATATTGTCAGCCGCTACAAACGCATGAAAGGCTTCAACGTTCTGCATCCGATGGGCTTTGATGCCTTCGGACTGCCGACCGAGCGTTATGCTATGACCACCGGCATTCACCCCGCAAAAGTAACGGCGGACAACATTGTGAACTTCACGCGCCAATTGAAGTCTATCGGCTTCGGCTACGATTGGGAGCGCGTCATCAATACCACTACGCCGGATTATTACAAATGGACGCAGTGGATATTTTTGCTTATCTACAACTCATGGTACGACGAAGCGCAGAAGAAGGCACGTCCTATCAGCGAACTCCCGATTCCGGCGGAATACACCACGCCGCTTCAGATTCAGGAATATCAAGACACGAAGCGTCTTGCGTTCATCGCTGAAATCCCCGTGAATTGGTGTGAAGCACTCGGAACGGTGCTTGCCAACGAGGAAGTGGACGAATGGACAAGCAAAGGCTACACCGTCGAGCGCCGACCGATGCGCCAATGGATGCTGCGCATCACGGCGTATGCAGAGCGTTTGCTGAATGATTTGGCACTCGTAGAATGGCCCCAATCCACAATGGAAATGCAAAAGCATTGGATTGGGAAATCCGAAGGTGCGGAAGTGACATTCCCACTCGTCGGGCATGACGAAGGGATTACGGTTTACACCACGCGCCCCGATACGATTTTTGGCGTGTCCTACATCGTGCTTGCGCCGGAGCATCCGCTTGTGGAGCGCATCACGACAGACGCGCAGCGCACCGCCGTCGAAGACTACAAACGCGCTGTTGCTCTCAAAAGCGACCTTGAGCGCACCGAATTAGCGAAAGAGAAAAGCGGTGTTCCTACGGGTGCGTATGTGCTGAATCCCGTGAATGGCGAAAAAGTGCCTGTTTGGATCGCTGATTACGTTCTTGCGCACTACGGCACGGGTTCGGTGATGGGTGTTCCTTCTGGCGACGTGCGCGACTTCGCTTTTGCAACGAAATTCGGCTTACCGATTCCTATTGTGCTCAAGCCCGCAGACGGCACAGAATGGGACTTCACGAAGGATGGCTATGACGATTACGAAAATGCGATTGCCATCAATTCTAAAAATGACAAAGTTTCGCTGGACGGCATGGAATCGAACAAAGCAAAAAAATGGATGACCATGTGGCTTGCAAGCGAGGGTTTGGGCAAATTGAAGGTGCAGTACAAACTGCGTGACTGGCTCTTCTCTCGTCAACGCTATTGGGGCGAGCCGGTTCCGATTATATTCTTCGAGGACGGCACACGCCGCGCTTTGGAAGCGGATGAACTGCCGTTGCAACTCCCGAACGTCAGCGACTTTCAGCCCGCCGGCACGGGCGAATCACCGCTCGCAAAGGTAGAAGAGTGGATAAACTTCACCGACAAAAAAACGGGCAAAAAAGCCCGTTATGAGACCAACACCATGCCGCAATGGGCAGGCTCGTGCTGGTATTATTTGCGCTTCATAGACCCCAGCAATGATGAGGTGTTTGTGGATTCTACGCTAGAAAAATACTGGATGGGAGCAGGGGAAAACGGAGGTATTGACCTTTACATGGGCGGTGCGGAACACGCCGTGCTACACCTTTTGTACTCACGCTTTTGGCATAAAGTCTTGTTTGATTACGGCTATGTCTCAACGCCGGAACCGTTCAAAAAGCTGTTTCATCAGGGCTTGATTTTGGGCGAGGATTCGGTCAAGATGTCGAAATCGCGTGGGAATGTGGTCAATCCCGACGACGTTATCAAGGAACACGGCGCGGACGCGCTTCGGATATTTGAAATGTTCATGGGACCTTTGGAAGCTGCAAAACCTTGGTCAACAAAAGGTGTAGAGGGCGTTGCGCGGTTTTTGAGCCGTTCCTATCGCATGATTGCGGACGAGGAAACGAGCAAACTTTCTGCCGACGTGCAGGATGTGGAACTTACCAAAGAGCAAGCATTCGTTCTGCATTACACCATCAAAAAAGTCGGCGAAGATATTGAAAACCTGAGTTTCAACACCGCCGTTTCGCAAATGATGATTTTCGTCAATGAGTTCTTTAAGCTGGAAGTGAAGCCCCGTGCGGCAATGGAAGCATTCGTGCTCTGCCTCGCGCCGTTTGCACCGCACCTTGGCGAAGAGCTGTGGCAAATTCTGGGACACACCGAATCGGTCGCAACGGTGGCATTTCCTCAGTTTGACGCATCGAAACTGGTGCAGGACGAAATCGAAATTGTGCTGCAAATCAACAGCAAAGTTCGTGCAAAGGTCGTCGTTCCGAACAATGCCGATGCTGCAACCTTAGAGAAAATCGCCATCGCCGACCCGACGGTGCAGAAATTCTTGGAAGGCAAAACGCCGAAAAAGGTGGTGGCGGTGCCCAATAAATTGGTGAATTTTATTGTGTGATTTTGGGAAACGGCACCATGACTATTTTCGATATTTGTAATCTTTTGGGTGCAGGTATAACCACAATCTTAGGTGGCATGGGACTTCTCGCGCCTAATGCTGCCTCAAAATTTACGGGTTTACAGGCATCGAATCCATCAGGCTTTTCGGAATTTCGCGCGACATACGGCGGAATATTTGTAGCACTTGGTATAGCATTGTTAGTTGTTCGACAGCCAATTCTGTATCAAGTTATAGGCATTGCTTGGATAGCGGCGGCAATTGGACGCATTATTTCCGTTTTTATGGATAATGCCAAAGAGTCGCGCAATTTTCAAGCAATCGTCTTTGAAGCAAGTATTGGTGGGCTTTTACTTATTGGCAATATCTAATTTCTTCGAAGGCAAACACCAAAAAAGGTAGTGACGGTGCCGAATAAGTTGGTCAATTTTATTGTGTAGATTTCGGTGAAAGAACGCGACGAAAGCATACCTTGAATGGGACGCACAACCAAAACGAGATGCAGAAAATGGCAAGCTGGATAGGTTTGCTATTTCTGCGCTCGCGGGGTTTCATGCCGGAATCAAAACCCCATAATTTCATCACGCGGAATCATCTTCTCCAATGGCACTTTTTCATACCACCGAAAAATCACTCCCCAAAGCTATTGCCGATTTAACTGCGACTCAACTCCGTTCATTGGTCGGCTCGACAATATTTCAACGCGGCGAAAGTTATTACAGTAGTGGCGCTGTGGAAGATATTGCCTACACCGACCGCCTAACGCTTGAGGCAACAGTTGGGGGGTCGGAGTTCTATGGTGTTATTATATCATTGGGCGGCGACGGCGTTGAAACCGAGTGCGACTGCCCTTATGACGGCGGTACGTGCAAACACGTCGTTGCTGTGCTGCTCGAAGCGATGCGCGAAGGCGATAGCATTCGTGATTATCCCGAAGAAGATAACGAAAGTTCAGGAAAAACAGGTGTTCTGCCGCTTCAATCTCTCGGCAATGGAGGAACTCCGCCGGAAGCAAGCAAGGAATTTCAAGCGTACGTCGAATCGTTATCCTTGAAAGAACTGCAAGAGTTGGTGCTGCGTTATGCACCGGAAGATTTTCGCCGTACTGTACTGACACGTGCGCTAAACGAAACGGATGCTGAAAAAGTGATGAAAGCCGCCGAGCGTGCCATCGAACAACTATTCCAAAACGATTATCTCCGGCACGACAACGGCAAGCTGGAGCGAGAACTCATGCGCCAGTGCGGTCGTGTGCGCGGTTTGTGGGAGATGTTACCGGAGCGCGTCGGGGCTATGCTGGTGGATATTATCACGACCATTGACGAGGGATTTGAGGAAGGTGATTTTTATGATTATGACGATTACGATGGCGAAGGCTTTGCTTCTGATGAGTTTGATGAGTATGTGGTGCAGTTTCTTCGCTCTATTCCCGTTAGCAAAAAATCGCCGATTGTTGCGCAAATTCAGGATGCACTTGGGACGACTGGGTACGGAGCATTCGGCAATATTGAAAAGCGCAAAGCCGAATGGTTTACGCCTGAGGAACTGCCGGCACTGAAACAAACTATTCTGCAAGCCATCCGAACAAAAAAATATGGAGGCAATGCGGAACTGGATTACAAGACCATTTCGCCGATTCTTGATGACGCAGAGCGAGAATTGCTGCTGCTTGCAAGTTATATCAATAGCAGCACACTAACGCTTGAATTGGTGGGACTGTACCGAAGACAAGACAAAGCAGCAGAAGCACTAACGATTGTGGACAATTTCATTCAGAAGCCCAGCGGAAAATATTGGTCAATGTTCGGTAGTGGCGCTATTCTGCTATGCCGATTGGAGCTTGCTTCAGTGATACAGGAGCCGCCAACAGCGTATCTGAAGTCTGCCACACAACTTCTCCAAGCGTACCCCAAAGCTGAACTTTTGCAGGCGGCTTCGGAATATCTTGGCGCTGGGGCGGAACCTTTAGAAACGCTGCTGCGTAAGCAGAACCCCGAAGAATTCTTCCACTATTTGGACAAGCAAGAGCGCTGGAAAGAGTGCTGGGCAATGGTTCACGCAAAAAGCCTCCGATCTGGCACGGAATACCTATTTGCCGTCAATAGATTGCGCTCTGAGCCGGAGAATGCCAAAGAGGTCTTGCTGCGCCACATTGAGACCCAAAAGAAAATTGCTGACAACGATGCGTATAGCCAAGTCACCGAAGCACTGAAGCATTTGCAAACGATTGACACCGTAAAAACACAAGAAATCTTGCTCGACCTGCGTACGAACTACAAGCGCCGTACAAATTTGATGAAACTGCTGAATATGTATTTTCGCCCTTGACCATTTATCGTAAATTCTTCACTGTACTATCCAATACTCAAAAAAGGGAACAACCATGAAAGCCAATGGAAAAACTATCGTCGTTACGGGTGCCGGAAGCGGCATGGGGCGCGAACTGACGCTGCATCTGCTTGCTAAAGGCGCACGGGTTGCGGCTGTGGATATGAACGAAACATCGCTCGCCGAAACGCTGGCACTGGCAAAAGACAAGCAAAACATGGCAAGTACGCACATTTTGAACATTACCGACAAAGTGGGGATTGAAGCGCTACCCGCATCGGTGATAGCGGCGCACGGCGCAGTGGATGGCATTATCAATAATGCCGGTATCATTCAGCCTTTTGTGCGATTCTATGATTTGCCGTTCGATGCGATTGAGCGGGTGATGAACGTAAACTTTTACGGTACGCTGTACATGATTAAAGCATTTTTGCCGCATCTTCGCCAGCGCCCCGAAGCGCATATCGTCAACATTTCCAGCATGGGCGGCTTTCTGCCTGTGCCGGGGCAAACCATCTATGGAGCATCCAAAGCGGCAGTCAAACTTCTGACCGAAGGGCTGCATTCGGAGCTTTCCGATACGAGTGTGCGCGTAACGGTGGTGTTCCCGGGGGCTATCGCTACAAATATCTCGCAAAACTCCGGTGTTACAATTTCTTCCGGTGCAGAAGCTCAAGAAAATTCGTTCCCGACACTTTCGGCAGCGAAAGCAGCCGAGATTATTATTGATGCAATGGAGCAAAACCGCTATCGCGTTTTGGTGGGCAAGGACGCTAAACTGATGGATATGCTGTATCGCCTGAATCCACGCCGTGCTGCGGGACTTATCTATAAGCAAATGCAAGCATTATTGCCGAAATAAATGAGCCTTCTACGTGGTTGTAGTTGAAAAAATTCTGTGATTCTGGGGCATAGATCGGCATCCATTGGAAGCGTAGAGGTACTGCTGCCTCCTTTCGATATGGATACCGACCTGCGTCTGATGGCATTGGTATCTTTTCAGTACCCTCGGGAGAGGTTTCCAACTGAAATCATGAAGAACCAGAGGTTTGAGGCTCTTCAACTTTTATTTCTACTTCACACTTGTGTGAGGTACTACCGATATTACGCTTTCTTTAACGAAGCAAACACCTCCAAAACCGCATCCACGCTCATTGCGCCCTTATCGCCTACGCCATGCTCGCGCACTAAAACGATCTTGTTCATAGGTACTTTGGTAACGTGCAGAGGTTACGCGTAAGATTTAATCGGGTTGTTGAAGCCAAAAATCGCGGATTTTCTCAAAATGAGTGATGCGTTCGGTGATTTTGCTAATTTCGCGTGGGTAAAACTCAAAAAGTCTATCACAGAGTTCCAGCATCCATTTTTTACGAGAGTACCGCTCTTGAACAGTGATGCCAATTAAAAGTTAAAAATCAGAGCAATCAAAGCGGCAGCCAGTCTGCCG